>NZ_CADEFI010000025.1 GCF_902826555.1 uncultured Hyphomicrobium sp.
AGCACTCCCTTGGTAAGGGAGAGGTCGCAAGTTCAATCCTCGCCGGCAGCACCATTTTCCATTCTCGTGTCCCGTTCTGAAAGGCCGGAAGCCCTGGGGTCTCCGGGCTGCGGCTGGCTTTTGCGTGCGTCGCGAGGCGTGGGCGATCCCGAACCTGTCGGATTCGGCAGGTCGCGGGCCGTGGCCGCTTAAAGCATTTTTACCGGCCGGATCCCTAGACTGGCGCCATTGTCCGAAGTCCGTTCGCGCTGCCGGACTGGCAGGAGAGAACGCGCTTTTCTGGAAGTGTAATGTCGCAGACGTATCTGGCGATTGGTTTCAGCCGAAAATATGTTGCCGTCATCCTCGCGGCGATCTCCATGGCGTATGCGCTGGCGATCCTATTCATCGTCGATATCGCGCGCATTCAAGATGTCAAATCTCGGTCGCAGACCCAGAATCTCGTGCGCATGCTTATCGAGCAAAAAACCAAGTGGCTCGAGCGGACGCTTGTCGACTACGCGGACTGGGGTGCTGCCTACCAACATCTGCATCACACAGTGAACCCGGTATGGGCCTACGATCAGGACAACTTCGGAAAGAGCCTGGCCAACGGTTTGAGCATCGAGTACGCCGCCGTTTTCGACCCGGACGGCAAGGAGGTCTACAGCGTCGTCGACGGCGAGCTGACGAAGGGCTCCGTCGTCTCAAAGATCGGCGGCGTGAAAGAGCTGGTCACTCGCGCCCGTGCGACGCAGGCGCGAGAGGTTGCGACGGGCCTGCTGATTGCCGAGGGAGGGCTGGTGCTGGCGGTGGCAAGCATCCTGTCCGCCGGTAGCGATTCCTCGGTCAAGCTCGATAGCCGAAATCCTTCGGTCGTGGTGTTCGGCGACCGGTTGACGGATTCGGACATCGGGCAACTCCGCGATTCACTTGGGCTCAACTCGCTGCGCCTTGTGCCTGCGGGTCCGGGGGTTCGGGAAGCGGATGTTTTCCTGCGGACAGATGACGGCCGGGTCGCTTTCGTTCTGGACGTGGAGACGATCAGGCCCGGTGAAGAGATGCTCAGGGCCATTCTGCCGTCGTTCGGATTGGTCGGGGTGATGTTTGCCGGCTTGCTGCTCTGGCTTGCGCGTCAAGGCGTTCGTGTCGCCGGTACGGTTCAGGATGCGGCCACGGCATTGCAAGCGGCACACCGGGCGATGGAGCGAAAAGCTCACTATGACGTGGTGACCGGGCTCGCCAACCGGGCGAAATTCACACTCCGCCTGCAGGAAGCGTTGCAGACGCGGGACAAGCCTGTCAGCGTGCTCTTTATCGATCTGGACCGGTTCAAGCCGGTCAACGATACGCACGGTCATGATGCGGGTGACTTCGTCTTGAGGCTGGTCGGAGAGCGCCTGAAAGCAATCGTGAAACCTGATGATCTTTGTGCCCGCCTGGGTGGCGATGAGTTCGTCGTCATGAGCTTCGACAGTGACGAGGCCGCCATTCGCCGGCTCTGCAAAGGCATCATCGCTGCGATTTCCGCCGACATCTCCTATGGGGAGCACACCATCAATATCGGCGCATCGATCGGCATCGCCCAGTCGCGCCCCGGAAGCGATGCGCTTGAGGATGTTCTGCGGCGCGCGGATCTCGCCCTCTACGAGGCAAAGACCGCCGGACGATCCAGCTATCGGTGGTGGACGGAGGCGTCCGTCACGTCGGTGCGGATCTCGGCCTAGGCCCCCCGGCCCTTCCCGCAAAAAGAAAACCGGGGCGTGGAGAGCCGCCCCGGCTTGGTGGCCCGAGAGAGCTCGGGCGATAGAACCTAATTCCTTGAAAACCCTGCCGAAGCCGGATCTTACTTCGCAGCGACCTGGGGGCGTGCCTTGGACTTCGGCACTTCGCCGGCGGCGACGAGAGCGTTGATGCAGCGCGAGGAGAGGTTGCGGCCGACGGCGCGCATGCACTTGCGGACGCCGGCGCTGTCGGGATCGTGCTGGCTGCAGTGGGCGTAGTAGTCGGAGGCGCAGGCCATCTTGACGGCGAGGCTGGTGGCGCCGGCCTGGGTCGAGGCGGCGAGGGTGCCGATGGCGACAGCGGCGGCGAGTGCGGCGCGGGCTGCGAGAAGGGTGCTGATCGGGGTCATTGGTGCTCTCCATCACCGGGGTTGATGAGGAGACTTTGCCCCGGACCGCGCCATCCCGCTGTTCCGGGAGGAACCGGTGGCGGTTTTTTCGATTTTTCGTCTGTTTTTGCGGGGCGGGCGGTCGGGATGGCCTAGTCTCGTTCGTCCTTGGAGCAGAGATGGGAAAGGAATCGGGTCCCCGTGAAATACGCAATCCTTTGTTATCATGCGGAAA
Source organism: uncultured Hyphomicrobium sp. (assembly GCF_902826555.1). Lineage (GTDB taxonomy): Bacteria > Pseudomonadota > Alphaproteobacteria > Rhizobiales > Hyphomicrobiaceae > Hyphomicrobium_C. Next base: position 2,328 of record NZ_CADEFI010000025.1, read on the forward strand.
ATGTCGTTTGTTCCTGGAGCAAGGAGCATGACGAGGCGGTCATGGCCAAGCTCTCGGTGGTTCAGGAGCGACGCGCGAAAATGGGCCAGCTCGGGCCCGTCGCCCGGTTGATGCCGACCACGGCGGCCACGACCGTGCGCAAGGACAGCGAGCCTCCCCTGGTCATGGATGGGCCGTTTGCCGAGACCAAGGAACAGCTTCTCGGCTTCTTTGTCGTCGATTGCGCGAACCTCGACGAGGCGCTGGACTTCACCCGGGAGCTCGCCGAAGCCAATCCCGGCGGCGCCTACGAGGTGCGGCCGATCGGCTATTTCATCGACTGGAGCGCGCCCCGGTGACGGATCTGGCCTGGCTCGATGCCGCGGTGACGGGTGCCAGGCCCCAGGCCATGGCGGCTCTGCTGCGCTACTTTCGCGACCTCGACCGGGCGGAGGAGGCGTTTCAGGAGGCATCCCTCAAGGCGCTCAAGTCGTGGCCGCAGAACGGTCCCCCGCGTGATCCCGCCGCGTGGCTCATCATGGTCGGGCGCAACGTGGCACTGGATGCGATCCGGCGCGAGAAAAAGTCGGAAGTGCTGCCGGAGGACGACGCCGCGGTCTCGGATCTCGACGACACGGAAGGCGCGCTCGTCGAGCGGCTGGACGATGCCCACTATCGCGACGACATCCTGCGTCTCTTGTTCACGTGCTGTCATCCCGATCTGCCGAGCACGCAGCAGATCGCACTGGCGCTGAGGGTCGTGTCTGGGCTTACCGTCGGGGAGATCGCCAAGGCGTTCCTGGTCACGGAAGCGGCCATGGAGCAGCGCATCACGCGCGCCAAGCGGCGCATCGGGGACGCAGGGATTGCGTTCGAGACGCCCGGACCGGTGGAGCGCAGCGAGCGGCTCGGCACCGTTGCGGCGATGATCTACTTGCTGTTCAACGAGGGCTATTCGGCGAGCGGCGGCGAGGTGCAGGTGCGCAAGCCGCTGTGCGAGGAGGCGATCCGCCTGGCACGCCTCATGTTGCGGCTGTTTCCGGCCGAGCCCGAAATTCTGGGCTTCACGGCGCTGCTGCTGCTGCAACATGCGCGCGCGGATGCCCGCGTGGATGCGGAGGGCGCCATCGTGCTGCTCGAAGACCAGGACCGAGCCCGCTGGAACCGCGGTCTGATTGCCGAAGGCGAGGCGCTGATCGACAAGGCGATGCGGCACCGCCGGTCCGGTCCCTATCAGGTCCAGGCGGCCATCGCGGCCCTGCATTGCACAGCTTCGAGCTACGACGCCACCGACTGGCCGCAAATCGATGCGCTGTACAGTACGCTCGAGCAGTTGCAGCCATCGCCGGTTGTGACGCTCAACCGTGCGGTGGCAGTGAGCAAGGTCCAGGGTGCGGAGGCAGCATTGGCGATGATTGCGCCGTTGGCAGCGAAGCTCGGCGGTTATTTCCATTTCTTCGGGCTCAAGGGGGCGCTGCTCTCCGAGCTCGGGCGCGTCAGCGAGGCGCGTGAAGCCTACGACCGGGCCATTGCGCTTGCCCATACCACACAGGAGGCGGCCCACATTCGCCTTCACCTCGACCGCTTAGCGCAGAACAGCTCACCGGCGAAGCGCCCGAAGAGGAACGGCTCATAGGAATTTTTTGTTTCCGGTGTCGGCGTGCCGGTCGCTCCGTCGTCCTTGGTTGGAACGCTACGAAAACCGGCAAAAACACACGGGATCGCGGAGGAGAGACATCATGATCGAGACTGCTCTCTATGTTACTCTGGGATTGGCGGTGGTCGCCGCCGTCGTTCTTGCGCTGGCCTGGCGCCGGCCGGACACGATGAAGATCGTGCGCTCGGCGGACATCGCTGCGCCACCCGAGGCCATCTTCCCATTGATCGAGGATCTCAGGCTTTTCTCGACCTGGTCGCCGTTCGAGAAGGATCCGGCCATGGCAAAGATCTACAGCGGACCGGACCGCGGCCCGGGCCAGCGTATGGCGTGGAACGGCAATGCAGAGGTAGGCGAGGGGACGGTGACGGTCCTCGGCTCGTCTCCACCGTCGCAGGTCGACATGCAGCTCAGCATGATCCGGCCCATGCAGGCCGACAATCACGTGACGTTCACGCTGTTGCCGCACGCCGGCACCACGACGGTGACGTGGTCGATCGAGGGCGGCGTGCCGCTGGCCGGAAAGGTGATGCAGCTTTTCGTCGACATGGACCGCATGTGCGGGGCCCAGTTCGAAGAGGGGCTCGCCAACCTGAAGGCGCGTGTCGAACGCTTGTCCGTCGCAGCTCGGGCCTAGGAGTGGGACCTCATGGTGAAAGTTCTGGTTCTTGTTGGCACCAAGAAGGGCGTGTTCATTGCCGAGAGCGACGGAGCGCGCCGCAATTGGGCGCTCAAGGGTCCGTTCTGCAACACTTGGCCGATCCAACATGCGATCGCCGACGCGGCGACGGGCACGATCTATGCCGCGGGCGGCAATCCCTGGTTCGGCGCCGCCATCTGGAAATCCACCGATCTCGGCGAGACTTGGACGCATTCAAGCGAGGGGCTTGCCTATGCGGAAGGCGAGGAGCCGATCAAGGCGGCGTGGAGCCTCGCGCAAGGGAGCGACGGGCTTTATGCGGGCGTGGAACCGGCAGGGCTCTTCAAAAGCACCGACGGCGGCGTGACGTGGAGCCATGTGGCAGGGCTGAGGGATCATCCGACGCGGCCGCACTGGCATCCGGGTGGTGCGGGGCTCATCCTGCATACGATCGTGCCGCATCCCGACACCAAGAAGATCTGGGTCGGGATCTCTTCGGCGGGCGTGTTCCATACGGCCGACGGCGGAGCGACGTGGGAGCCGCGCAACCGGGGCACGCGGGCCGACTACAATCCGGAGGATCAGCGCTATCCGGAATTCGGCCAGTGCGTGCACAGCCTGGTGCTGGCACCGGGCGGGCTAGACCGGCTCTATCAGCAGAACCATTGCGGCATGTACCGGAGCGATGACGGCGGCAAGCAGTGGTCGAGCATCGAGGCGGGGTTGCCGTCCGCCTTCGGCTTCCCGTCGGCGGTGCATCCGCGCGATGCGGATACGCTCTACCTGATGCCGCTCAACGGCGACATTCAAGGCCGTTTCATGCCGGACGCGCGGGCTGCGGTCTGGCGTACGCGCGACGGCGGCGCGTCGTGGTCGGCACTGCGCGAAGGGTTGCCGCAGAAGGACGCCTATTTCGGCGTGCTGCGGCAGGCGCTGGCGACGGACCGGCTGGAGCCAGCCGGCGTCTATTTCGGCACCGGCGGCGGCGGACTTTTCGCAAGCGCGGACGAGGGCGAGAGCTGGGCGTGCCTCGCCCAGCATCTTCCGTCCATCTCGTCGGTGGAAACTCTCGTCATCGAGGACTAGCCTCGTCGCATGACACGCATGGATGAAGCGCGTATCGAAAACGAAGGCGAGACGACCGTCTCGGTGCTGCTACCGCGCGCGCTTCTCGATCTCTTTCCCGAAGCGGTGCGCGAAGTGGAGGTTCCGGCACGTACCGTGGCCGACGTGATCGGCGCGCTGGAAGCGCGCTGGCCCGGCATGCGGGATCGCCTTTGCGATTCAACGCCGCGCGTGCGCCGGCACATCAACATCTTCGTCGACGGGGAGCGGGCTTCGCTGGATACGCGCTTGCGGAACGGTGTCAGGGTCTATGTGCTGACGGCGATCTCGGGCGGCTGAGCTTATCCGGAGCGTCAGGGCGACCAGCCGAGCACGGCATGCATCACGAAGAAGCCGACCACGTAGGCAAGGGGGATGGCCCAGCCCGCCGTCACCCAGGCCTTCACGGACTTGGTCTCGGGATAGAGGTTCGAGAGGGCGACGCCGGCCGAGGACCCGAACCAGATCATCGATCCGCCGAACCCGACCGCGTAAGCCAGATAGCCCCAATCGTATCCGCCCTGCTTGATGGCGAGCGCGGTGAGCGGAATGTTGTCGAAGACGGCGGACACGAAGCCCAGCACGAGCGCCGTCGACGGCGATGCGGGGGGAAGGGACTCGATCGGCATCATCGAGGCGGCGCTGACGAGGGCCAGAAGAAAAACGGATCCTTTGGCCGCTTCGGGCAGGATCGGCCAGTCCGGCGCATGGAGAGGCAGCGCGACGAGAATTGCCGCCCATACGGCGAGACCCACGAGCGGAACGTGATCGAGGATGTCGGGCCGATAGAGGTTGGCCAGGACGTTGGCCGTGATGGCGCCGACGAGGATCAGTGCGACGATGGCGATGCGGGTCGGAATGATGGCGGTGCCCGGCGCAGCGTCTTTCATGATCGGCTGCAGGCGGTGCTGGCTGCGCGCGGCGGGGATAGCGAACACGGCGAAGGCGACCGCAGCGGCCACATAGGCGTGAAGCACGTGGAGGGGGCTGACGCCCGAGATCCAGATCATGGTGGTGGTGGTGTCGCCGACCACGCTGCCGGAGCCGCCGGCGTTCGAGGCTGCGACAATGGCGGCGAGATAGCCGATGTGGACTTTGCCGCGGAATACCGAGCGCGCGACGGTGCCACCGATGACGGCCGCGGCGATGTTGTCGAGGAAGGCCGACATGACGAAGATCATGGCGAGGAGGGCGAGGCCGCCGGTCCAGTCGTCCGGCAGCAGGTTCGGCATGACGGCGGGGACCTGCGACTCCTCGAAGTGACGAGAGAGAATGGCGAACCCGGTCAGGAGCAAGAGCAGATTGGCGAGCAGCACCCATTCGTGGGCGAAATGGCCGGCGAGTCCAGCGAGGCCGTCGCCGAGTTTGAAACCTGTCAACGCCGTCTTGTAGACCGTGATGGCCGCAAGGCCCGCGAGCGCGGCTCCGAGCGTGTGCCTGTGAAAGACGGCGACCGCGGCGAGGGTGGCCGCGAACAACCAAAGCTCGGCGGGAATGGAGAGCAGGCTCATGGGAATGGGTGGCGGCTGGAGCAGAGAAGGAGGGCGCGCGCAATTCTAGCGGTTTCGCGCTTCTGCGCCATCGCGATTGGGCCGTGCAGAAAACTCGAGGCCCCAGGCCGAGGCAGGTCCTGGAGCCTCGAGGTACGCTCCGCCGGCCGGGGTGCTCGGCCAACCGGCGGAAACTCGCGCGACCTGTCGTCCGCCTCGGCCCTCCTTAGGATCCGAAGCGGACGCGGTCTTAGGACACTACTCGCCTGGGCTCGCCGTGAAATTGCCGATGATCGCCTTGTGGTGCTTGGCCTCCATGGCGAGCTGCCACACCAAGAAGACGACGAAGAGAGCGGCAATGCCGATCGAGAACGGGATTTCCATTCCGTGGAACGGATAGACCGCAGTGACCTCGGGCAGCTTCGAAAGTGACGTAATGCCGGTGTTCATGGGAGAACTCCTTTGAAGTTTGAGTGCGAGCCGCGGCGCGTGGTCCCCGGCTCGCACGGCGCCAGTGTCAGGTCGTCTTCGCTTCCTTGCGCTGAAGCTTCTCGAAGGCAGCTTCCGCACCGGAGAGACCGGGGTAGGTTGAGCTAGCGTGCTCGCCGTCGAGGCCCGTCAGTTCCACCTTGGGATCGACGCGGAGCAAACCGAACATCTTCAGGATGCCGCTCAGCACATAGCCCGGGATGAAGCCGAAGCCGATGGCGAAGATGAGCGAGCAGATGGTGTTGCCCATCGGGGTGACGATCGGCAGGCCTTCGGCGTTGGTGCCAAACCAGCCGGCGCCTTCCGAGAGTGCGACCAGCGTGCCGGCGCTCGGATAGATGGCCGGGTAGCCCCACAGGGCGAAGCCAGCGGCGATACCGCCGAAGACGCCGCAGTAGCCGTGGACAGCAACGGCGCCAACGGCGTCGTCGATCTTGAACTTCTTCTCCACCCAGTTGTGCAGGTAGTAGGCCATCACCGTGCCGACCACGGCGAGCGCCAAGGCCACAGCAGGGTGATAGAGGTCGTTGCCCGAGCTCGAGCTGATGAGACCCGTGAGGCCGCCCGAGAAGGTCCAGAAGGCGTTGCCGCCCGAGATCAGGTAGGCCGTCATCATGCCGCCGAAGAGGGCAAGCAGGAAGTTCATCGTGACGCCCGACAGCGTGATCGGGAAGCCGTAGATGTTGGTGGCCGTCCAGTACTCGGGCTGACCCTCGGCTGCGATGTTGGCCAGCGGAATGTGGCAGGCCGCGTAGAAGCCGAAGAAGCCGACATAGATCATGAAGAGACCGACGGTGACCATCCACGGGTTGTGGGCCGGAATCTCGCGCGGCTCGCCGTCGGTGCCGAACTTGCCGATGCGCGGGCCGAGGTTGATCAGGATGCCGAGTGCAGCGAAGCCCGAGACGCTGTGCAGCACGGCCGAGCAGTACTGGTCATGGAAACCGAGGTACTGAACCATCCAGCCGTTGCCGGCCCAGCCCCAGGCTGCGGGAAGCACCCAGGCGATGGCGCCGACGTAGACGGCGATCAGCAGGAAGCCCGTCGTCTTGGCACGCTCGATGATCGAGCCCGAAACGATCGATGCCGCCGTCATGCCGAAGAGGGCGAAGGCTCCCCAGAACACGCCGGAGATGCGATCGGAGAGGTTAGGCGCCAGCTTTTCGGACCACGGCTCGAAGCCCGTCGCGAAGCTGACCTCAGTGGTTGCCACCGGCCAGCCCTGAAGCGCGATGTAAATCCACATGCCAAACAAAAAGAACGCGAGACCGACCACTGGGATCGCCATCGCGTTCTTGAGGAGGGTGTGCTGCACGTTCTTGGTCCGCGCCACACCGACCTCGTACATGCAGAAGCCGATGTGAATGAAGAACATCAGCACAATGCATAAGAAGAAGTAGAACTCCGTGAATACCGTCAACATGCCTGTCGCTTGATCGGCCATGTAAACACTCCCCTGCTAGTCGCTGCGCAAGCTCAAGCCCCGCAAGCCCCATGCCACCCCCTCGGAGGAGGCTGCTCGCGCCTTAGGCTGTTTTCCCTAGAGGCAACTCTTGTGCCAGCGGTGAAACTTACGGTTCCGTAAGGGGCGTTAACGCTCGCAAAGGGCCATGGCGCCTGGGTTTCGAGCGGTTGGGGCGGGGGACGACGCTGAGCCTATAGCGAGGCCCTTGACCGTGCCTTCCGTGCTCAATCGCTGTGCGCAGGGCCCGCGGAGCGGGCAAACGCGCGGGCTGTGGTCGGCGCGTCGCCGGCCGCAAAGGACCCGGCCGGCGACGCGCTTTTGTCGGGCGGCTAGCCCGGCAGTTGGAAGATCCAGTTCGAGAGAAGGACGACGGCAAGCCCGCCCACGAGCGCGAGATAGGGCAGGATGCCTGCCTTCTTGGTGCCGAGGTCGGCGCTGGTGAGGTTGAGATCGTCGAGCATGTGGGCGGGAAACACCCCCTTGTCCTGGACGTAGTGGCGGAACCAGAAGACCGGCACGATCAGCGCCGCGGCGATGAAGCCGGCCCACAGCGCCATCGGGTTCCAGACCTTCGCGCCGGCGCCCATGAAGGCGGCGTTGACGAAGGCGAAGATGGTGCCGAGCGCGATGAGGATCGTCGGCGCACGATAGGGCCGCTCGACATGGCCGCTGTCGATGCGGTGGATCCAGCCGGCGTTGAGGTTGAGGAAGTTGAAGATGATGTAGCCGACGTTGGACACGGCGAGGATGAAGAAGAAGCTCGTCGCGTCGGCGGCGGCGATGGCGAGGACGCAGAGGTTGACGAGCAGGTCCGTCCACATGGCGCGGGTCGGTGCGCCATGCTCGTTGACGTGGCTCAGGTAGCGCGGCAGCCAACCATCGATCGAGCCCTGATAGAGCGTGCGTGAGGAGCCCGCCATCGCCGTCATGATCGACAGCAGGAGGGCGAGGATCATCAGCATCACCATGATGTTGGTGACGAAGCCCGTGCCGCCGACCATTTTGCCCATGGCCTCGGCGACGCCGGAGCCGTCGACGATCGGCGTGGCGAGCATGCCGTCGAGGCCGAGCACGCCCTGGAATGTGAACGGAACCAGCGTGTAGAGCAGCAGGCAGAGCAGGCCCGAATAGAAGATGGCCTTGAAGGTGTCGGTCTTCGGATCCTTGAACTCGCGTGTGTAGCAGATCGCGGTCTCGAAGCCGTAGGTGGACCAGGCGGCGATGAACATGCCGCCGAGGATCAGCGTCCAGCCGGGAATGTCCCAGGCGCCGGGTGCGGGGGCATAGGCCGCGGCCAGGGGAACGACCGGCGTATAGTTCGACCAATCGATCTGGCCGGTCAGGATGGGCACGATGCCGACGATCAACATCGGAATGATGACCAGGAGGCCGATGTACTTCTGCACGTTTGCGGTGCCGAGAATGCCGCGATGCTGAATGGCGAAGACCAGCAGCATCAGCGCGGCGCCGATGAAGAACGTCGCGTTGAGGGAGAAGCTGACCGGCCCCAGCGAGTGTGAGTAGAGCGTCCATCCGCGGATGGCGGGTGTGAGGGCGGCGACGCCATCCTGACTCAGGAGTGCGGCGATGGCGTCGGCTGCCGTCTTGCCGGCATTGGCTGCGAGCCATTCGACGACGCGCGGGGAATCGGCGGTCACGGTGGCGGCGTTGGCGTGCACCCAGGCCAGCACGTCGGGTGCGTCCGCCGGCGGGATGGGGGCGACCGCGTTCAGGATGTAGGCCGCGGCGATGGAGCAGCCGAGGGAGAGAACGGGCGTCCACGCCACCCAGTTGCACCATACGGAGAGCGGGGCAATGACCTTCGAGTAGCGGACCCAGGCGGCGGCGCCGTAGACCGACGCGCCGCCCGATTTGTTGGGAAAGAGGCCTGCGATCTCGGCGTAGGTGAAGGACTGGATGAGGCCCATCACCATGGAGACCGCCCACACGAGGAAGGCGACCTTGCCCGTGGTGCCGGCTATGCCGCCGATCGAGAACAGCACGAGAGCGGGCACGCCGCTTGCGACCCAGAACGCGCCGCGCCAATCGATGGCTCGCTGAAGCCCACTGCCTGTGGCGGCTTCCGAGCCGGTAAATGTCGTCGTTGCCATTGGATCCTCTGTGAGTTGCCCGGCTAATCCTGATGTGTTTGTACTGAGGTATTTTCTTTATAGGCAACTATTGTGCCATATATGAAACTTGGCTTAGCTTGGAGGTGGCAGGGCGTGGAAACGGCGCTGCTGGCAGGATTTTCGCGATCGAGGCTGTCGGGAGCGCGACTGGCGGCCGGTTGTGGGCGTGATCGCGGGGCGTGCTCAAGGGTTGAGCGCGAGGCCTAGCGCCTAGGCAAATCTGACGCCCCGAGTTGTTGGCGGACCGATAGCGAGGAAGAGGGAAGCGGCTCAATGAACGTTCTGGTTCTCCAGCATCTGGCGGTCGAGCATCCGGGCGTCTTTCGGGACTTTCTGCGGGAGGATGGCTTCAACTGGCACACGGTGGAGCTCGATCAGGGCGAAGCCATTCCCGATCTCGAGCCGTTCGACGTGATGATCGTCATGGGTGGGCCGCAAGACACTTGGCAGGAGGACGCTTTCCCTTGGCTCAAACCGGAGAAGGCGGCGATCCGACGTTTCGTTGCCGACATGGGGCGCCCCTATCTGGGGCTCTGCCTCGGCCACCAGCTGTTGGCGGATGCGCTGGGCGGTAAGGTCGGCCCCGGCTCGCGGCCGGAAGTGGGTGCGCTCACGATCACGCGGACGGAGGCCGGCCGAAAGGACCCTTTGTTGGCAGGTGTTCCCGACACGCTCGAGGTGCTGCAATGGCACGGGGCGGAAGTGAAGGCACTGCCGGAGGGTGCGGTGCACCTCGCGCGCTCGGATGTCTGCGAGATCCAAGCATTCCGCTACGGGCAGCGGGCGTACGGACTGCAATGCCATGTCGAAGCGACCCGCGATACGGTCGGCGACTGGGCGGCGATTCCGGAGTATGCACGGGCCCTTGAGGCGACACTTGGCGCGGGCAGCGTCGAGCGTCTGGCTGCGGATGTCGCCGCGCGGCTGCCGACATACACGTCCGTTGCGCGTATCCTCTACACAAACTTCAAAACGTTGCTCTGAAACGCGGGCCACGCCGATGGACAAGCTTGAAGCGATGAACGTGCTGACGAAGGTGGTCGCGAGCGGAAGCTTTGCGGAGGCTGCCCGCCGTCTCGGCGTGACGCGCAGCGCCATCAGCAAGGCGATCACCCAGCTCGAGCAGGAGCTCGGCGCACGGCTGCTCGACCGTACGACGCGGCGCGTTACGCCGACGGAGGCCGGGCTCGCCTATTACGAACGCTGCCTCGCCATCCTGGCGCAGATCTCCGAAACGGAAGCGCAGATATCACGCCTGCACGACGAGCCGAAAGGCGTGCTCAAGGTCAATGCGCCGATGTCGTTCGGGACGCTGTATCTCGGGTCGGCGATCGCGGACTTCATGGATCGCTATCGCGATCTCAAGGTGGAGCTCACGCTCACGGACCGCATGATCGACCCGCTCGAAGAGGGCGTCGACGTCACCGTGCGCATCGGGGCGATGGTGGATTCGAGCCTCATTGCGCGGCGGATTTCCGCGGCGCGCATCGTGCTGGTCGCCAGCCCGGACTATATTGCGCGTCACGGGCTGCCCAAGACGCCGGCCGACCTCGTGGGGCACAAGTGCCTCCATTATGGTCATTCGACCACCGTGCCACGCTGGCCGTTGACCGAGAACGGGGCGCCGATCTCGGTGCCTGTCGCGGCGTGCCTCAGCTCCAACAATGGCGATACGCTGCGGGACGCGGCGCTCAAGGGGATCGGGATCGCGCGGCTGCCGACGTTCCTCATGGGGGCGGACATCGCTGCAGGAAGGCTGGTCGTGGTTCTGGCCGACTATCCTCCGCAGGACGTCATGATCCATGCCCTCTATGCGCCGAACAGATTCCTGGCCGCCAAGTCGCGCGTGTTCATCGACTTCCTTGTCGAGCGGTTCAGCCGACCGGCCTGGGAGCGGTTCGACGCCGTCAAAGTCGCGTCCTGATCCCGGGCCTCACGGTGTCGGAAGCGCATGCGGGGCGGGCATGCCCGGTAGCCCCGGCATACCCGGCAGGCCGCCGGGACCTGCACCGTCCGACGTCTCGGCCGAGGCGATGTCCTCCAGAAGATCAGCCTGCTTCTTCAACATGGTGTCGGCTTTCGACGGCAGGACCGAGAACTCCCAGCCGGACGTGCGGGCCTTGATCTCGTCGGCGGTTTTCTTGGCGTCGCCTTCTCCGGACGGCTCGATGGCAATCCAGACGGCGTCCTTGTCACGACGCACCTTGAGCGCGATCTTGAGACCGTTGTCGGTCTCGAAGCTCACCGTTCCGGCTTCGCCGCCGGGGGTGCCGGTGGCTTTGCGAACCCCTTCGAAATCGACGAACGACGCCGCCTCGAGGATGTTGTCGATCATGTTCACGTATTTGATCTTCTTGCCGGCGGGGATGTTCTCGAGCTGGTGGCTGCCGTCGGCGTTGCGCGTGAGCTTGTAAGGGGCCTCGCCGGCCACGGCCACGGTCAGCTCTTTCACCTTTTCGGTGGGCGTTTCCAAGACGCGGACGTTGGCCCAATCCTTGAGAGCGGTTCCGCCGGCGATGTCCGTGCTCGCGAGCCAGCTCTGCTCCTCGCCCGGGCGGCGAACGTAGGTTCCGGCTGTGCTCTTGCCCGGGCTGGTGCCGCTCGCGGTGCCCGGCCGCTGTTTGCCGGCAATGACCTCGGCCAGGGCGGCGCCGCTCGCGTCCTCGATCTTGATGAGGCGGGCGTTGGAGTTCTTGCCGGCCGGATCATCGACCTCGAGGACGGCGTAGCGGTCTGGAGATGCGGTCTTGGGCTCCAAAAGCTCTGCCTTGGCGAGAGCCGTCAGGAGCGTGCGCACTTTCTCGGTGCTCGCGGGGTAGCCATCCTGGCTCTTGACGAGCCAGCGGTCGGCGTCGCGCTCGATGGTGAGCGGCTTGCCGCTTTGCGTCACGGTGATGCGCGCAATCTTTTCGGCGTTGGATTCTAGATTGGGCAGCAGCTTTCCGGATCCTGCCATCTCTCCGGTCGTGGGCGCACGTGCCGAGTGCACGGCAATGGCCGCGACCAGGGAGAGGGCCGCCGTCGTGGCGAGGGCTGCGAACTGTTTCGGGGTCATCGCTCTCTTCTCCAGCTCGTCACGATTTCGGCGTGTGGCGCGAACGCCAAAGCGACCAGCCGATGCCGCCAGCCGCGATCAGCAGGGGCACCAGCGCGATGTTGGCGAACTTCAGCCACCCGTCGAGACTGTCGATGCTCTGGCTCAACGCCAGCTTCACCTGCCGCAGCTCGCGACGGGTCGCGAGCATCTCGTTCGTGAACTCCTCGATGGCCTGGCGTTCCTTTTCGGAGGCCATGATCTTGCCGCTAACCGCGCCGGCGCTCTGCAGCTTCTCTAGCTCCTGCTCGACCGATTTCAGCTTGGTTGTCAGCGCCTCCTCCTTCTCGCGGAACTTGCGCTCGGCGTCGCGCCGCAGATCCTCGACCAGGGTAAAGGTCCGCTCCTTGATGCCGCGCCCGCGGAGCGCGATCATTGCGTCGCTGCCGGTGAGGTTTTCGAGTGCGCCGACAATGAAGGCTCCGTTGCCTGCCGAGGGCGTGACGAATTCCTGGCCGAGCATCTCGCGGCTCTCGACCCAGAAGCGGTCGGCCATGAGGTCGGTGTCGGCGATGACGATCGCGTTCACGCGGCCGGTCGCGACGTGCCCGGGGCCGGGTTTGGCTTCCTCGGGCTTTTTCGCATCCTTGGCGGCGTCCGGTTTCGCGGCGCCGTCTTTCGGGTCGTCTTTCTTTGGCTCGGCTTTCGGCGCGCCGCCCGGGAACGCGGTCTTGGCCTCCCCGGCAATGCGAGCCGCAAGTGTCAGCGGTTTGCCGCCCGGTACGTAATTGCGCAGCAGAGCCGCGGGATCGGCGCTCATGCCGACTTTTTCGGTCGGTATGATCATGGCGTCGGACGATGTGACGAGGATCGGCGTTACCGTCGTCGAGGCGCCGCTCTCCGGGGTCAGGATGCCGGCCGAAGCGAGGTTCAAATTCTCGATGCCGCTCGACAGCACGTCGCGCTGGTCGATGCTGGATTTGTCGAGGCCGAGCCAGGCCACGTATTCGGTGACCATGCCGTCGCCGCCACGGCCGAACTGGACGCGGCGCGCGTGGCGGATGTCGGCGGCCGTCTCCTTGGAGTTGAAACCCACGCCCCAAGACTTGAGCAACTTGGCGAGCTCGGCGCGCCCTTCGCCCTGCTTCTGCATCAGCTCGAACTGGGCCGCCTCCGCCATCGGATCGATGAGCACGAGAAGCTTGCCACCCTTCAACGCGTACTGGTCGATGGCGTAGGCGGCCTGCGGGGTCAGCTGCGTCGGCTGGGCGACCAGCAGCACGTCGATGCGGGCCGGGATCTCGGTGACGTTCTGCTCGAGCGTCTCGACGTCGAAGAACTCGCGGATCTGCCCCATGATCATCCATGGCGGCGTCTGCTGCTGCGTCATCGGGTTCTGGCCGCCGTCGAGGGGCAGCGACGAGACGAGGCCGACGATGCGCTTCTTGGGGTTCGACAGCGTGTGGATCAGCTTCGTGATGTCATACTCGACGAAGTTTTCGCGGCTGGGGTTGAAGAAGGCGATGACCTCGCTGTTGTCGGTGGAGTTCGAGGCGGTGAGGCCGAAGTAGGCCATCTCGCCCTCGGCGTTGATGCGCTGTCCGTTCAGGCCGGCGGCGACCGCGCGGTCTTCGGCGTCGGAGAAGGGCTCGGGATCCAGGACCTCGAGCTCGAGCTTGCCGCCCGAGATGCGGTTGAACTCCTCGAGCAGGTTGCGGACGCGGTCGTAGTAGCTCTTGTAGGTCGACGAGAGGTCGCCGAGCTTTTTCGAGAAATAGAGCCGCGCCTTGATCGGCTCGTCCATGGCGCGCAGCACCGTCACGGAGCCGGGCGAGATGGAATAGAGCTTGTCCTGGGTGAGGTCGGCCTTCCAGCCGCTGAAGGTCTCGGAAGCGATGAGGTTCACCGACAGCAGCGTCACGGCGGCGAGGGCGAGGCCGCCCCAGGCGAGGCGGGCCGGGCTCAAGCGCGTCGCGTAGGCGACGAGACCGGAAAAGCCGGACGAGACAGCGGAGCGCACGGAAGCGATGAAGTCTGACATGGCGCGATCCTCAGGCGGATTTCTTCTGGCCGACCGCGACTGCATTTGCGAACAGCGCGAAGGCGATGATGGAAAGGAAGAAGACGAGCGTGTCGAGCGAGAGGACACCGCGCGTGATCTCCTCGTAGTGGGTGAGGAAGCTCATGGACGCGACGGCGTCGGCGACGATCCTCGGAGTCCAGCTGCGCAGCACATTCTGGACGATCTCCATGCCGCTGGTGACGAGCAGGAAGCAGACGGTCGCTGTTAAGATGAAGGCGATGACCTGGTTCTTGGTGAGGGCCGAGATGAAGGCGCCGATGGCAAGAAAGGCGCCGGCGACCAGGAAGCTGCCGAGATAGCTGGTGACGATGATGCCGTTGTCGGGGTTGCCCAGGACGTTGACGGTGATCCAGATCGGGAACGTGAGGATCAGGGCGAGGCCGATGAAGGCCCATGCAGCCGCGAACTTGCCGAGGATGGCTTCCGTCGGCGAGATGGGAAGCGTCATCAGGAGCTCGATGGTGCCGCTCTTGCGTTCCTCCGCCCAGAGCCGCATGGCGACGGCGGGGACGAGCAGCAGGTAGAGCCAGGGGTGGTAGGCGAAGAAGGAGTCGAGGTTGGCCTGACCGCGCTGGAAGAAGCCGCCGATGAAGAAAGCGAAGGCGCCGGTCAAGGCAACGAAGATGGTGAGGAACACGGCAGCCAAGGGAGTGGCGAAGTAGCCGGCGAACTCACGTTTGGCGATGATGTAGGCGTTCTTGATGGTCTCGCGCATGGTGTGGGTGCCCAATCTCAAGCCTGAGCCGACATGGTGATCTCGCGGAAGACATCGTCCAGCTTGCCGCGCTCGACATAGACCTCCTCGACGGAGAGGCTTTCGCGGCGGATGAGGTCGCCAACGGCGGCGGCGGGCGATGCGGCGGTCTTCGGCAGGGCGCGTAGGCGGATGTGCCCGTTGGCCTTTTCGACGGTCTCGACGCCGGCGATCTCGGCAACGGTCGAGAGCAACTTCGAGATGCGGGCCGCGTCGGCTTCCGGAACCCGGATCGAGATGGCGCCATGGTTCCTGGCCCGGCGCAGGAGATCCTCCGCCGTTCCGTCGGCGACGATACGGCCCTTGTTGATGATCACCGCGCGCGTGCAGACAGCTTCGACCTCTTCGAGGATGTGGGTCGAGACGATGATGGCTTTGTGGGGCGCCATCTCCCGGATCAGCTCACGGACGTGATGCTTCTGGTTCGGATCGAGGCCGTCGGTCGGCTCGTCCATGATGAGCACGGGGGGATCGTGGAGGATGGCCTGGGCGACGCCGACGCGGCGCTTGAAACCCTTGGACAGCGTCTCGATGCGCTGGTTGACGACCGATCCGAGGCCGGCGCGGGAGATGGCGGCGGTGACGCGGGCCTTGGCATCGCTGGCGTCGAAGCCACGGATCTCGGCGACGAAGGAGAGGAACGCGGTCGGGGTCATGTCGCCATAGGCCGGAGCGCCTTCGGGCAGATAACCGAGCTTCGATTTGGCGGCCTTCGGCGCGGTGAGCACGTCGGCGCCGAAGATCGACGCCGAGCCGGAATCGGGTTCGAGGAAGCCTGTAATCATCTTCATGGTGGTGGACTTGCCCGCGCCGTTGGGGCCGAGGAAGCCGAGCACCTCACCCTTGTTCACGGTGAGCGATATGCCATCGACGGCCGTGATGGGGCCGAATGTCTTGCGCAGGCCCGTCGCCTTAATGAGCGGTGCCATCGTCACATGCCTCCCTCGTACCGGTCGTCGATGTCGCGACCGTTTCTTTTGCGGGTCTCAGTGTCCCGATCTGCCGCGCGGGCCTTCTCGTACACATGCGCAACGATGGGCTGCGGTACGGCCTGCGACGGCGAGCGCGAAAATAGTTGGGTGGCTGGACGATTCAAGTGGGAAGACGCTGATATGGCTCACCTTAAGAAAAGTTCATGCTCGTAAGGTTCGTGCCGTCGGGATGCCATATCGGCCGGGTGTAGGGGGTTAGCAGAGGAATTCGCGGCCTCAGAATAAAAAGTGGGGCTAGACCTTGGTATCGGGTTGTTCGCCGTTCATAAATTTGTCATGGGTGGCCGAGTGTTGACGCGCGGGCGTCATTCTCTTTTTTCCTGTCGGGGATTGCTATGGTCGCTCCAACATCACCCGGATCTTCCGCCGGGGCTTCTTTGCCAAGACCCCTCGACGCGGTGCCGGCCAGCGCGTGGGTGCCTGGCGGGTCGGATACGTGGTGGACGTGGCTGCTGCCGATCGCGATCCTGGCTCCGGTGCTCGTGATCCATTTCGTGGCGCCGGAGTTCTACCGCGCGTACGTGCTCCCCGAGGGGTACGGCTTCCTCGAGCTGACGCAATTTTTTCTCGCCGGCGCGGCGGCGGTGCTCTGCTTCCAGGCGCTCGGCTACAAGGTGGTGAGGGGCAGCACGCTGCTTTGGCTTGCGGTGCTGTTCTTTGCGCTGGCCGCTTTCTACATCGCGGGCGAGGAGCACAGCTGGGGGCAGCATTTCTTCAACTGGAATACGCCCGCCTACTGGTCTGAGATCAACCGGCAGCAGGAGACGAACCTGCACAACACGAGCCCGTGGTTCAACCAGCGGCCGAAGCTTCTGTTCGACATCGCGATGTTCGTCGGTGGATTGCTCATTCCGCTGATCCAGCTCTGGACGGGTGGATTCAAGAAGCCGTTGCTGGCGCTGCTCACGCCCCCGCTCGCCATTGCCGCCCCTGCGGTGATCGCGCTCGTCTTCAAGGTGGTCGACGACCTCGGCAAGGATTACCTCGCCGCGCCGATCTTCATTCGTCCCAGCGAGGTGGTGGAGACGTTCCAGTACCTTTACATGCTCATGTACGTCATCGTTCTGAGGCGCCGGCTGGCGGCGCTCGATACGGCCGGCGTGACGCAGGTCACGCTTTAAAGCGGAATCATCGGAGCTTAAGGTGGAGCCGGAGCGCAAGGCGGCGTTCCGGCTTTTTCCTGTGCGTGTGGAGGCCTCCGATGTCGTTCGATTTCTCGTCGCTGCTTTGGATGGCCGTGATCGCCATGGCGCTGCAGCCCCTGCTGATGGGGCGGTGGTTCGCACTCAAGCGCGAGCAGGCCATCCGCGCGATCGAGAAAACGCATGAGACGCGCGTCATCACGATGATCCACCGCCAGGAGCGGCGCAGCCTCTTCGGTCTGTCCGTCTCGCGGCATATCGATCTCGAAGACGCGCAGACGATCATTGCGGCCATCAAGGAGACGCCGTCCTCGGTGCCGATCGATCTCATCCTGCATACGCCCGGCGGGCTCGTGCTGGCGGCGATGCAGATTGCCCGCGCGGTCGAGGCGCATCCGGCGAAGGTGACGGTCTACGTTCCGGTTTACGCCATGTCGGGCGGCACGCTGATCGCGCTTGCGGCGGACGAGATCGTGCTCGGCGAGTTCTCGGTGCTGGGGCCTATCGATCCGCAGATCCTCGGCTTTCCGGCGGCGAGCATCGTCAAGGCGCGCGACATGAAGCCGGTCGCCGAGGTGATGGATCTGACGCTGGTGCTCGCCGACGTGAGCGAGAAGGCGCTGGCACAGGTGAAGCGCGGCGCGGTCGAGATCCTGACGCCACGGCTCGACCAGGCGGCGGCCGAGATCGTTGCCGATAAGCTGGCTGGCGGACACTGGACGCACGATTACGCGCTGACGGCCGCCGAGGCCAAGTCGCTCGGGCTGCCGGTGAAGGTCGGCATGCCGACCGAGGTGCTGGACATGATGAAGCTTTATCCGCAACCCGTGCAGCAGTCGGGTGTCGAGTTCCTGCCGGTGGAGCTGCCGCGGCGGCCGCGCGTTTGACGGTGCGCCCGGGGTTGGACGAGGTCAGCGTACGGCCGAGCGCTTTTTCCCGCCGGTTGTTTGTCTGGCAACGGTGCGGCTCGTGGCGCGACGATCACGCAGAGCCACCCACTTGCGGCAGCTTGCGCGCGCCGTGCTGCAGCGTGGCGGCGGACTGGCGCGTACCAGTCGCGCCCCCGGATCCTGGGCGGTGGGTCGTGCGCGCGCCTCCTCCCGGCGATCCGGAACGAGGTTTCGATCCTCTGCGCAGAGCTCGATATCCAGTGAGTTCCTGGAGAAGGGGGAGTTGTCGCGCACGTGGTAGCGCCGTCCACAAACAGAGATGTTCGGCGGCAGCCGCGTGCGCTCGAAAGAGTCGTAGCCCAGCTTGAGATCGGACCAGAAACTCTGCCATGGCCCGGTGCCGTTGGCGGCGAGGTTGGCGTCCGTCATGCGGAACGGGAAGATCTGCATCGGCACATAGTCCGCACCTGCGCGCAATGAGGCTGCGACGAGGTCGTAAAGCTCGGCGTTGACGGGGTCCGTCACGGCGAAGCAGCCGATGGAATCGCAGCCGCCGTGAACGAGGATGTTCGATCCGCTGCGGCCGTTGGCGCGGTCGAAGACATTCGGATAGCCGATGTTGAGAGAGCGCCGCCAGCGGTCGCCATGATGCAGCTCGCGCTCACTCAGCGCGTAGAAACCCTCGGGAGTCTGCTTGTCGCCCTCGCGCAGCTTGGGCCCCAGGTTTCCGGACCAGTAGCAGACCGGGTAGGTGGCGAAGAGCACATAGGTGTTGCGCCTTTGAACCCAAACTTCGAGCTCGGATTCGGCTTTGAAGGCGCGGATCAACATCGGTGCCCCGAGGGGCAGGCCTGCCGTGCCGAGACGGGTGAGGAGCCGCTCGGTGTCGGGAGTTCCGGGAAGCGGCAACTGGAGGCTTCCGCTACGCGCGGCGCGCCAGCGCTCCTGGCGGTCGATCTCGGGAGGAGCCGACGGCGCGGGCTCCGCATATGCCGGACAGGTAGCGGCGAAGGCGATCAGGCCGAGGCCTGCCACGAAGGCGGTTCGAGATCGTCCCCCCGATTTCGCCAAGAGGTTTCCTCCGTCCGCGCCCTCTCACCACAAGCTGAAGAATGGCGGATTGTAGCGCTGCCGCCTGCCGCGCCGGTCATAGTACCGATCATTATAGTAGTAGTCGTCGTAGTAATAGTCGTCGTAACGCGGCTGGCGCGGGCGCTTCTTGATGCCGCCCTGCGGCTCGCCGCTGATCAGCACCACGAAATCTGTCGCCTTGCCGGTCTCCTTGCTCGCCTCCTCGTCGGACACGATCAGCGAAGAGCCGGGCCAGACGTATTGCGAGATGCGCGCCGCGACTTCGGGCGGAAGCGTGACACGGTCCAGGGCCGCCTTGGCCTGGGCGACATCCGTCGGGGGCGGCGGAGCCGTGCTCGCGGCGCGGCGCTTCCGGCGTCCGTATTCGTCGTAGTCGTCGTAGCGATAGTCATCCAATTCGTGCGCGCGCGGGCGCAACGAGACCACGTTCCAAATGACGTCGTTGCCGCCGTCCTTGTAGTCCATGGCAGTAAAGATGTGGGTGCCGATCGGCGTTTCGGGATTGGCGATGGAGACGGGCATCTCGAGCACCTGCTCGTGGCCCTGGCGCACGTAGACGTGCTGCGTTTTCAAGCTGACGAAGACGGACACCGGGAGTGTCTTACGGCGGGCTTCATCGGCCGCGGTTGCGGCTGTGGCGCGTTTGGCGTTGGCGGCGTCGAAGGTATCGGACGCGGTTTTGAGGTCGGCTGCTGCGGCCTCATCCTGCGCCGTCGCGGCAGCGAGCTTCTCGTCGGCCTTGGCGATGGCGGTGACGGTCTTCGCGACCTCCTGCTCCGCCGATTTTCTGGCCTTCTCGTTTTTTGCATTGGAGAGGCGGCGTGCAGCGCTCGCGGCCCAGCTGTCGGCCTTCTGTTTGGCGCTCTGTGCCTGCTTCAGAGCTTTGGCGGTTTTGGCACGCGCGGATGTCTTTGTCTTCAGCGTCTTTTTCAATTCCTCGGCGGGCGCGACCAGCGGTTGCGCTGCAGCCGCCTTGG
This sequence comes from uncultured Hyphomicrobium sp., assembly GCF_902826555.1. Classification (GTDB taxonomy): domain Bacteria; phylum Pseudomonadota; class Alphaproteobacteria; order Rhizobiales; family Hyphomicrobiaceae; genus Hyphomicrobium_C. Next base: position 22,248 of record NZ_CADEFI010000025.1, read on the forward strand.
CGTCGGCCGCGGTTTTCAGCTGATCGAGCAAAGCGGCCCGTTCCGGCCAGTTCGAGAGATCCGGGCGAAAGGGCTTGCCGGCGGGATCCTGGGTCTCGTCGCCCTCGTAAGCGATCGGGATCGCCGCCGCCTTGGTGCCGGTCTCGGTCGGCTTCCACAGCAGGGGATGGGAAATCTCGGACGGGGCCACGTCGTCACGGGCGACGATGATCCGCGTTCCGATTTTGGAGAGCGGAAAAAGCTGCTCGGCAAAATTGTAGGGCAGGCGCACGCATCCATGGGATGCCGGGTAGCCGGGGAGCGCACCGGCATGCAGCGCGATACCGGACCACGTCAGGCGCTGCATGAAAGGCATCTGCGCATCGTCGTAGAGGTTCGAGTAGTGGTCCTTGTTCTTCTGCAGGATGCTGTAGACGCCGACGGGCGTTTCGTAGTCGGTCTGGCCGCTCGAAACGCGCGCGCGGATGGCTCCGCCATGCGCATCGTAGACGGCGATGCGCTGGTCCTTCAAGGACACCACGGCGAGCATGGCGGGGCCTGAAAGCGATTGCACCGGCTCAGGCGGCTTCGCCTCGGACTTTTTCGCGGCCCGTGCAGGCGCGGCGTCGCCGAGCGCCACGGCGACCGATGCTGCGAGGAAGATGGCAAGTGTGCGTGCGGATAAGGATCCGGGAACCATGCGATGACCCGTTTGAGCTTCAGCCTCCCCAAGCGATCCGAGTCGCATCTTAACGCAAAACCGGAGGTCTGTGTTCCTCGTCGAAATGAGGATTAAGACTTTGCTTGGGCTCGGCTATCTGGACGCGAGCATGACGGGAAAAGTGCTGAGAAGATGGCGAAGCCGGTGGCGGCAAATCAGGAACCCCTTGTCCGGCCGTGCGTTTCTTTCAGCAAAGTAGAAAAGGAGGACACACCCATGACCTTCGATCCTGCTCCGAACGATCCGCTGGATGCAGAGCAGCGTAAGCGTAGAAGCTGGGGCGCAGTTGGCCTATTCATTGTCGGGCTCGTCGTGGCGCTGGCGGTCATCGTCACGCTGGTTGGTCCGACGAGCACGCAACAGGCGAGCAACGAGCCGCCGTCCGCGACACAATTCGACCCGCCTCAACCTGCCCAGTAGCGCTGGTCGTGTGCGGGCAACGCCAGCGAGGAGATGTCGACATGCGTAACTCCATTCAGCGCGATTTCATGGTGTTCCTGGCCGAGGGCCAGGAGGGCATCGGTGCGGTGCGCGACGTGCAGGCCGACGCCATCAGCGTCTATGTCGAGAACTTCGGCGAGTTTCTGGTGCCGCTCGCCGCGGTCAAGGCGGTGCATGACCAGAAGGTCATTCTCAATCGTGACCACGTGCCGGAGAAGCTCCTGCGGGCGGTGGTGCACGCGCACGACAGCGAGGATCCGCGGCTGGTTGGCTAGTGTCGCGCCGGGTGGCTTCGATGTCCGGAAAACCAATGGGGCACCTGCGAGATACTCGGCAGGTGCCCCTAACGGTTCGCGTCGCACGTCCGACGCACCGGCGCATCAACGTGCCGGCGGGACTATGGTTCCTGAGCGCCAGGAGGAATTTCTGGTAGCGGGAGGCGGACTTGAACCGCCGACCTACGGATTATGAGACCGTCGCTCTAACCACCTGAGCTATCCCGCCGAAGAACGCTGTCTATATGAATCAGCGCGTCCGGCGTCAAGCGCCGCTCGCGTTCAGCCCGTCTCCGGCCGCTATGCGCCTGGAGTGGGGGCTTATTCGGCCGCGATGGGCCGTTGGTCTTCCTCGACCTTCTTCTTGAAGCGCATCATCGTAAAAATGCCCCACGGGCGCAGGGCTTTGCGCTCGGTCAGCGTCAGGTCTTCGCAGACCATGACACGCGACTGGTCGAACACGGAGCGCCAGCCGATGATCTCGGCGAACGGCGCCATGCGCCGCTCGACCCAGCCGCGCACGCCCTCGGTCTGGCTGAAGTGGTTGACGATCAGCACCTCGCCGCCGGGCTTGGTGACGCGAGCCAGCTCGCGCATGACCTTCTCCGGCTCGGGCACGACGGTCATGACGAACATGGCGGTCACGATGTCGAAGGAGTTGTCCGGGAACTGCAGGTCGCCGGCGTCCATCTCGTGCAGGCCGGTGACGTGGTCGAGCTTCTCGGCGGCCACACGCTCGCGCGCTTTGTCGAGCATGTCCGGCGAGAGGTCGATGCCGATGACCTCGAGATGGCGTGCGTAGTCGCCGAGGGCGAGGCCGGTGCCCACACCCACCTCCAGAACGCGGCCGCTATCGATGCTCTGGTTGATGACCTGGGCGGCGTGCTTTCTGCCTTCCGTCGAGACGCGGCCGAAGGTGTGATCGTAGATGGGGGCCCAGCGGCGGTACGCGACCTTGACCACATCCTCCTCGATGCGGCCGATGCCGACGATGCGGCCGTTCGCGCGCTCGAGATCCTCGACACGCAAGCGAGGCTTCAACTGGGTTTTCGAGTTTTGCACGCGTTTCTCTCCCACCGAAGTCTTACTGCCGCTCGACGCGATCCGCGCCGAGGGGTGTTGCCAATTCCGCTTCGGCTACCGTTATGCGGGCGATTCCAGCCGATGCATCTTATCGGCCTTCACCGCTTCCGCAATCCATCCGCCGCCCAGAACCCGGGCATCGGTCGCGCCGTCTGCGTAGAGAACACAAGCCTGACCGGCAGCCGCGCCGTGCTCGCCGTTGCGCAGCGTCACCGTCACGGTGCCGTCGTGGCTCAAAGAAACCACGGCGGGCTGCGGCGCCTGCGACGAGCGGATGCGTGCGTAGACCTCGATCTCCCCGTCGGCGACGGCGCCCTCAATGGAACCGTCACCGAGCCAGTTCACATTTCTAAGTACAAGGGTTCGTGTGTGCAAGAAGGCACGTGGTCCCACCACCACCTCGTTGCGCTTGGCGTTGAGAGAGAGGACGTACAGCGGCTCGGCGGCCGCAATCTTGAGGCCGCGGCGCTGGCCGATGGTGTAGTTGACGATGCCGTCGTGGCGGCCGAGGCGCCGGCCGTCGATATGCACGATGTCGCCGGCCTGGAGCGCTCCGGGTTTCAGACGCTCGATGACGTCGCTATAGCGGCCCTTCTGCACGAAGCAAATGTCCTGGCTGTCCGACTTGTCGGCGACCAACAGTCCGAACTCGTGCGCGAGCGCGCGCACGTCGCTCTTCTGCATGCCGCCGAGCGGGAACCACAGGTGCGATAGCTGCTCGCGCGTGGTGGCAAACAGGAAATAGCTCTGGTCGCGATCGCTGTCGCAGGCGCGGAAAAGGGCCGGGCCGTCGCGGCCTTCGCCGCGCTGGACGTAATGACCGGTGGCCAGGAGATCGGCGCCGAGCTCGCGGGCGGTTCCCAAGAGATCGTGGAACTTGATGGTCTGATTGCAGGTGACGCAGGGGATCGGTGTCTCGCCGGCGACGTAGCTTTCGGCGAACGACTTCATGACAGCGTCCGAGAACCGCTTCTCGTAGTCGAGCACGTAGTGGGGAATGTCGAGCTTCTGGGCGACGCGGCGGGCGTCCTGGACGTCCTGGCCGGCACAGCAGGATCCCTTACGTCCGACGGCGTCGCCGTGATCGTACAACTGAAGGGTGATCCCGATCACCTCGTGGCCGGAGCGGGCCAGCAAACCGGCAACGACGGACGAGTCGACGCCGCCGGACATGGCGACGACCACGCGCTTCTTCTTGTCGTCAGCGATTGGTGTCTCGAGGGAAGGTGATGCCACGTCATTATCTCGTTGCAATCGGCGCCCACACGTAAAGCGTAGTGCGCCGCGGAATGGCGCGGAGCAAGCTTTCCAGCCAATGATAAATTGCAGGTCGATCCCGACGCAAGATGGGTGGGGCCTTTTGTGCCGCGGGACAAATTATGTCCGGCCGCCCACGGGAACGCTGTTGCGGGTTCTGGTTAATGCGCTTATACTATGGATGTTCAACAGGTTATCCTGTTTTTGGAACAACTTTTCCGTGTGGAGATCGCATCGTGTCAGGCGGCCGGGATCAGCGTCCCGGATCATGACGGCTGTCAACCATATCGCATGACGTTGCGTGATTTCGCACAGCTCTTTATGGTATGTTTACTCAATGGCTTAGGCCATGTTTAAGAGAAACAGGTTATAGTTTCGGCTGGTCAGTAGCAGTATCGAGTATCATGACCGAACATCAGATGAGAGCGCGTGTGCGTTACGTTATCGGCCCCGATGGGAGCCCGTTGACGGTTGCCGATCTCCCGCCCCGGGATACGAAACGCTGGGTCATCCGCCGCAAGGCGGAGGTCGTAGCGGCCGTGCGCGGAGGGCTTATCAGCATCGAGGAAGCTTGCGAACGTTACAAGCTGACCGTGGACGAGTTCCTGTCCTGGCAGCGGTCGATCGACAAGCATGGCCTCCCTGGGCTGCGCGCGACGCGGATCCAGGACTATCGCGGCTGAGCTTCCGCTATTCGTAGTTTTTGCGGTGCGCGCCGGCGTGAGCGGGCGCGGCTTCCGCGAGCATGTGCAAAGAACGCTGTAGGTGTCGGGGGCGCCCCGATCCTACGGCTTTTTTGTCTTTTCCTTCGTCGCCGGCTTGGCGTCGACGGCCTGTTCGGCGTTCCAGCCGGCCGTGACGGGCCCTTCTCCGCATCCCGCCTCGTCACGCGCCCAGCGTTCGACATCCGTTTTGAGGCGCGCTGCCAACGGTTCGGGCAGGCGCGCGTTCTCGAGCTCGATCTTGGTATTCTTCTCGGACGGCAGGATCACGACCCGGTAGGCGCGCAGCGCACGGGGGTCGTCGGCGTCGACGTCGCGCGTCATGATCTTGATTTCCGATTGCCCGCCCTTGGACGCGGGCTCGGCCTCGGCGTGGTAGATGTAGCGCGCCTTCAAAGGGCCGTCGGCCCCGAACCAACATGTGAGTACCCCGCGTGCGACGCGCGTGTAGACTTCGGTCGGGGTGCCTACAACCAGGTCCTGCGGCGTCAGGATGCTCTGCAGGGCGGCGGTTGCGCTCGGAATGCCTTCGCCGGTCGTTGCCGAGGAATCGTTCGGCGAAGGGAGCCCCAGAACGGGGGGCGATCCGGCGCTGGAGCATCCGCTCAAAAAAACAAGCGCGATGACCACGACCGTGCGGTTCGTCCAGCCCATTCGTTCCGTAGGCGCCCGCCCCGAGTCACCGGACTGCTTGGGCGAGTGTCCCGCTCCCTGGCGTCCACTTCGAGCCTCGCTCATTGGGGAGCGATTGGCACGGGAAAGGGGCAAACGCAAGTCGGCCGCCCCGCCTGTGGCAACGGGCTTGGGGAGATCGAAGCCGGCGGCTTCTTGAAAACGCGATGCAGGGTTTTGATGCGGCAGGTTATTCAGCCTTCGGACGGTTGCCGTCCGAAGGCTTGGCAGCATTCAGAGCCTAGCGAAGGGCGAGGCCCGTCGGGCGCTCGTGGCGGCGGCGCGGGCGGGTGACCTCGCGCGGCTGGTCGCTGGCAGCCCGCTCGAGCTGCTGCTTGGCGGCTTCGAAATCCTGCTGAGCGGCCTCGTGCTTCAGCCGCAGCTCGGCGATGGAGGCGCGGAGATTGTCGCGGCGCAACGCGGCCGACTTGGCGAACGTCGAATAGGCGAAGTGCTTGGCGTCCTTGACGCCGGTGCGGTCCTCTTCGGCGTGGATTTGGCGGTCGAGGTCGGTGGCGATGTTCTCGAACTCACGGATCATCTGCTCGAGGTCGGTAACTTTGCGTGCCCTTTCGTCGAGCTCAAAGCGCTTCAGCCTCAGCGCCGTTTCGCGTGCCTTCATCTTCATTACCCCTACTCAAACACCTTACGCCCGTGACCTAATCAAGAAACATGCCATGTGCCGTTATGTGGACCTTCCCGGCCGGCTACCGGTCGACGCGTCCGGCTGGAGCGCGCATCCTAAGAGTTTACTGTATCAAAGTCATATTAAGTTGCGGTAAAGCAACGCTATGCCAGCGTTTGCTAAGTTTTCACGTCGCTCCTCTCTTGTAGTTGTTTTCTGGGTCTAGGGCTAGCGGGCGAATTCTGTTACCTCTTGATTCGTGTCCTCCCGGTATCTCCGACGGTGTGGGTCCCCCTTAGGGAGGGGGGCCGGCGGAGAGGCGAGGGGCGCAAGGGGGAGTTTCTGCATTTCCGGGTTCGGTCATGCGCTTCGATAGGCTCGGAGCGATGTGGTGAATGTTGTCCCAAATGGGTTAGAGTGTGCCAGTTGCGAGCTGAAGTGTTTCGAAACGGAAATTAGGATTTGTTAACCTGTGATCGTTACTTTTGTAATGAGAGTTCGGGCTCGGTTGTTGGGTCGGTGGTAGTCTTCTTTTAAGCAAATGCGGCGCGCCTTGTGATGGGGCAAGGAAGAGGGAATTAGCATGCGGGTCCTTCTGATCGAGGACGATAGCGCGACGGCGCAAAGCATCGAGCTGATGCTCCAGTCCGAGGGTTTTAACTGCTACACCACCGACCTCGGCGAAGAGGGCGTGGATCTCGGCAAGCTCTACGATTACGACATCATTCTGCTCGATCTCAATCTGCCGGACATGAGCGGCTATGAGGTCCTGAAGATGCTCCGGGTGGCGAAGGTCCAGACGCCCATCCTGATCTTGTCCGGTCTGGCGCAGATCGAGGACAAGGTTCGCGGTCTCGGCTTCGGTGCCGACGACTATATGACGAAGCCCTTCCATAAGGATGAGCTCGTCGCGCGCATTCACGCCATCGTGCGGCGCTCGAAAGGGCACGCACAGTCGGTCATCGAGACGGGCGACCTCAGGGTCAATCTCGATACCAAGACGGTCGAGGTCAACGGACAGCGGGTCCACCTCACCGGCAAAGAGTACCAGATGCTCGAGCTGCTTTCGCTGCGTAAGGGGACAACCCTCACCAAGGAGATGTTCCTCAATCATCTCTACGGCGGCATGGACGAGCCGGAGCTCAAGATCATCGACGTGTTCATCTGCAAGCTGCGCAAAAAGCTTCAGGTTGCGACCGGCGGGCAGCATTACATCGAAACCGTCTGGGGCCGCGGCTACGTGCTGCGCAATCCGGGCGACGAGAATATCGCCGCCGCCTAGTGCGGATGTTCGCACGTCGTGCATTTATCGGCGGGCCTCTTCTCGGGGCCCGCCTTTTTTATCGCCCATGTCCGGTAAGTCGTTCTCGTCGCTTTTACTTCTGACCGAGATGCCGCGGGTTCGCGCTATTCCAATCCTGTCCGCATGTGTTTTGCCTCATTTCGGACTCCGAACTCATTTCTGATCCGCCGAAATTCGTGATTTACGAGTGAGTGCGTGGGCGGGGCTCGTTGGGGCGGCCGCCGACAATCTTGAGCTGTGGACAACCTGTGACCGCGTGCTTCACAGAATCGATGGAAGCGTTCACACTCACCAGACGGGGGTGTGTGCGTCGGGGTCTTAAAAATGCTCAGGGCTGCGGTTCGGCGGGCCGTTGGCGGCCAGGCTAGCCCCGTGCGGGGCGCGGGGCGCGTGCAGAGCGCCTTAGGAATTTTCTCGATCTTTTTCGGCGCCGTCGTCATCGCGGCCGGATTCGCCGGCGACGTCGGTGCAGGCAACAAAGGCTGGGACGGACGCTCGTCGCGCAATTACGGCAACACCAGCAACTTCGGTCGCGAGGCCGCGCGTCGGCAACAGGCCGAGATGGAGCGCCAGCGCCGCGAGCAGGAGCGTGCTCAGAAGAGCCAGGCGCGCGAGACGCAGCAGGTGCAGCAAAAGCCTGCCAATATGGGGTCTGCGGGGCAGTGGCAGCAACCCCGCCAGCAACAGATGCCGGAGCCGGGCAAGAACGCCCTTTCGCCATCCGCTGCCGCGGCAGGCCCCGCGGTCGGTGCGGGTGGTGATCCGCAGGCAAAGGCCGGCCCGGACGGCAATGGCAAGAGCGTCGAGGAAACGTCCAAAGAGACGGACGACAGCGATGACGATTGGACGTTGAACGACGCCGAGCGGCGCGTGCGGACAATCGATCGGGAGCGCAACCAAGATTTCGCGAAAGCTCAACGGCAGCATGAGGAGTTGCTGCGGAAAGAGCGCGCCCGCGAAGACCGCATCCGGGAACGGGCTTTCCGGCAGCGTCAGCTCGATCCCAAGCCCGTGAACCGTCTTCCTCCGCCGGAGCCGACGAAGCAGCCGACACCGATCGTGCCGGTGGCGGTCGAGAAGCCGTCGCGGCCTGCGGCCAACGACGCCGATCCCAACAAGGAGCCACGGCGCCGACCCCTGGAATTTTTCGATGCGCCTCCGACGCGGGCCTCCCATCTCGGAATGGGACGCAATGCGGGTGAAGGCAACCCCGGCCCGCGCGCGCCTTCGGGGGAACCGGAGGGTGCGCCCCCGAGCGTGGTGACGGGAGCGGTGCCTCCGGTTACAATCGCTGTTCCAGCTCCCGCTTCGGAAGCGCTTTCCGGCGCTGTTTTGCCGCCGGTTGGCGCCGTTGTGGCGCCGTTGGGGACGCTGGTCGTTTCCGGGCTTTCGTCAGTGGAACTCGCCGCCGCGAAGGCCAAAGGGTTCACGGTGGGTGACGACATCGATCTCAAAGGCGCGGGGACCAAGGTGCGCCGGGTCAGCGCCCGCGGTCTCACGGATGCGGAGCTCGAACGCGAATTGCACAAGATGGCGCCGTTTTCGCAGGCGCTTCCCAACCATGAATACTCGATCTTCCTCGGAACCATCGGCGAAAGCGAAGACGCTTCGCGCAAAGTTTCTCCAGCCTCGTCGCAACCGTGTCCGGAGAAGACGTGCTTCGGCAGCCAGCTCATCAAATGGAACAGCGCCCTGGCGTCCTGCACGAAGAACGTCAAGATCGGCATTATCGACACCTCGTTCGATGTTGATCATCCCGCGTTCAAGCGGCTCAACCCGGTTCAAGGCGAGTTCCTGGGCGACGAGCGGCCATCGGGGTTCGACTGGCATGGCACGGCAGTGCTTGCGCTCCTCGCGGGCGATCCGCACAGCGGAACGCCCGGCCTGGTGCCGGATGCAACGTTCCTTCTTGCAACCGCGTTCCGCAGCGACGCTGCCGGCAATGCGACGACCGATACGCTCAATCTCCTTCGCGCCCTGGATTGGCTCGACCAGCTCGACGTCGACGTCGTCAACATGAGCTTCTCAGGCCCCAAGGACCCGTCGCTCGCCAAGGCCATCGATCGCATGAGCAAGAAGGGCGTCGTGTTCGTCGCCGCTGCCGGCAACATGGGGCCGACCGGCTCGCCGAGCTATCCGGCGGCCTATCCGAACGTCGTCGCGGTGACAGCCGTCAACCGAAACGGTGTCGGATACAAGAACGCCAACCGCGGTTCCTATATCGATGTCGCGGCGCCGGGCGTGGACATCCTCACGGCGCTTCCGGACGCGAAACAGGGCTATCGCACAGGCACCTCGTTCGCCGTGCCGTTCGTGACCGCGATTCTCGCCGCCGAGGTGGGTGCCATCGGTCAGAGCGGACGCAGGCCGGCCGATCCGCTCGACTATGTGCCCAAGCAGGATCTGGGCCCTCCCGGGCGAGATCCGATCTATGGCGCGGGGCTGGCGCTTGCGCCTTCGCGTTGCGGGGCGCGTAGCGATGCGGTGGCGCAGGGCGAGCCGGGCGCGGGCGCTTGGTCGGCGGGGACCACGCTCTTCAAGGCCGGTGCGGCTTTCGCTCCCTGATTGGGCGTGCCGGCCCGTGCGCGACCGCTCCTCCCCTCCACGGGGCATCGTGAGAGCCCTCTCGCCGGCTGCTCCGACGCACCTTCCGACATTGCGCTCGAGGTTCGGCCGGCGCGTCATGCGGGCCTGTCGACGATGCGACGTTCTTCATTTTTTTCGGCGCGTGCCCCATCTGTGTCGTTTTTGTCCCGCATCGTCGCCACAGTTGGGACGCGCGGAACATCAGGGGATGATGGAATTTCCTAAGGCGGTGCGGAAGGCACGGCGTTGCAGCCGCGTTGTGCAAAGGCATTGCACAGCGGTCGCGCTTCTTGCCGCCGTGGTCTTTGCCGATGCAAACGCGTTCGCTCAGTCCGCCGAATCTGACGGCGGGCAACGCGCGTGGCAGGTCGAGATTGCGCCTGCTGCAGAGGGTGCGGACGATCCGTGGCGCGCTCGTACCATTATGCTCAACCCGGTCGGCCGCGCGGAAACGCCAAACGTCAATTGGCTCGCGGGGCTTCAACAGCAGGCTTCTCATCTCGGCATGGGACCCGAAGCCGGTCGTGACGCGCCCGCCGACGAGACGCTGCCGTTGGCGATGGGCATTACGCGGCTGGTCAGGACAATTCCGATGCTCGGCCAATCGGTGCGCGATCTCATCGGCCATCCGCTGAATTGGACGATGGCGAACAGCTCCGAGCCGGACTTTACGCACTCCGCCGGGGCATCTGCGTCCTTCGATGGGCCCTTGGACGGGCGGGCAAGCGCGGTCAGCGCGTTGACGGGTGCCGAGCGCCGCCACGGATCGCTCGCCTCGGCAGCGCCCTGCCCGCACGAAACCTGCTTCGGTCCCAGTCTGATCCAGTGGAACCCAGAGCTGTCGACCTGCACGAAGGATGTGCGGATTGGAGTGATCGATACGTCGTTCGATCTCAGCCACCCGGCCTTCAAGAGATTGCGTGTGGTGCGCAAGGAGTTCATCGACGGGGCCACTCCCTCCGACGAGGATTGGCACGGTACGGCCGTTCTGTCGCTGCTCGCGGGCGATCCTGCCAGCGGTACGCCGGGACTTGTGCCCGACGCGACATTCCTGCTCGCAACGGCGTTCCGCAGCGATGCGCAGGGCAATGCTTCGGCTGACCCGGCGCGCCTGCTCGAGGCGCTGAATTGGCTGGATCAGCTCGACGTCGACATCGTCAACATGAGCTTCGCGGGGCCGCCGGATCCCACGATCGCGCGGGTCATCGAGCGGATGAGCTTCAAGGGCGTCATTTTCGTTGCAGCCGCAGGGAACATGGGGCCTGCCGCTGGACCAAGCTATCCTGGTGCCTATCCGCACGTCATTGCGGTGACTGCGGTCAATCGGGACGGGCAAAACTACCGCAATGCCAGCCGCGGCGACTATATCGACGTCGCGGCTCCCGGTGTCGACGTCCTTACGGCGTTGCCGAACGGCAAGCAGGGGCTGCAGACAGGAACATCGTTCGCCGCACCGTTCGTCACCGCCATCCTCGCAACGCGCGCCGCAAGCGATATCGTGGAAGGCACCGAGGATTTGCTGCTCGAGCGCATCTCGACGCGCGATCTCGGGCAACCGGGACGCGATCCCGTCTATGGTGCGGGCATGGTGATCGCACCCCCGCAGTGCCTGGCCACGGAGGCCGTGGCGCAGAATGCTTCGAGCACGGCACCCAAGAAGGTAGGTAAGCGCAAAGCCACGTTGAAGGCAGGCGTCGCCGATTTTCGCTGGTAGCTCCGGGCTCTGAGGCGCGTGTTACCGAAGGGGCGCGCCAGGTACAGTGCCGGGGCTCGGCGGCTGCCAGCCGTTGGCCAAGAGGGCCGCCTCTTCCTCACGTCCGAACGCTTCGCCGGTGATCAGGCTTTCCGTCAGCGCGTCCACGGCCGCGACATTCTCCGCCGTCGCCGTCTGGTAGGCGCCTGCTCCGGCAACGAGCTTCCGCGTCTCCGTATGCAGCGCAATGCGCCAGGTGCCGTCCGTCCCGCGGCAGGCGAGGCCAGCGTAGTCCGGCGTCGATGCGGGGGTCGAGACGCGGTATTCGCGGCAAACGCCGTCGCTGTGCGACTTGAACGTGAGCACGGGCGTCGCGCGGGCCTCATCACGTGCGTTCGAGACGGTCGGGAGGGCGCTCGGCAATGTTTCGAGGGCTTGGGCGAGCGCGCCCGAGGCGATGATCCTGTCCTCCGTCACGGCGACCATGCCAGACGGTCCGACGGACCGCGCCGCGATCCAGCCGGTCACGCCGCCGACCAGCAGCAGCGAGGCGACTGCCGCTGCAGCGTTCGGTGTGAAGCCGTTCGGAAACGTTGCGGTCAGCACGCTATTGACCGCATCGCGAATGCGCTCGGCCAACGTCGGCGCGGCGGCCTGCGCGCTCTGCCGCGGCCTTGCACCGGCCATGGCAATCGTCGCCACGAGGCGGTCCGGTACCGGGTCATGCAACACTTGATCAAAGGCGTAGGACAAACGCATGCGTGTCTCGACGAAGGGCTCGAGACGCGCGCGCAGTGCCGGATCCTGCCGCAGCAGGAGCTCCAGCTCATTCTGCTCGTCGACGGTCAGCTCGCCGTCGGCATAGGCCATCAATAGTTCATCGGGCACTTGCATCATTTTTAACGCTCACGGCCTGAAGCGGGAAAAGGAATGGGAGGGTTGGCAGCGGGTGTTTCGGTGAGTGCCGCGTAGAGCGTTTGCCGCGCACGTGACAACCGGCTCATCACGGTCCCGATCGGAATGTTCAGTATGCTCGCGGCTTCTTTGTAGGAAATACCCTCGACGCAGACCATCGCGACCAGCACCTGCTGCTCGGGCGGCAGGCGCGAAATGCTGTCCGTCACCGCTGCGAGCGTCAGGCGGCTCTCGGTGACATTGCGGCCATCCATGCCGACCAGATTCTCCAGCTCGTCGAGCTGGCGCTGATCGCCCTGGGCTTTGCGCCCGCGGTGATGGTCGACCCAGATGTTCTGCGCAATACGGTACATCCAACTGTCGAGACTCGTTCCTGGCTTCCATTGGTCCAAGTGCGCAAGAGCGCGCTCGCACGTATCCTGTACGAGATCATCCGCCTTATCTCTGTCGCCAGTCAGCGCGAGAGCAAACCTGCGCAGACGCGGCAGAAGCTGGATCATCCGCGACTGGATTTCATCCACCACGGCCCCCTTCCGCGACTGTTGGAACAACGAAATCTGCCCTACCTTATTCCTGAGAGAGGTGTTTTTGGGGCAGGTGTGGCTCGGAAGGCGCTTGTTAACCTCAGCCGAGAAGCCGACCCTCCAGCTGGATGATGCAGCTGTCGATATTGTGGAGGATTTCGTCGGTTTTCTCCAGATCCCTCTGGATGGCGTCGAGATCGGGGAGGTCTTCGCGCTTGCGAAAAGCGCGCGAGACGCGGCGCAGGGTTGCGAAAAGGCCCCGCCGGCGGGCCTCCCGCTCCGCGGCCTCCTCGGCCCGTTCGACGGTGCGGCGGGCCCGGATCTCCTGCTTGGCGATCCGGCGCTTCAGGAGGGCGAGCTCCTTCTTCTTGTGTTTGAGCTCCTTGATGGCGGATTTTGCCTCCTGCTCGGATTTGACCTCGACCAGAACCTCGGTGCCGTCGATCCGCGCATAGCGCATCTCTCTCAGTTGCATGTTGTGGGTTTCTCCCCGCCGCCCCCCGGCATCATGCGCCGGAACCTACACGGAGTGGGCCGTTGCGTCAGCAGGCCGCCGCGTCGCTCCCGTCTGGCCGTGGACGGCAAAACCTTCTAAGACGGGCTCCTCCAAACAGGAAAGGCAGCCGCGTTTCTCATGAGCAATTCCCCGGACACCAAGGGCCTCAGGGCGGCCATCGTGCCCGTTACCCCGTTCCAGCAGAACTGCACGCTGCTGTGGGACGATGCCAGCAAGGTGGGGGCTGTGGTCGATCCAGGCGGCGACCTCGATGAGATTCGGGCGGCGATCGGCGAACTCGGGATCAAGGTCGAGAAGATCGTGCTGACGCACGGCCATATCGATCACGCGGGCGGAGCGGCCGATCTCAGGCAAGCGCTGGGCGTCGAAATCGAAGGGCCACACGCTGCCGACCGGTTCCTGCTCGACAATCTGGAGAAACAGGGCGCGGCCTACGGCATTCCCGCGCGACCGGTGACGCCGGATCGCTGGCTGGAAGAGGGCGAAACGGTCACCATCGCCGGGCATGTCTTCGAGGTGCTGCATTGCCCGGGTCATTCGCCGGGCTCGGTGGTGCTCGTCAATCGCGCCAACCGCCTGATCATCATGGGCGACGTGCTGTTCCGCGGCTCCATCGGACGCACCGATTTCCCCTACGGCGACCACGATGCGCTCATTGAGGCGATCACCACCAAGCTTTTGCCGCTGGGCGACGATTTCACGTTCATCTGCGGGCACGGGCCGGTGAGCACGATCGGGGAAGAGGCGCGCAGCAATCCGTTTCTGCCGAGATAGCGGCGCGGAGACTAGCGACGTCCCAGCGGAATGCTGAAATCGAGACAGCCAAAGATGCCGCATTCGTTCTGGGCCGTGCCGTAACCGGACATGCTGCCGTCGTTCTCGTAGAAGTCGACGGTCTCGACGCGCAGGGTTTCCGAGCAGCTGCGACGGCACGCAATCCAGGTGCCGTTGGGTTTGCGGACCTCGTAACCGGTGCTGGTTACGCGCACAGGACCGCTCACGGTGCCATTGCCGAAGCGGCTGACGGCGACCGCGACGTCGCCTTCCGGCGCCCGGCGCAGAAGGCGCCCGGCTTCCGCGGGCAGGCTCGCCGCCAGCGTGAGGGCGCCGACCCCGGCGAGGCTCAAGGCAAAGGCAGCAAGTCGCGTGTGACGGGCCATCATGGCTGTCTCTCCCTGGCGTTGATCGGCGATGCGGGTGGCTTCTATCAGCCGCTTTTGGCGAACTGAAGATTGACGCCGGTAAATCCAGGACCGCCCGTGGAGATCGAAACCGTCTGTTTCGCGCCTGTCATCGAGACGCTCATGGAGCCCGAAAGGGCGCCGGTAAACTTCAGGCTGAAGCCGCTTCCGGTGGCTTTGCCGCTCACATCACCGGCCTGGTTGAACTCGCGCTCCTCCCAGGTGCCGCTGATGGCGCCGCCGGCGTTGCGGAGGTTGGCGCGCATGTTGATCTTGAAGCTGGCGTTGCCGCAGTTGATGGCCATGCCGAGACTGTTGCCCGTCTTGGCGTTGTAATAGCCCTTGCACTTCAGCCGCTCGGTCTTGCCGTTCTCGAGGCGCACGCTGCCGGATCCCGACCAGGCGCCATCGAGCGCCGAAAAGGCTCCGTCATTCGCACCGGCAGGCAATGCGGCTGCGGCAAAAGCAATTGCCGCACCTGAAAGGACGGCAAGACAAGTCCGTGTCACTTGAGCCTCCAGAATTTTGCCCCGCAAGCCTGCCCCTTTTCTCTCAAAGCAACATTAGCATCGCGGTGAAAATTGGCGATGCTTCCAGGGCAACACTGATCCGCGCGCTTCATAACGAGGGGGATCATCCCGCGGATCACCATCCGTATACGATGGGAACGCGGGTTTTCAAATGAATTTGCTCAATAATTTCTTGATGCGTTGGTGCGGGACGCGGTGTGAGGCTGGCGGCTCTCCGTCAACCTGGCGTGAAATTCGAAAGCAACCGCGGCCTTGCCGCGGTTGCTCGTGTCCGGATGTGGCGGCGGAGCCCTAGCAGCCGCGATTGTAGACGCAGCGATAAAACTGACGCGTGCGCCAGCCCCAGCGGTCGGCGCAGATGTGGCGGACGCGCGTGCAACGGCCGTAGCCATAGCTGTAGCCGCCGCCATAGCCGTAGAGGTAAGGCCGGAAGTGGCGATGCCGCCAGTGATGATGGTGATGGTGGTGTCGATGGAAGTGGTGCCGGTGGCCGTGGTGGCGATGGCCGCGGTGCCGAACCTGCTCCACCATGGATGGGGTCTCGATCCCGGTCTTGACGGCGCCGGGCAGGGACGCGGCCGCAACCAGATTGGGGGCGAATGCCGTGGCCGCGAGCATGGCGGCGCCAACGGCGAGAGTTCTTAAGCGCATCTCTCTCTCCTCGTCGTTTTCCCGGCCCGATCATTCTATGCCAGGGGGGGCCGAGAAATATGGCAACCGTCGTAGAATTCGCGGCTGGATCAGGCCGTTGGCGGACGATCGCCCGAGAGCGCCAACGCGCTATTACGGATCGCGCGATGGCTGGGCGGTTGATGTCACTGCTCAGGAGGCACGAGCGCCGCGCCCGCCCGTCCGTTCGATGAAGTCGACGACGTCCTTGGCTTCCTTAAGGCCGAGGCCGAGAGCGGCGCGGCAAACGCGGATGGCTTCGATCTTTCGGTCGTCGGCGACGAGCGTTTCGACCTCGACGCGGGTCTCCGGCGGAAGGAGTGCAACCACGTCGGCAGTGGTCGTGCCGGGCGTTACGGTATGCGATGGCGCTGTTGCGCGGCTTCTGCGCGGGACGGCCGTGCCGGTCAGCCGTCCCAGCACAAAGCCAGCGAGAAACGCTGCAAGCAGGGCGAGGAACGAGTATTCGGCCACCGGTTCTATCCTAGCCTCTTCTTCAGGTGTCGGCGCGGACCGGTCGCGTGGGGGATGCGGCGGTCCTGGTCTGCGCATACTCGTTCTTGACGCGTGAAACCTTGCCGGACGGCCCCAACGGGATCTCCGGCACGACTTCGATGTCGAACACGATCTCGGACTCAAGCCCTTCCTCGCGCACGTTCTCGAGCACGAGCTGGCGTATGCGATCGACGGAGAGGGTTTTGCCGCGGAGCGGAACGACCCGGACGACGAAGTGTTTCGGCCCCGTCTGCACGATCTGGTGCTCGGCGAGCTCGAGCACGTGGTGCAGCGGGGCGAGAAAAACGTAGTACGGCACCTCGCGGCGCGTGCCTCCATCCTCGATCCACAGCAGGTCCTTGGTGCGGCCGGCGATCTTGGCGATGTGCGGCAGCGGACTTCCACAGTTGCAGGGTGCCGCGCTCATGGTGACGCGATCGTCGACCTCGTAGCGAATGATGGGCTGGACGTAATTGTAGAGATTGGTCACCAGCACCTTGCTGCCTTCGGTGCCCGGCGGGACGGGACGATTGTTCCCGTCGACGACCTCGAGAATGGCGAGGTCGGCGTTGACGTGAGAGCCACGGCCGGTGATGCAACCCGACGTCAGCACCATGCATTCGCCCATGGCGTACTCGTCGGTCACGTGGGCGTCGAAGATGCGCTCGAGCTTGTCTCCCGCGGCATCGGACAGCGGCTCCGCGACGTTGGTGATCTGCTTGAGGCTGCCAAGACGGCGCAGGTTCATGCGTCTTTCAGCCTCCTCGCGCCCCAGTGCCTCGAGCGCGCTCGCGTAGCCGGTGATGTACTCGGGACGAAACTCTTCCAAACGGCGGATGTTGGTCTCCATGGGATCCGAGTGGGAGAGGCGCAGCACCTTGAAGATCGGTGCCAGGTACTTCGGCCGGTAGGCAAAAGCCGCCGCGCTCGGATAGAAGCCCGGCTTCACGGTCAGGACGGCCATGCGGGCGGGATTGAGGAGACGGCCGAGGTGGGGAAGGAAGCGACGCTTGAGCTTGGTGGCGCGCGCAAACTGGACGGCGAAAATGAGGCTCAGGGCTTGCTCGTCCTGAACGATGAGGGCGGGCTGGCCCTGGCTTCCGGAGGTGTGACTGACGCCGTACTTGCCGAGATAGAGGCGGCCGAGGTTGGAGAGATCATCGGTAAAGGCGGCGATTTCGGCTTTCTTCAGTCGAGGATCGGTGACCAGCTCATCGTAATGCTCCATCATCTCGGCCTTGGTGAGGGTCGGGAGGTCGGCCAAGCTGCAGCGGGCGATGTCGAGGCCGGCGAGGCGGCGCCTGTAGTACGGCGACTTGGCGACGGCATGCGCGAGCAGGGCCCTCAGCCGCTGCTCCTGCTTGGCCTTGATCTTGTCGGCATCCAGCCAAAACGGATAGAGGCCCTGCAACGTCAAGGCGAAGCGGATGGGGGCTAACATCAAAAGTCTCCCGGTCGGATCGTCGTCGACTTTCACTAAAGTCCCGTATGCCCACTCCGGTTTCATTTGGGGTGCCTCGCCCGGCTGGCAAGTGCCGGCGCCGGCCTGAAACTTTTCGCTTTCATGTCCGTATCTGCGTCGTGACGCCGCTGCCATAGCGGCGACGCGCGGCTCCGCGCCCAAATGAACGAGGCTAACATGCACGCAATCGTCACCTGGCTCATCGACATGCCGGAGCGGATTTCCACGTCTCTCTTCGGGTGGCTGCCGCCCTTGTTCGCCCGCATCGTGGTGGGTTGGGTGTTTCTGTGGACGGGTTGGGCGAAGCTCAACAACCTGCCGCAGATGATCCAGAACTTCACCGAGTGGGGCATTCCGTTTCCGCACATCGTGACCCCGTTCGTTTCGGGCGTGGAGTTCGTCGGCGGCCTGCTGCTGCTGCTCGGGCTGTTCACGCGTCTCGCGGCAACGCCTCTCGTGATCGTGATGATTGTCGCCATCATCTCGGCGAAGCTCGACCAGATCAATTCGCTCGAGACGCTCTTGGGCTTTGAAGAGGTGGCCTACATGGCGTTGTTCGGTTGGCTGGCGGTCGCGGGGCCGGGACCTGTTTCGCTCGACTGGATGCTGCAGAAGATGGTCTCGGCGCCGGGTTCGGATGCATCGAGGCGTGTCTGAGGGCTTCACGCACGTTCACGAAGACAGGTCCCCAGGCCCACTCGCATGTGAAGCGGAGTGATTGGCCAGGAGCGGGATTTCTTCCTAGATCAGGATCACGAGCGATCGCCAAACGACGCGGTCGCGGCAACGACCAAACGATTAGGAGAACACCCATGAAGATCTGGACCGCTCCCGAAGTGCGCGAGCAGAACGTCGGTCTCGAGGTCACGAGCTATCTGCCGGCCGACATCGACCTCATCTAACACGACGCCTGAAGCGAGGCCGGCCAGCGTTCCCTTCGTGTGCCGGCCTTCGCGTTGCGTGATCTCTCTACCTCCCAACCAACCCCCCCAACCAAAGGTGATCCCATGATCCGTGCATTTTCGCTGGCCGCGGCGCTTGCCGTCGGCTTGAGCTTCCCTGTGCTTGCTGCCGAGGCCGGCTCAGGCCCGGCGTTCCAGACGCTCTTCACCGAAGTCCAGGCACGCCAGCACCTCCTGCATCTCGGCTACACCGACGTGTCCGAGCTGGCGAAGGACGAGGATGGCAAGTGGATCGGCACCGCGACCACCAAGGACGGTCAGAAGCGCGTTGTCGCCGTCGACATCAAGCGTCCGGCTGCTCCGGGTGCGGCCACCAACTAGTCACCCTCGCACATCACGACGAGGCGCCGGTCGCGAGACCGGCGCTTTTCGTTTGCACCCCTGCCTCCGTTCGCCGTCGCATCGGATTTGACAGGCGTCGCGACCCCTGAGAGGGTCTGTGGCACGGATACGAAGCTGGTATGGGACCGGTGGTCATGCGCGCGGCCGTCGCCTTTCTGATCGGGGCTGTTCTCGGAGCGATCGCTGGTGCGGGCGGTATGCTGATCGCCTTCCCGTTTCTCTTTCCACTCCCGGTCGTCGCGGAAAAGGCGCCGAGCGCCGACGCTGCCAGCGTGCTCGGGACCTTCAAGTTCGACGAGACCGCGCCGGGGCGTGATGCCGTGCATTGGGCCAACGGTACGGGCGCCCTTTACCGCGTGGGCGATGCGGCCGTGCTTCGGTTCGACGATAACTTCGAAGCCGGTCCGGGGCCCAATTTCTGGATCTATCTCAATACGACGCCGGTGGGCGACGAAGTCTCCTTCAATGCGGACGCGGGCCGGGTCAAGATCGCGCCCCTCAAGTCTTTCACGGGCGGCCAGAATTTCGCGCTGCCGCCAGGGCTGGATATCGCCAAGTTCCACACCGTGACTATCTGGTGCGAATCCTTCTCGGTCTACATCGGCTCCGCCGCGCTCCCGGTCCGCTAAGCCGAGTTGCGTTCCCAGGCTCGGATGCCTACATGCGCAGCGATCTCAGCAAACAACAGGTGCCGATCATGAGCGCGCTTTCAGCAGAGCCTTCGGGGCAGTTTTCCATCGGCGGCGATCTCGCGGTGCGCCGGCTGGGTTTCGGCGCCATGCGTATCACTGGCGACGGCATATGGGGTGAGCCGGCCGATCCAGCGGAAGCCAAGCGCACCTTGCGGCGCGTGCCCGAGCTCGGCATCGACTTCATCGATACGGCCGACAGCTATGGTCCCGAGGTCAGCGAACGGCTGATCAAAGAGGTGCTGCATCCCTATAAAGATCTCGTCATCGCGACCAAGGGCGGGCTCACGCGACCGGGACCGAGCCAGTGGATTCCCAACGGGCGGCCCGAGTACCTGCGCCAACAGGTGACCAGCAGCCTCAAGCGCCTCGGCGTTGCGCGCATCGACCTCTGGCAGCTGCATCGCATCGATGCCGCGGTGCCGCAGTCCGAGCAGTTCGAGGTCGTGGCGGCCATGCAGAAGGAAGGTTTGATCCGCCATGCGGGGCTCAGCCAGGTGAGCGTCGCCGAGATCAAAGCGGCGCAGAAGGTGTTCAAGGTCGCGACGGTGCAGAACCTCTACAACCTGGCTGATCGCAGCAGCGAGGATGTGCTCGACTATTGCGAGGCGCAGGGGATCGGGTTCATTCCGTGGTTTCCGCTGGCGGCAGGCTCGCTTGCCAAGCCGGGCTCCGTGCTCGACGGCATCTCCAAGCGCCACGGCGCCTCGCCGGGGCAGATCGCGCTTGCCTGGCTGCTGGCGCGTAGCCCGGTGATGCTCCCCATTCCCGGCACCGGCAAGGTCAAGCATCTCGAGGAGAACGTGGTCGGCGCGGGCATCAAGCTCAGCGACGCGGACTTCAAGGAGCTGAGCGCGTTGTCCAGGAAGGCTGCCAACGAGAACGTCTAGCGCGCGATCGCGGTTCGCGCCGGATCAGCGCTGATGGGTGGCGACGGCGATGGCCGTATACGAGGAGCCGGGCGGGACGCCGAGGGGCTGCGTGGAATAGTCGATCCGCGCCGACGGCGGCTCGGCTGCCTTGGCAGTCAACGGGCTCGCTTGCGCAGCCGCAACAGCGGTGTACGAGGGGCGTGGCGCGGGCGGCGATGCTTGCGGAGGCGTGGCCTGGATGGGGCGCGGTGCGCTCTGGGGCTTTGCCGGATCGATGCGCCTCGGGACCGCAGCATCGGCATCGCTCGTCGCGCCGGTGCGGGGGCGTGTCAGCGAGCGGATCAGTAACGCCAGGATGAGAAGGCCGAATCCGGCCGCTGCAATCAAACCAAGCAAAGTTTCAGGATCCTCGTATCCCATCCTCGTTCCCCCGTCCGACGTGGTTTTCGCCGCTTCTTTGCGGTGTGTGACGCTCGCGCAATTTTTCGCGCCATGTGACGTCAGAGGGCTTTCCAAGGAAATTGGACTTTCGGCCAGTACGGAGTTGTCGACGCTGCTGGCTATTCGGCGGTCGGTTTGGCTGAGATCGCCGGCGACAATGGGCCCGGCGGGCTTCCGGTATGTCCGTGCAGGAAGGTCATCGTGAGAAATGCACCGATCCAGGATCCCGCGGCTGCGAAAACGATATAGATCCAGTTGTTCGTGTACGAGATCACGGCGAACGACGAAAGCAGGTACCAGATGCTGCTCCAGGTCGCGGCCGATGTGCGGCGGCGCGCGATGACCGCGGACGTGAACAAGACATAGACCGCATCGGTTGCGGCGGTGGCGACGACGACGCCTGCCGCGAGCAGAGGATCGATGCCGGATATCATGGCTGCCTCCCTGGCGAACGCGAAAACCGGAGCGTGAGCTTCGCCGGGCGGCGAGGCAATATCTCTTCCGCGGCTTGGCTAAGCGCGCCCTTTTTCAGCGATGCGCGAATGTGCCGGGTGGAACTGCCTTTTCGCCGTTGCCGCTGCAGAACGGTGGCATCCGCGGCGTGCCGCCAGCATCGCCGCGCGTTCCATCCATCAACGGAGCTTTACTGCATGACCAACAGAAAGTGCGGTGCCGCCGTCGGCTTCGCCGTCGCCGCGGCTACCCTCATCGCGCCTCATGTCGCCCTCGCCGCCATGGACGAGCCGGCGCCGCGCCCGAAGATCGACTGTACCGATCCCGTCCATGCGGGCAAGCCTGCCTGCGCCCCGCAGAACAGCCAGCTTTCGGACGACCAAATCTACGAGCAGGCCTACTGGAACGCGAAGAACGGCGACTACGCGGGTGCGCTGGCGATGGCGGCGCGCGCGCAGAACCAGGAGGATCCGCGTATTCTCCGCGTCACGGGCTTTGCCACGCGCAAGCTTGGCGATGTCGACGCGGCGATGCCCTACTATCAGAAGGCGCTGGCGATCAATCCCGCGGACACGCGTACACGCCAGTACATGGGCGAGGCGTTCCTGCAGCAGGGCGATTTGCCGAGTGCGCGCCTTCAGCTGCGCGAGATCGAAAAGGTCTGCGGCGTTGCCTGCGAGGACTATCAGACGCTTGCCGATGCGATTGCCGAGATCCACGTGAAGCTGCCGCGCGGCAGCTGAGCGTGCGTGGCGTCGATGTTGTCGACGCTGCCGGGGACCCCGGATCGTGTTCATCGGGACGCGGTCCGGGGTTATTCCCGTCGATTTGTGCTCGAGGGAGCGGGGCAGCAGAGGGAACAGCTCTCATCCTGTTCCGCAGGTGACATTTTAAGGTTCAGGTGAGCTGCAAAATGAAGTCTCCGGTGTCGTGCAGGATGGCTGCAGGCGGAGATTAGGACCTTTTCATGCGCTCCCTTCAGATCGCGAAGATTGCGGCCTGGGTGCACGCCGCGCTTGTCGCGCTTGCGGTGTACTTCGTCACACGGGTCTGGAACATCACGCCGCTTGAGAAGCTGCCGAGCACGGACAGTCTCGTGTTTTCGGCTTCGGCGTTGCCGCCGCTGCTTGCCCTTGCAATCGGTACGTGGCTGACGCGCGGCGAAAAGTCGGGCCGGCTCCTGGCCGGCGGCCTGATCGCCGCGTTGGTGGCATACGCCGCGTCTTTTGTCATGGTGCTCGGCGCTTCGCAGGATGAGCCGCTGGCTCCCCTTTTTCTGATCATCGCCTCGCTGTGGATCGCGCCGGGGCTGCTCGTGGTGCTGGTCGGCGTCTGGTTCGTGGGCCGCGCGGAGCGTCCGAGCATGGAGGCCAAGCCATAGGCACTTCGGGAGTTTCTTTTGTAGCACTCGGCTCAATCACTGGGTCCGGCTCCGGAGTG
This sequence comes from uncultured Hyphomicrobium sp., assembly GCF_902826555.1. Classification (GTDB taxonomy): domain Bacteria; phylum Pseudomonadota; class Alphaproteobacteria; order Rhizobiales; family Hyphomicrobiaceae; genus Hyphomicrobium_C. The sequence continues at coordinate 45,097 of NZ_CADEFI010000025.1, forward strand.
GGTGGCGGCTCCGCGCACAGAGCATGCCGCCGGTGCCCAGGGCATTCGGGTGTCAAGGCGCGTCACGCGCGTGATCGTCCATACGAGGGCGGCCAGCATCGGGCTGAAGCCGAGGACGAACATCCCTACCATGCCAACAATCATGCTTTCATGATCTCGATCGGGGCCAAGGCAGTTTGCCTTGCTTATTCACGTACTGCGTCGGGGGGTGCGCTGCCATAGCCCGAAGGTGTAGTTTTCGATGCCGCGCGGCCTGGGATAGGTTGGCGTTCCGATGACGCAGAAGCTCGCAAGGTTTCAGAACCTGCGCTCTCTCCCCGTCAGCACGGCCGTGCTGGATCGGGCGGGAAGGATCGTGGCCGTCAACGAGGCCTGGAAGACGTTCGGTAAACGCAACGGTCTCAATCTCCCGCGATCCGGCGTCGGCACCAACTACCTCTCCTATTGTCCGTCGGACGGCGCGGGAGATCTTTCGGTTTCCCTCAAGCAACTGCTCGATGGGCAACGCGAGATGATCACCATGATCTATCCCTGCGATTCGCCGACCCAGCAGCGCTGGTTCTTCCTCATCGGAGTGCCGTTGTCGGTCGAGCGGCCGAGCGGGGTGGCGATCCTGCATGCGGAGCTGACGGGGCTGTTGCCCTTGTCCGGATCGGGCGATGCAAAGGGCGGTTCGAACGGCGTCTTGGGTGTGATCGAGCAGGCGGTCACCGAGACGCTGGCGGCGCAGCTGCGCACCATGATCGAAATGTCGGGAAGGGACGAGCGGGAGGCCGCGGACGCCACATCGAAGCTGAGCAAGCGGCAATTGGAGGTGCTGCGCCTGCTCGGCGAAGGAAAAAGCAACGCTGAAATCGCGGAGGCGCTGTTTCGCTCGCCCCATACCGCCAAGCTGCACGTGTCCGCGATCTTGAAGCAGCTCAATCTCAAGAGCCGTACGCAGGCGGCGCTGATCGCGTCCAAGCTGTGGCCTGCACCGGACAAGTGAGGGTCGCAGGCTACGGTGAGGCCTTCGTCGCGGCTGCGGATCCCGGGGCGGTGATGCCCATCGAGACGTAGACGCTCATCAGCTCGTCGATGCCGCCTTCCGCAGGCTCGATCCACGCGGCGGGAACGTAGATCAAAGCGCCGCCGAACGGCACCGGCGCGGACGGAATGAGGACGGCCATGTAGTCGGCATCGCCGAGACGGATCGGTGTCTTCGACGGGAGCAGGGCCAGGACCGCGGCGCCGGGCTTGCCACCGAAGTAGCACCATGCCGGGCTCATGCTCTTCAAGCTGTCGCCATTGCTGGAATCGACGATGGAAACGAAGCGGCTCGACAGGTCGTAGACGTTGGAGATGAGCGGGACACGGCGGATGAGCCTGTCGAAGAGCGCGGCGAGCCACGAGCCGAGGCGGGAGTGCACGAGAAGTCCGAGTGCGAAGATCGCGCCGATGATGAGCGCGAGGCCGATGAGGTAGGGGGCATACTCGGACGCGCTCACGCCCAGGCCAAGGGATCTCAGAAAGCCGCCAAATGCACTGCTCGGTCCCAGGTACTGGTTCAAGAACGTGAGCAACCAGGCGGTGACGAAGATCGTGAGCAGCAGCGGCAGAGCGGCCAGAAGCCCGGCAAGAAAGATGCGTCCGATGCGGCCCATGGGGCGTGCTCCTGTGTCCGTCGTTGTCGTGCAAGTGGGGAAGAGTCTGCGACGCTCGATGCCGCGTCAAGATCCTTCATGGCATTAACCGGTTGCTTCCGGTCGTATCGTGTCCGCGCCTGCTGCATCGGCTTGGAATGATGTTATTGTCCGCGGCGCGCCACGTGCGACGACACGAGAGATGGGAGACCGCATGCATCCGGTTCGCATCGTTACGACCGCAGCCGGTCTCCATGGGGCGTTGGCGATCGCCGCCGTGTACTACACCGTGCGCGTCAATAACCACGCTCACCTGTCCGAGATGTCCACCCAAGAGCTTTTGGTCATGGGTGGGATCGTGGGGTTGCCGCTGGTGGCCGCGTGGATCGGATTGCGGCTCGGGCGGACCAACGCCGCGCGTTGGCTCTTGGCGATCGGGCAGACTGTCGCCCTCGCCCTGTTCGCCGCCACGTTCGTGATGGTGTTGCGCAGCGTGGAGCCGATGGCGCCGCTTCTTTTTCTGCTCGTCTCGCTCTGGATCGCCGGCGGATTTGCACTTCTGCTCCTGGTCGTGTGGCTCGCCGGACGGCGCGGACGCTGAGGCCGTGCGCCCGATGCTAGTCGTTGTCGCTCAGCATCGACAATGCCGCGCGCCGGTCTGAGGGCTTGAGCTTCAGAAACAATGCGCGTGCGGCCTTGATGTCTTTGTCGGTGCCGCTTTCGGATGCCGTGCGCAGTGCGACCGTCGTCGGGTGGTCAGGGCTGCAGATGAAGCTCAAGGCCTTGGCGAGCCGCCCCATGGCTTCGCGATCGATCACGGGTTCTGACATCGGGAGTGTCCTTTTCTCATGGAGCATCGGCGCGTGGGCTGCCATCGATGGGCTATCACACACGTGTCGGTGAGGACACGCTCGCGGTCGATTTCGCTCGTCGCAAGGCAATCCGTTGGATTGGCGCCTGCGCGAGGTGGGTTTTCGGCGTACATGTGCACCCTCGGTATACCTACGGAGGCTTTCGCATGTCCATGTTTCGTCTGTCGCTTCTTTCACTCGCTGCAGCAGTTCTGTGTGGTCAGGGTGCCGAGGCGGCCTGCCGCACGGTCGTCGGTTCGGCCGACATGATCACGAAGGACCTAGCCGTGTTCATGGCCAATGCCGCGCTCAAGAACGCCATCGAAGCGAAGGGTCTGAAGCCCTCGGGAGAGGTCAAGCTGACTTGTCGCGACGATACCGTCACGACGTATTGCAAGGCCTCGCGCCCGGCCTGCAACTAAGAGGCTGTCCTCGGGGGTCATCCGGTGTGATCAGTCGCGAGCTTCGGGTTGCCGGAGCTTGCGGATCGCTCTTGCTGCGAGCCAGATCGCAGCCGCGATGAACGCGACAAGCCAAGCCATCGCGGCGGCGAGGAAGGATATCGTCGCCGCATCGCCATCCAGGCCAGGAAACGTGCCGGTTGTGAGCAGGCTCAAGAGCCCTATCAGCAGAACGGTCGGCACCGCCAGCAGCAGCAGATAGAGAAAATTGAGGGCATCGGTTAGCATTCCCGCACCGGGAAAGCCCTTGCAGTAGATTCCGATCACATCGAGATAGCAGCCGTGCTCCCGCTGCAGGAGCCCGAGCTCGTAGTGGTTGTCCGCGGCGGCGAGGACGACATAGAGGATGACCGCTGCGGAGACCGCGGCGCATGACAGCCCTATCCATCGTGCCATTTGCGGCATCGGTGTTCGCGCCTGCTAGCGCCCTGGCCGGCCCGTCTTGCGGGGGCGTCCTTTGCGGCCTTTCTGCTCGGCCTCGGTTTCGACCTCGATGGTGCGGGCAGGTCTCGTGAGATCCGGCTTCTGAGGCAAGGAGCCGGAGGCCTTCTTCACGGCGAGCGATGCGTGCGGTCCCATCTCGTCGAGCGTCGGCTTGTGAGGGCCGCGGATGCCTTCGCCAAAAGCGCCGGCTTTCGTTCTCGGATCGATGTCGGGCCGGCGCGGGATGGCGCGATCGGTGCCGGGCCCCATGTCATCGAGCGACGGCTTGCGAATGCGCGACCCGGGCCGCGACGACGACTGCGCGTAGGTTGGCTGCACGGGCTCATATTCGGTGGCGATGCGTGAGCCTCCCTTGCCGCCCTTTTTCGCTTCGGCGAGCACGTTGGCGTTGCCGGCGAATTTGCGCTCGCCCTTGAAGCTCCCGGCCTGATCCTCGACCGAGGATTGGCGCGCAAGCGGATCGTCGGCGATGGCAAGCTCTGTCTCGCGCAGGCGCTTGATCTCGTCGCGCAGGCGGGCCGCGGTCTCGAACTCGAGGTCGGCGGCGGCGTCTTTCATGCGCCGCTCCATGTCCTCGATGACGGCCGCGAGGTTGTGGCCGACGGTGGGGCTGTCGGCGAGGCCGGCATCGACGGTGACGTGGTCCTGCTCGTAGACGGATGCCAGCACGTCGGCGATGTTCTTCTTGACGCTCTCGGGCGTGATGCCGTGCTCGGTGTTATAGGCCACCTGCTTCTCGCGGCGGCGCTCCGTCTCGGCCATGGCGCGCTCCATGGAGCCGGTCACGGCGTCGGCGTAGAGGATCACCTTGCCGTCGACGTTGCGCGCGGCACGGCCGATGGT
>NZ_CADEFI010000026.1:0-15148 GCF_902826555.1 uncultured Hyphomicrobium sp.
TCCGAATGGCGGAATCAAAATCCGCTGCCTTACCACTTGGCTACGTCCCAATGCCGGCCCAGACCCCTCTTCGAGGGGCTGGCGCCTGGGCGCCGCACCATAGTGAGAGTGCCCCGCCACGGCAACCACGTCTCACCGATTTTAGCCAGCCGAAATTCGGAGCCTGATCGCTTGCTCTGCCCCTGCCCTGTCGCTATAAAGCCGCCTCGCGCTTCGGCCCCTCTCGGCAGCCGAAGGGTTTTTTCAAATACGTCGAGGACATTGCAGTCGGGCGGAGCGTAGCGCAGCCTGGTAGCGCACTTGCTTCGGGAGCAAGGGGTCGGGAGTTCGAATCTCCCCGCTCCGACCAATGTCCTCAAACGCCACGGCCCACGCCGAGCGGCAAGCCCGCTGGCCTCCGCACGAGAATCATAGGCATTGATAGGCTTCGAGGCGGGTGAGCACCGGCCATCGTCGCCGGCAGCAGGATCCGCAGCCATCCGGGGGGCCGCCATGGATCGCGCGCAACTGGAAGCTCTTGCGTCGTCGAACCGCCTGCTGACACTCGACTATCCGGTCAAACCACGGCCGCGATCGCACATCGACCAGCCGCCGCAAGGGCCTCTCGCCGAGCGCATCGCCGCGAGTAACCCAACCTATCAGTCCAACCTGCAGCAGTTTCTGGCTCACCTGCCGGGCCTCGCGGCAATCCCAGCAAAGAGCGCCGATCCGCGTCAGCCGTTCTGGCTCAACGACTGGATCCCGGCTTTCGATGCCATCAGCCTTTATTGCTTCGTCGCCATGCGCAATCCCACGCTCTACATGGAGATCGGCTCCGGAACCTCGACGAAGTTCGTGCGCAAGGCGATCCGGGATCACGGCCTGCGCACCAAGATCCTCTCCATCGACCCGCACCCGCGCAGCGAGATCGATGCCATCTGCGACGGCATCATCCGCAAGCCGCTCGAGGACACCGATCTCCGCTGCTTCAACTATCTGAAGCCCGGCGACGTGGTGTTCTGCGACGGCAGCCACCGCGCCTTCCAGAACAGTGACGCCACGGTGTTCCTGACCGAGGTAGTCCCCGCGCTCGGCCCGCAGGTGCTGGTCGGCGTGCACGACATCTTCCTGCCCTGGGACTATCCGCCCGAGTGGATCAATCGCTATTACAGCGAGCAGTATCTGCTGGCCTGCTATCTGCTCGGCGGCAGCTCATTGAGCATGGAGCTGCCCGTGCTCTACTGCACGAAAACGCCGGAGCTGCACGCCATCCTGGACCCGGTCTGGTCGCTCCCCGATCTGGCGCGCGCCAACAAGTCGGGGGCCCTGTTCTGGTTCACTCCGCAAGGCCGCGTGCCCACCGCGCCGCGATAGCGCCGACCGCGTCTCCGGAGGCATGGCCCCCGAAAAACGCCGACCGGTCAAGAAACCCGTCTGGAAAGAACGACGTCGCTATTTCCGGGGCTGCATGTTCTGCATCGCCTCGGCCACCAGCCGCCCCAGCTCCTGCGCCTGCAGCGCGTAGGATTGCATCTGCGACTGGGCGAACCGGCTCTGGTGTGCCAGGATTTCCTGGATGTCCTTGGCGCTTGCGAGGTCGCTCGCCAGGGCAAACGCAGCTTCCGCATTCTGCTTGGCGAACTTGGTCGCGCGGTCCTGCACGGCGCGGAATCCCGACGACATGTCGTTGGCGGGCAGCGACTTGGTCCAGAAGCTCATCGCCTGCGTCATGGCGTCCATGAACTGGCCGTAGGCCGCCCGGGCCTGATCCACGTTCTTTTCTGCGAGGTCGCGCACTTGCTGGGGGATTTCAAACGGGTTCTGGGACATGACCTTCTCCGGCTTTTGTATATTCGACGTCGGGGGGTACTTATTCGTAGCGCCTATTGCGTCCTGCGCATACCGGCTTGTTGGGGCCCGCGGCAACAGGCCCGCACTCAAGCGCGACCATTGCGGTCAAGTTATTATTCTGGCAGCGCGATGAACTCTTTGCTGTCCGTGGGCACCGGCGTAAATCGCCCGGCTTTCCAATCGGCCTTGGCCGCCGCAATGCGGTCCTTGGAGGACGAGACGAAGTTCCACCAGATGTGCCGCGGCCCATCCATCGGCTCGCCACCGAGCAGCATGACCCGCGCCATCGAAAGCGCAAGGATCGAGATGCGATCTCCGGGCCGGAAGATCAGCAGCCGTCCCTCGCCGAACTTCTGCCCCGCGATATCGATCTCGCCCGAGATCACATACACCGCACGCTCGTCGTAGTCGGGATCGAGCGGCAGCACCGCGCCCGGCGCCAGAACCGCTTCGGCATAGAAACAGGCGTGCGGAAATTCTGCCGGCGAGCGCGCGCCGTAGAGCGACCCCATGATGAGACGCACGCTTTTGCCTTCGCCGGTGATGCGCGGCAACTCTAATGACGCATGATGCGCGAACGAAGGAGCGCTCTCCTCATGCGACTTCGGCAGCGCGGCCCAGGCCTGGATGCCGAACATGCGCGACGGCCTGGCCCGTTCTTCGGCGCTCGTGCGCTCCGAGTGCACGATGCCCCGGCCCGCCGACATCAGATTGAGTTCGCCCGGCCGTATGGCAAGCTCAGTACCGAGACTATCTCGATGCATCAATTCTCCGGCGAAGAGATAGGTGACCGTCGCCAGCCCGATGTGCGGATGCGGACGCACGTCGACGCCGCTGCCGATGATGAACTCTGCCGGCCCCATCTGATCGAAGAAGATGAAGGGACCGACCATCTGCTTCGCCGCCGAAGGCAGCGCCCGGCGCACCTCGAAGCCGCCGAGGTCGCGCGCACGCGGCACGATGATATGCTCGATCGCATCACATGAAACTGCGTCGCCCGGCTTGGGATCATCACAAGGCTGCCAGCTCATCACGTCCTCCTGGTCGCACGCATTCGCAGCATAGCGAGTCGTTGCGCGTACGGCTAAAACTTCCCTCTTGTCATACCTCCGTGCACGGATACCGTAGGACGGAGATTTGGGAACGGAACCACAAGGCCGCAAGACGATATGACGCGAGACGATACTTCGACACTGATCGATACGGCAGCCGCTAACCTCGGCCTCCACATCGCACCCGAGTGGAAAGACAACGTCACGATGTTTTTCGAGGTCGCACGCGGCATGGCTCGTCTGGTCGAAGAGACCGGGGCCGCGGCCGCATCGGAAGCAGCGCCTGTCTTCACTCCGCGATCCGTCGAATGACCACCGTACCGGCAACGGCCGTCGAGATTGCGCGCGCCGTAGCAAGCGGCGAGACCTCGGCAGAAGACATCGTCCGCGCAGCTCTCGATCGCATCGAGCGTGAGAACGGCGACATCGGCGCCTTTACCGACATCACGCGCGAGCGCGCACTGCGCGAAGCCAAGACTGTCGACCGCGCACGCGCCGAGGGCCGCAAGCTCGGCCCGCTTGCAGGTGTGCCGTACGCCGTGAAGAACCTCTATGCCATCGCCGGGTATTCGACACGCGCCGGCTCCAAGATCAGCGCCGCCGACCCGCCTGCCCAGGACGACGCGCTCCTGATTGCGCGCATGCGGGCCGCGGGCGCCGTCCTGCTCGGCGCTCTCAACATGGGTGAATACGCCTACGACTTCACCGGCGAGAACGCGCACTATGGCCCGTCCCGCAACCCGCTCGACACCGCGCGCATGACCGGCGGCTCGTCCGGCGGCTCGGCAGCAGCCGTCGCGGCCGGCTTCGTCCCTGTCTCGCTCGGCTCGGACACCAACGGCTCCATCCGCGTTCCGGCTGCGTTTTGCGGCCTCTACGGCCTGAAGCCCACCTATGGCCGTCTGCCGCGCACCGGCACCTTCCCGTTCTGCGACAGCCTCGATCATCTGGGCCCGTTCGCGCGCACCGTCGCCGATCTCGCCCTCGTCTACGATGCCGTGCAGGGTCACGACGCGTCCGATCCCGTTTGTGCGCGCCAGCCCATCGCCCCCGCGGCGCCCGAAATCGCCAAGGGCGGCACGGGCCTCCGCATCGCCGTTGCCACCGGCTATTTTCGCCAGGACGCCGAGCCGGCTGCGCTCGCCGCGCTCGACAAAGCGGCCGACGCACTGGGCGCCGCCGCCGAGGTCGAGATCCCGCGCGCCGCGGTTGCTCGCGCTGCGGCATTCCTCATCACCAACGCCGAAGGCAGCGCGCTTCACCTGGAGCGTCTCCGCCGCCGCCCGGCCGATTTCGATCCCGACACGCGCGACCGATTTCTGGCCGGCGCGCTGCTGCCCGCGAGCTGGTACGTTTCGGCCCAGCGCTTCCGCCGCCTGTACGAAGCCGACATGGCCGAGCTCTTCCGCCGCTTCGACGTCATCCTCGCCCCATCGGCGCCGACCAGCGCACCCAAGCTCGGACAGAAGACGATCGCCATTGGCGGCAAGGACGTGCCGCTGCGCGCGCACATGGGCATCTACACACAACCCATTTCCTTCGTCGGCCTTCCGGTCGCAGCCGTGCCCGTTCGCGAACCGGGAGCGCTTCCCTACGGCGTGCAGGTCATTGCCGCACCGTGGCGCGAGGATTACTGTCTCCGCATCGCGGCGACGCTCGAAGCCGCCGGCCTCAACGCCGCATAGCGCAACCGTCGCACTTAACCCCGCCGCACCTTGCGCAGGCTAGGCGAGGCGGGGGCACCGAACGCAGCACGGAACGCCCGCGCGAAATGCGCTTGATCGAAGAAGCCGGCCGCGTGCGCCGCGGCTGTGAAGCTCGCCCCGCCGGAGATTTCCGCGATGGCGCGCCGGAGCCGCTGCCACACCCGGAAGCGACGGAAGGGAACCCCGATCTCCGCCGCGAACAGGTGCTGGAACCGTGACGGCGAAAGGCCCGCCTCGCGCGCGACATCCGCCACCTGACGCGCGTCCTCGCATCCTGAAGCGAGCCGCGCCACCGCGTGCGAGATCCGCAGGTCGAGCGCGCGCCGTGCGCGCGGCTTCGAGAAGGCCAGGAGATCGTCGATCGCCGCCCCCGCCCATCGGGCGCCGTCGTCCGCTTCGTAAAGCTCCCGCAGCACGGGGAACCCGCCGCTCGCACTCAAGAGCGCGCCGGAATAGAGCGCGCCGGAAACCTCGCCGGCACATCCGAGCAGTGGCGCCAAAGCCCCGGCGCCTGCCTCGTTGGGCTCCAGATAGAGCACGGCCAGCGGTTGCCCCGCCATGTCGAACTCGTAAGGCACGCCCGCCGGGATCACCGCGCTCTGGCACGGCCGCCACGCATCACCCGCCACACGAAGACGGAACGGCGCGTACACCCCCGCCATATAGACCGGCACGCTGTGCGCGTGCAGCGCATTGCGGCCGAGCGCGCCGATGAACAGCGCACGGCCCTGATCGAGATGCCAGATCGGGGCCCGCGCAGCGCATGCGTCGAAATCCGGCCTGGCAGCACGTTCGTACAAGCGCCGATCCCTCCCGCTTTCTAGCTTCCGTTCCAAGGGACGTAGCAACTTGGAGATCGCACCTCAATGTCCATCGATGAACGCTACCCGAGCCGCCGTCGCCTGCTGACGACCGCCGCTGCCCTCGTCACGGCGCCCGTCGTTCTGCCTCTTGCCACCCACGTCCATGCGGCCGCGGCCAAGCTCGGCCCGCGGCAGCCCCGGCATTGGCGATACCGGATCGGCGCCTTCGAGATGACCGTCATCTCGGACTCCGAGGCCTTCATCGACGGTCCCTATCCGATCATCGGCGCCAACGGCACCGAAGCCGAGGTCAAGACGCTGATGCGCGACAACCTGCTGCCGGAGGCCAGGTACCAGCCGGGCTTCTCGCCCACCGTCATCAACACCGGCCGCGATCTCGTGCTGTTCGACACCGGCAACGGCGAGAACGGATTTGTCCCGCGCCCCGCGGGCGGATGGCTGGCGAGCGAGTTGGCACCCGCCGGCCTTCGGGCCGAGGACATCACCGTTGTCGTGCTGAGCCACGGGCACCCCGATCACGTCGGCGGCCTCATGGAAGGCGGCAAGCCCCTCTTCCCGAACGCCCGTTATGCCATCGGCGCCACCGAATACGATTTCTGGGCGCCGGAGGGAAAGCACACCGGCGAGATCGAAAAATTGGCCGCCGTCTTCCGCGCCAATACCCGTTCCATTTCCGACCGGTTCACGTTCCTGAAAGCCGGCGACGACGTCGTGCCCGGCATCCGCGCCGTCGAGGCCTCGGGCCACACACCGGGGCATTTGAACTTCCTCATCGAAAGCGAAGGCCGCGCGATCTACTTCTGGGGTGACTGCGCCCACCATCAGGTCGCCTCGCTGGCGCGGCCCGATTGGCACTGCGTCTTCGACATCGACAAGGAGCAAGGCGCCACGACCCGCAAGCGCGTATACGAGATGCTGGCCACCGAGCGCCTCCCCGTCATCGGCTACCACATGCCGTTCCCATCCATCGGCTACGTGGAGCGTCAAGGCACCGCCTATCGCTGGCTCGCCCACACCTATCAGCTCAACCTCTAGGTCGCTCTACGGCAAGTGCGAGCGAGCATCGGCTCACGCTAAGGGCCTGCGGAAGCGGCAACTTGACCATCGATTGCACGCCGGCTAGGCGGCAGGCGTGCGATCGACTAAGTTGCGGGCTTTGCGGCAGTTTCAAAGGCCACGATGACGCACGAGCTGACCTTCAAGACGACGATGCATTTCGCCTACGACGAGCCTGCGCCGGTCAGCCCCGGTATCGTCCGCATCGTTGCCGAAAATCCGAGCCCGCTGACCTTCAAGGGAACCAACACCTATCTCGTCGGCATGACCGAGCTCGCCGTCATCGACCCGGGCCCCGCAAACGAACATCACCTTGCCGCCATCATGAAGGCTGCCGCCGGCCGCCCTATCCGGCAGATTTTCGTCACCCACGCCCATCGCGACCACGTCGACGGCGCCGACGCGCTCAAGGCCGCCACCGGTGCCGAGATCCTGGGCTTCGGCCGCGAGGCTTTTGCACCCGTCGGCCCTGAGACCACGCCGCAAGGGTCCGAGTTCATCGACTACGTGTTTACGCCCGACGTGAAGCTCGCTCATGGCGACGTCGTGGACGAGAAGGAATGGCGCCTGCAGGCGCTGCACACGCCCGGTCACGCACCCGATCATCTCTGCTTCGCACTCCTCGGACGCGGCGTCGTCTTCTCCGGCGATCATGTCATGGCCTGGAACACGACGCTCGTGGCGCCTCCGGAAGGCAACATGGCCGACTACGTCGACTCGCTGTCTTTGCTGCTGCCGCGTTCCGACAGCGTCTTCCTGCCCGGTCACGGCGGCCGTCTCGACGATCCGCAGCGCACGGTACGCGCCTATCTTCTGCACCGGCGCTGGCGCGAGGAACAGGTGCTCGATGCCATCCGCGGCGGCGTCGGCACCATCCAATCCATCGTGCCGGTGATCTATCCGACCATAGACCGCAAGCTGTCGAGCGCAGCCGCGCTCTCCGTGCAAGCCCACGTCGAGCACCTTATTGCGCGCGGGCTCGTGACTTGCGACGGTTCTCCGACTTGGGACCGCCCGCTTTCTCTGGCTTAGCCCTCTTGGCCTCGTCCGCGGCCGTCGGCATCGTGGCATCCACGCGTGCCTGGATCTCCTTCGCGAGCTCGCGCACGCGTTCCGCGTTGTAGCCCATGTCGGCGCGCCCGAAGCGCGAAGCCAAACGGATGTCGACGCGCGCGCTCTCCTCGCCTCCCGCGACGCGGATCACCGCGTCCTGGTATGACCCCATGATCAGCGAGCGGTCCACCGCCTCGATCTCTCCCGGCGTCCCCGCCTCGGGATCTGGTGCATCCTCCCGCACGATCTCCAACTTGAGCCGCTTCATCGCATCGACCACGAGCGCGAAAGCCTCGTCGCTCGAGCGCGCGATCTGCATCGGCTTGATGTCGGGATAGGCACGCGCCTGCTCATCGGCCTCGTTGACGCGGTCGTACGCAACGGGATTGTCTCCCGGCCCGCGCAGGCGCGCGATCGCATTGAACGCCGGCGGGTTCTCGAAATCCGTGGTGATGTCGTGAAGGTGGGGATAGTTGCGGACCCACATCGTATAAAGGAGCGGAATCGAAAGCAGCGCCAGGCTAAGGCACACGGCGAACAACACGCGCGCCGTGCCGGGCCGCCCCGTCTGCCAGATGATGGCCGCCGCGACCGCCGAGCAGGCAATCGATAACCCGGCGACGAGCATCGCCGCCAAAAAGAGGTTGAACGCCACCGCCGTCGGCATACCGAACAGACGGTGCAGGAACGCCGCGGCCAGGATCATGCCGAACGCGAACAGAGCGGCACGAGTGGCCCACCGGCTGGCCGATGGCTCTCTCTCGGGAATGGCAAGCATTAAGAGCAAAACCTCGAAATTCTTGTCAGGCTAGGGGACTCGTCGGAGGATAGCGCCAGAATCGGACAAAATGTAGCGCCGACCCTCGGGAGATGTCGGATGTCTGCGACGGAGAATGCCCTCGGCAACCCGCACTGGCGCACGCCGAGCCTGCGCAAAAGCATCCTGCGTACTGGCCTCGCCACCCTGATCCTTGCCGCAGCTCCGTCTCTGTCGACAGCTGGCGGAGCCGGCGAAACCCACGCCGCGTCCGGCCTTACCATCGCCATTCTCGATCTATCGGACATCCCGGCGCTCGCGCCCCGCACCCCTCCCGAAATCCGCCAGCCGGCATGGCGCACGACATTCGGCTCGGAGCGCCAGAGCAAACCGAGGGTCGACGCCGGCGCTGTCTCTGGTCCGCTTGCGGCCCTCGCAGGCATCGACGCCGTGCTCATTCAGGGCGTCCAGGCCGCCGCACCGCTGCGCAGGCTGTTTCCGCCCCGCGAATGGCGCCTCATCGTCTCGCGCCGCGTGCTGTCGGCCACCGACCCCGTAGGCTTCCGGACGGCGCGCAGCAACCTGCCCCTCACGACCGCCATCGCCGTCAAGGCGAGCCAGGACCTGCGCGTGACGGCGCGCACGCTCGCGCTCAACCTCGAGCAACCGGCGCCATCGGACCAGCAAGCCGCCGCGACGGCCGTGCGCCTTATCGATCGCGGCGGCCGCACGCTGTGGCTCGCATCCATCGCTCTGCCTCCCTCCTGCAGCGTCGAGGATCCCCCGTGCCCCGCGTTTGCCTCGCTCGACGCGTGGCGCAAGACGAAGCTCGATGGCGGCGAGCCGACCTTGATAGGCGGGCGGATGAACGCATCGGCCAAGGAGCCGGACAACGCGGCGAAATCCGATGCCGGTGTCGTGCCGTGTGCGTCACACACCATCGACTCCGACCTGGCCTGGGAGCGGGTTGCCCCGCCGGCCGCCAGAACTTCATCAGAAAATTCAGACGGTTGTATTTCAATTGTGCGGCTGGCTGACTGAACGGCTGCCGCCGTGCCTGCTTTTCTCCGTCCCATGGAAAAGCAGAGCCAACACCCGCTATAGTACACATCGAATGAGACTTGTGTTCAGCGAGCGGACCCATCCATGGCTTTTCGATTGAAGATCGATGAACCGATCGAGAAGGGTTTTCGCCGTATCGGTCTCGAGCAGATCGAGCGCGCACGCCGCCAGCTTTCCGCAAATGCCGACCCTGCCTCCGAAGTGCACGAGGCCCGCAAATGCACCAAGCGCATACGCGCTCTGCTGCGGCTCGCGCGCACCGGACTTGGCGAAAACGTTTTCCGCGCCGAGAACGCGCACTTCCGCTCCATCGCCTCATCGATGGCATCGGCGCGCGACGATCACGTCCTTCTGGAGACGATCATCAAACTCGAAGCCGAGGACACTCTTCACGCTGGACCCGCGCTGGCACGCCTCAAGCATGTCTTGTTCGCGCGACGCGATGCCGCCTCCGCCGACAGGAATGGAAGCGTCGACCGCACCGAGGCCGATGCAGCCCTCGAGCGCGCCCAGCGCCGTTTCCGGCGCCTGCACATCGATCCGGACAGCTTCGCCACCCTGGAACAGGGCCTCGTGCGCAACTATCGCAAGAGCCTCGAGCGCCGCGATGTCGCCTACATGGAAGGCACCGACGACGCCTTCCACGAGTGGCGGAAATGCGTTCAGGCCCACTGGCGTCACATGGCACTGTTGTCGAAGGCCTGGCCCGCCCTGTTCGAGGTGCACATCGAGGCGGCACGCGAGCTGTCGCAGGTTCTCGGCGACGATCACGATCTCGCCCTGCTGCGCCTGCGGCTCGCCGCCTTGCCGCCTGACGCGCTGTGGGCCGAGGACGCGAACGCTATCGAAACCACGATCCGCACGCGCCAGCAGGCGCTGCGCCGCTCGGCCAGGCCCATGGGCGATATGATCTTCGCCGAACGGCCCAAGGCGCATGGGCGCAGGATTGCCGCCGTCTGGCACGGCGCCGCCGCAAGGAACCGCGAGCAGGCCGGAAGCAGAGAGGCCGCACCGGAAAAGCATCCTCGCGTCCGCGCCGCCGCCCACGTCCGTAGCTGAGCCGTCGAAATTCGCACGAACTTGGCATCCAATTTCGGGCGGAATGCGTTAGAACCCTCGCGAGATTGCGAGGAATACTGGAGCCGAGATGCTGACCAAAACAGGGAACGCTTACGAGCCGGACCGGAGCCACTGGCCGAGCGGGCACCCCGACGTCAAGCACGGCCGCATCGGCGTGCTGCTCCTCAATCTCGGCACACCCGACGGCACCGACTACTGGTCCATGCGCCGCTACCTCAAGGAGTTCCTCTCCGACGCGCGCGTCATTGAGGAGCCGAGATGGAAGTGGTGGCCGATCCTCAACCTCATCATCCTCACCGTGCGCCCCGGCCGTAAGGGCCGCGACTACGCCACCATCTGGAACAATGAGCGCGACGAAGGCCCGCTGAAGACCATCACCCGCGCGCAAGCCGACACCCTCACGCGCCGCCTCGCCGACCATCCGCGCGTGATCGTCGACTGGGCCATGCGCTATGCCAACCCCACCACCGAGAGCCGCATCGAGGCGCTCTCCGCTGCGGGCTGCGACCGCATCCTCCTGGTGCCGCTCTATCCGCAGTACGCCGCCGCCACCACCGCGACCGCCGCCGATCACGCCTTCCGCGCCTTGATGAAGATGCGCAACCAGCCGGCCGTGCGGGTCGCGCCCGCCTACTACGACGACCCGGTCTACATCGATCGCCTTGCCCGCTCCATGAAGGCGAGCCTCGCCAAGCTCGACTTCGAGCCCGAGCGCATCATCGCCACCTTCCACGGCATGCCGCAGAAGTATTTCGACAAGGGCGACCCCTATCACTGCCAGTGCCAGAAGACCTCGCGCCTCTTGCGCGAAGCGCTGGGCTGGCCCGCCGACCGCTGGCTCACCACCTTCCAGTCCCGCTTCGGCAACGATCCCTGGCTGCAGCCCTACACCGACAAGACGGTCGAGCGTCTGGCCGCCGAAGGTGTAAAGCGCCTTGCCCTCGTCGCGCCCGGTTTCTCCGCCGACTGCCTGGAGACGCTCGAGGAGCTCGACGGCGAGAACCGCCACATCTTCGAAGGCGGCGGCGGCGAAAAGTTCGCCTACCTTCCGGCGCTCAACGACAGCGAGGACGGTGTCGACGTGATCGAGGCCGTCGTCCGCCGCGAGCTTCAGGGCTGGCTCTGACGCTGCAGCTCCTCTCCCTGAGAGGCAGCGCCGCCGCAATGCGTGTTGTATTGCCCGCCGCGCGCTACGGGTTGCAGCTCATCCCTGTCAGTTCCGCACGGAGCACCAATCGGTAAGAATCACCGCTTATCCTCCGTACAGGTGCCATCAAACCCACTTAGTTTGAAGGCAGATAGCCGTTGGCGCTTCCATAAGGGTTGAACTCCTGTTCCCCGAGAGGCCCAGCGGATGGAAACGGATCGGGAAAGGAAACACATCCATGTATGACGGCGGCTTCGAGGTCTTCGGCCTGCTCTTGATCGTGCTGGCGGCGGCCGTGCTGTGGTCGACCGTTAAAGTGGTCCCCCAGGGCTTCAACTACACGGTCGAGAATTTCGGCCGCTTCACGCGCACGCTGACGCCGGGTCTGCATTTCCTTGTCCCCATCATCGAGCGCGTCGGCCACCACGTGAACGTCAAGGAGCAGGTGATCGACATCCCGAGCCAGGACGTCATCACGCGTGACAACGCCATGGTGCGCGTCGACGGCGTCGCCTTCTTCCAAGTGCTGAACGCGGCCAAGTCCGCCTACGAGGTCGACAACCTCGAGCACGCCATCGTCAACCTGACCATGACCAACATCCGCACCGTCATGGGCTCCATGGACCTCGACGAGCTGCTCTCCAACCGCGACAAGATCAACGCCCAGCTCCTGCATGTGGTCGACGCCGCCACCGAAGCCTGGGGCGTGAAGGTGACGCGCATCGAGATCAAGGACATCGCGCCTCCCCGCGACCTCATCGACAGCATGGCCCGCCAGATGAAGGCCGAGCGCGAGAAGCGCGCCCAGATCCTGGAATCGGAAGGCCTGCGTCAGGCCGCCATTCTGAAGGCGGAAGGCGAGAAGCAGGCCGTGGTGCTCGAGGCCGAAGGCCGCCGCGAAGCCGCCTTCAAGGACGCCGAGGCCCGCGAGCGTGCCGCCGAAGCCGAGGCCAAGGCGACCCAGCTCGTCTCCGACGCCATCTCCGCCGGCAACGTGCAGGCCATCAACTACTTCGTCGCCAACAACTACGTGAAGGCCCTCGAATCCCTTGCCAAGGCACCGAACCAGAAGGTGATCATGATGCCGCTCGAGGCATCGTCCGTCATCGGCTCCATCGCCGGCCTGGCTCAGATCACGGGCGAGGCGTTCGGACCGAAGAGCGGCCCGCAGGCGCCCGCAGCGCCGTCCGGACGCGGAACCAGCGTGCCGGCCTCCAGATCGTAAGTGTATCGGATCGCCGCCGAGCCGGTATAATCGGCTCCGCGGCACCGTCCGTACGCCTCCTCAACCGCGGGGATCTTCGCCATGTCTGCCTTCATCGACCTCTTCTCCGGCCTTGGCCCTTGGAACTGGGTCATCATCGGCGTGCTCCTGATGGCGCTCGAGACGTTGATCCCTGGCGTGCACTTCCTGTGGTTCGGCCTGTCGGCGATTGTCGTCGGCATTCTGGTGTTCGGCCTCAACTCGGGCGGTGCCGAAACCCTGAGCTTCCCCTGGCAGCTCACGCTGTTCGCCGTCATCTCGGTAGCGACCGTATTCTGGGTGCGCCGCTTCTCGAATGCCCAGGGCGTCGAGAGCGAGGACAAGGATCTCAACCAGCGCAGCGCCCAGTACTTCGGCCGCGTCGTGGTCGTCGAGGACGCCATCTCGGGCGGCCGCGGCCGTGTCCGCGTCGGCGACACGTTGTGGCCGGCCTCGGGCGCCGACGCGCCGAAAGGCGCGCACGTGCGCATCACCGGGGCCAACGGCACCGTCTTCATCGTCGAGCCGACCTGATCCTCTCTCGCCATCCCGGACACAGGCCATTCGCGACACGTCTCATCGAGGATGAGCGCGGCAGGACCTCGCCAACTTAATCCCTCGTTAACCGACCATTCCTAGTGTCGATCTCGTGCTCCGGGCCGTTCCTGTTCCGGATTTTTCAGTGTGCGTCGTGCGGTTCATCCTCATGAGGACGCCACTGTGGCGATGGTCTGGCGGCTTGGCCTGGTCCTGTTCGGCTTCGCGCTGGCGACACTCGTCGCCGCGCTGTCCCATGTTTCCTCAGCCAATGCCCAGGAAC
Organism: uncultured Hyphomicrobium sp.; assembly: GCF_902826555.1. GTDB lineage: Bacteria > Pseudomonadota > Alphaproteobacteria > Rhizobiales > Hyphomicrobiaceae > Hyphomicrobium_C. Next base: position 13,631 of record NZ_CADEFI010000026.1, read on the forward strand.
GGGGTCCGAGCGCCCAGCGCGCGCCCGTCTCTGCCACCGATTCCAACGCCTACGACAGCCCGAAGCGCCTGCGCGGCTCCGTCGACGACTCATTCTCCGACGGCGAGCCCGCGCCGGAGCCGGGCGACTCCCTCTATGATCACGACCCGGGCGACGAGAGCGGTGCATCAGCCGAGGGCGAACCCGCCGTCCCGGCCGACGGCCCCGAGCCCGACGGCGCCATCGACCTCGCCGAGCCTCAGGCCCCCGAGGACGGCGCCGATCCGACGCGCGACACCCGCCCGCCGGAGGATCTCGATCCGTTCACGAACCCACCTGCCGGCTACGACCCGCTGCTGTTCCAGGTTGAGGACATCGATCCCGCGACCACCGATCGCCGCCCGGCCCGCCTCGCTCGCTTCGAGCCCTATGACCCGATCGGCATCCGCGTCGGCAGCTTCGTGTTCTTCCCCGAGGTCGAGATCGGCGGGCTTTGGACCGACAACGTGCTCTCCTCGCCCGACGCCCGTTCCGACATCGCCGCCGAGATCAAATCCACCGCCCGCCTCGTCTCCAATTGGTCGGTTCACGCCCTCGAGCTCAAAGGCACCAACCTCTCGAGCTTCTACGACGACTTTCCTTCCGAGGACGACCGCGCGTGGGGCGTGGAAGCGCGCGGACGCATCGACATCTCCAAGCGCACCAATCTGCAGGCCATCGCCGGCCACTATGTGAGCCAGGAAGACCGTTCCGCCATCGACGCCAGCCAGGTCGGCGATCGTGCCGAGGTGACCGTCGACCGCGCCGAGTTGGCCTTCAATCACCGCTTCAACCGCCTGTCGCTCCAGCTCCGCGGCTCGGTTTCGGATGCCGCCTATTCCGAGACCAACGGTGCCAGCAACGCCGACCGCGACACGCTGGAGACCACGCAAGCCGCCCGCGTCGCCTGGGAGTTCAAACCGACACTCGCCGTCTTTGTCGAGGAAGAGCTGAACCAGCGCGACAAGCGCGCGCCGCCCGCCGACGGCATCCCGCGCGACTCCGAGGGCACCCGCACCCGCGTCGGCCTCGATTTCGGTTCCACCGGCGCCGTGCTTCGCGGCACCATCAGCGTCGGCTACGGCGAGCAGACGCCGGATGACTCGCGCCTCTCCTCGGTCGATGCCTTCCTGTTCGACGCCAATCTCGCCTGGCGACCGACGGAGATCACATCGTTCCTGCTCACGGCGCAAAGCGACATCTATGAAACCGTGACGTTCGACTCCGGCGGCGTGGTCGCGCACACCGTGGGGCTCGAGGCCCGTCACGCCCTCCGCCGCTTCCTGATCGCCTCCGCCGGCGTCGTCTACACGCACTACACCTACGACTCGACGCCCTTCGAGGAGGACCAGTGGCTGTCCTTCGCCGGCCTCGAATATTACGCCAGCCCCGAGTTGGTGCTCTTCACGCGCTACCAGCACCTCGACTTCGCCTCGAACGACGCCGATGGCGACTACACGAGCGACGAGATCCGCGCCGGCGTGCGCATCCGCAGATAGC
>NZ_CADEFI010000026.1:15248-20313 GCF_902826555.1 uncultured Hyphomicrobium sp.
CCGGCGCGCGTCACGCCCCCGCCATGCTCGGCGGACATGATCGACTCATATCCGGGCCTGGGGATGCGCGAACCTTGTGCCAGGCCTTCTTATGCTCATCGCGAGCGTTGCGCGCCAGGCGAGGCGGTTTACGCTCGACGCCAGATTGATTCGCTTGGGTTTTGAGCGCATGTCGCTAGCTGATCGCCAGTTCGAACGCAGGGAGCCTGCCATGTCTGACCGTACCCAGTTTGCCGTCGGAAGCCGCAAGGTCGCCATGATGCCGCGCGCCATGAAGCGCACGCTGCACGTCGCCATCGCCGCCGTGCTGACCGCCGCCGTCGTGCTCTTCGTCATGATGGTCAATGGCTTCCTCGTCGGCCGCGCAGGCTCGCTCGGCGGCGTCGATGTCTGGCTCGCCTTCATCAAGCGCAGCGACATCATCGGCACCATCATCCTGACCGCGCTCGTCACCACCGCCTTCCACTTCTGGCAGCGCGACAAGGAACGCCGGTAGGCGTTCGACACCCCAACTGCTGGCACACCTGTCATCCTAGGCCTCGTGCCTCGGATCCATGTTGCCGCCTGGACGCGCAATGCCGTCGCGCATCCCGCGTCCATGTCCTTCCTCGTAGAGAATTGGATCCTCGGCATGAAGCCGAGGATGACGGTTTGACACGGGATCACGCCACGGGCGGCTGGGGCTCACGCGCGCGTGGTAACGCGGTTCCGTACTCTAGATTCCAAATGCCAAGACGAAAAAGGACAGCACGAGAAGCATGCCTCCGCATGCCATGATCTGCCATGGCGACGTGGTGCCGCCGTACCGGCTCGGAAAGCGCCGTCCCCGCTGGCGATAGGTATTTCCCCAAACGAACAATCCGCAACCGAGCCCGAATGTTATGATGAAGAGAATGAGCGTCATGCCACCTCCGAGCAATCGTTCAGGGGCTAAGGCTCGTCATTCAGCTCAGCGCCGCATCCCCCGTGCCGGTCTGCGGCTCGCCCACCAGCGCCTCCGCCTTGCGCGGCGCTGATGCCATCTTCTCCTTCGCCAGCGCCAGCGACGCCACGTAGTCCGGCTTGCCGGAGCCCAGCAGCGGCACGCTCGGCACCACGAGAATATCGGCCGGCACCATCAGCTCGTTGGCGCCCTTCTGGCGCGCAAAACGCGAGAACGCTTCGCGCGTCGCCTTCGCATCCGACGTCATCAGCACGAGCCGCTCGCCCTTGCGCGCATCCGGCAGCGCCACGACGACACTCGTCGTCGTCGGCCACAGCTCGCTCGCCAGCGCCTCGACCGCCGACAGCGACACCATCTCGCCCGCGATCTTCGCAAACCGCTTCGCGCGGCCCTTGATCGAGATGAACCCCTGCTCGTCGATGGCGACGATATCGCCCGTGTCGTGCCAGCCGTCGGCCGGCGGCTCCAGCACGCCGGGGTTCTCGGCCCGCATGTAGCCGAGCATCACGTTCGGCCCACGCACGTAGAGGCGCCCGCCCTCTTCGATGCCCGGCACCGGCTCGAGGCGCGCTTCCATCAGCGGCGACAGCCGACCCACCGTCCCGCTCTTGTTGGCAAGCGGCGTATTGATCGCCAGCACCGGCGCCGTCTCGGTGACGCCGTAGCCCTCGAGAATGCGCACGCCGAACTTCTCCATGTAGATCTGCCGCGTACGCTCCTTCACGGCTTCCGCACCGGCCAGGATCAGCCGCACGCGCGCAAAGTCGTAAGGGTGTGCCGCACGCGCGTATCCGTTGAGGAACGTATCGGTGCCGAACAGGATGGTCGCGTTGGAGCCGTACACGAGCTCCGGCACGATGCGATAGTGCAGCGGCGTCGGATAGAGGTAGACCGGCACGCCCGCGACCAGCGGCATCACGAGGCCGGCCGTGAGCCCGAACGAATGGAACACGGGCAGCACGTTGAACACCTTGTCCTGGCCGTTGACGGCGACGCGCGTCAGGCTCTGCATGGCATTCGCCAGCATGTTCTTGTGGCTGAGCACGACGCCCTTGGGCAGACCCTCGGAGCCGGACGTGAACAGGATCGCGGCGGGATCGTTCGGCCCGCGCTCCACCTGGGCCCGGTTGCCGACCAGAAGTCCGCGCATCTTGTCGGTGAACGTGATCGTCGCCCGCACATCCTCGAGGTAGACGATCCGGCGCGTCTCCGCGAGCTTGGCAAGCACCGGCTCCAGATGCGCCTTCTCGACGAACACCCGGCTCGTCAGCACCACATCCACTTTTGCCGCGGTGCAGGCCGCATCCACGTTCTGCGGCCCGGCCGTGAAGTTCAACATCGCCGGCACGCGCCCGATGGTCTGCAGCGCAAAGAACGTCACCACCACGCCCGCCGAGTTCGGCAGCATGATGCCGACCGCCGCGCCTTCCGGTGCGAGCGGCGCGAGCTTGGCGCCAAGAACCTGCGCGCCCGTGATCAGGCGGCCGTAGCTGAGCTTGGTTCCGAGCGGATCCTCGATCGCGGCCTTCCCGGTGTCGCGCGTCGCCTTCGCTTCGATAAGCGCCGAGAACAGCGTCTGATCGAGGTTCGCGGTCTTCACGGCCGCATCGACCATGATGTCTTGCAGTGCCATGCCGGCCGCCTGCCGGCGCGCCTTGCCCTTGAGGCCCTCGGGAACCGTGAGCTTCACCGGCGGCAGGATGGTCACGGTCGTCTTCGGAAACAGCGCCTTCTTGGCCTGGAAGCGGTTGAGATAGCCGAACGTGGAACGCTCCGGGCCGTCGATGCGCACCGGAACGATCACCGCATCCGCCTTGTCCGCGATCATCGCCGTGCCGTCGTAGACCTTCATCAGTCCGCCGGTCACGGTGAGCCGTCCCTCGGGGAAGATGACCAGCGTCTCGCCGGTCTTCACCGCCTGGATCAGATGCCGCGTGCCGAGCGGTTTCGTCGGATCGATGGCATGCGCGTTGACGAGCTTCAGGAACGGCTTCACCCAGCTCTTCTGCGCCATCCCGGTATCGATGGCGAACGCCGCATGCGACGGCAGAATGGAATGCATGATGGGCGCATCGAGCAGGCTCACGTGGTTCGGCGCGATGATGGTGCGCGTACCCTCCGGCGGCAGGTTCTCGTAGCCCTTCACCTCGAGCCCCATGAACGTCTTGAACAGGAACACGCCGACGTCCTGCACGCCCTCCTTGCCCCAGGCGCGCAGGATGAGCGCCATGGCGACGAGATTGGCGACGCCGAGCACGGCCAGCAGCGTGGCGAGACCGGCGCCTGCCCATTGCAGGAGCGCGATGCCGAGGCTCGCGACCGTCATAAACAGCGCCGAGAGAACGTTGCACGCGCCGATCGTGCGCGCGCGCTCGGCGACCGGCGCCCAGAGCTGCACGGCTGCGAACGCCGGCACGATGAAGAAGCCGCCGGCAATGGCGAGGCCCGCGAGATCGATCAAGATGCGCCAGCCCGTGAGCGTGGCCAGCAGCCCGTTGACCGTCAGCACGTCCTGCGACTTGACCAGGCTCGACGCCACCCAGGCGAGGTCGAGCGAGAACAGCCCCATGAGCAGCGCGCCGATCGGCACCAGCGCCAGGTTGGGACGCGTCTTGCTCGCACGCGCCGCCACCACCGAGCCGATGGCGATGCCGATGGTGAACACCACCAGCGCCAGGATGGTGACATTCTCTCCGCCGCCCAGCGCATCCTTGATCAGCACCGGCAACAGCGACAGCACCACCGTGCCGACGAGCCAGAACCACGACGTGATGAGACCGCCCACCCACAGCCGCCGGTCGCTCCGCAAATGGCGCAGGAGCGACATCGTCGACGTCCAGGGATTGAAATCGATCGTCAGTCCCGGCGCCGCCGCCCCGGTCTTCGGAATGAGCGACGCCGCAAGCCAGCAGAGCGCCGCGAGTCCGACGACGAGCCCCGCCAGCACCCATTCGCCGCCCGAATTTCCGGCCGCGAGACCGCCGCCGATGGTGCCGATCAGGATCGCCGCGAAAGTTGCAGATTCGACGAACGCGTTGCCCGCCGGGATCTCGCGTGGCTCCAGCAGCGCCGGCAGGATGCCGTACTTGATGGGGCCGAACAGCGCCGCAATGACGCCGTAGAGGCCGAGCGCCACGAACAGCACCGGAACCGAGTGCAGCACGAAGCCCACCGCGGCCACCATCGCCACCGGGATCTCCGCGCGCTTGAGCTTCTCGGCCACCACCGCCTTGTCGTAGCGGTCGGCAAGCTCGCCGCCGATGCCCGAGAGAAAGAAGAACGGCGCCACCAGCACCGCCCCTGCGAGCGCCACCAGCGCCCCACCCGACTCCGATCCGATCTTGAACAGGATCAGGATGACGAGCGCGTTCTTGACGAAGTTGTCGTTGAGCGCCGACAGGAACTGGCACCAGAAGAGCGGCGCGAAGCGGCGGCTTGTAATCAACGCTTGAAACATCGGAGAGAAACCCAATTGAAAGGCCAGACCGGCCATCCGGAAACGGACACGCACGAAACTATGGGACCGATCATGGTCAAACAACGGCCCTTTCGCGCGGACAGCATGACGTCCTCGGACGAGGTAAACCGCGGCCGTTCGGCGAAAATCCCGAGCGATCGCAGTTGCATAAGCGCCGAGCACCGGATGCGGAACCGCCCTCCACACTGCCGCCCCGCCCCATAAAGACGCGTTAAGAGCCCGGGACCGCCGTCGACGAGACCAATGGACCACTGGCGCCGCCCGCCATGACGCTCTAAGTCAAGGAGGAATTGACGAACCACCAGTCAGGCAGGAACTGACAGGACAGCATCGCAGACTTGCAATGACCGAGACTGCCACACGCCTCTGCGACATCACCCTCAACGGCGCCGCCGTTGCCACTGGCGCCGCGACGCTGGCTGCTCTCCTTGCCGAGCAGGGGTTCGCCGGCATCAAGGTTGCAACGGCCTTGAACGGCGAGTTCGTCCCCGAGCGTCTCCGCCCAGCGACCGCGCTCGCTGCGGGCGACCGCGTTGAGATCCTCACTGTCCGCCAGGGCGGCTGACCGGAAGTCATGAGCCCATGAACCAGAACGAGCCGCTGCGTACGTCGCGTTCCGCGCCACCTGAAAAGCGTTCCGCGCC
>NZ_CADEFI010000026.1:20413-49216 GCF_902826555.1 uncultured Hyphomicrobium sp.
AGAACGAGCCGCTGCGTACGTCGCGTTCCGCGCCACCTGAAAAGCGTTCCGCGCCGTTAACACCGCTGACCGTGTACGGCGAGGAGGCCGCCTCGCGTCTCCTGCTCGGCACGGCGCTCTATCCCTCGCCGCAGGTCATGAGCGACGCCATCCGCGCCGCGAAGTCCAGCATCGTCACCGTATCGCTACGTCGAGAGCAGGCCCGTGGCCGCACCGGCGCGCGCTTCCTCGATCTGATCCGGGCCCTCCCCGTCCGCTTGCTGCCGAACACCGCCGGATGCCGCACGGCAAAGGAGGCCATCACCACCGCCGAGATGGCGCGCGAGCTCCTCGACACCGACTGGATCAAGCTCGAGGTGATCGCCAACGACGACACGCTGCAGCCGGACCTGTTCGGCCTCGTCGAGGCGGCGGAGGAGCTGAACAAGCGCGGCTTCAAGGTCTTCCCGTACATGACCGAGGACCTCTCTGTCGCCGAGCGCCTGGTCGCTGCCGGCTGCAAGGTGCTGATGCCGTGGGGCTCTCCCATCGGCACCGGCCGCGGCCTCTCGAACCCGCACGCGCTGCGCACGCTGCGCGCTTATTTTCCCGACCTGCCGCTGGTCATCGACGCCGGCATCGGCGCGCCCTCGCATGCCGCCGCCGCCATGGAGATGGGCTACGACGCGGTGCTGCTCAACACCGCCGTCGCCAGGGCCCACGACCCCGTTCGCATGGCCGCCGCCTTCGCAGCGGCCATCGAGTCCGGCCGCGCGGCCTACGAGGCAGGCCTCATCGAGCCGAGCGATCGCGCCAAACCCTCGACGCCCGTCGCCGGAACGCCCTTCTTCGACCTCGATGCGCCGAAGCCTGGTCGCAGCCGTCAGTGACGAGGCGCCCATGACCTCAGCCGGCGCCTCCCCCGGATCTCCCGATGTCTTCTATCCCATCGTCCCCAGCGCCGACTGGGTCGCCCGCCTCGCGCCGCTCGGCGTGCGCTCCCTGCAATTGCGCGTCAAGGACAAGACGGAGGACGACGCGCGCGGCGAGATCGCGTCCGCGCTCTTCGTCGCCAAGTCCACGGGCTGCCGCCTGATCGTCAACGATTTCTGGCAGGCCGCCATCGATCTCGGCGCCACCGAGCTGCACCTCGGCCAGGAGGACTTGGCGGCAGCGGACCTTGCCGCCATACGCCGCGCCGGCATCGCGCTCGGCATCTCGACCCACGACGACGACGAGCTCGAAACCGCGCTCCGCGCCGATCCCTACTACGTCGCGCTGGGCCCCATCTACGAAACCAAGCTCAAGGCGATGAAATGGGCACCCCAGGGCCTCGAGAAGATCGGCGCGTGGAGGAAGCGCATCGGCCGGCTCCCCCTCGTCGCCATCGGCGGCATCACGCCGGACCGCGCAGGCCCCGTGCTCGCGGCCGGCGCCGACAGCATCGCCGTCATCACCGACTTCATGACCGCTCCCCACCCCGAGGCCCGTGTCCGCCTCTGGCTCGACTGGGCCGCGACCGTCCGCGCGTAAGCCGCCCTGCCGGTCGAAGCGGAAATCTAGAGCTCTTCAGCGGGTCGCCGCCGGGCTCCCTTCGCCCACCACGACGAACGGCGCCCAATAGGAGGGATGCGAGGCGAGCGGATCGCTCGAATCCGCGAGCACCATCATCGCCCGCCGCACGGCTTCAGCACGGCCGACAGTCCTGTCCGCCGCCGTCGTTGCAAGAGACCTCGTGACCAGAGCGACGGCCGCGTCCTCGCGCACGGACCAGTGTGAGACCAGCAGCGCGCGCGCCCCGGCATAGAAGAACATGCGCGCAAGCCCTGACAGGGCTGTTGCATCCGTAGTGCCTCCAGCGGCGGTGTTGCACGCCGACAGGATCACCCAGTCGGCATCCAGCTTCAGCTGGCCAACCTCAGAGGCCGAGAGATATCCGTCTTCCTTGGTGGAAGCGTCGGGCGTCAGGATAAGACCCGGCTCCGCGCCGGGAGCGAGTTTCCCGGCTACCAACCCGTGCGTGGCGAAATTCACGACGGCGTACGAGGCGAGCTTTCCACTATCGCTGAGCGCTTTGACGGCCGCCTCCGTCGCTCGCGCCCCGAGATGCACATCGTCCTCACCGGCCCCTACGGCGTCCGCCACGTCGCACACGAGATCTGCCGTCTGCGGCACCGGTGCCATGCGCAGGAGATCGGAGACGTCGACTTCTCCGCCCAGCATTCGAAACGACTTGCCGATCGCAAGAAGTTCACGCACGCGCGGCGGCGAGCAATTGCGTTTCTCGACGGCCAGAAGAGCCAGCGTTTGATCCTCGCTATTCTTGTCGCGCCCTTTGAGAAGGGGATTTGCGAAGGCGACATAGGGCTTGGCCGCCGCCGACGGGTGCGCACGATCCCGCAACGCCTTCAAGCTTGCGACCGACGGCAGCACGGTGATTGCATGCCGGCGCGCAAGCCAAGCCACGCCTGCACCGTCCTGCGACGGACCGGTGACCAGCACCTGGAACGGCAATTGCCGCAGCGGCCCGGACGGCACGACGAGCAGGTGCTTGCCCCTGATCAGATCCTCGACCGGGCCGAACAGGCTGCGATAGAGCGTCTCCGCCTTCGCGACATCGAAGGGCAGCGATTGCGGTTGCGGCGCCTTCCCTTCGCGATCCAGCGCGGCATTGCACTTGCCCAGCCCGTCGTCTGTCCATGCCCCGGCGTCGAGACCGCAGCGTAGCGCCGTGACGTAGTCGAAAAGCGCCTTGCCGCCGAGTTCCGAGCGCACCCAGCGCACGTCCGTCTTGGTCACGACCCAGACGAAAGTTTCCTCAGGCAGCGGGGCGAACTCTATCGTATCGAGCAAAAGCACCAAGGCCTCGTCGGCGTGGAGGCTGGCCTGCACGTCCGCGACCGAGATTGGCATCGGGCTCGCCAGCGCCGCGTAGTCGGGGAAGTCTTTTGCAAGGTCGGCATCGATCGCAGTGAGGCGAGCGTCGATGGCGATCAGCCGGTCGGCAAGTCTCCTCTCCGCTTCAGCGTTGCGTTGCCCGGACGCCTCGCCTCTCGCGGCAGTGAGAACCTTGTCCTTCGCCTGCCATTCACCCACGAGATCCTGCCGCTCGCGCACCAGCGCCGTAAGTGCCGGCGAGCCTGTGGCAGAGCGCGCCGCCATGAGCGCGAGCGACGCTGAAGCATCCGAGCCTTGGCCCCATTGCGCGGTCTCGAACATGTCTGCGGCAAGCTGATCGCTGTCTTTTAGCTCCTTTGGCAAACGATCCGTCGCTTTCACCAAGCCCTCGAAATACCAGCTCCTCCGCTGCGCCTCCCTCCAGGGTCGCTCGAACGCACCCACCGCGCTGCGAGCCGATCGGCGCTTGATGACGGTTGTCGCTTGCCGCCAGAAGTCAGCCGCGCCCACGAAGTCGCGCTGCGCGAGCGAGAACCAGGCAAGGCTGTCGAGCGCTGTCGCGACCGAGGGATGCTCGGCCCCCAGCGCCTTTCGATTGATCGCGAGTGCGCGCCTGCAGATCGGCTCGGCCTCGACCAGACGGCGCTGCGCTAGGTAGAGAGACGCGAGGTTGTCTAGCGGGGTGCCGACATCCGGATGGTCTGGCCCTAAGACCTTCTCCAGAATACCCAAGCTTCGCAACAACAACTCTTCCGCTTTCGCCGTGTCTCCTGATTCCTTATAAACACCGGCAAGATTGTTGAGCGCCTGTGAAGCCTCCCGGCTATCGGGGCCGGAATTCCTTTCTACGATGGCCAAGGCCCGCTCGTACAAAGTCTCGGCTTCCGAAAAGCGTCCTTGGTTTCTGCGGGCCGAGGCAAGGTTGGAGAGACCGGTAGCGACGGCGTCGTCATCGGTGCCATAAGCCTTCTCGACGATTGCGAGTGCGCGATTGAAGAGCGCCTCGGCTTCTCCAAAGCGCCCCTCGTCCTGGTAGACCGCGCCGAGACTGTTGAGCGCAAAGGCGACTTGTGGATGTTCCAGGTCGAACTCCTTCTCGCGTATATCGATGCTTCTCTTGAGTACCGCCTCGGCTTCTGCGTACAGCCCTTCCGCGCGATGCAGTTCGGCAAGATTGTTCAGTGCAATGGCGACATCGCTTTGCGCTCCCGCCTTTTCGAGAAGAGCAATAGCGCTCCTCACCAGCGGCTCCGCCTCGCGATAGCGGCCTTGCTCGCGGTAAAGGCTGGCCAGATTGTTGAGAGCGAAACCGACGCTGGCATGCTCGGGACCGCGCGTCTTCTTTCGTATGGCAAGGCTGCGCAGAAGATTGGCCTCGGCTTCCCCAAAGCGCGCTTGTGACTCGTAGAGCTCAGCAAGGTCACTAAGCGTAACAGCCACGGGGAAGCTATCTGGCCCAAACGCATACTCGCGAATTGCCAGAATTGTCTTGAAGACTTGTTCGGCCTCTTTCTTCTTGCCGGCCCCTAGCAACCGAAAGGCGTCACTTTCTAGACTGGCGGACTGATCCGGTGCTTCAGCGTTTGTCTGAGCGTGAGCCGGCTCCGCCGATGCGAGCGCCATCGCAAATCCGACTACCAGCACCCACCGCAGCATCGCAGCCCCCGGTTGCCCACACGGGACTAGGCGAATAGTGCCCAGCGGACACGGCAGACGCAAGGAGTTGACGCGCCCTTGGCAAAGCAACGGTTTCGGCATGCTAGCCGTCCGCCTCTGGCTCGACTGGGCCGCGACCGTCCGCGCGTAAACGCCATTCAACCTTGGTGGTCCTTGCATCTCCCGATGCGGCTTCGCATGTTCAAGTCACAGCGATCCCAACGTCACCTGCCGATTTCGGGAGACGACCATGGCCAGGAATCCTCACCGCGTCTCCGGTATCGACAGCGAAAAGCAGCAGCCGGCGCATGCAAGCGACAAGCCGGCCCCGGCTGAGACCTTCGATCAAAAACCCGGGATGGTGCGCCAGCCGTTCAAGGACACGCAGGGATCCCGGCCCGTCAAGAAGCACATTGCCGGCGTCGAGGACTACAAAGGGCCCGCCGGCGGGTGGGGCGCACTCAAGGCCGTCGCCAAAGCGCTCAGCAACGAAATGTCGGTGTCGGTCACCCGCGAGGTTACGGGCCTCTTGCGGCTGAACCAGCCGGCCGGGTTCGACTGCCCCGGCTGCGCCTGGCCCGATCCGAGACATACCTCGTCCTTCGAATTCTGCGAGAACGGCGCCAAGGCCGTCGCCTGGGAAGCAACCAACAAGCGGACGACCCCGGAATTCTTCGCCGCGCATACGGTGTCGGAGCTGTGGGACTGGTCGGACTTCGCGCTCGAAAGCGAAGGCCGCCTGACCCACCCGATGGCCTACGACGCCACCACGGATACCTTCCAGCCCATCGCCTGGGAGGACGCCTTCCGGCGCATCGGCGAAGCCCTCCGCAGCTTGCCCGATCCGAACATGGCCGAGTTTTACACCTCGGGCCGCACCTCCAACGAAGCCGCCTTCCTCTACCAGCTCTTCGCGCGCGAGTTCGGCACCAACAATTTCCCAGACTGCTCCAACATGTGCCACGAAGCCACCAGCGTCGGTCTACCGGACTCGATTGGCGTCGGCAAAGGCACCGTGACGCTGGAGGACTTCGACCACGCCGATGCGATCTTCTGCATCGGCCACAACCCCGGCACCAATCATCCGCGCATGCTCGGCACGCTGCGCGAGGCCTCCAAGCGCGGGTGCAAGATCGTCGTTTTCAATCCGCTGCGCGAGCGCGGACTCGAGCGCTTCGCGGCGCCGCAAAATCCCTTCGAGATGGTGACGCTCGGATCGACGCCGATTGCCTCGTCTTACTATCAGGTCGCCATCAGCGGCGACGTCGCCGTGCTCAAGGGCATGATGAAAGCCCTGCTGGAAATGGATCGCGCCGAGATCGCGGCCGGCAGGAAGGGCATCCTCGATCGCGACTTCATCGCCGAACATACGAACGGCTTCGACGCCCTCGCAGCCGACATCGACGCTACCGAATGGGCGCAGATCGAGCGCTATTCGGCCTTGCCGCGCACCGATATCGAAGCCGCCGCCAAGGTCTACGCCGAGGCCGAGCGCGTGATCATCTGCTACGGCATGGGCATCACGCAGCACCGCCACGGTACGTCGAACGTCAACCAGATCGCCAACCTTCTGCTGATGCTTGGCAACATCGGCAAGGAAGGCGCCGGCATCTGTCCCCTACGCGGCCACTCCAACGTGCAGGGAGATCGCACGGTCGGCATCACCGAGGTGCCGTCGAAGGAGCTGCTCGACAATCTCGAGGCTGCCTTCCCCATCAAGGCTCCCCGCGAAAAGGGCCACAACGCCGTCGAGGCCATCGAGGCCATCACTGAAGGCCGGTCGAAGGCGCTGGTCTGCCTCGGCGGCAACCTGGCCGTCGCCATGTCGGATCCGGACGTCACGTTCGCGGCTATGCGCCAGCTCGATCTCGCTGTTCATATCGCCACCAAGCTCAACCGCTCGCATCTGCTGCTCGCCAAGCAGAGCTTCATCCTGCCATGTCTCGGCCGCACCGAGCTCGACATCCAGGAGACCGGCCGGCAGAGCGTGACCGTGGAAGACTCCATGGCCATGGTGCACGCCTCGTCAGGCGGCCTGAAGCCCGCGTCGGAGCACTTGCGCTCGGAGCCGTCCATCGTCGGCGAGCTGGCGCTGGCCACCCTGCCCGGCACCAAGGTGCCATGGCGCGAGCTGGTCGCCGACTACAGCCGCATCCGCGACAAGATCGAGGCCGTGTTCCCCGATTTCGCCGACTACAACACGCGCGTGGCCGATCCGGGAGGATTTCGGCTCTCCGTTCCGGCTTCGCGGCGCGTGTGGAAGACCAAGTCCGGAAAGGCCGAATTTCTCGTTGCGGCGGGGCTCGAAGAAGATCCCCGCTGCGACCAGCCCGGCGCCCTCATCCTGGCGACGGTCCGCAGCCACGATCAGTACAATACGACCATCTACAGCCTCGACGACCGCTATCGCGGCATCACCGGACGGCGCGACATCATCTTCATGAACGCTGCCGATCTCGCGAGCCGCGGCCTGCAGCACGGCGACCTGGTCGACATCGAAACCCTCTGCAACGAGGGCGACGATCCGCGCACCCTGTCCGGATTGACGGCGGTGGCATTCGATATCGCCGCGGGCTCTGTCGCCACCTACTACCCGGAAGCCAACTGCCTCATCGCCATCGATCACTACGATCGCCGCAGCGGCACGCCGTCGTACAAATCGATCCCGGTCGCTGTGAAGCCTGCTACCGCGCCGGCGTCATGAACAGAACCTTACCCTCGCCGAAGTTGCTAGCGACGAACGGTCGTGGATCCTGGCGCACGCCGACCTCTGCGGCGTCACTCTCCCGCCGCCTCGCGTAACACCGCGCGCCAGCCGATATCGCGCCGGCAGAACCCGCCCGGCCAGTCGATCTTGGCGATCGCCTCGTAGGCACGCGCCTGCGCCTCTGCGACCGTCTGCCCTAACGCTGTCACGTTCAAGACGCGCCCGCCGTCCGCCACGATGCGATCTCCGTCGCGCCGCGTGCCCGCATGGAAAATCTGGACGCCCGCGACCATCCGCGCGACTTCGAGACCGCGGATCTCGGTTCCCTTCACGGGCGGGCCCGGATATCCGTTCGCCGCCAGCACCACCGTCAACGCGGCGTCGCTGCGCCAACGCAAATCGAAATGATCGAGAACGCCGTCCGCCGTCGCCAGCATTGCCGCGAGCAGGTCCGACGTCAGCCGCATCATCAGCACCTGCGTCTCGGGATCGCCGAAGCGCACGTTGTACTCGATGAGCTTCGGTCCTTCGGCCGTGATCATCAGTCCCGCGAACAGCACGCCCTTGAACGGCATGCCGCGCGCCGCCATCGCCGCAACCGTCGGCTGGATGATCTCCTCCATGGTGCGCTGGACGATCGCGGGCGTCATCACCGGTGCCGGAGAGTAGGCGCCCATGCCGCCCGTGTTCGGCCCCGTGTCGCCGTCGCCGACACGCTTGTGATCTTGCGCCGTCGCCAGCGCCAGAGCCGTCGTCCCGTCGCAGAGCGCAAAGAAGCTCGCCTCCTCGCCGTCGAGAAACTCCTCGATCACGACCTCCGCACCCGCTGCGCCGAACGCACCCGCAAAGCAAGCGTCGACCGCCGCTTCCGCCTCGGCGCGCGTGGTCGCAACGACGACGCCTTTGCCGGCTGCGAGCCCGTCGGCCTTGACGACGATCGGCACCGGCTGCGCGGCCAGATAGGCTTTTGCCGACGCCGCATCCTTGAAACGGCCGTAGGCCCCTGTCGGTATTCCGGCCTCACGGCACAGATCCTTCGTGAACCCCTTCGAGCCCTCGAGCTGGCTCGCCGCCTTCGACGGCCCGAAGTGCTTCACGCCCGCCACCGCGAGCGCATCGGAAAGGCCGCTCACGAGCGGGGCCTCGGGTCCGATGACGACGAAGCCGATCGCGGCCTCGGCAACGAACCGCAGCACCGCCGCATGATCGGCCGCATCGAGCGCCACGCACTCCGCGAGCTCGGCGATCCCCGCATTCCCGGGCGCGGCATAGAGCTTCGTCAGCAGCGGGCTCGCGGAGAGCGCCCACGCCAGCGCATGCTCGCGCCCGCCGCTGCCGATCAAAAGAACGTTCATCCGAGAAGGCGTCCTTAGTCGTTGTTTCGCCGTATATTTTATGCGGATAGCGCGCAGCTTGGCGATCCGGCACGCATATTTTATGCGCTGCCCCGTGTATCATGGATCCCACGACACACAAGAAGGACGATTCGTTGGCGAGCCCTCCATCCCCTCCGGAAAACAGCGGCAACAACGTCGCCGAGTTCACCGTCTCCGAGCTGTCGAACGCGGTCAAACGCGCCCTCGAGGACGGCTTCGGTCACGTGCGCCTGCGCGGCGAGGTCTCGGGCTACCGCGGCCCGCATGCGTCGGGCCACTGCTACTTCTCGCTCAAGGACGACAAGGCCAAGATCGACGCCGTCGTCTGGCGCGGCAACTGGAGCCGCCTCAAGATCAAGCCGGAAGAAGGCATGGAGGTCATCGCCACCGGCAAGATCTCCTCCTTCCCCGGATCGTCGAAGTACCAGATCGTCATCGAGAGCCTGGAGCCGGCAGGGCTCGGCGCGCTCATGGCACAGCTCGAGGAGCGCAAGCGCCGCCTCACCGCCGAAGGTCTGTTCGCCGACGAGAGAAAGCGCAAGCTTCCGTTTCTGCCGCGCGTGGTCGGCATCGTCACCAGCCCCACCGGCGCCGTCATCCGCGACATGCTGCACGGTTTCCGCGAGCGCTTTCCGACGCGCGTCATCATCTGGCCCGTGCGCGTGCAGGGTGACGGCAGCGCCGCCGAGGTTGCAGCAGCCGTGCGCGGCTTCAACGCCCTTCAGCCCGGCGGTCCCATCCCGCGCCCCGATGTGCTGATCGTCGCCCGCGGCGGCGGCAGCCTCGAGGACCTGTGGGGCTTCAACGACGAGATGGTCGTGCGCGCCGTCGCCGGGAGCACCATTCCCGTCATCTCCGCCGTCGGTCACGAGACCGACTGGACGCTCGTCGACCTTGCCGCCGACGCCCGCGCGCCGACGCCCACCAAGGCCGCCGAATGGGCGGTGCCGAAATACTCGGATCTTCTGGACCAAACCGGCAAACTCGGCCTCCGTCTGGGCGTCGCCGTCCGCCGCCTGCTCGAAGCCCTCCGCCGCGACTTGCGCTCCGCCGAGCGCGGCCTGCCCCGCGCCGAGGATCTGGCCGCGCTCCCGCGCCAGCGCCTCGACCACATTGCCCACAGGCTGGACGGCGCGCTGCGCACCCGGGTCCAGAGAAGCCACACGCGCTTCCTGCAGATCGCAGGACGCCTGCCCACTCCCCGCTCTCTCGTTGTCCATCAGCGCCAGCGCATGAACGCCACCGGCCTCCGCCTCGGCCGCGCACTCTTCGCCAATACGCAGGCCCACCACACGCGCCATGTCCGCATCGCGTCCCGCCTCCATCAACGCCTTCTGGAGGCACGCTTCGCCCGCGCCGCCGACCGGCTCGACGGCCTCGCGCGTCGCGCCCGTGAATGTCTGGCCAAAACCGCCTCCGTCCGCCGCGCCCGCCTAGAGCGCGCATCGGGCCGCTTGCAGCCCGCTCCGATCCGCCACCGCGTCGAGCGCGCCGGCGAGCGCCTCGACACGCTCGCACGCCGCGTGGAGCGCGCAATGGCGGCGCGCATCTCGCAACACCGCAACACCCTCGACGGTCAGGCGAAGCTGCTGGCCTCGCTCGGCTACCACAGCGTCCTCGCGCGCGGCTTCGCCCTCGTTCGCAACGCCGACGGCGCAACCGTCCGCTCCGCCCATGCCTTGAGCCCCGGCCAGGCCCTCGACATCGAGTTTGCGGACGGCCGCGTGCAGGTCGAAGCGAAGGCGGTGACCAAGTCCGGCGACGGCGCCGCAGCAACCGCCAAGACCGCGGAAAAAGGACCGCCCGCATCCCAAAAACGCCCCTCCAAGGACCAGGGCAGCCTTTTCTGATAAGGATTTCGCGGTGCCCTGCCTTGACGCCGCCGCGCCGATTGGCCATGTGATCGGATCGGCCACAGGGGGCGCACACGTCCTCAAAGGCATTTTCCGAGGCAGAGACACATGAACCGCTTCGACAGGCTCTTCGGCATTCGCGGCGAAGCCCAGGTCCGCTATCTGGATGGCGAGTTCCAGGTCGTCTCGCCGGGCGAGTTCGTGCGCTGCGCCGTCACCGGCCAGAAGATCGACCTCGCCGACCTGCGCTATTGGAGCGTCGAGCTGCAGGAAGCCTATGCCTCCGCCGACATCTCGCTCGCCCGCCACCTCGAAACCGTTCGGGCGGAGCCGCAGGCCTAAGCCGTCAGATCAGGTCCCGCACGACGCGAAAGCCGTTGTGGGCGCAACGGATGTTGTGCCCCATCTGCAGGCGTGACGCAGATGTGATCGCCGACCGCGTGTCGGCCCAGCTCCCGCCGCGCAGCACGCGATAGGATTCCTCGAGCCCACCAACCGTCATGCCGTCGAGAGGCGACCCGAAGTAATTTTCGCGGAAGCCGTCCGCCGTGTGTTCGCACACGTTGCCGTGAACGTTGAACAGCCCCCAGGGATTGGGCGGAAACGCGGCGGCAGGCACGGTTCCTTCGCGGAACGCGATCGCACCATGGCCCTTCTCCACATCGAGCCCCCAGTAGTTGGCCACCGTCACGCTGGCCGCACGTCCGAACCAATAGGGCGCCGTCGTCCCGGCGCGCGCCGCATATTCCCATTCAGCTTCCGACGGCAACCGATAGGAGCGGTTCGTCTTGGCTTCGAGCCATTCCGTATAGGCGACGGCATCCGCCCAGCTCACGCACGTCACGGGGTGCGACGCCTCCTGCGCGAAACCCGGATTGAGATACGAGGCATCGGCCTCGTGCAACCACTCGACACCGCGCTTCACAAGCGCGCCGTTCATGACGCGGTTCGTCTCCTGCACGAAGGCGTGGAATTCGCCGACAGTCACGGCGCAGCGAGCGATAGCGAACGCCCGGCTTATGGTGACCTTGCGGCACGGACGCAGCGCCTCATGCCCGAATGGATCGTCCGCCTGAGCCCCCATCATGAAGGAGCCCGCGGGCACGAGCACCATCTCGGGACCTGCATCGATATCCTTGAACCACTCGGTCCTGCCACCGCCCGCCTCCATGTAGCGGATCGGCGTCAGCGGCTTGGGACCGGAGCTCACCGCCTCGACCGGCCCCCCAACCGCGATCTCGCCCGCGGACGGCGCCACGCCCGGCTCCAGCCACGAAATCGGTCCGCCCGCGCCGCCGCGCCGTACCGGAGTGCACCCCTGGCTCGCAAGCTCCCGGCCGACACCGTCCGTCATCGCCGCGGTCATGGCCCAGCTCGTGCCCCGCTGTCGCCGCCTCAGCTCGCCGCGCGCGATGCTCTCGCCCACGCTGGCAGCCGTCTGCTTGAGATCGCGGATCATGCGCTCCAAGGCGCCCTTCCGGCGAAAGTCCACGTAATGAATGGGCTTCAGGTTGGCCGGCAGCTCGCAGTCCTCGATCAGGACCGGATAGACGAAGCGCGCTCTTTCGAGAGCATAGGCGATCTCATACTGCACCTCTTTGCTGGCGACGGCCGGACGGCTCAGGATGGCGATCACGCCCCGCGCCTGCTCCAAGGCGCGCTCGAGGGTCGCCTTCCAGGGCTGGCCGCCCGGAATATCGATCTGATCGATCCAGTTCGCCACACCCGCATCGCGAAGCCGCGTCGCGAGATCGAGCGCGAAGTCTTCGTTTCTCCGCGAGTAGCTGACAAAAATGGGACCCTCTGACACCGGGAGCACCCCGAGCCTTCCTGGACGCAGCTACACCGGAAGCCGCTTGCGCAGCCATTCCATCATGTAGGATTTGATCTTCTTGCACGTGTGCGAGCCCATCGGGGAGTTGATGTCCCAGTCGACGATCACGCGCGTTTTCCCGCCGAGATCCTCGAGCCGAACGCCCAAGACCATGGACCTGTGCAGGTTTTGAATCTGCCCGTAGTCTTCAACGAACTCGAGCGTCCCGATGAGATGCCCCATCTCCGGATCGTCGGTTCGCAGCGTCCACCAGTTCGGCCCGTAGTAGCTCGACACGAGGATGTCGCGAACGACAGCATACGCGTCGGGATAGGCGAGCGAGGTTTCCCAGTTCGGCGGTTCGGTCAGCGCTTGATGAAAGGACTTCAACGCAGATAGCCACGACATGAGGCAACATCCGAGTTTCAAAAAAATCATCGATAATATGTGCGCGGAGCTTAAATGATGGCCGCCCGCGACGCCAGCGAAAGCGCAAACACTGGTCAGCTGCGCACCGGCCCGCCCTTCAGCACACCATCCACCAGCGCCCCGAGCCGCACCAGATCCCGCTCCTCGAAGGTGACGGCAATCGGCAGAGTCCGCGATCGCGCCCTGAGGTCCGCGCGAGCGCCCGTCGTCCCTGACAGCCGCGCCAGATCCTTCTCCGTCGTGATCAGCTCCGCACCCGCCGCCTCTGCGTCGGCTAGAAGCCGCGCCGCTTCCAGTTCCGTGAACACGTGATGATCGGCAAAGCTGCGCCGGTGCAGCGTCTCCGGCCCGAAGCCTTCCACCAACCGGAAGAACCGGTGCGGGTTGGCGATGCCAGCGTACGCAATGAGCTTGCGCCCGGCGATCCATCCCGTCTCGCCCGCCGCCTCGACTTTGCCGCGCAGCACCGGACCAGGAAACCGTTTTTTCAGATCCTCGAAGATCGGCGCCTCCGCACCCTCCGGATCCGGTCCCATGACGACGATGCAGTCGACGAGCCCGAGCTGGAAGCCGAGCCGTCCGCGCAAGGGCCCCGCCGGGATCACCCGCCCGTTGCCGACGCCGCGCCGCGCATCGACCACGGCAATCGAAAGATCCTTGACGAGGCTCGGATTCTGCAGGCCGTCGTCCATGATGACGGCGTCCGCCCCGCCCGCCGTCACGATCGCCGCGAGCCCGGCGCGGCGGTCCCGCGCCACCACGACCTTGGCGCTCTGCGCGACCAGCAACGGTTCGTCGCCGACCTGTCCCGCCGAATGTTGCGCGGCGTCGACCCATACCGGCCCCGCGAGCGACCCGCCATAGCCCCGCGAGAGGCACACCGCCGTCTTCGCCCGCTGCGAAAGAAAGTCGATGAGAAAACGCGTCAGCGGCGTCTTGCCGGTCCCGCCCGCCGTGAAATTGCCGACGCAGATCACCGGCAGCCCTGATTGGACGGGCGTGGTCGTGCGGAACCGCCGCTCGAGAACCGTTGCGTAAAGATCGCCGATAGGAGCCAACAGCCGCTCGGCAAGGCTCCCCGTTCCATGCCGTGGCCCGGCATACCACCAGGCGGGTTCCTCAAGAGGCACGGCGCACACGCGAGGGCTCGGGCAGCATCGCGATCAGCTCCTGAACCGTCCGGTCGAGCGCGCCCGCGAGGGATTGCAGCGCCGCCTTGGCGCCGTTCCGCATGCGGAGCACCTCGCCCTCCTGCGCCAGGATCTCCACCAGCGCATCCGCCAGCGCCGCCGCCGAGGCCACCTCGCGCGCACCCTTGTGCCGGAGCAGCGCACGATAAAGGTCGCGGAAGTTGCTCCAGTGCGGCCCCGTGAGCACCACGGCGCCATGCCCGATCGCCTCCACCGGGTTCTGCCCGCCGTGCGCGATCAGCGACCCGCCGATGAACGCGACGTCCGTCAGCGCATAGAGTGTCCCGAGCTCGCCGATGGTATCGACGATGTAGATGTCGGTCTTCGCATCCGGCCGCTCGCCCGCCGACCGGAGCGCGATCTCGAAGCCCTTCGCGCGCAGCGACGCCGCGATCGCCTTGCCACGGCCGGGATGGCGAGGCGCGATGATGGTGCAAAAACCCTTGAGGCGAGCGGCGACCAGCCGGTGCGCCTCCGCCACGGTTTCCTCTTCGGGATCGTGCGTGCTCGCCGCGACCAGCAACGGACGCCCTGCCAGCGCCTGGCGCAACCGCTCGAGTTCGACCGCATCGACCACCGGCGGCGGTGCGTCGATCTTGAGATTGCCGACCGCAACCACGCGCCGCGCACCGAGCCGCTTCAGCGTGCGGGCGAAGATATCGTTCTGCGCCAGCACGACGTCGAAGCGCGAGAAGAGCGGCACCGAAATACCGCTGAGCCAGCGCCAGCGTGCCGCGCTCCGCGACGACATGCGCGCATTCGCCAGCGCCAGCGGAATGCGGCGCCGCGCAATCTCGACAATGAGGTTCGGCCAGATCTCGCTCTCGACGAACACCGCCACGTCCGGCTTCCAGTGATTCAGGAACGCCTGCACATAAGACGGCACGTCGAGCGCAATGTATTGATGGAGGGCCCGTTCCGGCAGACGCCGCTTTGCCATCGCCGCCGAGGTCAAGGTGCCCGTCGTCAGCAGCACCGTGAGATCCTGGCGCTCCGCCAGCAGCCGGTCGATCACCGGCAGCACGGCGTTGGTCTCGCCCACGCTCGCCGCATGAAACCACATCAGCGCCCCATCGGGGCGCGCAACATCCGTCTGACCGTAGCGTTCGCCGCGCCGGGCGGGATCCTCTTTGCCCTGCCGCGACCTGATGTTGAGCAGCAGCGGCGCCGCCAGACCGAATGCACGCGTTGCGGCGCGATAGATCTTGAGTGCAAAACCTTCCGGCGCCGGTCCCGCGAGCGCCCCTGCCGCGGCGGGCGGCGTCACCCGGGCCAGGTTTCCCCCGACGATGCCATAGGCTTTCTCCGTCACACGATCGAGGCCGGCTTCGACCGCGCGGCGGCTTTGCTCCATGCTTTCCGCGTCCGCGTCGGCCGCCACCCAGATCGGATCGCCGATGACATAGGCGAGCTTGGAGTACGGCAGGTTGATCGTCATGCGGCTCCACGTCGGAAGCACGAAGAACCGTGACGTCGCCACGGCGAACGGCAGGATGGGCCTTCCGGAATGCTTGGCAAGCGTGACGATCCCCATGCCGGCCTTGCGCGCCGGCCCCGGCGGCACGTCGGCCGTCAGCGAGAACGTACTGCCGCTCCGGAGCAGCTTGGTGGCCGTCCGCAGCGCATAGACGCCGCCCCGGTCCCTCTTGCGCTCGTTCGCACCCGCACCCTGCACCACCTCGATGTCGAACTCGCCGAGCAGGGCCCGGATGGCAGTGGCATCCTTGTGGCGCGCGGCAATGGCAGAAACCTTGAAATTCCGCCCGTTGAAATCATGCAGCGTCGGCTGCAGCACGAACTGCCCGTGCCACATGGCGAGGATGAAGGGATGAATTTCGTTGACGCGAGCAACGACATCCGGCGGATCGACCGTCACATCGGACGTCGAGCGCACGAAGCGCATGTACCGAGCCCCGTAGAGACCGATGTACCTGCCGAGCTTCGACTCGCGCTGTGGCGATGGTGCCATCGTCGGCCTGTCGCCTCTCCCTGCTCGAGCCGCAAGCGTCCCCGACGCTCATTGACGCCGGATTTCTATAGAGCGCTTCCAGAGACGTGTGAAGCGGTTTCCCACAAGAAGCACGGCAAAACAACGTGCTAGAACACGCGCACCGGGCCCGCGAACGCATGTGCCGGGCGCCGGAATGCCACGCGTCAAGAAGAGGTTCGACAGATCGTGGAAGATAGTGCTACCCACCCGAAAGGCTGGCATTGAGGAGGCGCTCGGGCTGAACCGGCCGGGCACACGTGACGCACGGGGAATTCCCAGAGAGATGGCATCGCTCGTAAAGCGGGCAAAACGCGCAGTCCGGAAAAAGGCTTGGGCCGGCGTGCATGCCGTGACCTCCGCACTCCCGGATTCCCTTCGCCGCGCCGGAGGCCCCTACGCACGCTATCTCGACATGCTGCTGCTGGACCACCTGATCTTCCGGCTCGCCTTTCCCAATCGCCACCGTCTGTCGGACGAGGCCTGGCGCGCCGCGCAACCTCTTCCCCATCAGATCCGCGCGCTTCCGCGCCGCGGGATCAGAACCGTGGTCAATCTCAGGGGGCAAACCTCCTCCTCCACCTACGCCCAGGAGGTCGCGACCTGCAAAGCCGAAGGGCTGGAGCTGGTCGACTTCCGGATCCGCTCCCGCGCCGCCCCCACGCGCGCCGAGCTGCTGGCCGCCCGCGACCTGTTCGCAAGCGTCGAGTATCCGATCCTCATGCATTGCAAATCCGGAGCCGACCGCGTCGGCCTGATGAGCGCGCTTTATCTCTATACGCGCCGCGGCGTGCCCATCGCCAAGGCCCGCCGCCAGCTTTCCCTGCGCTATGGCCATATCCGCCAGGCCGACACCGGCATCCTCGACCACGTCTTCGATGCCTACCTGGATTACGCCGCGCGAACGCCGATCGAATTCTACGACTGGGTGCAGACGGTTTACGATCCGGACGACGTCGCCAAGCAGCTGCATTCCCGGGGGTGGGCCAACCGCATCGTCGACAAGATTTTCCGCCGCGAGTAGAGCCTCAGTTCAGCGGCACACCCGGCGGCGGCGCGTCGTCGGTGTCGGACAGCAGCTGCGCGCGCACGAGCTTAGCGTAGGCTCCCCCCCGCGCGATGAGTTCGCCGTGCGTGCCGGTCTCGACGATCGTCCCGCTCTCCATCACGCAGATGAGGTCGGCATTCTGCACCGTCGACAGCCTGTGCGCGATGACGATGCTCGTGCGCCCCTTCGTGAATTCCGCAAGAGCCTGCTGCACGAGCCGCTCCGATTGTGTATCGAGCGCACTCGTGGCCTCGTCGAGAAGCAGGATCGGCGCGTTCTTGAGGATCGCCGCCGCCAATGCAAGCCGCTGGCGCTGCCCACCCGAGAGGCGCACGCCGCGATCTCCGATCATCGTCGCGTAGCCTTGCGGCTGCGTAAGGATGAACTCGTGCGCTGCCGCCGCCTTCGCCGCCGCGATGATCTCCTCGTCGCTCGCATCGAGCTTGCCGAGCGCGATATTCGTGCGGATCGTGTCGTCGAACAACGTCACGTCCTGGCTCACGAGCGCGATCGACGACCGCAGCGACGCCAGCGTCACCTCGCGGATGTCCTGGCCATCGATACGGATCGCCCCGCCGGTCACGTCGAAAAGCCGGGGCACGAGATTGACGATGGTTGATTTTCCGGCACCCGACCGGCCGACCAGCGCCACCGTCTGCCCACCCTTGACCTCGAGCGTGAAATCTATGATCGCCGGGATCGATGCTTCGCCGTAGTGGAAATTGACGTGATCGAAGCTCACCGTCCCGTCCTGGATCTGCAGCGGCTTGGCGCCGGGGAGATCCTTGTTGGTCGGCTTCTCGTCGAGAACCCCGTAGATGCTGTCGATGGCTGCCAGCCCCTCCTGGAGGCGAGCCACCAGACCGCCGATGGCGCGCAGCGGTTGCGCGGCCATCAGCAACGCCGCCGTGAGCCCCATGAAATCGCCGACCGTTGCCGCTCCGCTCGAGATGCGCCAATAGGCGACCCAGATGACGCCCGCAACGGCCGCGCCGCCGAGGGCTTCGAGAAGCGACTCGAGCCGAGCCTTGACCGACACGCCCTTGAGCTTGAGCCGGAACACTTCCTCGAAGCTGCGGTTCATGCGCCCTGCCGCGTAGTCCTCGAGACGGAATGTCTTGATCAGGCGCGTCGCGCCGAGCTTCTCGGCGAGCAGCGACGTCATCCCGCCGAGCTCGGCCTGCGTCCGCGTCGAATTGCGCCGCACGCGCCGCGCGATGCTCGCGATCGGCATGACGGCGAACGGATACACGCCAAGCACCACCAGCGAGATCATCCAGTCGAGATAGAACATCGACCCCACGAGTGCCACGACCGACATGGAATCGCGCATGATCGAGTTCATGGACGCCAGCGTCGCTTGCTGAATGAACTGGATGTCGTTGGTCAGCTTCGACATCAGTCGCCCCGGCGTGTCGCGCGTCAGGCGGGCGTAGTCGGCGTGGATCAAATGACGAAAGGTCTCGCTCTGCATGTCGGTCGTGAGCCTGAGACCGATACGCTGCGTGGCCACCGTCTGGAAGTAGAGCAGCACGCTGCGCGCGAGCGTAATGAAGATGATCGCCACCAGCACCCACGGCAGCCACGCGACGTCGCCTGCAAGCAAATTGTCGAACGAGAACTTGATCACCATCGGGTAAGCGCCCGTGGCGAGCGCCAGGGCGGCCGTGAGTGCGAGCGCGCCTAAGAGCTCGCGCCATCGCGGACGCAACCAATCGTTGAAGAAACGCGACAGCAGTTGGCGCGAATGCGCGTCGAGCGCCAGCGTCTTCTTTTTTCGCTCGCGGCCCTGCCCGTCGGGGCTATCGGTGGTGGCGGTCGCCATCGTCTCGCGCGTTCCTGCTTTATCGGTCGCTCGTCGGACACTTGCCGGCCGCGTGTGCCTCGCGTCGGCGGTCAGGCGCCAACCTTGGTGGCTTCGGGCTCCAGGAGCCGATGCATGTGAACGATGAAGTAACGCATCGACGCATTGTCGACGGACTTCTGCGCCGCGGCTTTCCAGGCCACAAGCGCCTCGGCGTAGTTCGGAAAGATCCCCACGATGTCGAGACCGCTGAGATCCCTGAACTCGATCCCGTCGAGATCGCGAAGCTCACCGCCAAACACCAGATGCAGAAGTTGCTTGGGGGACTTCTCGCTCATGCCGGGCTCCTCTTCACCGCCGCGCCTCGTGAGACCATGACCGCCCCGGGTTCCGGCCGATCCGGACCCAACCTTCGGACTTGCGATCGCGATCCCACCAAATCAATCGCGCTTCATGGCGCGCAACCCATTTCCTGCCCTATCCTCACGCCGGGTTCAAGCGCGCGCCCCCCTCTATGGAGCATCCGCGGCCATTTGCACGCGCTGCGACAGGCCAACGCACCATTCATACCAATTATTAATCAGGCTTCTTAAGGGGATCTCCAACTTGCCGTGGCATGTTGGGCTCATGGCCGCGCAAGACGGCAGCTCGGAAGTTGACAGGGTTCGACAGCAGCGGCGCGGGCACGGGGAAACCCATCCGCGCCAAAGCCGTTAGCGCGGCGCACTGAAGCGCTGGCCGACGGAGCGCACTCCGAAAGGCACCCGACGGCCGCGCCTAGAGCAGCGCCCACGGCGTCATCAGAACCAGCACCGCAACCACGACCACCCAGAGGGCGACGCTCTCGAATTCAGGTTCCGTCATTTCCATCTCCCCTGCAAAAGAGGACCTGACGACACACGCCGCGATGCTACAGAGCATCGCCCCCCATTCAAAGCCGAAACGCGTCCGCGCATTGACATATGCCCCGGCAATTTGCCTAAAGCATTGGCAACGACGAAGGTCCGGCGCCGTCCGCCCGCCCGAAAAGCGGTTGGACATTGCCGCCATGAGCCGCGTTCGCTAGAAAAACACTCAAAGCATAAAGCCAACAGGCCCTGATGAACGAAAACCCCTATTCCATTGGCCTCGACAAGAATGCGGCCAACTACCAGCCGCTGACACCGATCGGCCTCCTCGAGCGCGCGGCGAAGGTTTACCCCGAGCACACGGCCATCATCCACGGCACGCGGCGCACAAGCTACGCCGAGTTCTATGCCCGTGCCCGCCGCCTGGCCTCGGCACTTGTGCGCCAGGGCATCGGCCCCGGCGATACCGTCTCGGTGATGCTCTCCAACACGCCGGCCATGCTGGAGGCGCACTACGCCGTGCCCATGACCGGCGCCGTCCTGCATTGCATGAACACCCGCCTCGACGCACCGATCCTTGCCTTCCAGCTCGATCATGCCAACACCAAGATCCTGATCTCGGACCGCGAGTTCTCGGTGCTGATGCAAAGCGCGCTCGCACAGGCCAAGGCCACTCCGTTCATCATCGACTGCAACGACGCCGAGTTTCCCGATCTCGGCCCGCCGCTTTCCGACGTCGATTACGAGGCCTTCGTCACGTCCGGCGATCCGGACTTCGCCTGGCGCATGCCCGCCGACGAATGGGACGCCATCAGCCTCAACTACACCTCCGGCACCACCGGCAATCCCAAGGGCGTCGTTTATCACCACCGCGGCGCCGCCCTCATGTGCTACGCCAACACCATCGCCACCGGCATGACGCGCCATCCCGTCTACCTCTGGACGCTGCCGATGTTCCACTGCAACGGCTGGTGCTTTCCGTGGACGCTCTCCGTCGTGGGCGGCACCCACGTCTGCCTCCGCTGGGTGCGCGCGAAGGCCATGTACGACGCCATCGTCGATCACAAGGTGACGAACCTCTCCGGCGCGCCGATCGTCATGGCGACGCTCCTCAACGCGGCGCCCGACGAGCGCCGCGAGATCACGCATCGCGTCGCCTTCAACCACGCCGCCGCCCCGCCTCCGGAGGAGGTGATGGCCCGCATGAACGAGGCCGGTTTCGCGCTCACCCACCTTTACGGCCTGACCGAGACCTACGGCCCCGCGACTTTGAACGAATGGCATAGCGCCTGGGACAGCCTGCCCAAGCCGGAAAAGGATGCCAAACGCGCCCGCCAGGGCGTCCGTTATCCGGCCCTCGAAGGCCTGACCGTCATGGATCCGGTCACCATGACCGAGGTTCCGGCCGACGGCGAGACGCTGGGCGAGGTCATGTTCCGCGGCAACATCGTCATGAAGGGCTACCTCAAGAACCCCGACGCGACGGCAGAAGCGTTCGCCGGCGGCTGGTTCCATTCCGGCGACCTCGGCGTGCTGCATCCGGACGGCTACATCCAGCTCAAGGACCGCTCGAAGGATGTCATCATCTCGGGAGGCGAGAACATCTCCTCCATCGAGGTCGAGGACGTGCTTTACAAGCACCCGGCCGTCGTCCTCTGTGCCGTGGTCGCGAAGCCCGACGAGAAATGGGGCGAGACTCCGTGCGCATTCGTCGAGCTGAAGCCCGGAGAGAACGCCACCGAGGACGAGATCATCGAATGGTGCCGCGAGCGGCTCGCGCGCTACAAGGCGCCGCGACGCGTCATCTTCACCGAGGTGCCGAAGACGTCCACCGGCAAGATCCAGAAGTTCAAACTGCGCGAAATGGCCAAGGACGCCTGACACCGGCACGCGCGTCGGCGTCTCGCCGGCGCAGCCCATGCGTCCAACCGCGTGTCGCGACCGCACACGCTCACCCGATCGAGCTGCCTCGCATCGGAATTCGGAATGGGTGGGAGGATCAAACCCGACTGTGAGGCCTAGCGCTGCGATGGCAGCTGCCGGTGGCAGCCGCGCGTCGCAGCTCCGCCAAAGGCGTCAGTGTCGTGTTTCGGTTTCCAGTCTGACGATTTCGTCTTTGAGTTTTAGTTTTTCTTGCTTAAGCCGGCGGATCGCTAAGTCGTCCGAACCGGGTCTTAACGCCTCCTCTTCAATCCGACGCTCGAGTTGCCGGTGCTTCTCTGAGAGTTCCTGAAGATGAGCCGATAGCGCCATCCTGACCTCCTTTTCAGAGTTGAAGACCGAAGCATTGTTACAGATTTGCCACGCACTGTCCATTGGCCCAGCGACGATGACAAACAGAACTTTAAGCGGAGATACTGCCTTAACTTTTCGCTAAGCGTCGGTTTCTTCAAGAACTTTCATGACGCGCTCGGCAGTCTCGCTTGCGTGTTGCGGAAAATGAGACGATAGTCCCGCCGGCTCAGGCCGGGTGCATTTACCTTTGCACTGTGGCGGGTCGGTTTTCGAATGAGCGGCACACATGCAGCGGCAGAACGACAGGGAGCTGAGGGAGGAGTTGGTTAAGCTCCGCTCCGAGCATCGCCTGCTGGACGACGAGATCCTGTCTCTCGAAATGAACGGGACCGCCGACCAGCTGCTGATCCGCCGGTTGAAAAAGAAGAAGCTCGCCCTCAAGGATCAGATCACCAAGATCGAGGACCAGCTCCTGCCCGACATCATCGCCTAGCGTGCCTTCGGCACGACATTGCCTAACGCGCCTTTGGCACGACATCGCCCAGCGCGCCTTCGGCACGACATCGGCTGATCGCAGCGGCGACCTCTGGACACGGCGAAGGGGCCCGCGCGGCGGATCGCCTGCCGAATGCCGTTTGCCGTATCTCGATGCCAATCACCCATTGATCGGGTGCGGTCCAAACCCTAGGTCAGGCGGATGCCTGCTGCAGCAGTAGATCGCTGGCTCTATCCGACCGACCGCGGCCTCTACTGCGAGCCCGCCGGCGTCTACATCGATCCCGCGCGCGCCGTCGATCGCGCCATCATCACTCACGGCCATAGCGATCACGCGCGCCCCGGCCACGGCGCTGTGCTCGCGACACCTGAGACCATCGAGGTGATGAAGATCCGCCTCGGCGCGGAGGGCGCTGGACGCTTCGAAGCGGCCGCCGTCGGGCGCACGACCATCATCAATGGCGTCGCCATTCGCCTCGTACCCGCCGGCCACATCCTGGGCTCGGCGCAAGTCGTGCTCGAATGCAACGGCCAGCGCGCCGTCGTCTCCGGCGACTACAAACGCAGCTCCGACCCCACCTGCGCACCGTTCGAAACCATCGCCTGCGACGTGTTCGTGACGGAGGCGACCTTCGCCCTGCCCGTCTTCCGCCATGAGCCCGCCACGCGCGAGGTCGCGCGCCTTCTCGCCTCGCTTCGCCGCAACCCGGATCGCGCCCATCTCGTCGGCGCCTACGGACTTGGCAAATGCCAGCGCGTCATCCGCCTCGCGCGCGATGCCGGCTACGACGCTCCGATCTACCTGCACGGCGCTCACCTCGCCATGACCGAGCTCTACCAGCGCCTCGGCATCGATCTCGGCGACATCCGTCCCGTGCCCGACGTGAAGCCCGCGGATCTCGCTGGCGCCCTCGTGCTCTGCCCGCCGTCCGCCGTGGACGACCGCTGGTCGCGCCGCTTCCCCGATCCCGTCACCGCCTTCGCCTCGGGCTGGATGCGCATCAAGGGCCGTGTCCGCCAGAGCGGCGTCGAGCTGCCGCTGGTCATCTCCGATCACGCCGACTGGCCGGAGCTGATCGAGACCGTGCTCGAAACCGGCGCCGAAGATGTGTGGGTCACCCACGGGCGCGAAGACGCCCTCGTCTACGAGCTGACGCGCCGCGGTCTCAAGGCGCGCGCCCTTGCGCTCGTCGGCTTCGAGGACGAGGGAGAATAGCGTGCAACCCTTCGCCCTCCTGCTGGACACGCTGACGACGACACCCTCGCGCAACGGCAAGCTTGCGCTCCTCACCGAATATTTTCGCACCACGCCCGATCCCGATCGCGGCTTCGCGCTCGCCGCCCTGACCGACGGCCTCTTCCCGCGGCTCCCCTTGCGCCGCAGCCTCGCGACGCTGCTCGAAACGCGCGTCGATCCCGTGTTGTATGCCCTTTCGCGCGACTACGTCGGCGACACCGCAGAGACGGTGGCCCTCATGTGGCCCGAGACAAGTCTGCGCGACCCCGCGCCACGCCTTTCGGAAACCGTCGCCGCGATCGCAACCGCAGACCCCCCGCAAATCGCGGCGACGCTCGGCCATCTCCTCGACCGTCTCGACGTACGCGGCCGCTGGGCGCTTCTGAAGCTCGTCGGCGGCGCCCCGCGCGTCGGCGTCTCGGCGCGCCTTGCCAAAACCGCGCTCGCCGAGATGAGTGGACACGATGTGTCGGACATCGAGGAGATCTGGCACGCGCTCACCCCACCCTACACCGATCTTTTCCAATGGCTCGACGGCAAGGGCGCGCGGCCCGATGCCGGAAGCACGCCGGTTTTTCGCCCGCTCATGCTGGCCCACGCCATCGAGGAGCAGGACTGGACGAACTTTTCGCCCGAGGAGTTCGCCGCCGAGTGGAAATGGGACGGCATCCGCGTTCAGATCGCCGCGCATGGCCCCCACGTACGCATCTTCTCGCGCACCGGCGACGACATCTCGCGCACCTTCCCCGACGTCGTCTCCGCCTTCGAAGGCCTCGATGCGCTGCTCGACGGCGAGCTTCTCGTTGCACGCCGCGGCGTCGTCGCCCCCTTCAACGATCTGCAGCAGCGCCTCAACCGCAAGGTGGTCACCGGCCGCATGCTGAAGGAGCATCCGGCCCACGTGCGCCTGTACGATCTCCTCATCGACGGCAAAACGGACCTGCGCGAGCTGCCCTTCCGCGAGCGCCGCACCAGCCTCGAAACCTGGCACGCACGCCATGCGCCGCCCCTCACCGACGTGAGCCCGCTCGTCCCCTTCGCGAGCCGCGCCGAGCTGGACCGCCTCTGGAGCGACGCCCGTCAGGAGGGCATCGAGGGACTCATGCTGAAGCGCTGGACGAGCCCATACCTCTCCGGCCGCCCGCGCGGACACTGGTTCAAGTGGAAGCGTGCGGCGCTCACCCTCGATTGCGTGCTGATGTATGCCCAGCGCGGCTCCGGCAAGCGCTCGTCCTACTACTCGGACTACACCTTCGGTGTCTGGCGCGAAATCGAGGAGCCGACCGCCGAGGGTGCGCCCCGTGGCGACATCTACCCCGGCCACGAGCTGGTGCCGGTCGGCAAGGCCTACTCCGGCATGACCGACGCCGAGCTGATGGAGATCGATCGCTTCGTGCGCACGCACACGGTCGAGCAGTTCGGCCCCGTGCGCGCCGTCGAGCCGCGCCTCGTGCTCGAGGTCGCCTTCGACGCCATCTTCCCGTCGGCGCGCCACAAGTCGGGGCTCGCCATGCGCTTCCCGCGCATCCACCGCATCCGCTGGGACAAACCTCCGCATGAGGCCGACACCCTCGACGCCGCCCGCCGCCTCATGGGTGGCACAGCCGCGGGTAACCCAACCTCGAACCCCGCCAAGTCGCTCTCGGAATGAGCGCCGCCGCGCACCAGCGACACAATCGCGGGCTACACCGGCGATCCGAACGACGCACCGGAGCGACCGATGATCACTCTCTACGTTTCAGGTCCGAGATTCGGCTTGCCCGACTCCAGCCCCTTCGTCAGCAAGGCCGAGGTGCTGCTCAAGCTGTCAGGGATGCCCTACCGGACGGCACCCGCCGATTTCGGCAAAGCACCCAAGCGTAAGATCCCGTATTTCGAAGACGACGGGCACCGCTTTGGAGACTCGACCTTCCTGCGCTTCCACCTCGAGGACAAGTACGGCGTCGATTTCGACCGAGGCCTCTCTCCGGCCGAGAAGGGCATCGCATGGGCCTTCGAGAAACTGGCGGAGGATCAGCTCTACTGGGCGCTGGTCCACGCGCGCTGGATGGACAAGGCGAACTTCGACAAGGGACCGCGCGCGTTCTTCGACGCCGTGCCGGCGCCGCTGCGCCCCATCGTCGTGCCGCTCATTCGGCGCAGCGTCGCCAAGAGCCTTTACGCGCAGGGGTTCGGTCGTCATTCGAAGGAGGAAATCCAGCGTCTCGCCACGCGCACGCTCGACGCCATTGCCGCCACGCTAGGCGGCAAGCCATGGCTCATGGGCGCGGCGCCCTGCGGCGCCGACGCATCGGTGTGGGCCATGCTGGCAGGCATGCTGTGTCCGCACTTCGACACGCCGATACGAACCGCCGCCGAGCAGCACGGCAACCTCGTGGCCTACCGCGACCGCGGCCTCGCCCTCTGGTTCCCGGAACTTGCAACGGCGGCGTGAAACTCTCGAGCGGAACTCCGGATCCTAGGCACCGGGTCCAGGATCCGGCCCGCGTTGACGTCGCGGCGTTCGCTTATCCGGCCTTGCACTTGGTCTCGCACGGCACCTCTTCGCGCTTGTCGACCGTGCCGCGCACCGGCGACATGGTCTCGCGATAGCACTTGCCGTCTTCTTTCACGATCCGCACCAGCTCCGACTTGCTGACCAGCGACTGGCAGACCACCTCCAGCGCCTGCGCGACCTGCACGCCCTTGGCCTGCACGGCTCCGGCTTGTGCTGCACCGATCAGAAGATCGATAATACCGGCAGGCGGCGGAGCCTCGCCCGGTTTCTGCAATTGATTGTAGGCAATCCACTCGTAGGTCGCCTTGCCGTCGTCGGTCGAGACCTTGAGCGAGATGTCGCCCGTCTCGTCGCAGGCGCCGGCGTCGATCTTCGTGCCTTCAGCCGTGGACAGCGCCTTGTACTCGATCTTGCAGTCGATGTTCCGCTCCCAGATCTCGTACTGCGCGAGGCGGTGCGAAACCTGGCTGAAGGGAACCTTGTACTGCCACGCATGATAGGCGGTGACCGCCGTCGGAACGGCGCCCACGATCGTCACCACCAGTGCCGCCGTCTTGAGAAACGGCACGATGCGGTTCACGGGCCCAAGATGCGGGTTGTCGTCCAGCGCTCGGTCGGTCATCGGATGCATTCCCTCGAATGTCGTTGCCTCGGACGTCATGCGTGCGGCTCGCTTGGATAGCTGAAAATCCCGCCGCAGGATGTGCCACGAGCTCCCTGAACCGCGCTTGAGCGCAAGGTTCATGCGCCGTTCAGATGGCCGTGCACCGTCGGCCGGACGTTACCGCCCCATTGCCGAAATGACCATGACGTTTACTTCGCCGTAAGGCGCCTTGTGGTCCGCGCCCGCGCGCATATCTCCAAGGAAAGCCTTCTTTCGGAACGCGAAATTCCGAGGGCGTCAACGTCGAACGGACCCCGCCAATGCGCACCCTCCTGCTCACCCTCCTGGCCCTCGGCATGGCCAGTGTCTCCGCCGCAGCCGCCCCCAACACCGCTGCCAACCCCGTCGGCGATCCCAAGGTCGCCTCCTCCGACGACGGCAAGTACTTCGACGCCAACGGCAACCCCACCTACAAGATCGGCGCCGGCGATGCCGTCGACTGGTACACGTTCTCGGGCTACCGCCGCTTCAATGGATCGTGCGAGGTCTGCCACGGCTTCGACGGCTCTGGATCGAGCTTCGCGCCGGATCTCACCCAGTCTCTCAAGACCATCGGCTACACCGACTTCCAGAACATCGTCGTCAACGGCAAGCAGGACGTGAACACGGCTCAAAGCCTCGTCATGCCGGCCTTCGGCGATAACAAAAATGTCATGTGCTACCTGGATGACATCTACGTGTACCTGCGCGCACGGGCCGATGGCGCCCAGGGCAACGGCCGGCCCGCTTCCCATGAGGACAAGCCGCAGACAGCGATTCAGAACGAGAACAGCTGCATGGGGCCGTGACCACGTCTGCCACGAGGGCACGCCTCCGTCGGAGGAAATCCGTACGGTGTGCGCGCCCGGATAACCCATTCATATCGGGCCCACTTCCCCGTTTTCAATATGAGCATTTGCGTAAGGCGATCCCGTAAGAAAACACACCGAATTCCCGGCACGATCCCGTCTCCTACATGACTGAGCAATCGCGTGCGCCGGATTGCGGTAACCCGGAGATCCCGAGCGCGCGCGAGAGAAACGCAAACTCAAGGAGAGGAAACATGTCCTTCATCAAAGTGTCCCTGCTCGCCGTCGCCGCTGCGCTCATCGCAGCTCCCGCCTCGGCTCTGACCATCGAGAACCAGGACAAGGCGGAACTCAAGGTCGGCATCGACGAAGGCGAAAAGGAGCACGTCGAAACCATCGCCGGCGGCAAGACGGGTGACCTGTCTGCGAAATGCAAGGACGGCTGCGGATTGACCGGTCCGTGGGGTTTCTCCTGGATGGCCAAGCCGGGTGACAAGCTCGTCTTCAACGACGGCAAGCTCAATGGCGCTACCGTCGTCGAAGGCACCGTCACGCAATAGCCGAAGCAACGCCGCGCCCCCCTCCACGCGGTGTCGCACCATCGGCTCGGAGCCCGATCGCTTGTCGAAAACGATCGCGCTCCAATGGCCGGGCGCACATGGCATGGTCTCCCCCGCGCCCGGCCATCCCCGACACGAGCGCAAGCCCTGACAAACGCATGATCCGGAAAAGAATTGAGCCCCGTCGCGCACGCAGCCGATCGGGGCTCTTTTTGTCTTCGATAACCTGCCCAGCTGAGCCGGGCTTATGAGGCGAGGCTCTGGCGTTCCAGCCCCGATCTCGGACCGGTCTCCGCCCTCGCATGAAGTCTGACAGTTGGTTCTGTTGGAAAACCCGGACACGCGAACATGAAGCTGCAGCAGCTCGCGTTATCCAAGGCTGGACCTCGCTTCAGCGCGGGGTCCCAAGTGACAACCAGGCGGCGTCATTCTCCCTCCATTCGCTGTTGATCCGAGTCCGTGGTCTTGGCGCTGCACGCTGGCCAGCCGACAACGCGCAAGACCACGGAAAAGACAACTGTCCTCTCAACCGGGGGGTACTGGGGTGTCCAAAAACACGAAGTGCGGACTCCGTCAGGGGGACATCACAGCGACAGCCATCTGTCCTTGAGAGTTGGCCCATATGCCGCATCTGTCAAGACCGTTCGAGCCCGCAAGGATGCGACGACGTTAAATCATCGTTTCGCCGCGCGAACGGCAATCCCGATCGCAACGCCGTGCGAGATCGGCGTCGCACCGC
>NZ_CADEFI010000027.1 GCF_902826555.1 uncultured Hyphomicrobium sp.
ATTCACGACCTGAGCCGCCTCGGGTCTACAAAAACAGTTGGTGCGGACGGTGGGACTCGAACCCACACGACGTTGCCGTCTCAGGATTTTAAGTCCTGTGTGTCTACCAGTTCCACCACGTCCGCAGGATCGATTCAGATTCGGTGTTGGCGCCGGGCGGGCCTTTATGCGCTGGCGCGCGCGACGGCTCAAGATGGTGCGTTACGACGCCCTCAGACTTGTAAAACCCCGGGCTCCTTTCTGGCGGGGCTCGCGTCGCCGTGCCGGACCGCCGCGCGTAAGAGGATATAGAGCGTCAGCCCATTGAGGATGTGCCACACGAAGTGGCTTCCGCTCAGATGTCCGCCGAAACGGCTCAGCTCGCACAGCTCGAGATCGAGCGTGCGGAAGGTCATGGAGACGAAAAATACCGCTGAGGCGAGCGCGATGGCGCGGCCAGCCGGGTGAAACGCAAGCGCGGCCGCGGACCCGAGCAGGGCCAGGAAGGCCGGGAGATAGCCCACGGTGCCGTTGAAGCACCGGGCGCCGGCACGGGCCGTGATCGGCAACAGCTCGCCATACTGGCACTGGATGCCACCCGCATATCTGACCGAGACGTAGAACGCCCCCAATCCGAGGATCACAACGATCCAATTGAGCCCCAGGAGCTGGCGCAGCACGAACGCAAAATAGGCCACCATGAACACAGCGATGGGAATGCGGTCGGCCAGTGCGGCCCATTGCGTGGCGTAGGTGTGAAACAGGAAGCTGCCGATGCCGATCACGGACGTGAGCCCGATCAGCAGCGCGACGGCGGGCTTCCGACTCTCCCGGGGCTGAGACCGGTAGTCGTAGGCTGCCACAAGAGCTGCAATAAGAAATGCAGTGTTGCTCACGGCGTTGAGCGGCTCGGCCCAGAATGCCGGATCCTGGCCGCGCTCGCAGTACATGTAGATCTTTGCGCCGAGATCCATCGTGCTTTGTCCCGGAAAGTCCCTTCTCCCGCCCTCAGTTCTCGGCACGCCGGTCGGGATCAGCAGCGGGTGGAGCCGTCGTCATGCCTGCCGCCTTCCGCATCAGTGATCGCAGCTCGGTCGGATCGTCGAGATCTATGGTATGGGGGTATTCGGGGTCCTTGCCGCGCACGTCGTTCATGACGTCGCCTTCGGCCGTGTAGAAAATCGTGCGAGGGACGTAGGTGCCATCGGGGGAGAAGGCGCCGTTGGCATCGGGGTCCTTGTCGACATCGACCAGGATCATGACGAAGCTCTTCGCGGCAGCGACGACGCCCGGGTCCCTCCAGACCGCTCGAT
The DNA here is from genome assembly GCF_902826555.1 of uncultured Hyphomicrobium sp. Classification (GTDB taxonomy): domain Bacteria; phylum Pseudomonadota; class Alphaproteobacteria; order Rhizobiales; family Hyphomicrobiaceae; genus Hyphomicrobium_C. The sequence goes on from NZ_CADEFI010000027.1 coordinate 1,293, forward strand.
AGCGCTTGCAGGAGCTGCACCAGGAGGCATGAAACAGCATCACCACCGGCTTGCCGGTACGGTTCGCCTCACGGATGCCCGGGCCAACCTCCTGCCAGGCGATCTCCGCCCCGTTCCAAAGATCCGCCATCTCGGGCTGGCGCGCCGCGGCCGGAACGGACGCCACCCAGAACATCGCGACGCTGAATGCGGCAAACGCGCGCGGCAAAAAATTCATGGTCGGCATCGTTCATGGTCTCCCGGTTCAACGCGCCTCTTTTCCCGCTTCTTGGCGGCTAACGCAAGGCGATGCCAGAGGCGGGCCGGCACGCGCCCTCCCATGATAACGCAGATCATTACCTCGCATTAACCGTGTGTTGCGCGGTTTTCTTAATAGTAATCGTTCTAAGGTCAAGGGAGGTCGGAGCTACCAAAAATCGAACCTGCCGTGTCCTTTATCCGAGTTCTCAAAACCGCGAAGCCCGCACTTAGCGTCGGGGCGCCGCGCACTGACGAGCCAATGCGTGCGCTCGCGGTGGCGAGCGTCCTTACGATCGCTTTTGCCGCCCTCATCGTGCTCGGAGCGGTGTGGTGGTCGGCGACGCGCGCCGATACAGCTGCAAAGGACAGGCTCTTTCAGACCGTGTCCTTTGCGCTCAAGGACGCCGAGAAGAAGATCCCGTACGATCAAGAAAGCGTAGCCTACTGGGACGAGGCGGTCGTCAATACCCATGACGCCTTCAACGAAACGTGGGTGGACGTCAACCTTGGCGTCTGGATGCACACCTACTTCAAACACGACCGCGTCAACATTCTCGATGCGAAAAACCGGCTCGCCTACGCGATGGCCGACGGCGAAAAGGTGGCCGACCCCGATCGCATACCAAGCCCCGTGATCGAAGATCTCGCCGTGCAACTTCGGCACAATATCGCGGAAGGGGCCCTCGACCACTTCGAGGCCGAAGAAACCCGCATTCCCCGTATCCAGGATCTCGGGATCGTCGACGGCCGGCCGGCGATCGTCAGCGTCATGCCCCTGGTGCCCCACACGCGTGGGGTGGTGCAAGCACGTGGCAGCGAGTTTCTGATCGCGAGCGTCCGCTTCCTCGACGAGAGCTTTCTCGCGGATTTGGCAGAGGCCAATCTCCTCTACCGTGTCCGCTTCTCGCGTGCCGACGACATCAAGCCCAAAGAGCAATCCTATCCGCTCAAATCCCGAGCCGGATCGAGCATCGGCCGCTTCGTCTGGACGCCCAAACTGCCGGGGACGCGAATCCTGTCGGAAGTGCTTCCGGTTCTTGGAGCCTGTCTCCTCGGAATTGGCATCGCCGTCGTGTTCCTGATACGGCACCTCAGGCGAACCTACACCGAACTCGTGAGCAGCGAAGCGCATGCCAAGCACCTCGCGTTCCACGATGCGCTTACCGGACTGCCCAATCGCGCCTATTTCAACAGCCGGCTGGACAGCGCCCTCGACGACGTCAGAAACGGGCGCGGTCAACTCGCGCTCATGTTCCTCGACCTCGATCGGTTCAAGCAGGTCAACGACACGCTCGGACATGCCGCCGGAGACGTGCTGATCTCGAATCTTGCCAGCCACCTCAGCGCCGCGCTCCGACCGGGCGACGTGCTGGCGCGCATGGGCGGCGACGAATTCGCCATCGTCATGCGGGACGTCAGGGGCCGAACCGAGGTCGAGGCGCTCTGCCGCGAACTCGTGGACATCGTCTCGAAGCCGCACGACGTCGGCTGCGGACAGGCCGTCGTCGGTCTCAGCATCGGTATCGCGATGGCGCCTCAAGCCGGAACCGATCGCAGCGAGCTGGCGCGCAGAGCGGATATCGCCCTCTACAAGGCAAAGCGGAGCGGCGGGCAACACTTCGAATTCTTTACCGAGCACATGAGCCAATCAGTGCAGCAGCGGCGGGATCTCGAAATCGATCTGCGCCATGCGCTCGATTCCGGGCATGAGCTCGAGGTTGTTTTCCAGCCCGTCTACTCGGTGGGCGGCACCGCGCTCACGGGCGTAGAGGCGCTGCTGCGGTGGAACCATCCGCGAGCCGGAGCCGTCTCACCCTACACGTTCATCGGACTTGCCGAGGATTGCGGACTGATCGACCGGCTCGGGGACCTCGTTCTCAGACGTGCCTGCGCGGTAGCCGGCGCATGGGATCTCAAGACGATCTCCGTCAATGTCTCGGCGATGCAGCTCCGGCATGGAACGTTCGCGCAACGCGTTTTGGACCTTCTCGCCGAAACGGGCATGAGCCCGAAACGGCTGGAGATAGAGATCACCGAGAGCACGCTCCTCGCCGGAACGGAAGCCTCGAGCCGCAACCTGAAGGCGCTCAGAGCGGCCGGCATCAAGGTCTCTCTCGACGATTTCGGCACCGGGCATTCGTCGCTCAGCTACCTCATGAAGCTCGAGGTCGACCGCATCAAGATCGACCGTTCGTTCGTACGGCATGTCGGAAAGATCGAGCAATCAGACTCCATCGTCCAGGCGATCGTGACCATGGCGCACGCCGTTGGTGTATCGGTCACCGCCGAGGGCGTGGAGACGCGCGAGCAGCTGGACTTCCTCACGCGCATCGGCTGCAGCGATCTGCAGGGGTATCTTCTGTCGCCGCCGCTTTCCGCGCTCCGGATGGTCGAGCTGATCGCGAGCAAGGGCCCCCGCAACGAAAAATCCGGCACCGAGGCCGCCTAGAGCGCAATCGCCTCCCGTGGAATGGCCATCGCGCGCGCCAGCATCGCGATTCAGTTGCTCGCGTTCTCGCATTCGACAGCGACCGTCGTTTTTGCCTCCGGGATAAAGCGGCGACAGTCGGACGTCGCCGGCGACTGAGCAGCGGGCGAGCGGGATGCCGCGGCGGCTGCGGCGACTTCGGCGGCCGGCCGCGGTTTACCTTCGAGCACGGCGAGGCGTGATCGCGCCTTCTCCTGTGCAACATAAGCGTCGAGCGATTTCGACGTGATCTCCAGAGAGCGCCGGTAGCTCGCGACGGCGGCGTCATTGGCGCCCTTCTTCTCCTCGATCTCGCCCTTCAAGGCATGCGCCGTCGCCTGCCTCTCCTTGAGCTTGAGCGCCACATCGATATCCGCCGTGGCCGCGTCGAGGTCACCGGCGCGAAATTTGACGAGGGCTCGTGCATAGAAGGCTGCCGGCTCGTCGGCATTCGCGGAAGCTGCCTTGTCCGCGTCCATACGCGCCGGATCGGCCTCGCCCAAGTCGGAGAGCACGATGGCGCGCTGCGTAATGATCTTGGCGTCGCCAGGATCGAGGCTTGCGGCACGCTGAAGCTCCGAGAAGGCGCGGTCCAGTTCGCCACGATGACGGAATATGCGCGCACGATTCGTGTGCGCTTCTGCCGTGTCGCCCTTCTTCTCGAGATAGCGATCGAGATCGGCAAGGGACTGGTCGCGCGCACCCAGCACATGCTGGACGACCGCCCGGCTCAGATAGGTGTCTGCGTAAGCTGGATTGTTGCTCACCGACTTGTCGAAATCGGCCAGCGCCTGATCGTAGGCGCCCTGATGGTAGTAAGCCCAACCGCGGTTGTAATGGCCGATGTAAATTTGCTCATTCGGGAGACGCCCGCTTTTCATAACGCGCGTGCAAGCATCGGCGCTCGTCTTGCGGTCGGCGGCCGTGCAATCGGCGAGGTCCTGGGTCATGCCGGCCAATGCGGGAGAGGCAAGCAGACAGATAGCGCACGCGAAATAAAAACGACGGCGATGCTTCGAAAAACCGGCTGATCGCGACATGGTCCGCTCCCTTGGATCATCCTCGGTCGAAGCTCGGAGCTAGGCGCAAACGCGGCTGCCTGTCTGTTCCCGCCGTAACGGACGACGCGCATCGTCGTCTCTTGCCGGCAATCGCCGAGAAGAGACGACGTTTTCATTCTCGGGAGGCTAGAACCGGTAGCCGTAGCGCACGCCGATGCGGTCGAGCCCCTCGTTCGGATCGACGGTGTAGGCGTTCGACATGTGCTCGAAGTAGGCGGACAGGCTGTTGTGCTCGTCGAGGCGGCAGCCAATTTCCAGAGGAATGTGAAACAAAACGCGCGAGCCGAGCGCCTTGCGATCGACGTCCTTCAACTCGAGCTGGCCGTCGTGCACCGTGCCCCCGAGCCCCAAGCCGAAGAAAATTCCGGAAGGCGTTTCATACTGCCATCGCGCGTCCAGGTAGACGTCGCTGGTTCCGCCTTCGGTGTCGATCGAGGCGCCGACCGCCGGGCGAAGCGCGCCGCCGAACAGCGCCACCGACGGCGAAAAAAGGGCTTCGACATTGATTGCGGCAGAGACCGGTTCGGCTCGGAAACCGCTCCAAAGATCGGGCATGTCGTGGTCGAGAACGCCGAGCTTCAGTTCCTCGATCAGGCCTCCGGCCAAAGCCGCCTGATCCTGAAAAGCCAATAGCCCCAGAAGTCCGACCAGGGCCATCAGCAGTTTGGCGGAGAGCGTCATCAGCGGTCACTTTTCGAAAGCCAAGACGCCAGCAAGTTCGCGCAGTCGGCGGTGGGTCGCTCCTTACATCGGCGTATAGAGTTCCTATTTCTCAACAGCTGTGCCCCGTTTGCCCGCTCGATCCTGTGCGGCGGGAGCGAAAAAAGAGGCCACGCATCTTGACGAGGCGCCTCTCATGCGCCACGTATGTTAATGTGATAAACATTCACATGAGGGCTGACCGCATGCACGACATGGTTCTCAAGCTCGACGAGATGGGCCGGCCGGCATGGCTCGGCCTCATGGTGGTGAGCTTCATTCTCTTTTGGCCGCTGGGACTGGCCGTCCTGGCCTTTTTGCTCTGGAGTGGACGCATGGGACATGGTTGGGGTTGCAGCTCATACGGCGAGCGGCGCGCGCGCTGGCAGCAGCGTTTCGCGGACAAGTGGGAGCGGCGTGGAGGCGGCGACGTCTGGCGCGGCGGCTTCTCATCGTCAGGCAACCGCGCCTTCGACGAGTACCGCGAGGCAACGCTGCAGCGGCTCGAAGACGAACAGCGAGAGTTCCGCGAGTTCCTGGAGCGCCTGCGTCTTGCCAAGGACCGCGCCGAGTTCGATCAGTTCATGGACGACCGGAAAAACCGGCCGGCAGGGGAAGGAAAAGACCCCAACGGCAGCCCGCTCGGCGGGGGCGCGCCCTCGCCGCAGACCTGACCCCCGGGCAGACACCACACGGACGAGGCCGGCCCCATGGGCTGGCCTCGTTGCGTTTCGGATGGCTTCGATCCTTAGGCGCCACCCCATCCCACTTAACCGGCGGGAAATAATATTTCGGGACAGTTTCCCGAGAGGCCGGCCTGTTGTGTAACGATTTTCTCATCCGCTACCCGATAGGCTGTGAACGATGATCGGCATTGCGCCCGTCATGGAGACTCTTCGATGCTCGTGCGCTGCGGCGTCGCCGGCTGCATCATGGCTCTGGCAATGTTGCTGCTCGCGCCGCTGGCGGCCGTGGGTGGGGATTCCCATGCGGGATCGCCATTGTCGCCCTACGGGTTCCTTTGCCTTTCGGTCGTCGCATGCCTCGCCGGCGAGGCGCTGATCGTGATCGGGAAATCGCGGCCGAGCGGACGGAGCCCGCGGATTCGAATGTCCGCTACAGGCCTTGCCGCAAGCCCGGGCCCGGCTTCCGATCGGATGCCCGGCGTCGACGATCTCGTCGGCATGCTCGACGACACACTGAAACTTGCGCGCGCCGCTCCTCCCGCGGGCGAACTCGAACCGGCGAACATCCTCGAGGTGCTGCAGGCGGCGGCTGCAAAACAGCGCTCGCCTCGCCTGACGCTCGTTGTGAAAACGGCGCCGATCCACACCCTCGCCCGCCCTGCCCTCGGACGCGCGTTCGAAATCCTGCTCCAGAACGCGCTCGCTCATGGAGCGCAAGCCCAAGCCTCGTGCGATCACGGCACGTCCGCTCTCGTCGTCCACGTGGACGACGACGGACCGGGCATCCCGCGCAGCGAGCGCACGAAGGTCTTCGACTGGCGCTACTACATGACCACGCCGCCCTCTCAGCAGATCGGGTGTTGCGCGGATCTGGTCATTGCGCGGCAGATCATGCTTGCGCACGGCGGCGAACTCATCGTCGGCCCCTCGCCGCTCGGCGGGGCCCGCTTCACGGCCCGGCTTCCGTTGCTGGCCGAGCACCAACTCGAACTCGCGGCGGCGTCCTAACGGCTGCTACCGAAAGGCTTTGTCGAGGTTCTGGGCCTTGTCGAAGCCGGTCGCGGTCTCGAGCCCCTTGACGCCGGTGAGATTGGCGCCATCGAAATCGGCGCCCGTCACATCGGCCCCGGTGAGATTTGCCCCGGAGAAATCGACCTTCGACAGATCGGCCTCGACGAGCTTGGCGTCTCTCAGGTCGGCGCCGACCATGCTCGAGAACATCAGCACGCTGCGTGTAAAATCGGCGCGATGCAGGATCGCTCCCGAAAAATCGCAAGACTTCAGAACGTTCTTTGCCAAGGTGACCAGCGTGCCCTGGCCGGGCTTGGCCTCCAGCGGGCTGAAGTCGGCGTTGGTCAAGTCGGCGCCGCGGAAGCTCGCGCCCGAAAGATCGGCCTGGACGCGGATGCCGGTCAGATTGGCTCCGGCGAAGCTTGGCGCGTCGGCGTAGCTGTTGTGCATGTCCGAATAGACGGTCGGGCGAAAAATCGTGGTGCCGCGCAGGTTGGCGCCCGACAGGTTGGTCCGGATCAGCACGGCGCGGTCGAGGCGCGCGCCGGAGATGTCGGCGCCTTTGAGATTGGAGCCGGTGAAATCAACACCATAGAGGTCCGTACGGGCGAGGCTCGCCTGCTTGAAGTCGAGCCCCGAGAGGTCGAGGTAGGTCAAGTCGCGGCCGGCATAGTCGAGGCGCTCGCCGGGCTGGGCCTTGAAGAGCTGCTGGGTGATCTCACGGACGGTGAAATCGGCTTCGGGCGAGACGTTCTCGTGGATCTCCTCGGCCGCAACGGCGGGATGCGCCGCGAGCAGCAGCGCACACAGTCCCATCTGCCAATTTTTAGCAGTCGCCATGACCGATCCGTCTTTGCCGGGGCCCGCCAGCCGCGGCTCTATATCCTATTAAATGATTCCCATGCGGGGCGCAGAGTTCAAGGGGCTTTTGGGCCGGCGTCCGCTGTCCGTCGGAAATAACACCCCGGGGATTTCGCCCGGTTCTCCTGGTCAGGAAAGCGAAGTATCGATCATGGCAACCGAAATCGACCTCAAAAGGCGCGCGGATGCTGCACACAAGGGCACAGATACCCCGCTTCATCCTGGCGAGCCTGATCGCTGCTGTCATCGCCGCGCCGACCTCAAGTGCCGTGCCTCGCGATCTGGACGTGCTTTATTTTCCGACACCGCAAACTGCGGTCGAAAAGATGCTCGAGATGGCGGAGATCACGAGCGGAGACGTCGTGATCAATCTGGGATCGGGCGACGGCAGAATTCCGATTACGGCGGCTAAGGTCTACGGCGTCACCGCTCTGGGCGTGGATCTCGATGCCGAGCTCGTCGCGAAAGCCAGCGCGAACGCGGAGCGTGAGGGCGTCGCCCATAAGGTGACGTTCCGGGAGCAGGATCTGTTCGAAACGGACCTCAGCACCGGAACAGTCATAACTATGTTTCTCCTGACATCCATCAACGAAAAGCTCAAGCCGCGGCTGAAGCAGCTCAAGCCCGGCACGCGCATTCTCTCCTATAGCTTCGGCATGGGCGACTGGGCGCCGGACAAGACCGAACGCGTCGACGGCCGCGCCATCCATATGTGGGTCATCCGCAGGGACACGAACGGCGTCACGGCGGCCGACTAGGAGCACCCGTCATGCGCGGGTTGCCCTATTCCTCGCCGAGGCCGCCGCCGGTGGGCGTCTCAATGATGACGGCGTCACCGGCTTGCAGCGTCGCGCTTGCTGCGCCCTGTAGCTCCTCCATCGATCCGTCGCGGCGACGGATGGCATTGCGGCCGGCTTCTCCGGGTGCGCCGCCCAGCAAGCCGAAGGGGCGAACGCGGCGGAAGCCCGAGAGGATGGCCGTGCGCATGGGCTCCAGAAAGCGGATGATTCGCAGCGTGCCGTCGCCGCTTTTCCAGCGGCCCTTGCCGCCCGAGCCGCGGCGGATCGAGAAGCGCTCCAGCACCACGGGATAGCGGCTTTCCAGGACCTCGGGATCGGTGAGGCGTGTGTTCGTCATGTGCACGTGGACGGCGGCGGCGCCATCGAAGCCCACGCCGTCGCGGTCGAAGCCGGCCGGGGCGCCCGAGCAGATGGTCTCGTAATACTGCACGCGTTCGTTGCCGAAGGTCAGATTGTTCATCGTACCCTGCGCGGAGCCCAACACGCCGAGCGCCGCGAACAGCGCGTTGGTGATGACCTGGCTGGTCTCGACGTTGCCGGCGACGACGGCAGCGGGATAGGCGGGCTTCAGCATCGAGCCGTCCGGAATAACGATCTCGATGGGCCTCAGACAGCCGGCATTAAGGGGAATGGGCGCGTCGAGCAGAACGCGGAAGACATAGAGAACCGCGGCACGCGCAACCGGAGCCGGCGCGTTGACGTTGGTCGGCTGCTGCGGCGACGTCCCCGTGAAATCCACCTTGGCGGAGCGGCGCGCGCGATCGATGGTGACGGCAACCTCGATGGCCCAGCCGCCGTCGGTCTCGACGCGGAAATGCCCGTCGTTCAATCCGCCGATGAGCCGACGCACAGCCTCCTCGGCGTTCGCCTGCACGTGCGCCATGTAGCTCGCGACCCCATCGAGGCCGAACTCCGCGACGAGGCGCAACAGCTCGGTGCGGCCGCGGGCGTTGGCGGCGACCTGGGCCTTGAGATCGGCGATGTTCTGCGCGGGGTTGCGTGCCGGATAGCGCGCGCCCGTCAGCAGAGCCAGCGTCTCGCGTTCGAGGAAGCGGCTGTCCTTCACGAGCGGGACGCAGTCGATGTAGACGCCCTCCTCCTCGATGGCGGTGGCGTCGGGGCTCATGGAGCCGGGCGCGGTTCCGCCAATGTCGGCGTGGTGGCCGCGGCTAGCGACGTAGAAGTGCGGCCTGGTCCCGCCGTCGAGGAAGACGGGCGTCACGACGGTGATGTCCGGAAGATGCGTTCCGCCCGCATAGGGTGCGTTCAGCATGTAGACGTCACCCGGCGCGAGGCCGGCGCCCCGCTCGCGGATCACGGTCTCGACCGCGCTCTCCATGCTGCCGAGATGTACCGGGACGTGCGGAGCGTTGGCCACGAGCTCGCCGTTGCCGTCGAAGATGGCGCAGGAGAAATCGAGGCGCTCCTTGATGTTGACAGATTGCGCCGTGGCGCGGAGTGCTTCGCCCATCTCCTCGGCGATCCCCATGAAGAGATTGCCGAACACCTCGAGGAGGACGGGATCGGCGTCGACACCGACCTTCTCACGCTCTTTTGTGGTGGTGCGCGTCAGCAGGAGATCGCCGAGCGCGGTTTTCTCTGCCGACCAGCCGGGCTCGACGACAACGGTCTGGTTGGCTTCGATGACGATGGCCGGCCCGGCGATGGGCTCGCCCGCGGCGAGCGCGTCGCGTCCCCACACCGACGCTTCGTGCCAGGCGCCTTGCGAATAGAAGCGGGTGCGGGACGCCGGCGTTGCGGCCATCCGTTCCGGATCGGGCTCGTGCGCGATGCCGGGAACCTCATCGGCGCTTTCCGCCTCGACCTCGACAAGCGCGATGAAGATCCGCCTCTCGGGCGACACGAAGCCGAAGTGCTGCGCGTGCGCCTCCTCGAAGGCGCGCTTCATCTCTTCAAGATGAGAAAGCGGGACGGGAAGTGCGACTTCGGTCGCCTCGTATCTGAGGTGAAGCCGCGCGGTCGTGCGGAGCGTGCCGGGCGATGCGCCCTCGGCGACGAGCTCGTCCGCGGCTTCCCGGCGCATGGCGTCGACAAGCGCTTCGGCAGCCGCGACGCCAAAATCGTCGAGCGGCATCTCCAGCGAGCGCTCGCGGCTGGCGCGGACGGACGAGAGGCCGATGCCGTAGGCGGACAGCACGCCGGATAGCGGATGTATCAGAGCCTGGCGCATGCCGAGCGTGTCCGCCATCCGGCAAACGTGCTGGCCGGCGGCGGAGCCGAAGCCGTTGAGCGCGTAGCCCGAGACGTCGTAGCCTCGCTCGACGGAGATCCTTTTCACCGCCTTGGCCATGTTCTCGACGGCGATGCGGATGGCGCCGTCTGCCACCTCCTCCGCCGTGCGTCCGTCGCCAATGCTCGCTGCTAGCTCCGCGAAAGCGGCTCGCGGCGCGCCGGCGTCGATGGGCTCTGTGCCGTTCGGGCCGAAAACCTGGGGCAGGAATGCGGGATCGAGCTTGCCGAGCACCACGTTGGCGTCGGTGACGGTGAGCGGGCCGCCACGGCGATAGCACATGGGGCCGGGATCGGAGCCGGCGCTTTCGGGTCCGACTTGCAGTCGTCCGCCGCTGTAGGAAAGGATCGAGCCGCCGCCCGCGGCGACGGTGTGAATGCGCAGCATCGGCACGCGTAGACGGACGCCCGCAACCTCGGTCTCGAAGGTGCGCTCGTAGTCTCCGGCAAAGTGAGCGACGTCGGTCGAGGTGCCGCCCATGTCGAAACCGATGACGCGCGTGAATCCTGCCCGCTGTGCCGTCTCGGCCATTCCGACGACGCCTCCGGCGGGGCCTGAAAGGATAGCGTCGCGGCCGTGGAAGTGCGCGCGCGTCTTGAGGCCGCCGGACGAGGCCATGAACATGAGGCTCGTCTCGAGATCTCCGGCGAATGCGCGCGCGACGCCGTCGGTATACCGGCGCAGAACGGGGGAGAGATAGGCGTCGGCGACGGTGGTGTCGCCGCGCGGCACGATCTTGATGAGCGGCGCGACCTCGTGGCTGGCAGAAACCTGCGTAAAGCCCGCCTCGCGCGCAAGCGCCGCGGCCCGACGCTCGTGATCGGGAAAGGCGTAGGCGTGCATGAAGACGATAGCGACGGCGTCGAAGCCATCGCGACGGGCGGTAGCAAAATCGGCGGCCAGCTTCTCGACATCCAGCGGCCTCTCGATGGTGCCGTCGGCACGCACGCGCTCGTGAGCGCCGATGACGCGGCGATACAGCACGTCGGGCTTCACGACACGACGGGCGAAAATGTCGGGACGCGCCTGGGTGCCGATCTCAAGCTGATCCTCGAGCCCCTCCGAGATGACGAGCACGGTCGGCTCGCCCTTGCGTTCCAGGAGCGCGTTGGTCGCGACCGTGGTGCCGATCTTGACGCAGCGGATGCGTTCTGCCGGGATCGGCGCGCCGGGCGTCAGCCCCAGGACGCGGCGGATGCCGGCGATGGCGGCATCGTTGTAGAGGCCAGGAGCCTCGGACAACAGCTTCAAGGCCGTCAAGCGGCCATCCGGCGAAACGGCGACGATGTCGGTGAACGTGCCGCCGCGGTCGATCCAGAACTGCCAACCCCCGCCCGCCTCAGCCATCGTCCGTCCTCCTCGATGCTGGTTGGCTATCGGCGGGCGCTGCCTGCGTCAATTGCGGATCATGAAATTTAGTCCATGTCCTTCATCATCGGCGCGGATTTGGGTATGGGTTCTCCATGCCTCTCGATTGCATCTCCAGTTTCATCGAGCCGGCGCGGGACAAACGTCTGCGCGCCAGGCTTGCGGACCTCATCGAGCGCTGGTGGCCGGCGCTCGGAAAGCTCGTAAGACCGAAACCCGCTCATCAGACCGCGGCCTTCTCGGCGGCCGTGGTTGCGCTTGCCGCGAAAATGGCAAAGGCGGACGGCGTTGCCGTCATCGCGGAGTGCCAGACGTTCGAGCGCTTCTTCGAGCCGACGCCGGACGAGGTGCCGCGCATCCGCAATCTCTATCGCCTCGCGAGCCAGGACACGGCCGGGTTCGAGCTCTACGCCGAAAGCATCGCGCGAATGCTCAAGGATGAGCCCGAGCTCAAGGTCAACGTGCTCGAGTGTCTGTTGACGATCGCCTGCGCCGACGGGATCCTGCATCCGGCGGAGGAGGAGTTCCTGAGGACGGTCGGACGCGCATTCGGCATCTCATGCGACGAGTTCAAGCGCATCCGCGCGCCGTTCGTGCGCGACATGGACGACCCCTACGATGTGCTCGGCCTCGAACGCTCGGCCTCACATCAGCAGATCCGGTCGCGCTACCTGGAGCTGGTGCAGCGGTTTCATCCCGACCGGCTGATCGCGCGCGGCGCACGGACTGCGTTGGTCAAAGCCGCGACCGTGAAGCTCGCCGCGATCAATGCGGCCTACGAAGCGATCGATTTAGAAAAGCGGGTCGCGGGAGAGCGCGTGTGAGCCCCGATCCCATCATCCGCCCGGACACGCTCCTGGTCGCGGATCTCCATCCCTCGCCGAACATCGAGCCGCGGAAAGCGGGATATACGCCGTCCATTCTGATCCTGCACTACACAGGGCTGCCGACGGTCGAGCGGGCGCTCGACGTGCTGTCGCGGCCAGACTGCAAGGTCTCGTGTCACTATGTGATCGACGAAGATGGGCGCATCATCCAGATGGTCGCCGAGGATACGCGCGCGTGGCATGCCGGCGTCTCCTACTGGGGCGGCGAGACGGATATCAACTCGGCCTCGATCGGCATCGAGATCCAGAACCCGGGGCACATGCTGGGCTACCCCGATTTCCCCCCCGTCCAGATGCGGGCCGTCGCCGCGCTCTCCCGCGACATCACGCGACGGCATGGGATCGCCCCCCATCGGGTGCTTGCCCACTCGGACGTGGCGCCGGGGCGGAAGATCGATCCCGGCGAGAAGTTCGACTGGGCTTGGCTGGCCGGGGAAGGGGTGGGCCATTGGGTTGCACCAGCCCCGATCGAGGACGGCGACGAGGACATCCCGCCCGGCAGTCGCCAACGCGACGTGGACCGGGCCCGGGCGCTGCTTGCCGCCTACGGCTACAAGGTCGATCCCAAGGGTGCCCTCGATCCCGAGCTGCAGACCGTCCTGCGGGCGTTCCAGCTCCACTTCCGGCAGGAGCGCTGCGACGGACAGCTCGACCGCTCGACCCTGGACACGCTGTCGCGGCTCGGGGTTCCAAGTCTCAAAGATGACCGGATCGCGTGATTAATCGTGACAATTAAAATCGCGATGTAAACGGCTTAGACTGTGGCTCTCTCGTACACTCCCGGATGCCTGCCCTGCCGCGGCCGCTCGCTCTGGCCTCGCAGCGGCAGTTTGTTGCATTGTGGGACGTGCCTACTCGAAAAATAAAATCGAGCAGCCAAACCATAAAGAACCTAGGGGAAACGCCTCATGAAGATCGTCATCGCCCCGGACTCCTTCAAGGAGAACCTCACCTCCCTCGAGGTGGCGAGCGAGCTCGAGACGGGGCTGCGGCGCGTGTGGCCCAACGCGGAGTACATCAAGGTTCCCATGGCGGACGGCGGCGAGGGCACGGTGCAGTCGCTCGTCGACGCAACCGGCGGGCGTATCGTCAAGTGCGCGGTGACGGGCCCCCTGGGGCAGAAGGTGCTCGCCTCGTACGGCCTGCTCGGCGACGGTCGCACGGCGGTGATCGAGATGGCCGAAGCGTCAGGATTGCCGCTGGTGCCGAAAGCCGAGCGCGACCCCCTGCGTGCCACCACATTCGGCACCGGCGAGCTGGTCGCCGACGCCATCAATCGCGGCGTCGAGGAGATCATCATCGGACTCGGCGGATCGGCCACGAACGACGGCGGCGTGGGCTTCGCGCAGGCGCTCGGCGTGCGCTTCATCGACAAGGACGGCGCGCCCATCACGGAGCCGCTCGGCGGCGGGCGTCTCGATGAGGTCTACGCCATCGACAGCCGGTGGGTGAACCCCGGGCTGGCGCGCGTGAAGATCAGCGTCGCATGCGACGTGACCAACCCGCTGACCGGCGACAAGGGGGCTTCGTTCGTCTATGGACCCCAAAAAGGCGCGACACCGGAGATGGTGCTGAAGCTCGACCACAATCTCGGTCACCTCGCCGCCGTCATCAAACGCGATCTCCAAGTCGACGTCGCCGACCGGTCGGGCGCAGGCGCGGGCGGCGGCATGGGGGCCGGACTGCTGGCCTTCACCAATGCCGTCATGAAGCGCGGCGTCGAGCTGGTCGTCGAGGCGACGCAACTCGATGCGTACATGAAAGGCGCTTCGCTGGCGCTGACCGGCGAGGGCCGCGTCGATTTCCAGACCGCATTCGGAAAGACGCCTTCGGGCGTGGCCGCTTCGGCGCACCGCCATGGCGTACCGGTCGTCGCCATCGGCGGCGGCCTGGCCGACGATGCGAACGGCGTGTTCCAGCACGGCATCGATGCGATCGAAAGTGCGACGCCGAACGCCATGCCGCTCGACGTTGCCATCAAGAAATCGCGCCAGTATCTGCAAGACGCAGCCGAGCGCGTGGCGCGCCTCATCGTCATGGGGCAGCGCATGGCGGCGGGCACGACGGCGACGCAATCGGCGTCCGCTCCGAGCGCATCCGCGCCGGCTTACGTCAATGGCGCGGCTCCCGTGCTGACGCAGCCGATGGCAAAGCGTAACAAGCCCGTCAAACGCTTCCTGCGCGCCAAGCGCGTGCAGGGGCTTACCCGAGCCGCGGTCGAGCTCAGCCAGCGCCGTCGCGGGCGCCAAGCCCCCGCCACAAGCTAAACAGCGAGCCGGCGCCATTCATAACGGCGCCGGCATCCTTTTGATCCTAATGCTGAATTTTGAGAAAGCGGGCCGGGATGGGCGTTTGGGCGGCGCGTATCCGTTTTCTATCCAGGCACGCCGGGCGTTAACTTGGCCGGTGTCTTTGCGTTGCGGGGCCAAAGACCCCTTGCGAGATTGGCCGATGGGACGGCCGAGACTCGCAGCACATGCAAACGAATGCCCTCAAAAGGGATTTGAGAATCGACCTGCTGCGCGGGTTGGCACTCGTCTTCATTTATATTGATCACATTCCCTTCGATCGTCTTTCGCATCTCACGCTTAGAAACTTCGGCTACACGAATGCCGCCGATGTTTTCGTTCTCTTGGCGGGAACCTCATTCGCGCTCGCTTATGCGCGCCGGCTCGACGTCTCCGGATTGAAGGCTGTCCTGGGGCCGGTTCTGCGGCGCATCTTCACAATCTATTTTGCCCACATCCTGGTGCTGCTGCTCGGTCTCATCGTGCTCGTGCAGGCCGGGCGCGACGCGCCGCTCGATCTTTTCTCCACGATATCGGGCCCGGTGTGGGCCGGACTTTCTCCTCGTGACGCCATCGCAATGGCGACGACGCTCGAATACCAGCCGCCCTATTTCGACATCCTACCGCTCTACGTGGCGCTGCTGCTCATGGCCATACCCATTCTGCTTCTGGCGCGCGTGCACTGGGCCCTGGCGCTCGCCGCATCGATCGCGCTGTGGGCGTTCGCCGAATTCTACGGCCTGAATTTCTCGAGCACGAGGTCTGACGCCGGTTGGTATTTCAATCCTCTTTCGTGGCAGTTTGTCTTCACTGTCGGCATCTGCCTCGGCCTCGCGAGCCAGCGACCGGCGCCGATACTCGAAGTCCCGTGGCTTCCTCTCGTGTGCGTTCTGTATCTCTGCGTCGCATTCTTCATGTCCGCACCCTGGCGGCGCTACGGCGTGCCGATAGACTACTGCAATATCGAAACCCTGCCGCTTCTCAACTCGTCGGTCGACCGGCAGACGCCATGGCGCTTCGCCAATACGTTGGCTTGGGTCTTCCTCATCGCACGCTACGTGCCAAGGGATGCCGGCTGGCTCACGCATCCCGTCACGCAGCTCGCGACGCGAATGGGACGGCATTCGCTCGCCGTCTTCTGCGTCGGCAGCCTTTTGTCGCTCGTCGCCCGCGTGTTCTTCGCCTGCACACACGACAGCTGGCTGGTGGAGATTGCGCTCGATGTCGGCGGCACGGGTCTGCTCGCGCTCACGGCCTACATGCTCGACCACGAGCCGAGACACGCTCCCGACACGGCGTAGTCATGGTCTTTTTCGTGAGACGGATGATTCACGCTTTGGATCATGGTCTTCATCGTTTTTCGCCGTTGCCCTTGACGCGACGTGCAATCACATCCTTATGTGGCCACTGTCAGCTGGCCGGACGGCCGCTGCCGGCGCTCGGGCGTTATGGCCTATCAAGAGATCCGGTGGAGGAAAGTCCGGGCTCCATGGAGACAGGGTGACGGCTAACGGCCGCCGGGGGTGACCCCAGGGAAAGTGCCACAGAAAACAAACCGCCCGACGGGCTCGCTCGTCGCGGTAAGGGTGAAACGGTGCGGTAAGAGCGCACCGCGCGACTGGTAACAGGAGCGGCACGGCAAACCCCACCCGGAGCAAGACCAAATAGGGGTGGCCGCGTGCGGGGAAACCCGGCACGAGGCGCGTCTTCAAGCCCGCCACCCGGGTTGGTTGCTCGAGGCGCCCAGCAATGGGCGTCCCAGATGAATGGCCGTCCACGACAGAACCCGGCTTATAGGCCGGCTGACACTTTCTCCTCTGCCACCTTTTGCCTCATCTTTTCTCCGATACAAACCCGCCTTAGTGTTGGGCTAGCTTGCATTTTTCGGGTGACGCCAGCCGGGGAAAACCTTCCGCCGCGCTGCGCGTTAATCCCCCAAATTCCGTCCCTGAAAGAAGGAGTCCTGAGATGAAGATGATGCTCCCGCTCGCTGCTGCGCTGGTGCTTGGTGCAACGCCGCTGCTCGCCCGCGACGACAGCTTCTCGGAAGATCCCGTGCCGCCGCCGCATCAGGCCGGCCCGAGCCTCTACGACCGCATCTCCGCCCACTACGGCCCGATGGGCCGCGACGTGAAAGAGGAGTTCCGCGACGGCCCTTGCAAGATCACGCGCGAGTGGGAAACCGACGGCGACTACTACGAGCGCATCAAGTGCCGCGGTCCGCGGGACTGACCGAGGATTCTCCGGCCATGCACCATAAGTCCGCCGCGCATTTGACAACCTGAACGGCGGGCCGTCTCATCGGCACCAGGCTCAGCCCTATCAGAGGAGCTTCGTCTCATGAAACGCATCGTGACTGGCCTGGCCCTGCTCGCCGCGTCCGCTGCGCCCGCCCTCGCCGGCTGGGACCGGTATGACGACGACGACGAGTATTATTCACGCCAATGGCGCGGCGAGTATCGCTCGTATTACGCTGTGCCCGCGTATCGCGCACCGGCCTATGAGGTCTACATTCCTTACGGGGCCTACTTCGACGAGGGGCCCGAGTACTACGGTTCCAACTGCGAGGTGGAGCGCAAATGGCGTCACGGGCGCTATAAGGAAAAGATCGAGTGCGACGACGATGACGACGATTGATCGCCGCTGATTGCCGGGCACCGCTTTCACCACGACAAGCGCGCCGCTCCTTCTCGAAGGGGCGGCGTCTTTTTTTGGTTTTGCCTTTGGATCAGAGCGGGCGGCCCTTGCCGGTCAGCAGCCACTTGGGATCGAACCAGCGGTCGGCCGGGCCGTCATAGGGCAGCCGCGTGATGTCCCAGTGCATGATGTACTTCGCGTAGACGTCCCAAAGCGGAGGTCCGCCGCCGATGAAGACCACGCGATCGGCGAACTCCGCGAGCACATCCTCGGGATTCTCGTGTGAGCGCGCGATGCGCAGCGTCATCTCCTTGGCGGCGAAGTCCGGTACGGCACCGATGGTCTTCGGGCCTGCGATCAGGACGTGGCCGCGCGTGATGTCGAAGAAGCGCTCCACATCGGCGCGGAACTCGGGCCGAGGATCGCCTTCCCACGGCAGCTCGCCCTTGAGCCCCATCTGGCCGCTCAACCCTATGGCGCAGATGCAGCGGATATCGGCCATGGCTTTTTCGCGGTCGCCCGCGCTCCTCATCACGTTGATGACAATCGCGACTGGTAGTCGATCACTCGCGGTTGCTCAAGCCGCTCCGCGCAACTATCGATCGAGGAAAGCGCCGAGCACGCTGAGGAGCACCTTCGGGCGCTCGTGCTGCGGCAGGTGATGACACTTCTCGAGCACGGCGAGGCGCCCTCGGGGCAGTGCGGCCGCGAGCTTGCGGCCAGAGCGCAACGAGACGATCGGGTCCTTGCGGCACCAGACCACGAGCACGGGCTCTCTCAACTCCCGATAGCGTTTGACGATCGCGTCGGTGTCGCGCTCGTTGACGATGGATCGCGCCGTGGCGAGGAAGGCCCGTGTCGCGTCGAGATTACGGTAAGGCTGGGCATAGCCGTCCACGATCTCGTCGCTCGGCTCGCGTCCGCCCATGGCCTCCTTGAGCAGGAACCGCGCGACATTCTTCGGCGGAACGACGGCCGCAACGGTGTCCGGGATCAGCGGCGTCAGAACGAGATCGAGGTATCTCGCCGTCGCGGCGGGAAGCGCGGGAGCACTGATCACGACAATGCGCCGAATGCGCCCCGTTCCTTTGATGCCTTCGGCAAGCGCCGTGCGGAGCGCGACGGTGCCGCCGAACGAATGGCCGACGACGATAAGGTCCTTGAGGTCCTGCTTGACGATGAAGCGGGCGACGAGGTCAGCCTGATCGTCGGCGGAGTAGGCGCCATCGTCGGGCTTTTCAGAGTGACCGAAGCCCTTGAGGTCGAGGGCAATGACGCGATGGCGCGCGGCGAGCGCCGGCAGAATCTCGCGCCAGGTGAAGATACTTTCGCCGAGGCCATGCAGCAGCAGGAGTGGCGGTCCCTGGCCATGCTCCTCGAAATAAAGGTTCACGGGCTGGCGACCGGGCGCCCCGACGGCAATGCGAACGCCGGGCAAGGCGCCGGCGCGTTCCTCGACCGTGGAGGCCTCCGAAGCCGGAGGGGCCGCGTCGCCAGCCGCTGGCGCGAACAGGCTCACGAGGCCTATTCCGGCCAACGCTGCCCGTCGCCACCGTCGATCGTTCCTCACCCGCCGTCCCTCCCGCTCTCGCACCCAATATCAGGCGCCAAACGGGCCGGAGGAAGGGCACGGCTGCGGGTTTCGGATGCAGATCAAAGCCCAGAAATTGGGGTTTTCTAACCTGTGTATTCCTTAACGATCCATTGACGCCCATATCGAACCATGGCATCCCATATAAGCCCGACCGCACCGGGCAAGGGCCCGTGGTCGTGGCGCCTGCTTCGAGAGAGGGCCGAAGCACGAGCGACCGCCACGGCCCAGCCGGGTGCGGAGGTAGACGGCGGGGCCCGTCGGGGCCCGTCTTCGTTTTTGAAAGTCCTGCGAAGCGTTCCGGAAGCAGTCTTGTGGCGTTGAAGAGCGAGGCTCAAAAAGGGGATGGACCGCTTTGTCTCGACATTCACCAACAAGATCGACGCCAAAGGGCGCGTCTCGATCCCAGCCCCTTTCCGCGCCGTTCTCGAGCGCGACGGCTACAGCCAAGGAAGCGCCGGGGGAATCTATTGCTACCCCTCGATCGATGCTCCGGCCCTTGATGCGGGCGGCGAAAGACTTGCAAAAAAGATCGACGGGCTTCTCGCGGGCCTGCCGGACTATTCGGATGAGCGAGACGAGCTCTCTGTCGCGCTCTACGGCGACGTCCAGGTTCTCGGGATCGATGGGGACGGCCGTATCGTCCTTCCTGAAAGCCTTCGCCGTCACGCCGGTCTTCAGGATCACGTCACATTTGTCGGCCTTGGCGACAAGTTTCAGATCTGGGCCCCAGACGCCTTCGAAGAGCGCCGCGCCCGGGCCCGCGAAAAAGCTCAAGAACACAGAAAACTTTTCGGCGCGGGGAGCGGCCACCGCAGCGGCGGTGGCGACGAGGGGGCACGGGAATGACGCCCCGGAGCACCGGCGAGGGACCGGTGGACCGGGACGTGCGGGCACACATTCCCGTGCTCATCTCGGAAGTTCTGGAGCAGCTCCGGCCGGGGCCGCAAGAAACCTACATTGACGGAACGTTCGGCGCGGGTGGCTACACTCGCGCCATTTTGCAGGCGGCACCCTGCCGTGTGATCGCCATCGAGCGCGATCCTACGGCCTTTGCCAACGGGCAGGCGCTGGTCGCGGAATTCGGCGGGCGGCTCGTCTTGGCGCCCACCACCTTCAGCAACATGGAGCAGCCGGCACGCGAAGCCGGCCTGACGCACGTCGACGGCGTGGTGCTCGACATCGGCGTCTCGTCCATGCAGCTCGACGACCCGGAGCGCGGGTTCTCGTTCCTGCGCGACGGACCGCTCGACATGCGCATGTCGCAGTCCGGGCCCTCCGCCGCCGACGTCGTCAATGGCGCGGAGGAAGAAGATCTCGCCGACATTCTCTACGAGCTCGGCGAGGAGCGGCGGTCGCGCGCGATCGCGCGGGCTATCGTCAAAGCGCGGGATGAGTCGCCCATCACGACGACCAAAGCGCTGGCACATATCGTCGAGCGCGTTCTCGGCCGGGCGCGGGGCGACGAAAAGCATCCGGCGACCCGCACCTTTCAGGCGTTGCGCATCCACGTCAACGACGAGCTCGGAGAGTTGAAGCGAGCGCTCGAGGCCGCCGAACGTCTGCTCAAACCGGGCGGACGGCTGGCGGCGGTTACGTTCCATTCCCTGGAGGACCGGATCGTCAAGCACTTCCTGCAGGAGCGCTCCGGAAAGACGGCTGGCGCCTCGCGCTATCTGCCGGAGCCGGCCGCGGCGGCGGATGCGCCAAGTTTCCGAATTGTTAACACTCGTGGCTTTACACCTAACGAAAAGGAAACGGATGCAAATCCGAGAGCGCGATCGGCGCGGCTGCGTGTCGGCATCCGGACGGATGCACCCGCGTGGCACGGCAGCTAACCCGTAGCGCCCTGTCCAAGGTCTTGACTTCGTTCGCCGTTGGTTGAGGTCGTTCCGATGCACCCGCTTACCGTTTCGGCCGCGTTCCTGGCCATATCGAGCGCCTTCCTGCTCTACGGACTGAGCTACGACACACGCCAGCTCGAAGCGCGCGTCGCCGCGCAAGAGCGGCTCGCGGAAAGAGCCCGGTCCGACATCTCAGTGCTCAAGGCTGAGCGGGCCCACCTCGCACGGCCCGCCCGAATCGAGCCGCTGGCGCGGGCGCAGGGGCTCGTGCCGTTGACGGACCAGCAGGTGGCGGACCAGGCAGCGGAAAGCACGATTCGCACGGGGGCCATCGCCCGCTAGCTTCGGGGGACGTTCATGAGCGGCGCAAACGGGCGGGGACAAGGAGCGGGCTCCAGCGCCGGGCTCAGAACCCGGCTCGTCATGCTCGGCATGGCGGCGCTTTTCGCGTGCGTTACCGGGCAGCTCGCGCGGCTCGCCGGGACGGCGGCGCCGGAGATGACGGTCACTCTCAACGAGCCGATGGCGCGCACCTACGTTCGGCCGGACATTCTCGACCGTGGCGGCCGGCTGCTGGCTACCGATATCGAAATGCCGTCGCTCTATGCCGATCCCTCGCTCGTACAAGGGATCGACGATGCGGCCGAGCAACTCGGCGCCGTTCTGCCGGACATCGATCAAGGCGAACTCCGCCGCTCGCTTTCCGACCGCAACAGGCGTTTCATCTGGCTGCGCCGCGGCGTTTCACCCAAGCTTGCGCAGAAAATCCACGACCTCGGCCTCCCGGGGCTCGAGTTTCGCACGGAGCTGAGGCGCGCCTATCCGCTCGAACGCCTGGCGGGACACGTGCTCGGATCCGTCAATATCGACAACAAGGGCGCAAGCGGCATCGAACGGGCCATCGACGAGACGATCGGAGTCGAAACCACCATTGGCGCGCCCGTCAACGCCGGCCTGCCGGTCAGGCTGACGCTCGACCTCGGCGTACAGCATGCGCTCGAGGACGAACTCAAAGCCGCCATGGCGCGCTACGAATCGAAGGGTGTCGCCGGACTCGTCATGGACGTGCACACCGGCGAGATGCTCGCCTCGGCGTCGCTACCCGGAGTTGATCCGGCGCGCAACGCGGAAGGGCTGGATCCGGAAAGGGCCGACAAGATCCAGGGAGGCGCCTATGAGCTCGGCTCGGTGTTCAAGATCCTGACCGTCGCCATGGCGCTCGACGGCGGTCGCGCGAAGCTCGACACCGTTCTCGACGTCACCAAGCCGCTGACCGCCGGGCCATTCACGATCAAGGATCTGCATTCGTCCGGGCGGCCTCTCACGGTGTCCGAGGTCTTCATTCACTCCTCCAACGTCGGCTCGGGGATGCTGGCGCTGGCCGAGGGGCCCGAGCGGCAAAAGGCTTTTCTCGAAAAGCTCGGACTCATGCGCGAAATGCGAACGGAAGTGGGGCCGGTCGCGGCGCCACAGATGGGGTCGCAGTTCGGCCGAGCGGAGCAGATCACGGTCGCGTACGGGCACGGAATTGCGGTGGCACCGATCCAATTCGCGGCAGCGACGGCCGCCGTCATCAACGGCGGAACGGCCGTCACGCCGACGTACTTCAGGCGCGGGGGCGAGGCGTCGCCTTCCGCGCAGCGGGTCGTCAGCGAAGAAACCAGCCGGAGCCTCTGCGTGCTGCTTCGCCGCAACGTGACCGAAAGCGCGGGAACCGGAAAACGGGCCGATGTCCCCGGGTATCGGGTCGGGGGCAAGACGGGAACGGCGGAAATGCCGGGCCGCGGCGGATATCAGGAAAAGTCCGTCGTGTCGTCGTTCCTGGCGGCCTTCCCGATGGACGCTCCCCAGTATCTGGTCATGGTGCTCATCTTCGAGCCCAAAGGAACGGAAGCGGCGGCTGGCGAAATCCTGGCGGGTCGCAACGCTGCGCCAACCGCCGGGCGAGTCATCGGCCGTATCGCGCCGCTGCTCGGCGTCAAGCCGACGAATGACGTCGCTCAACTCGACTGAGCTTAACCCAATTCAAACGGCTCTTGGGGATAGTGGGGATCACCTTTCCGAACGAGTTGAAGGCGCATCTTTCCGCCATGGACGACATCCAGATCGTATCCGGCGTCGACGGTATCGCGCGCCTGCGCTCGTGTTGGAGCAACGCCTGCGGCCGGGCCGGTGGCGCGGGAGCCTTCCAGCGGTTCGACCTCGTGCTCGAATCTGCCCAGCTCGCCCGACGCATCGGCTCGGAGCCTATCGTGGCCGTGCTGCGCCGCGGGGGCGAGCCTCGGTCGTTGCTTGCGCTTCGGCGCGAGCGCCTTTTCGGTGCGCGCACGGCCGTGCCGCTCGTCTATCCGCTGGCCCAATACACCGACATTGCCGGAGAAGCGATTACCCCGGACGACCTTGGCCGGCTGTGCAACAGCCTGGCACTGACGGGGATCGACGTCATGCTGCTCAGAAAAGTGCGGCAGGATAGCGGGCTCTTCGCAGCGCTCGCCGCGTGCGCGCGGTCCCAGCGTTCCCAGGACATCGCTCATTATATCGACCTCGAAGCCTTCGGCACGTTCGCGGCCTATGATGCGTCGTTCTCCAGCCGGACACGCCGCAATCGCCGTCAACGGATGCAGCGCCTCGAATCCCACGCCGGCGCCGTGACGTTCGAGGTTCTGCGCGGTGACGAGGCAGCAACTGCGTTCGACACCGCGCTTGACTGGAAGCGCCGCTGGCTTGCCAATCGGGGCATGTCGAGCCCCGTTTTCGACGAGAGCGACTGGGAGCACTTATTGCGTTCCAACGTCTTGGCGGGTGCAGCCATCGTCACCGCACTCAAGGCCGGAGCGACACCGCTCGCCATCGAAATCGGACTGCAGGACCGGCGCAGCTACATCGCCTACCTCGGCGCCTATGACGACGCTTTCAGCGCCTTCAGTCCCGGCCAGGAGCAAATGCTCCGCACCGTCTCCTGGTGTTTCGATCAGGGCTTCAAGCGCTACGATCTTCTAGCGCCCAGCGACGACTACAAGCGCCATTGGGCGCGCGGCGACACCGGCGTCGCCATCGACGACTATGCGATCGCGCTCACGCATGTCGGGCGCGGAGTGGCCGAAGTCAGGCGTCATGTGCGGCCGCTGGCACGGGATATCTACCATCGTCTGCCGACCGAGATGCGCGTCGCCGGCGAGCGCTACGGCGTACCGGCGGCCGCCGTGGCGGCTGCAGCCGCAGCGGGTGCCGTGATCGCGGCGATCGAGTAGCGTCAAGCCAATGCTCAGAAAAGCTAGAACCACCGGCGAGCTTTGCCGCCGATGGTTCCTCCCCGCTTACGCATCGGCATCGATCGGGCGATGCCCAAGCGCTCAGGGTCTCGAAGGCACCCGGACGTAGGTTCGGGCGCTAGGCAGACCAAAATCGCGCTTGCCCGCATTGGGCGTCCTGCCCGATTGCAGCCGAGATCGATCTGTAGGAAGGCAGACGGCGCGCTTCAACGTCTAATGGGGTCTATCCAGTGGGCGACATCGGTGACGACTGGGGGAGTTTCGTGCGCGGCTATCGCGTGCGCCACGGGCTCAGCCAAGTTCACATGGCCTATCTCATGGGCGTTGCCCAGCGCACCATCTCGCGGTGGGAGCGCGGTGAGGACAGTCCGAGCGTGGCGCAGCAGAAGCGGCTGCGCGACCTGGGCTGGGAACCCGCGAGCTCGCTGTTCCGAGGCATTGCGGATTCAATCACCTATTGCCCGGCGCCGCGCGCGCTTACTCGTACGCCGAGTTTGCGGCTGCAGAGACTTTCTGCGCCTGCCCTCGCCAAGCGCCCCTCGATGGCGGACTGGATCGGCCGCGACTTGGCACCGATCGCCTGCGGTGTGCTGGCTGAAATTCTCGACGATGCCGTGCTTCAACGCGCCATTGCCGCGGGGGAGATCCAGAGCCTCGTCACAACGACCCGGAGCGTGCTGCGCACGGCGGAGCACGATTCGATCGGGCTTTACCGGACAACCATCACCTACTTCTTCCACGAGGGCACGCTGTACAACGACGCGATCGGTGTTCCCGCGCCGGATAACGCGGTGTGCGGCTATCGCGCCCAGCCGATGGACGAGTTCATTTTCGATCGTTAATCAGCCGGCCTCCGTTAAGGCTCAGTCCAACCGGGCGTGCCATCGCAGCCGCATGAAAATACGGGGCAGTTTGCTCGATAACGGCGTCAAAAGGAGATCGGCACTCACGACCTACCTTCAGGTTGCAAGAAACGCATACGTTCTATCTCAACTCTTCCCCCTCCACATCGAGAGCGCGACATCGGTTTACCTAACCGCGGCTCAGTGTTTCGGAATGTTTATGCTAAGTGCAACTTTGACCACTTGACGATCGGGAACCGTTGTCGTCCGGTGCGTAAGCTTCCACTTGTTCAATTGGCTTGCTGGCACCGAATGGGGTTTTCGGCGCCTCTGCCACCTGCGCCGGCAAGCAGAACCAATCGGCGACTTTGGCTTCGGGATACGACAGCAATAGGCTTGCACTGGATCATGAGCATTTTCGATCGCATTCGCCATGCCGATCGGCCGAAGCAGGACGACGGCGAAGTCCGTCGCGGCGCAGTCAGCGGTTTTTCGTTGCGAAAGACGAAGACGCGTCTCGTCGATTGGGAGGTCTTGCGCGCGGATATCGCCGCCCATCTCGCCAACACGCAAATGTCCCTGGCCTCGCACGAGCACGGGTACAATCTGCTTATCCCGGGTCACAACCCCATCGCGTTCAGACCGCCTCACAATGGCGCCGTCCTGCACAAGCCCGCGCACCCGTTCTTCTACGAAGAAACCACTACGCTTCTCTTGAGCTTCCTGATTACGCGGTTCCAGACGTCGCTGTTCTTCGACATCGGGGCGGGCCTCGGATATTTCGCGCGGGTGGCGGCCTCTCACATCAAGCATGCTCCGTCGGTCTATGCGTTCGAAATGCGCCCCGATCGCATGTCGCAGCTCGAGGCGAACATCGCAAACGACGCGTTCGGCGCTCGCATTCTCCCGCGGCTTGCGGGATTGACCGACGTCCATAAAGGCCCGACCGATATCTGGTATGCGAGCTCCATCCTGTTCGAAACCCGCCCGGACGCCGCCGATTACAGGGAGCGCTGGCGCTGGCTCAAGTTCAATCTCCGCAGCGGCTTCAACGGTACTTTCACTTCCGCCAACGTGCCTATGACCAGCGTCGATCACGTTGCCGAGACCGCTGGTGCATGGCCGGATATCGTCAAGGTGGACGTTGACGGATACGAGGGCCGCGTTCTTGAGGGCGCTTTAAAGGTGCTCGTCACGCACCGCCCGTTCATCCTGCTCGAGCTGCACAAAGACAAAAAGCTGCGGTTTGGCGTGCGCCGCAGGGACATCGCCAATTCTCTGTTCGATCTCGGCTATCGCGCTCTGTTCCTGACCGACCATCAGGACCGCCTCAAGTGCGAGGTCGTGGAGGTGCGATCCGGCGATCCGCTCATCGACCGGCAAGAAACGGACCTCTTGCTTTTCTTCCACCCGGAATTCCAGCGCAACGACCAGGCCAACCCGCGGTAACAGCGCGTCGCGACGCCGGCCAGAGCCTGCTTGGCGTCAGGCGCGGCTCGGGCTCGCCAACGCGTCGCGGCCGAGCGCTGCGAGCGCCGTGCTGACGATGTCAGGGGCGGCGAGAGCCGCACGCTCGTACATGCGTGCGGGAGAGTCGTGATCGATGAACACATCCGGCAGCACCATGGTGCGCACCTTGAGGCCGCGGTCGAGCAGGCCTGCTCCGGACAAGTGCTGCAGCACGTGACTGCCGAAGCCGCCAACGGAGCCTTCCTCGATGGTCACCAGCACCTCGTGCTCCTTGGCGAGGCGCGCGATCAAATCATGGTCGAGCGGTTTCATGAAGCGCGCATCGGCAACAGTGGTCGAGAGCCCCATGGCGGCGAGCTGGTCGGCCGCTTTCAATGCCTCGCCGAGACGCGCGCCGAGCGAAAGGATGGCAACGGCAGAGCCTTCGCGCAGCACGCGGCCCTTGCCGATCTCCAACGGCCGTCCCTCCTCAGGACGCTCGACGCCCAGACCCTCGCCGCGAGGATAGCGGAAGGCGCAAGGCAGGTCGTCGATCGCTGCCGCGGTCGCTACCATGTGCGTGAGCTCGGCTTCGTCGGCGGCGGCCATGACGATGAAATCCGGCAGGCATCCTAAGTAGGCGAGGTCGAACGAGCCCGCGTGCGTCGGACCATCGGCGCCGACGAGGCCGGCGCGGTCGATCGCGAAGCGAACCGGCAGGCGCTGGATCGCGACGTCGTGCACGACCTGATCATAGGCGCGCTGCAAGAACGTGGAATAGAGCGCGCAGAACGGCTTCAAGCCCTCCGTCGCGAGGCCAGCCGCGAAGGTGACGGCGTGCTGCTCTGCAATGCCGACGTCGAAGGTGCGATCCGGAAACTCCTTGCCGAAGAGGTCCAACCCGGTGCCGTCCGGCATAGCAGCCGTGATGGCGACGATGCGCTTGTCTTTCCTGGCCTCAGCGATGAGGCTGTCGGCGAACACGCGCGTATAGGTCGGCGCGTTCAGCTTCGGCTTCACCTGCGCGCCGGTCACAACGTTGAATCGTGCAACGCCATGATACTTGTCGTCGGATGCCTCGGCCGGCGCGTAGCCCTTGCCCTTCTTGGTGACGACGTGGACGAGGATCGGGCCCTGCTTGGTATCGCGGACGTTCTTCAAAACCGGCAGGAGGTGGCCCAAGTCATGGCCGTCGATGGGGCCGACGTAGTAGAAGCCCAGCTCCTCGAACC
The DNA here is from genome assembly GCF_902826555.1 of uncultured Hyphomicrobium sp. Taxonomy (GTDB): domain Bacteria; phylum Pseudomonadota; class Alphaproteobacteria; order Rhizobiales; family Hyphomicrobiaceae; genus Hyphomicrobium_C. Next base: position 28,779 of record NZ_CADEFI010000027.1, read on the forward strand.
ACATGCCGCCTTGCCACAGATGGCGCGTGTACTCCTCCATGCGAGCCGCGCGACGCTCCCAGCTCTTCGGCAGGCGCTTGGCGAGCTGCTTGGCGAAGTCGCGCAACTGCAAATAGGTGCCGCTCGACGTGACACGCGCGAGGTAGGACGAGAAGGCGCCGGTCGGCGGCGCGATCGACATGTCGTTGTCGTTCAGGATGACGATCAAACGCTCATCGCGGGCACCGGCATTGTTGATGGCCTCGTAGGCCATGCCGGCACTCATGGCGCCGTCGCCGATCACGCAGATGACGTGGTTCTCTCCGCCCTTCAAGTCGCGGGCGACGGCCATGCCGAGGCCGGCCGAAATCGAGGTGGACGAATGGGCGGCGCCGAACGGGTCGTACTCGCTCTCGCCGCGCTTGGTGAAGCCGGAGAGGCCGCCACCTTGGCGCAGGGTGCGTATGCGATCGCGGCGGCCGGTCAGGATCTTGTGCGGGTAGGACTGATGGCCGACGTCCCAGATCAGGCGATCGCGCGGCGTGTCGAACACCCAGTGCAAGGCAACCGTAAGCTCGACGACGCCGAGGCCCGCGCCCAGATGGCCGCCGGTGACCGAAACCGCGTCGACGGTCTCGTGACGCAATTCGTCCGCGATCTGGCGAAGCGCGGACTCGGGATGCTTGCGAAGATCCTCGGGCGTTTCGATGGTGTCGAGGAGCGGCGTCTTGCTCACGGTAGGGCGTCATCCTTCGGTCATGGAGCGATAAGCTCCCGCGAACCAACGGTTTAATGCGGCCCGCATATGCGAGCACTTTAGCGCCGAACATGCGGCGATTGAAGGGCCGAGGCCGGGCATAAATCCCTATGGGCTGCGGCACAAAGGTGCGGCATGCCTCCGGAGGCCGCCGCTGCCTACCGTCAATTCACCTGGCAGTTTTCCTCGTACTTGGTGCAGGCCTTGCCGTTGCCCCCGGAGCACTGGGCCTGCCAGGTCTTGCAGCCCGACTTCTTCCACGGCGCCACCTCGAAGCCCTGCTTGTCGTGCGGCCAGACGCATTTTCCGTTTTGCATCCGGTAGCCCTTGTTGCAGTAGCAGTCGCCCTCGGCGCTGCGATAGGCGTTCTTTCCGCAGTTCTGCAGGAGGACGCATTTGCCATTCTGCAGCTTGTAGTTCTTGGCGCACACCAGCGGCTTCTTCTTGGGGGCCGCCTGCTTCTCGGGCTGTTTCTCCCGGGTCTCGGCAGCCGGCCTTTGGGGTGCGTCATCAGCCGGGAGATGGACCAGCTCGACGGTTGCGGGTTCGGCAGCAGGCATGAAGATCTGCAGACAATCGCCGGGGCCGGTCGCCACCACCCAAGGATGGGTGCGGAACGTATCGAACGTCACCTGATCGCCGGAGTTCACGCCCCCGTAGTCCTGCAGCCTGCCGTCGAAATCGACCCACATGAAGGACCGATACATTCCGGACTTGTTGACGAACGTGATCTTGGTCGGCTCTCTGGAATGCTCCGGCCGCAACCCGGAAAGCTCAGAGCACGGCCGCTCTCCGGCACGGGCCGATGACGGCGGGAGCGCCGGCGCTTCTGTCTGAGTCTGCGCCGGAGACGCCGGCTTCTCATTCAGCTTTTTGAGATAGGCGCGCGCCAGATCGGCGTGAAAACCTGTCGGATAGGTGTTCAGGAACGCGTTCCATGCGTCGACGGTGCCAAGCTCCTTGGCGCTGTTGAACGCATCCTTTTCCGCACTCGCCGCGGCGCCCGCGGATGGCGTGGCGTCCCCCGATACGGCCACCTGGGCGGGAACTGTCAGCGAAGCCAAAACAACGCACGCGACCCAAACGGCCGCTCGCTTCAACGCCATCACATCCCCCCGTCCGCACTGTGCTCCAAGCGCGGATAATAGTCGTGCTGAGCATTTTCAGCAAACGAAACGGGAGGGCCGCCCTCGCGATGCGCCGGCTATTCCGGGTCGAGAGGCTCGGTGCCGCGGGGAGCGCCGTCGGCTCCGACCGTGAGCTTCTCGACACGCGCTTCGGCCTGTTTCAAGAGCCGGTCGCAGTGCTCGCGCAAAGCCTCGCCGCGCTCGTAGATGGTGATGCTCTCCTCGAGCTCGACGTCACCCCGCTCCAGGCGGCTGACGATCGTCTCGAGCTCCTTGAGCGCCTTCTCGAAGGAGAGGTCCTTGATGTCGGCGTGGTTCTTGTTCGGCAACTTGCTCATTTCCGTGCTGGTCCCGTGATTCTCAGGCCCGACTCTAGAGCTTCGCACGCGCCCGCGCACGCACTTGTTTCAAAGCGTAATATCAGTTGGTTAGGCGCCGAGATCCATGAGCGTCCGAACGTGGACGGCCACCGATTTGGCGAGCGCTTCGAGGTCATAGCCGCCTTCCAGCATAGACACGATGCGGCCGTGGCAGTGACTTTCGGCGGCCTTGCCGAGCGCTTCGGTCGCCCACATGAAATCGGCCTCGACGAGGCGCAGTCCGCCCAGGGGATCGCGCTTGTGGGCGTCGAAGCCCGCGGAGATGACGATCAGGTCCGGGCCGAAGTTGTGCAGCGGACCCAGGATCCGCGACGTGAACGCGTCGCGGAACGTCTCGCCGGCGTCGCCCTCGCGAAGCGGCGCGTTCCAGATGTTGCCGACCCCGGTCTCGGATAGGTCCCCCGTGCCGGGGAACAGCGGCATCTGATGGGTCGAGCCGTAGAAGAGATCTTTGTCGGACCAGAAAATATCCTGCGTGCCATTACCGTGGTGGACGTCGAAATCAACGACGGCGACGCGCTCCGCACCATGACGGGCCCGCGCGTGGTGGGCTGCGATGGCGGCGTTCGAGAACAGGCAGAAGCCCATGGCGCGGTCGTTTTCGGCGTGATGGCCGGGCGGGCGCACCTGGCAGAAGGCGTTGGCGACGCGACCGCCCATCACCTCGTCCACGGCGTCGAGGCCGGCGCCGACGGCACGCACCGCCGCCTCGTAGCTGCCCGCGGACATGACGGTGTCGCCATCGAGATGCAGGCCGCCGTTACGCTTCTTCGCGACCTCGCCCGCCCCCTTGATGCGGGCCAGATGCCCGAGCGGGTGCACGCGCAGAATCGCCTCCTCGACGTCGTCGCGCAACGGAGCTTCGGCGCGCTTCAACGCGCTGTAGCTCTCGTGGGCCAATACGGCGTCGATGGCGCGCATGCGCTCCGGCCGCTCCGGATGGCCAAAGCCCGTGTCGTGATCGAGAAAGTCGGAATGTGTAATCAGCAGTGTAGCCATAGAGCGGTAAGCCTCGGGCACTCCCAGAGTTTCTTGTTGACCCCATGATAGCGGAGCAGTTCGTCCTGACCAGCGGTATCGACGTTCAAACGCGCGCGGGACGCAGCCGGTCCCAAAGCCAGCGGACGGCACGGATGGGCGAGGTGATCATATTCCAGAGCTGTTGCACCCCGAGCCAGAGCAGGGCGGGGATGCCGGCGAGCGGCAGGAACACCAGGAGACACGCGAGGAAGCGGGCCAACCGGGCTGCGGCATACCCGAGGCGTCCCGCGTAGTCCTGACGCTGCTCGGGCGGCCAGATGCTTTTCCACCACGAAAACGTCACCTGCCAGGCTATCAGCCCTGCAACGATAGAGCCCAAATAGGCGAACTGGATGCCCGACGGGATGCCGGGCAAAATGCGGGCATCGAGTTCTTTCTCACGCTCCTGGTCGCGGGCGAAGACCTCGATCGACTTCACCGCAACGTGCCCCGTGACCTCGCCCAGCCAACTGTCCCAGCCGATCCAACTGCCGACCGTATCGGTGATGGGGGCCGATGGGGCCGGCGTCGGGAGGGCCGAAATGACGATGCGACCGTGGCTGCTCGGCGCGGCCTTGATGGTGAGCTCGCTGCCGGCGCCGCCGAGTGCGCTCAGAAAGTCGGCAAAGTTTGCGCGTTTCAAAGCCTCGTCGAGCCCCGCGACCTCGACCGTCTGCCAAAGCCAGTTGCGTCCGCCCGGCTGACGGGAGGCGCCGGTCGAGAGCAGCAAGAGATTGACGTCGGCGTCCTCGGCGGCCTTGACGAGCTTCACGATGTCGAGGCTCTGCTCGGGGCCGCTCGTCGAACGGAACGTCAGCACATTTCCCTCGATGCGGCCGGATATCATCGCGGTCTGCCCCTTGAGGCCCGAGAGGGCCGCCGGAAGTGCCGAGGGATCGACCTGATCGACGAGCGCGGCCTTGGTCGCCGGATCGAAGCGAGGCGCCGACGACAGGCGTTGCGGACCGCCCGTTTCGAGAGCCAACGTGCGGATGTTCGAGCGGTTGAGCGAGCGCGTTAGCCGATAGACGGTCTCGTCGAACAGCGCACGGTCGGCAAGGCTCAAGACGATGTTGGGGCGGAACTCGGCGGCCAGCTCATCGGCGCCGACGCGGCGCAGCTTGAAAGCCTCGTCGCCGACGACGACGTGAAGGTCGGCGTCCCTGGGCAGGTCCTTGAGGGCGGCACGCTGCGAGAAGACCGCGTCCTCGCTCAGATAGTAGGCCAGGCGGCCGCCGGGTGCCGCCTCGGGCGCCAGCGCGGCACCGACGCGAGCCAGCTCCTCGGGCGTGGCAGCGGTGAAGACCTGCCCCTCGCGATTGGCGAACTTCCAATGACCTTCCGGCGTAACGTGGGCCGCAAGCGCCGTGCCGCCGGTCACTTTCGGCAAGCCCGCTACATGGACAGCCGCGTTGTCGAGTGCACCGAGGCCCGATTTTCCGCTTTTGGAAGCGACCCCTCCGCCGCCTTCCGCCGCCTCGCGGGCGATGCGTGACAGCCAACCCGCGCTCACCGGCGTCACGAGCGCGACGCATACAGCAAGACCCAATGCTCCCAATGCGAAGCGCATCGCCCCCATCGCTCGCCTCTTCAGCCTAAACCGGCGCGGTCTCCGGCGTGACGCCGATCACAGCATGGCCACCGGACGTAACAATGGCAGAAAGGCCGGGTGCCGCGACGGAGATGTTCTCGGCAAAAAAGCGGGCAACCGCAACGGATTCCGCAGCATGCGGGCCGCCCTCCTCCAATCCCAAGAGAGCGCCCTTGGCGAGGTAATGCCCGCCCGCCGCGAGGCCGAACAAGCGCAGGTAGGGCGTTGCGCCGGCGAGTGCGAGATTGGGGGTATGCTCGATCGCCTCGACCATCCAACTGGTCGCCTCGGCAAAGGCAACCACGGTGGACGCGAGCCGCTGCCCCATGCGGCCAATCTCCTGGCGGTTCACCGTCTTCGCCCGGCGCGCGACGGTCTCGAACTCCTCGATCATATCCTTGATGAGCTGGCCACCGCCGAGCGGCAGCTTGCGCGTGACGAGGTCGATGGCCTGGATGCCGTTGGTGCCTTCGTAAATCGGCAAGATGCGCGCATCGCGATAAAACTGCGCCGCGCCCGTTTCCTCGATGAAACCCATGCCGCCGTGGACCTGCACACCCATGGACGCGACCTCGCAGCCGATGTCGGTCGCAAAGGCCTTGGCAACGGGCGTGAGGAGGGCTGCGCGGTCAGCCGCAGTGCGGCGCTCGTGCTCGGTCTCGGCGTGGTGCGACTTGTCGATCTCGGCGGCGGTGGCGTAGCAGATGGTGCGCGCGGCGCGCGTCAAAGCTTTCATGGTGAGCAGTGTCCGGCGGACGTCCGGGTGCTCGGCGATGGGCACCATGCCGGGCGCTTTCGACGTCGTGGAGCGGCCCTGGAGGCGCTCCCTGGCGTAGGAGACGGCGTGCTGCGTCGCGCGCTCGGCGACGGCCACGCCCTGGATGCCGACCGCGAGGCGCGCCGCGTTCATCATAATGAACATGGTGTTCAAGCCGCGGTTTTCCTCGCCAATGAGGTAGCCGATAGCGCCGTCCTTCTCGCCAAACTTCATGACTGCGGTCGGACTGCCGTGGATGCCGAGCTTGTGCTCGAGGCCGGCACAGACGGCGTCGTTCTCGGCGCCGAGCGATCCGTCGGCATTGACGAGACGTTTCGGCACCAGAAAGAGAGAGATGCCGCGCGTGCCCTCCGGCGCATCCGGCAAGCGCGCGAGCACGAGGTGGACGATGTTGTCGGTCAGGTCGTGGTCGCCGTAGGTGATGAAAATCTTGGTACCGAAGAGGCGGTAGGTTCCATCGGACGCGCGCTCGGCGCGGGTCTTGATGACTGAGAGGTCGGAGCCGGCGTGCGGCTCGGTCAGGTTCATGGTGCCGGTCCACTCGCCGCTCACCATGCGCGGCAGGTAGCGCTGCTTGAGCTCATCCGAGCCACCGGCCCGCAAGGCATCGATGGCTCCCTGCGTGAGCAACGGGCAAAGGCCGAACGAAAGGTTCGCCGAGTTCCACATCTCGCATGCGGCCATGGCGACGGTCTCGGGCAGCTCCTGGCCACCGAATTCCTCAGGGCAGGGCAGGGCGCTCCAACCGGCCGTGCGGAAAGCATCGTAGGCGGCCTTCCAGCCGGGCGGCGTGAGGACGCGTCCGTCGACCCAGCGGGACGGCGAGCGGTCGCCGGCTTTGTTCAAGGGCGCCAGCTCCTCGGACGCGAACTTGCCGGCCTCCTCGAGCACCGCACGCAGTGTCTCGTCGTCAAGTCCGCGGACGGTGCCCTCGCCGGCCGTGCCCGCTGCATCGCCGGCGGTTCTCAGCGCAAGGAGAATGTCGTCGACTGGAGCCTGGTAGCTCATGGGATCCCTTTCCGTGCACCCGTTCGAATCGGGGCTGCCGTCTCGCGCCAATCATCGTGCGGAAGCCTTTCGAGCGCAACGGACGACAAAGAGGCCGGAACACCGCCTCGCGCGCAATCCCGGGCCCGCCACGAAGCGGGCGCGCCTTATCAACAGCGGGAGTTGCAGCTCAACCGACACTGCTGGCGGATGGACAGGCATTGGGACGTGTTGAGACCCGAGCAGGCGATGGTCTGGCAGGAGGAGCCACAGCGGGAGCGGCAAGCCGAAGAGGAGCCCATGCGCGAATAGAAATCCGACGAGGCGCCGGTGCCGGACCCACGCGGGGTCCTCAGGTCGGGCGCGAGCCGCGGCGTGGGCTGCACGCGGGGAGCCGGGACCGGCTTCACTCGCTCCTGGACGCCTCGCGAATAGCGATCCGCCGCCGAGACATCCGGCGCGACGAGACCCGCCGTCGCCAACAGGCACGCCGCCGCAAAGAGCCACGCCGCGGGCGATATCGTACGGGACATTAACTGCGATTTTTGCGTCACGACCTCAAAGCCTGATATTGACTGCTGCAAGCGCTTCGCGCCTTTCCGATCTTCTGCGGCAGCCCGTCCATGACGTCGTCCTCCGATCGTTCCGCCAAGGCGCCCGGCGCCGACCTCATCGCGCGCTTTGCGGCGATCGTCGGCGCCGACAATGCGATCACGGATGCCGCCGAGCAAGCGCCGTTCCTCCGCGAGTGGCGAGACCTTTATGTGGGGCGGACACCGCTGATCTTGAAGCCCGCCACCACGCAAGAAGTGTCTCGCATTCTCGCCTTGGCTAACGCGGAAGGCGTGGGCGTGGTTGCGCAGGGGGGGAACACCGGGCTCGTCGGCGGGCAGATCCCGAGCGAGTCCGGCGCCGAAATCGTGCTGTCTCTCACGCGGCTGAAGCAGATTCGCGGGCTCGGCGCGGACGGCGGATCGCTGACCGTGGAGGCCGGCGTTACGCTGGCCGAGGCGCAGGCTGCGGCCCGGTCAGCCGGGCGGCTCTTTCCGCTGAGCCTGGCGTCCGAGGGCAGCGCCACCATCGGCGGGTGCCTCGCAACCAACGCCGGCGGCGTGGCCGTGCTCTCGTACGGGACGGCGCGGGCGCTCGTCTCCGGGCTCGAGGTGGTGCTCGCGGACGGGAGCGTGTGGGATGGGCTCGGCGCGCTCAAGAAGGACAACACGGGCTATGACCTGCGCGACCTGTTCGTCGGATCGGAAGGCACGCTCGGCATCATCACGGCGGCGACGCTCAGGCTCTATCCGGAACCTGTGGAGCGGGCAACGGCATTTGCCGCGCTGCCCGGTCTCGATGCGCTGCTGCCGCTTTTCCAGCTGGCGGAAGCCCAAGCCGGAGCCTCGCTCACCGCGTTCGAGTTCATGAGCGGCGAGCTGCTCGGGTTCGTGACGCGGCACATTCCCGGCACGCAGCGCCCGCTCGCAGGCGAAGCGCCTTGGTATGTCCTGCTCGAGATCTCGGGAGCCGCCGAGGGACGCGCGACGGGGCTGCTCGAGGCCCTGCTCGCGCATGCGGCGACGGCCGGGCTCGTGAGCGATGCGGCCGTGGCGGGCTCACTCACGCAGGCGGCGGCCCTGTGGCGACTGCGCGAGAGCGCTTCCGAAGCGCAGAAGGGCGAAGGCGGATCAATCAAACACGACGTGTCGGTGCCGGTGGGACGCGTTCCCGAGCTCCTGTCGAAAGCCGCCGATGTCGTGGCGCGCATCTCTCCCGGCGCGCGGCCGGTGCCGTTCGGTCATTTCGGCGACGGCAACGTGCACTACAACATCTCGCAACCGCCCGGGATGGCGCGCGAGGCGTTCCTCGCGCAGTGGGACGAGGTGGCGCGCGCCGTGCACGACGTCGTGACGTCGCTCGGCGGCTCGATCTCGGCGGAGCATGGCATCGGACGGCTCAAGCGCGAGGAGCTGGTGCGCGTGAAAAGCGCGGTCGAGATCGATCTCATGCGGCGCATCAAGACGGCCCTCGACCCCAACGGTATTCTCAACCCCGGGAAGGTTCTCAGCCGTTAGGCCCTATTAGCGGCAGGGCCGGCCTTCGACCTGGCAGCTGAAGCCGCCGCCCGATTGCGTGCAGCTGACGCGCTTGGCAACAGCCTTGCTGAAACGCGCCCAATCGCTGCCGTACTCGAAATCGGTGAAGCTCTGCCAGGAGCCAATGGCATCCTTCTGGGCCGCGGCTTTGGTTCTTCCCTGGCCGTTGCCGTAGTGCCAGTGGTCCGTCATGCACATCTTGCCACCGACGCGCGCCTGGTTGTGCATGTCCGAGAAGCCGGTCTGGTCGGCCAGCGCGGGCGTGGCGCCCACAGCAAGAGCAACCGCAGCCAGATACATGCGAAGCGACGTGCCGGTGGTCATCTCGAGACTCCTCCTCAGACCCAGTTTGAGCATTTTACCGATTCAGATGTCGGTCTCGACGGCGCAAAGACAATATCCCCACCGCAGAGACAAACGCGCCGCGGGCGCACAGCTTCAACTGCGCGGCATGCTACGGGAAACTACGGAGGGGTTGAGTCACTCGACGCCAAGCGCCATCGCCATGCGCACCAGGTCCGCGATCGAGCGCGCCGACATTTTCGTCATGACCCAGGTGCGGTGAATCTCGACCGTGCGCGGGCTGATGCCCAGCTGCTGGCCGATCTCCTTGTTGGAAAGACCGCGAATGAGCAGTTGCATAGTGTCGCGCTGGCGATCGGAGAGCGCTGCAAATTTGGCCTTGAGATCGTCGAGCTCGATGCGCTCCTTAAGTGAGCTCTCGGATGCAACAAGTGCCTCCTCGACGCTGGCGATCAAGCGGTCGTTGGAAAACGGCTTCTCCACAAAATCGAAAGCGCCGAGCTTGATGGCCTGGACGGCCAGCTCGACGTCGCCGTGACCGGTCATCAGCAGGAGCGGCCGCGGATCGCCGTTGCTGCGCAGTGTGCGCAGCAGATCGAGCCCGGAAATCCCCGGCATGCGCACGTCGCTGACGATGCAGCCCGCGGCGAAAGGAGCGGCAAGAAACGGTTCGGCTCCCTCATAGCACGACACTGTCAATCCATGAGTCTCGAGCAACATGGCGACCGCATCGCGGACCGAGGCCTCGTCGTCAATGACGCTGACGGTCTTGCTCATTACCCTCCCTTTCGATCGGCAGCTTCAAGACGACGCGCGCGCCGCGCGACGACGTGGAAATGGTCAGGCCGCCCCCATGAGCCTCGGCAATAGACCGGGCGACTGCAAGGCCCAGCCCGGATCCCTCCGGCTTGGTGGTCGTGAACGGCGTGGGCTCGTCGATGTCGAAGCCGGGTGGAAAGCCGGGTCCATCGTCCTCGACCTCGATCAGCACATCGTCATTGCCCGACAACAACACGCGCGTTTCAACGGTGCCGCTGCGGCCGACTCCTAGAATGGCCTCGGCGCCGTTCACGATCAAGTTGTGGATCGCCTGCTGAAGCTGAATGCCGTCCGCGCGAATGATCGGGAAATCCGGATCCATGTCGATCACGAGACGAATGCCCTTTTTCTCGAGATCCTCGCCGAGCAGGGCCTCGAGCTCTTCGAGCTTGGCGTAAAGATCGACGTCGCGCTTCGTCAGAGTGCCCTGACGCAGGAGCTCTCGGATGCCGCGCAGCACCTCGTTGGCGCGATTGCTCTCGACGCGGATGCGCTCGACGGCGCGTGCAACGAGATCGGGCCGGCCATCCTCCATCGCCTTCGCGGCTATGCCGGCGTAAGTATTGAGCGCAGTCAGCGGCTGATTGATCTCGTGGGCGATGGTAGCCGCGACCTCGCCGGCCGAGCGAATGCGCAGCGCCCTGTTGATCGAGGCCTGCTGGTCGCGGAGGCGGGCTGCCGCGTCCTCGCGCTCGGCGACGATGGTGCCGACGATGAGACCAGTGATGGCGAGTGCGATCATCAGCACCTGCAGGGCGCCGAGTCCAGGGTCCGGGCCGAAGCGGATCTCCGCGCCGATGATGAGCCCGAGCTGAATGAACAGCAAGCTCATGGCGGCCCCCGGCGGACCGTAGCTCAGCGCGATCCAGAGCAGCGGCAGGAACAGCAAGTAGAAGAGCTGGAAGGCTGTCGCCTCCTGATAGCCGAAGACCATGGCGAGCGCGCCGAACAGGGACGCAAACTGCACCAAGGCAAGCGCCTCGACCTTCGGCCACGGCCGGTACGTGGCGGCAAGAAGCACGAGCGGAGCCACCACGAGGATGCCGATGATATCTCCAACGGCGGCGCGCCAGGCGACGGCCAGCACCTCGTTCTGGAATATGGTACCGGTCGAACGCAGGATGACGACATAAAGTGCGGCTGCGACCAGGGCTGCGGAGACCGAGACACCGATCAGGGTCAGTGCATCGCGCACGAAACGGAAGCGGGGATCGAAGGTGGCGATACGCCGGAGCGCCAAGCCCCCTGCCAGGTATGTGCTGCCCACCGCAAGCGAGAGGATCAGCTCGAGCTTCGTGCCAAGCGCCGCGCCCCTGACGATCATGTCGGCGACGGCCGGCGCGATGAGGACGACCGGCGCGAAGGCCGATCCTCCGAGGAAGACCGCCGCGATGCTGAGGCCGGGCGGCGGATTCCACGGCGTAATGCCGAGGCCGCGGTAAGGCTTGACGTAGCTTACGTAATCGAGCGCTACATAGGCGGCGACAAAGATGCAGCCATACAGGATCCGGCGAGTTTGGCGGGCATCGATCATGGAGCGTCGTCGGCCCGTCCTCGGTTGCTGTTAACTGTGTGGACCCCGCGCCTGCCTCTCGACAACTCCGTGAAGTTCCCGACCCTCACGCTTGCGAAGACGCCGAATGCCCATATTCCATGGGCTCGCCCAGGGCGATACGTAATGCTCCCTATGGCACCCTTCTACGTACTGATGCCAATTGCCGGAACAATGCGAACGCAGCAAGGTTAGCAGCGTAGCAACTTTGTCCCTGTCCTAGCAAAATCGCAGGAGGCTTCGATGATCGACCCCACCACTGAGGCTGTGGCCGAATTCGAGCATCGGCTCCCGGCAGCCTATTCGCAGGGTTTCGCACACATTCGCGTCCTGTCCGTGATCAATCCGGACGATCCGGGCCCGCTCGGCGGCCCTGACGCCGCGTTTCCGGCAGAGGCTACGCGCGACTACATGGCCAGGGCTCCGCTCGACGATCTGCTGAGGGCCGATTGAGGCCGTTTCAGCGATCGCTTCTGGAGATCCCCGGCATGCCAACCGGCAGCAAGCTCTTCGATCTCGTGCTGGTGGTCAGCGCAATCGCCATCGTCATGGCTTTCCATCTTTCCTGAGCCTCTGCGGGTCAGGAAAGATGCGGCACCGTTTCAGTGCATGGCACCGTTTTCGGTATCCGCCTGCAGGATTCCGGCGACGATGGCTTTGGCTGCGTACTCGGCCATGCACTGATAGCCAAGATCGTTGAGATGAAAGCGATCGTTGGCTAGGTAGGACGAACCCGGGTGCTGGCGGGCGAGATCGGCCATGGCATCGTATCGATTGACCAGCAGCACGCGCTTTTCGGATGCGACGGTCGCGATCTCGTTGACGATGCTCGTATAGCGCGCGTCCTTCGATAGACGCTCGACGTATTGAGGATCAATCAAGACAACGTCAATCTTGTGGGACGCCAGCCACGTGAGCGTCTCGCGGAGCTGCTCGCCGAAAGTCTCGGCGTCGATCCGCGCAACCGCATCGTTGGTGCCAACCTGCCAGACGACGAGATCGGGCTTCAACTCGGCGACATCCATCTTGATGCGCTCGGCCGCGCCTTCCGCGACCTCGCCTGACTGCCCACGCGTGTACATCTCTACCTTCAGACCGTCGATCACGCCTTCGAGGTCGTTCTCGAGACGGACAGGATAGGTGGCACGCGGAGACGATGCGCCTACTCCGACAGTAGACGACGAGCCGAGCGCGATGACGCGCACCGGCCGGTTCTGCAGGATGGCACGACGCACGGCGCGCAACGCAGAGCGCCCCTCGAAAGCCGGGCTCTTGACCTTGCACTCGACGGACGCCTGAGGATTGAGGAAGCGCAAAAGCGGACGACGCTTCGTTGCCTGGGCCGTGGCCGCGCCGGGCGCAGCAAGCGGAACCGCGGGCGCGGCTTCGGCCGGGTGGATCTCAACAGGCTTGCTCGCATCGGTCGCGACAGCCGCCGACGGCATGACGCTCACCGCTCCGACCATCATCGCGGCGCTCAAGATTGAGTTTCGGAAACCCATGCTGTTACCCTCAACAAGACCAAACCCAATGCCACGATCGCCGTGTCGAGCAAGAAGGTCGGCTCGCCAATGTATCTTACAATCTGTCCTGCCAGTGCGAGCAGCGAGGCGACACAGAAAACGGCCAACGAGTTGCGGCCGAGGCTGCTGCAGTAGCGCACGACAGGTCCCATCTGCCTGGAAAGTACAGGATATGCCGGATTAAAGGCAATCGCGATTGCCGCCATGCTCAAAATTCGGACAGGCGACAGAAATTCCTTATCGAATAAATAGAAATAGCGCGGCTCCGGCACGAGCATCGGGTCTGGACGATAGTCGATCCACACAATAACGGCGCCGACGGCGACGATCGCGACGGCCAACGGCCAAATGCGATCCAGCGCCATTTGCCAACCGGGGTAGCTGCGTTGCGCAGTGATGGCGAGAAATCCGAGAACGATCAGGAGCTGCCACGAAAGCGGATTGAAAAACCACGCCCCTTCCGCCGGCCAACTGGGCAGCTTGATCTGGTAGGCCAACGTGACGGCATAGAGCGCAACGGAGCCTGCCAACGCGAGCATGAGCGACCAACGCGACAGCACGATGAAGATGATGGCCAGCAGCAACAGCACGACATAGAGCGGCAGAATATTGAAGTAGCCGATCTGATACGTCAGCAGCGTGAGCCCGATGGACGAGCGCACCGTGTCGGAGAACGCGGGTCCGGCGCCGTGCCATTCGAGCAGCAGCGGATCCGTGAAGACGATGGCGCTCGCGCCGAGCATGGAAATGGCAACCGATATGGTCACGACCTGTGCCCGCCAGATTTCGAAGGCGCGCATGAGGAGGCGCATGACGACTTGGCCGATCGGCTTCGGCTGCGACCCGCCATTGTTGACAAACGCCAGAGAGCATCCGGCGAGGAAAACGAAAAGCTCGGCTGCATCCGAGATGGCAAACTGGCGCAGCGTCAGGAACGAGTAGTCGAGCCCGGGGATATGATTGATGAAGATCATCACCAGCGCGACGCCACGCCAAAAGTCGATCGCATTGGGGGGCCGCATCTCGCGCTCTCGGTTCGTCTTAGTCCTACGTGCCCGCAGGCGAGCCAAGAGCCTTTAAGCGCACCTCCCGACGCGAGACAAGCGGATGATGCCCGGCACCCGTCAGCATCGATACCGGCGTGTTCCGAACCCTGTATCGACGGCGGTTTTTGTTGCGTCGCAACCTTGTGATCTACGTATTTCTCCCTATCTACCGCGTTGAGGAAAAGCTGACTGGGAGACGTGAATGATCGACGCTTCGAAGCTTCTTGATCTCGTCATGGGGGCGGCACCGCAGAGTACAGGCTCCGTGCCCGTCTCTCGCCCCAGCATAGACCCGAGCTCACAGAGCGCTCCGCAGCCGGACCTTCTCGAACAGGCGAAAAGTTTTCTCGGCAGCCGCGGCGGCTCGTTCGCGGGAGGCGCTGCTGCGGGCACGCTCGCGACGCTGCTGCTCGGCACCAAGGACGGGCGAGACCTCGCGGGCGACGTGCTCAAGCTCGGCGCTGCAGCCGCGCTCGGTGGCCTCGCCTATAAAGCCTACACCAACTACAAGGACGGCAAACCGCTGGTCGGCACGCGTGCGGCCGAGTTTCTGCAGGCGGCCCGCAGCGGCGCGACGCTTCCGGGCGCACCCCCTGCCAACGAGCACGCGCTGCTGTTGCTCAGGGCGATGATCGCGTCTGCGCTTTCGGACGGCCTCATCGACGCGACAGAGCGCCAGCGCATCGTCGGACGCCTCGCCGACACCGGCGTCGGCGCGGATGAGCGTCAGTTCCTAGACCGCGAAATCGCGGCGCCGTGGTCGCCGCAGCAGTTCGCGGCAGCGGCGGCGACGCCGGAGGTGCGGAGCGAGGTTTACCTCGCGTCCGCGATCGCAATCGAAGCCGATACGCCGGCGGAGAAAGCGTATCTGCGTTATCTGGCGGCAACGCTGGGGCTCGACGATGGGCTGATCGCACATCTCGACGCGGCCGTGGCATCGGCGAAGGATCCGGCCGCAGGCTCGGTGACGCAAACGCCTCAGGCAGCGGGCGCCTAGTCCGCCGCTCCGGTCTTGGATCCGGTGTTGGGCTCGGCCTCAATCTCCACGAGCTCGGCCGAGGACGGATCCAGGATGTAGATCCTGCGATCCGGCTTCTCGCGTGCGACGCGGATTGCGAGGGCGCGCCCCTCCATTTCGTGTGCGCTCCGCTCCGCTTGGCTCCAAAGGCTCGCTCCCGGATCGTCGGGATGGAGGGAGTTGGTGAAGGCCTCCGCCCACCGGTTGAGATCCTCCGCGAGCTCGGGCGAAAGTTCGAGCTGCTCGGGCGGGAAGTCGCCGTACGTGTCATCGTCGAGGGCCCAGAGGGGATGGCAGTAGTAATCGGCCATGACCTTGATGCGCGTCGATTGGGACGGGTCGCGGGACGGCACTTCGGAGACATCGGCGTCCTCCCCGCCGGGCTGCGAGGACGACGAGGCGCGGGCCGGAGGTCCGGCGATGCTCCAGACGACATAGCCGATATGCGCCAGAACGACGGCCACAGCCAGCGCCGCCAGCGGCCAATCGAGCGCCCGCCAGCTCGTGAGCCTGCCGGCAGCCAGGGCCCACAGCACGAGGGCGGTGGCAACCAGATAAACGACAAACGCATTGGTGGACCGGGAGCGGCCCGTGGCATCCGGTGGATCGGCGACATCGAAGTAACGTGGCGCAAGATAGAAAAGGTAGACGGCCTGGCCGATGGCCGACGCCAGGAAGATCCAGGCCGCGATATCGATCAGGAAGAGCAGAGCCACACCACCGGCCAATACGAGCGCCGCCGCCGAAAGCAGCCAATAGGTTTGCGCAACCTCTATCCTGCTCACCGCCTTACACGCGATGGCCGCTATTGCCCGATCGATGACGTGGGACATCAGTGCGGCCCGGGTCGCGACATATCCGGCGAACACATAAAACGCGCCTAGCGCGCACAGCGCGACCTCAACCCCGGACATCTCTCCCCCTCAGCCGCGGAACTCCGCGGTGCGCACCCTACTTATGATCCGAGCCGGATCAAAGCGCCTCGAAATCAAATTGGCATCGCATCCCGGGCCGCTCGACGGGCCGCGTATTGCCGGACAACGGAGTGTCCTCAAATGAAAGAGATGTTTCGCCGATTTTCAGAAGGCGCAGCCCATGCCGTCGGATCGTATTGGGCTTTTCTCGCCGCCTGCGCCACCGTCGCCCTATGGGCGCTCACAGGCGCTTCGTTCGCCTATTCGGATACGTGGCAGCTGTTCATCAATACCGGAACGACGATTGTCACGTTCCTCATGGTGTTCCTCATTCAGAACACGCAGAACCGCGAAACTCGCGTCATGACGCTCAAGCTCGACGAGCTGTTACGGAGTATCGAGGGTGCGCGAACCGGCCTGGTGGGCCTCGATTCCATGTCGGATGCCGATCTGGAACGCGTGCACGAGGAATTCCTACGCCTGCGCGAAAAATATGCGCCGCTGGTGGATGACGACCTCGCCCACGTGGCTCAGGAACTGCGCGCCCGAAAACGGGAGCGATGAGCTCAATATCGTCAGACCGGCGTCTGCATATAGAAGTACGCATAAACAACAGCCGCCGCGACGAGCGCGATCAACATCGAGCGTGTCAGGACGCGATAGTTCAGGCGTTGCGGCGTCGCCTGACGCGCCTCCGTGGGGTTGATGACCTTGCGATCTTCCATGTTGGCCTCCTCATCCGTGTCGGTTTGGAACGCCGCCCGGCTCTGTTCGTTCCGGATTCCGGATCCGACAGGTGAGGTCTTAGAGATTTATTCACTATCATTGCCGATCTTCAACGCATTGATGTGCGTGCGGAGGAAGCAATGGCTTTGTGGAAATCGCTGGTTTCGTCGCTGTCCAAGGACGACGGAGAGCGTGCGCCCCTCA
This sequence comes from uncultured Hyphomicrobium sp., assembly GCF_902826555.1. Taxonomy (GTDB): domain Bacteria; phylum Pseudomonadota; class Alphaproteobacteria; order Rhizobiales; family Hyphomicrobiaceae; genus Hyphomicrobium_C. Next base: position 45,593 of record NZ_CADEFI010000027.1, read on the forward strand.
AGCCACAGGACTTCCGCGCTCCACGGCGCCTGAAAGAAGGCTACATCTGGTCCGAAAGCCTGATCATGCCGCGCCCCTGCACGATCAAGGACATGTCTCCTCTTACGGTGCAGATCGTGCTGTGGCACGACGATATCAAACCGCAGGTCTTTTCCCGCCCGCTCAAGCTCTTCTCGAGCTCGGATCGCAAGGAAGCCGACTGCGTCGTGGTGGCGCGCGAGAACAACGTGGTGTCCCTGCGTTTCACGAGCGCGTTTCGCGCGCCGACCCGGACCTACCCCTAGCGCCCCGCCGCAGCCGTAGCCGGATCCTCCCCGCCCCTTTGTCAAAAAAGCAAGACGCTGCAGCCGAATGCGTCCGCATGCTCCGAAGGGGGCTAGCCGTGCGGCAGCGGTGGCCGTAATCTCCGGAACCTGGCTATTCCGGGCCTCCGGGGGGAGTTCACTCCATGTCTGCGTTCGTTGCGTCACGTCTTTCGCGGCAGGCCCCCAAACGCATGCTCGCGCTCGACGGGGGCGGAGCGCGCGGCATGATTACGGTCGGCTTCCTGGAGGCCGTCGAGACGCTGCTGCGCAGGCGCTACAAGCGCGACGACTACGTACTGTCCGACTATTTCGACATGATCGGCGGCACCTCGGTCGGATCGATCCTGGCCACCATGCTGGCGCTCGGGTGGCCGATGCAAAAGGTGCGCGAAGAATTCTGGAAGATTTGTCCCGAGATCTTCAGCCAGCGCGTCGGCCGCGGCCTCATTTTGCCGCGCTTCTCGGTGCGAGCGCTCAGGAGGAACCTCAAGAACGCGCTCGGCGACATGCGCCTCGACAGCGACGCGCTCAAGACCGGGCTCGCGATCGTTTCGAAGAGGCTCGATACCGGCAGCGCCTGGGTCATGTACAATAACGCGCATTCCGAGTACTGGGCGACCAGGATCAATGCGGCGACGGGAAAGAAGACGGTCGGCAATTGCGAGTACCGGATCGCCGACATCATCCAGGCCAGCACGGCGGCGCCGACCTACTTTCGCCCTCACTGGATTCAGATCGAGGCACCGAGCGAGGGCAGCGCCGGCCAAAAGGGTCTTTTCGTCGACGGCGGACTCTCGCCCTACAACAACCCGTCGCTGCTCATGTTCATGATGGCCGGGATCAGCGGCTATCGTCTCGGCGGCGTGAAGGAGGTGACGGGCGACGACGGCAAGACCTCGAAGCGGGGCGTTCCATGGGAGCTCGGCGCCCAAAAGCTGCTGATCGTTTCCGTCGGAACCGGCGACTACCGCGTCAAGGTCACGTCCCGGCGCCTGACCCCTGCGGCTGGGTTCGGCGCACAGGCCCTGCTCGGCACGATGGCCGACAATCAAGCAACGACATTGAAGCTCATGCAGTGGCTCGCCGATCCGAAACGGCCCTGGACGATCAACGGTGAGGTGGACGATCTTCGATGGGATAATCTCGGCAAGCTGATCGGCGGCTCGCAGGCGCTGTTGAGCTTCACGCGCTACAACATCAAGCTCGAAGAGAAGTGGCTGCGCGAGAAGCTCAACGTGACCCATTTTTCCGACAAGCGTCTCGCGCGCCTGCGCGAGCTCGACAATCCCAACGAGTTGCACACCTATCTTTCGCTGTCTCGTGCGGCCGCGACCTTTCAAGTGACTGACGACGATTTTCCGGCGGAGTTCGATATCTGAAATCGATGCCGCGGGGCGGTTGCATAAATTTTTCCGTCGTCCAGAACGTTTGGCCGCCGGCCAGCGTTCGATCGACAGGATCGCCGCCGTGAAGGCGGCACACGTCAATTTGGAAGGATGCCACCATGTTCGAAATCATTCGTGTCGGCCCGCCTCCCGGCCGGCCGCGGCTCACGGCCCCCTCGGGCCTTGCCGACGGGGATTTCGAGAAGATCGCTCGCGAACTCGGAACGCTGCCCTTCAAGGCGCGGAAGACGGGTTTCGTGGCGGCGCGCGAGGCGCGCAAACGGGAACACGTGGATACCTACTGGAACGGCAAGGAAACGGAGAATGTCGCCCAGCCGGGCGATTTCGTGGTGACGAGCCTTACGCCCACAAAATCGGTGCTGAGAGACGGCGACGGGAAAGCCAATATCTATGTCATCAGCCGTGCGAAGTTCGCAAAACTCTATGTCCCCGACGCGGGCAAGACCGAGTTCGGCGACGTCTACCGGTCGATCAGCGTGGTCGACGCCATCTTTCTCGCCGGAGGCTTCGACATCCTTGCGCCCTGGGGAAAGCCGCAAAGCGCCGAAAGTGGCTATGTCCTGAAAAGCGGAAGCGAGATCTACGGCAACAGCAAGGACACGTTCGAGCAGACCTACGAAATGCCGTAGGCGCAGCATTTGCCTTTGTCCCAGCTCCCGCCTTCGGCGAATTCGGCTGGAGCCGGCTTTTTTCTGTTGCGCGCGACATGGCTGACAAGCGAAAGTCGCCCCCGCGAGGGGGATAATAATTCATGTAGGGCGTCAGTCATACTCCTCGCAGACTGATTGTCGAATGGGACTGCAGGCCATCTCGGCCTTGCTCCAAGCGGAAAGCGCGACCGCATCGCGCCGCAAGGTACCCACTCATGTCACACAGAACCCAACTCATCGCGATCTCTTATCGTGACCTCGGTCACAGCCATCGGCTGTGCGGTCCTGGATATCGCCCTCCGCGCGCACGCGAAGCGGAACCGTGGCGGCCGCCCAAGCGGTCTCATCTCGATCGGTGGCTCGACCAGACATCCGGTTCCGCATGTTCGCCGTGAGCCTCGCGCGTCTCTCCTGAGCGCCTCGACGCTTTCATATTCTCAACATGCCGCACCGAGTCCGCTGGCTTAGGCCATTCGACGGCGCCGGAGATGGCGCTGCGGGGCTTCCCGGCGACCGAGCGGCGATCAAGGAAACGGACATTCAAGATGAACAGCTTCGCGCCCATTGAACCCGAGACCCACGTCTTCACCGGAACCGTCAAATCCTGGCAGGCCGACTACGGCGAGCTGCTCACGGACAGCGGCGTGACGGTGCCACTGGTGACCAGAGGTCTTTCGCCGCTGCCTGTCGGAACGCGACTGACGCTCGTCGCGCGCAAGTTCAAGCCGCTCTTCATGGTGGAGAAAGTGGTCGCGCGCGGATAGGCGCGGGGCCGCTCGAGGCGATGCCTCGGACGGGTCCCCGTGCCGAACGGCGAACGCAGGCTTATCAGGCTTTATGTGTGAATGGTCGGAGCGGGGAGATTTGAACTCCCGACCCCCAGTCCCCCAGA
>NZ_CADEFI010000028.1 GCF_902826555.1 uncultured Hyphomicrobium sp.
AGCGGTCGCCGTCGGCGTCGGCCGAGCCCGGAGGACCACCCGGGATCTTGGGGCCGTGATCATAGAAGATCTCGGTGCAGGGTCCGCAGGGGCCGGTGTCGCCCATCTGCCAGAAGTTATCCTTGGTGGCGATGCGGATGAGGCGATCGTCGGGGAGGTTCGCGAGCTTCTTCCAGATGGCGTGCGCTTCGTCGTCCTCGTGATAGACGGTGACGGTCAGGCGCTTCTTGTCGAGGCCGAAGTCCTTGGTGATGAGGTTCCACGCCAGCTCGATGGCGCGCTCCTTGAAGTAGTCGCCGAACGAGAAGTTGCCGAGCATCTCGAAGAAGGTGTGATGGCGCGCGGTGTAGCCGACGTTGTCGAGATCGTTGTGCTTGCCGCCGGCGCGGACGCACTTCTGCGAGGACGCGGCGCGGACGTAGGGCCGGGTCTCCTGGCCGGTGAAGACGTTCTTGAACTGCACCATGCCGGCGTTGGTGAACATCAGCGACGGGTCGTTGCGCGGCACAAGCGGCGAAGACGCCACCACCTCGTGGCCCTCGGCCTTGAAGTACTCAAGAAACGCCCGTCTGATCTCGTTGACGCCAGTCATTCTCTGTTCCTGAAAGCCGTGCGAGCGAAAGCAAGCGCTCACGCGGGGCGCCGCACCTGTCCGTCTACGTGACGTGGATCCCGGCCTCCGCCGGGATGACGGAGTGAGGGTGCGGCAAGCAGACTTCCGCAGCGGCGGATTAAGCCATTTCGCCGCTTTTAGCGGTCTCGCCCGGGCGTTGTCCAGGAACGCGAGCGGCGCAGGCCGGGGCCATCCCCAGACTGCGCCGGATTTGCTCCGTGGCATGCGGACTTGCTCGAGCCCGTCCCTGGCGTCGACGGCTCACGCCGATCCCGCCGGGCCGACCGTCCGCACCGCGTTCCTCAGCGCTTGGCGCCGCGGCCCGCACCCTTCTTGGCGGCGACCTCCGACACGTCCGGCAGCACGCCGTCCTCGTCCGGCTGCTCGCCATCGTCGCCCGTGCCGCTCTCCGGCTCGGCCAGCATCTTGTCGACGATCAGGCCGGCACTGGCGCGGATGGCCTTCTCGATCTGGTTGGCGATCTTCGGGTTCTCCTTCAAGAACTGCTTGGTGTTCTCGCGGCCCTGGCCGATGCGCTGACCGTCGTAGGAGAACCAGGCACCGGACTTTTCGACGATATTGGCCTTGACGCCAAGATCGACCAGCTCGCCGGTCTTGGAGATGCCCTCACCGTACATGATGTCGAACTCGACCTGCTTGAAGGGCGGGGCGACCTTGTTCTTCACGACCTTGACGCGGGTCTGGTTGCCGACCGTCTCCTCGCGCTCCTTGATCTGGCCGATACGGCGGATATCGAGGCGAACGGAGGAGTAGAACTTGAGGGCGTTGCCGCCGGTCGTCGTCTCGGGGTTGCCGAACATGACGCCGATCTTCATGCGGATCTGGTTGATGAAGATCACCATGCACTTGGTCTTGGAGATCGACGCCGTCAGCTTGCGCAGTGCCTGGCTCATGAGGCGCGCCTGGGCGCCCATCGTGACCTCGCCCATCTCGCCCTCGAGCTCGGCCTTGGGCGTCAGCGCGGCGACGCTGTCAACCACGACGACATCGACCGCACCGGAGTTCACAAGCGTATTCGTAATCTCGAGCGCCTGCTCGCCTGCGTCCGGCTGGGAAACCAGCAAGTCTTCGATGCGAACGCCGAGCTTCTTGGCGTAGGTGGGGTCAAGGGCGTGCTCGGCGTCGACGAAGGCGCAGATGCCGCCCATCTTCTGAGCTTCCGCAATCACCTGCAGCGTCAGCGTCGTCTTGCCGGAGGATTCCGGACCGTAGATTTCAACCACGCGTCCCTTGGGGAGACCACCGATGCCGAGCGCAATGTCGAGGCCGAGCGAGCCGGTCGAGATCGCCTCGATGTCCATCGAGCGCTCGTTGGCGCCGAGCCGCATGATCGACCCCTTGCCGAAGTTCTTGTCGATCAGTGCCAGGGCGTGCGCCAACGCCTGGGCCTTATGCTCCTTGTCCATTCTTCCCCCTTCGACGACGTGCAGGTCCGGCTTGGTCATGTGGCACCTTATGGCATAAGTTAACCGTTGATGGGCGACTCGACGCGTGGATAAGTTGTACACGTTTTGTTCTCGTTTGTCCAGCGAGGCGCCGGTGGCGTGTGGATGCTCTTAACGGGCTCTTAGGTGGCGGTCGGCGATGGTGGAGGCTTCGCGCCTTACCGATCGGCTCGCCCGCCAATGCTGCAAGTCTTCGCCATCGCGTCCAACGCCCTCGCCGTGCAGAGCCAAAAGCTCAACGAGATCGCGGCCGCGGTCGCATCCGCCGGCGCAACGCCGGCGCCGGCGACCGAGCGTCCGACGCCGGTGCGCATCGGTGCGCTGCCCATCGGGGACTCGACCGAAGCGATGGTGTCGCTCAAAGATGTCGAACTCGCGTACAAGATGAATGCTGCGGTGATCGAGACGGCAGCGGAGATGTTCGACAGCCTGCTCGACGCCATCGATCCCGACGACCGGCGATAGGTTCGACCGAACTTGGACCTCCCTCTCCAATCGCCGCCGTCGCGCCAACGAACGGAGACGCGCCATGGAGAACGAAAGCTTCAATCTGTCCTTGCGCCGTTTCCTGAAAGAGGTCGGCATCTCCTCGCAACAGGAAATCGAGCGGATCGTCCGCGAGCGCGGGCTTGCGGGTCACGGAAAACTCAAGGTCAAGATGGTGCTGACGGCCGAGGGCACGGACCTTCGCCACGAGGTGGCGGGCAACATCGACCTCGGGTGATCACGCGGGCGTACGGGCCGCGGCTCGCAATGCGACGTCCGGCTCGCGCCCGGAACGCGGACGCGTCGCTCGCGTTTTCACAATGATGTACGCATTCGTCGTCATGGTTGTGCTCAACGGTGCGCCGCAATTCTTCATCCTGGAGCGCGGACTCACGGCGTCCGCGTGCGAGGAAATGTCGGCTCGTCCCGACAACGGACTGCGCATCGACGGAGCGCCCGTCGCTGGAGAAAGCCGTTGCATTCCCGAGGGCGACCTGCCCGAGGACGACTTGCCCTCCTAGAGCGCGATATCGCGGATGGAACGTTGTCTTGACGACGGCGTTGCTTGCCGGGGGTCACTTTCAAGGAGAAAAATTATGACAAAGCACCTTATCGGAGCCTCTGCGATTGCGATCATGGCCTTGGCATCAACCGCTTATGCCGCGGGCGGCCAAAAGCTGAGCAAGGCGGAGTGCGATTCCCTCTGGATGCAGGCCAATCCCAGCGGGGCTGCAACCATCGATGAAACGCAGGCCAAGGGCTATGTGACCGACTTCAAGGCCGCGAATCCCGATAACGACGGAACGATCGACAAGGTCGAGTTCGCGAAGGCGTGCAAGAGCGGCCTCGTGAGCGGGACCGCAAGCTCGGGCGCAGGAACCGGAGCCTCGGGCGCCGGCAGCTCGTCGCAGCAGTAAGCTTACGCACGTTCTCCCGTCGAAGGCTCCGGAGGCTCAGGTCTCCGGGGCTTTTTCACACGACGATCTCGCGCTTGAGCAGGCGCTCCAGCCAATCGGCAAAGACGCGCAGGCGGCGCGAAAGATGCTGGCGGTGCGTGTAGAGCAGCGTCACCGGCATCGGCTCCGCACGATGGCGAGGCATCACGTCCACAAGCTCGCCGGCGCGCAGGTGCCGCTCGACGTCATAGGCCGGAATTTGAATCAAGCCGAGGCCGGACAGGCAGCAGGCGATATAGGCTTCGGCACTGTTGACGGTCACACGTGCGCGTAGAGGGATGCGGCGCACCTCGCCCTCGTCGACCCACTCCCACTCCTCGACGCGACCCGTCGAGGGCGATGCGTAGTTGACTGCCCAGTGCGCTCCGAGATCACGCGGCGTTTGCGGAACGCCATGGCGCTCAAGGTAGCCGGGGCTCGCCACGTTCAACAGGCGCAACGCGCCGATGGAGCGTGCGATCAAGCCGGAATCGCCGAGCGGCCCCACCCTCAAGACCAGGTCTACGCCGTCCTCGACAAGATTTACCGCGCGGTCGGTGACGCCGAGGTCGATGTCGATCTCCGGATATTGCTCCAGGAACTCCGGCAGGGCGGGAGCGATGACCAGGCGTCCGATGCGGCCCGGAACGTCGAGCCGCAACTTGCCTGAAGGCCGTGACGCCGCCTGGCGAAACAGCGCCTCGGCTTCCTCGACGTCGGCGATCAGGCGCGTGCAGCGCTCGTAGAAAGCGAGACCATCCTGGGTCGGCGACACCTTGCGCGTGGTTCGATGGAGCAGCCGGGCGCTGAGCCGGGCTTCCAGCTCCTGCACTGCGGCCGAGACGGACGAGCGCGGCAGGCCGAGTGTGTCGGCCGCGCGCGTGAAGCTCGCGGAGTCGACGACGCGGACGAAGATGCGGAACAGGTCGATGCGATCCACGGCGATTGTTCGGCTGAACTGACAAGTCAATCCAGAATGATCGTATTTATCGTTCAATTGCAATCGATACCGTGCAGGGCATCGGCGGCTTCTCCGCGCCGCTACGTCACCCCGCGATCAAAGGACCCATGTCATGACCGATCACAGCATCCGAGGCAAAACCGCAATCGTCGCCGGCGGCGGCAAGAATCTCGGCGGGCTCATTGCGCGCGATCTGGCGGCGCAAGGTGCCAAGGCGGTGGCGGTTCACTACAACAGCGCGGCTGCGAAAGCCGAAGCGGATGCGACGGTCGCTGCCATCAAGGCGCTCGGCGCCCATGCCGTCGCCCTGCAGGCGGATCTGACAACGGCTGGCGCGGTGGAGAAGCTCTTCTCCGAGGCCACGGGCGCAGTTGGCAAGCCGGACATCGCCATCAACACCGTCGGCAAGGTGCTCAAGAAGCCGATGGCCGAGATCGGCGAAGCCGAATACGACGACATGAGCGCGGTCAACGCGAAGTCCGCCTTCTTCTTCATCAAGGAAGCGGGTAAGCATCTCAACGACAACGGCAAGATCTGCACGCTCGTGACGTCGTTGCTCGGGGCCTTCACGCCGTTCTATGCCGCGTATGCGGGAACCAAGGCGCCGGTCGAGCACTTCACGCGCGCAGCGTCGAAAGAGTTCGGTGCGCGCGGCATCTCAGTGACGGCGATCGGTCCCGGCCCGATGGATACGCCGTTCTTCTATCCAGCCGAAGGTGCGGATGCCGTCGCCTATCACAAGACAGCAGCGGCGCTCTCGCCCTTCACCCCGACCGGCCTGACCCATATCGAGGATATCGTGCCCTGGATCCGCTTCCTGGTCTCGGATGGCTGGTGGATGACGGGACAGACGATCCTCGTCAACGGCGGCTACACGACCAAGTAGCTCGCCGAGCCCTCAACACGCGCCGCGCGTCCATCGCGGCGCGACCTCTACGGCACACCGCCGCTAGGACAGCGCGCCGTCGCGCGTCCTCTCCGGTGACGACCTAGCGGGCGAGCTGCTCTTTCACCTTGGCGGCGAGCTGGGGCAGCGAGAACGGCTTCGGCAGAAAGGCGAACTGCTCGTTCTTGTCGAGGCTGGTCTCAAAGGCCTCGTGCGGATAGCCCGAGACGAAGATGATCTTGAGATCCGGGTTCTTCTTGCGCAGCTCCTTCAGGAGCGTCGGCCCGTCCATCTCCGGCATGACGACGTCGGAGACCACGATGTCGATCCTGTCCTCGAGCTCGGCCATCACCTCCAGCGCCTCGACGCCGGTCGATGCCTCGAACACCTCGTATCCCTGGCGCTTCAGAGCACGCACGGCGAACGATCGCACGACGTCCTCATCCTCGACCAGGAGCACGCGGCCGGAGCCCGTGAGGTCCTGCGGGCGCTCCTTCTTGGCGGTCTTCTGCGCGACAAGCTCGTCCTCGTTGTCGGGCATGTAGCGCGGCAGGTAGACACGGAAGGTGGTGCCACGGCCGAGCGTGCTCTCGGGATAGATGAAGCCACCCGTCTGCTTGACGATACCGTAGACGGTGGAGAGACCGAGACCGGTGCCCTTGCCCACGCCCTTGGTGGTGAAGAACGGCTCGAAGATCTTCGCCATCACCTCCGGCGGCATGCCGGACCCGGTGTCGGACACCTCGATCAGAACGTACTCGCCGACGGCCATGCCGTGCTGGCCGAGCTTCTGGCTTTCGCGCTCGGTGACATTGCGGGTGGTGATGGCGAGCGTGCCTCCCTCCGGCATGGCATCGCGGGCGTTGACGGCAAGGTTGATGACAACTTGCTCGAACTGGGTGCGGTCGGTCTTGACGTACCAGAGATCGCGGCCCGACGGCATCTTGAGGTCGATCGTCTCGCCGATGGAGCGCTTGAGGAGCGGCGCGAGATCGCCCAGCACCTCGCCGAGCTGCAGGGGCTCAGTCTGCAGCGTCTGGCGACGGGAGAACGCCAACAGCTTGGCAACGAGACCCGCGGCGCGCGTGGCGCTCGAGCGGATGTTCATGATGTCCTTGTGCGCGGGATCGGTCGGCCGGTGCGTCTGCAGAAGCAGATCCGAGAAGCCGATGATGGCCGTCAGCACGTTGTTGAAGTCGTGGGCGATGCCGCCGGCCAGCTTGCCGACCGCCTCCATCTTCGACGACTGGGCGAATTTCGCCTCGAGTGCCTTCTGCTCGGTGGCGTCGATCAGATAGAGGATGGCAGCCTCGCGGGCGTCCTTGGCCTGAGTCAGCGGCGCTGCGTAGAGGCGGCGCGAGAATTCGTTGTTGGGTCCGACCGTGATCTCGATCGGAGCCGGGCTCACGGTGCCGGTCATCACCTGGCGCAGCGCCGTCTCGACCGCGGCGCGCATCTCGGCGTCGGCAAAGCGGCAGAGAACATCGGCAGCGGCGGAGCCGATCGCGGACGACCCTTCGGGGATCATGCGCGCGAAGGCGGCGTTGGTGCTCATCAGGCGGCCGTCGGCGCCGATGGTGGCAATGCCGAACGGCGAAGACTGGAAAAAGCGGGCGAAGCGGATCTCTGCGGCGGCCGGACCATCATCGGCTGCGCTTCCCTCACGCCGGAAGGCGGCGATCAGGAGGCCGCCCTGGTTGTCCCGGCGGGCGAAGAAGCGGAGCGGCACCTGTGCGCTCTTGTCGATCGCGACGTCGAGATCGACGCCCTGGCCGGTGGTGTAGAAGGCGGCTGCGGCATTGGCGATCAGCTCAGCGCCTTCGGGGGCGACGATATCGGTGAGCTTCAGCGTGCGTTCGGACAACGTCTGCGGCTCGAGGCCAAGCCAACGCAGAAGCGTGGCGTTGAGCCGGCGCACGGCGCCGTGGCTATCGACCTCCATGAGGCCCGCCGGCACGCTGTCCATGCGCTCGAGCGTGGTCTCGAGGGTTGCGACTGCACTGACCTGGCGGGCGCGCTCGGCAGTGACGTCGGTAATGGTCCAGAGCGCCATGGGCCCGAGCTCGCGATCGTGGCCCGGAACCGAGCATGGACGCTGGGCAACGCGGAACAGTTGCGAGCGGCGTCCCTCGACGCGGATCTCGATCTCCTCACGCCATGGCTCGCGGCGCGAAGCTGCGCGCTCAAGGCGGAAGTAGGCTGCCGCCGCGCGCGGATCGCCGGCAAACAGGGTTTCGAGGGCGTTGATCTCGCCCGCTGCGGTGACGCCCACCATCTCGGCGAGCGAGCGGTTGGCATAGAGCGGGCGGCCGTCGCGGCGGGTGACGAGGAGACCGTCGTCGAGGCTGTTGGCAAAGGCGCGGACGAGGTCGTCGTCGCGAACGCGTTCTCCGATGCGCAGGTGACCGGCGGCGTAGCCGAACACGGCGAACAGGCCCAGCATGGCGAGCACCGACAGCAGCGTGAGCAGGAGCGGCTCGCCGGCCGGAGACGCGACGAGCGCAAGCACCAATGCGCCGGCGGCGACGGACGCGGCAACGATCGGAATGACGCCGGGCTCGGAGGCGCCACCGGGAAGGGCGCTCGCATTTGCCAAGCTTGGCCGGGGTTGGCGGAGGTCGCTCTCGCTCATGAAGGCGAAAGCTATCTGATTCTCTGGGGGAGCCGCCTTGGAGGCCTGCATGGGAACTCTGATACTCATACGCTTACGCTACGCCCGTGTCTTATTCCTGGTCGGGTCGGAAACCGGCCGTGTCCCGGCGGCATCCGTGCCCGCGCCTCGCCGTCCACAGTTCGATCAATAGGGTTAAATTGGCGTGAATTCCGCGCTATACGGGCAATGACACCGGATCCAGGGGACGCGCGGGGCAGCCCGCGTGCACGATTTTATGTGGGATATGCTCTACTACCTCGCGATCGTTCTGTTTCTCGCGGTCGCCATGATCGGGGGGGCGTACGCGGTGCGCCAATACCTGGGCGGGACGGCCGGGACGCTCCCATCCGTCAGTTCGCTGTTCGGGGGGCCCAAGCCCCTGCGGCGGCTCTCCATCAGCGAACAGTTCAATATCGACAACCGGCGCCGCCTCATTCTCGTGCGGCGCGACAACGTCGAGCACCTGATCATGACCGGCGGGCCGGTCGACATGCTGATCGAAACTGGAATTGGGACCCCCGTGGGCTCCGTGCAAACGGACGCGACCGCGCCGGTCGCAAATTCCCCGCAACGGGTCGATCCAACCCTCACGTGATGAGCGGCGCGGCAATCCAGTGCGCCCAATCGCGTTGAGCCCTCGGAAAGGGACGCTGGGCCGTCTGGTTTTCCACACATTTGCCGCCTGACCGGGCGGTCTCGCCCACGAGGACGATGATGGCTTCGGCAGGGATTCTGGCTTGCTTCCAAAACGCAGTTCGCCCTGCGCGCCTCGCGCTTGCCGTGCTCGCCGTAACGTCGGTTGCCGCGTGGGCCCAGACGCAACCGGCGCCGAACGCTCAGAGTGCGCCTCCGGCTCAACAGACGCAGGGCGGCGCGGCGCCGGGCGCAGAGGCTCCCGCTTCGGCGGGTCCGGCGGCGGAACCGGCGCCGCCGCCTGCGCCCGTCCTCACTGCGGCCGAGCAACAGGAAATCGCTGACATCCAGCGCCCTGTCGCCGAGCTCAAGGACACTATCGATCGCCTGTCCAAAGCCGCCGAGCGCAGCCTCGACAACGAGGAGGAGCTGCAGCGTCTCAGGGGAGATCTGATCGGCGTGTTTCAGACGGCGCGCGTGGTCCGAGACGACCTCAAGCCCAAGCTCGATGCGCTGCAGCAACAGATCGACAAGCTCGGCCCTCCGCCGGCCAAGGATGCGGCTCCGGAATCGGCCGAGGTGACGGCGGAGCGCGCACGCCTCAACGCGCTCGCGTCCGAGGTCGATGGTGCGCTGAAGAGTACCGACCTGATTTTCGTGCGCGCACGCCAGCTGCGCGACACCGTGCAGACAGCGCGGCAGAACCTTTTCGCGTCGCAGATCCTGAAACGCAGTCCATCGCCGCTCGCCCCCACGACGTGGCTCCGGATTGCCGACGACGCGCCCGGCGCGCTGCGGCAAGTGAGCGAGACGCTGTCGGGATGGCTGACGCTCGCGTCACGCAAGAGCACCCAACTCGCGGGGCTTGTCGCGGGCGTGCTGGCGCTCTTTTTCGCCCTGACCGCGCTGGTGCGCCGGTTCCTGGCCAAGCGTCTTGACCCGCGACGCGAGGCGCCGCCCAGCTTCTTCGTGCAGGCGGCCACCATCGGTTGGGTGGCGCCTCTGCTCGCGGTGCCGGCCGTGGCCGCACTCTCCGTGCTCGGGGTGGGGCTCGACTGGCTCAACCTGCTCACGCTCGAAGTCGGACAAATTGCCGATACGGCCTTTCCCGCGCTTTTCGTTTTCGTCGGAGTTGCCGCTCTGACGCGCGCCATGCTGCAGCCGCGCCGTCCGGCCTGGCGGCTCGTCGACCTTTCCACGCCGGCGGCGCGAACGGTGACGAAGATCATCACGCGCATCGCCGCCGTGTTCTCGGCGGATCTCATCCTGCAGGAGGCGGTCCGCCGCCTGTTCCTGCCGCTCTCGATCGGCGTCATGGAGATGGCGCTCGCCAGCATCGCCATCGGGCTCCTGATGCTCGCGCTCGTGCGCACGCCGTTCGAACCGAAATCGGTCACGACGGGCGTCGTGCACCACGGTGACGCCGATGCCGCAATCGCGGGCCGGCGTGGACCGATGTCACGGCTGCGCCCCTATCTGATCAAGATCCCGATTCTGATCGCCGCCGTGGCGATCCTCACCCTTTCGCTCGCGGGCTACATCGGGCTCGGCCGGTTCATCACCACGCAGGTGCTCGTCACCGGCAGCGCCATCGCCATCATCCTGGTGTTCCACCTCGCCATCAGCGCCCTGCTCGGCGCACCGGGCACGGGCATGAAACCCTTCGCTACGGTGCTTTTCGAAAAGGTGGGGCTCGATCCCAGGCAGGGCGTGCTCCTGACGCGGGTACTCTCGATCCTACTCAATGCCGCGCTGGCACTGGCTGCAATTCCGCTCATCCTGGTCACGTGGGGGTTCAGTGCCCAGGAAGCGCTTTCGGCGATGCGGTCGCTGGTGTTCGGATTCGAGATCGGAGAATTCCGCATCTCGCTCGCCCGCATTCTCATCGCCGCGGCGCTGTTCCTCGCGCTGGCTTTTGCGACGCGCCTCATCCAGCGCTGGATCGACAAGGGCGTTGCGAAGTCCCAGCGTATCGACCAGGGTATCGCCAATTCGATCCACACGGCGATCGGATACACGGGTTTCATCGTCGCGGCGCTGGCGGCGATCGCCTATGGCGGCATCGACATCACGAACTTCGCCATCGTCGCGGGCGCGCTCTCGGTCGGCATCGGCTTCGGCCTGCAGTCGATCATCAACAACTTCGTCTCGGGACTCATCCTGCTCGTGGAGCGACCAATCAAGGTCGGTGACCGCGTGTCGGTCAAGGATCAGCAAGGATTCGTGCGGCGCATCTCGGTGCGCTCGACCGAGATCGAGACCTTCGACAAGGCGAGCGTCATCGTCCCCAACTCGGACCTCATCCAGTCGGCCGTCACCAACTGGACGCACCGCAACTCGCTCGGCACGGTCACGGTGAACGTGCGCGTCGGCTACAAGTCCGATCCGGAGAACGTGCGGGATATCCTGCAGAAGGTCGGGTCCGAATGTCCGCTGCTGATGCAGCACCCGGCACCGAGCGTGGCGTTCACGGATTTCGGCGCGGACGGCCTCGAATTCTCACTCGGAGGCGTGGTGCCGGACGTCGCCAAGGGCGACGCGGCGAAAAGCGATTTGCGCTTCCGGATCTTCAAAGCGTTTCGGGACGCCGGGATCGAAATGCCCTACGCGCAACACGACGTGCACCTGCGCGATCTGGACATGGTGCGGGTGCTGCTGTCGCGGCTAGCCGAGGAGCGGGCGCAGCGTGCGGCGCACCCCGTAAGCGGCAAGCCCGTCACGGAGAAATAAGCCCCGAAGGGCTCTTTGCTAGTCTTCGCGGTAGACGCGCTCCCGGCGCTCATGGCGCTCCTGGGCCTCGAGCGAGAGGGTAGCGATGGGGCGTGCGTCGAGACGCTTGAGCCCAATCGGCTCCCCCGTCTCCTCGCAGTAGCCGTAGGTGCCGTCCTCGATGCGGGCCAACGCGGCGTCGATCTTGGCGATCAGCTTGCGCTGACGGTCGCGGGCCCGGAGCTCCAGCGCGCGGTCGGTCTCGGATGTGGCGCGATCGGCGAGGTCGGCGTGCTGTGTCGAGTCCTCGTGCAGCCCGGCCAGTGTCTCCTTGGTCTGGCGGATGATCTCCTCCTTCCAGGCCGTAAGCTTCTGGCGGAAGTACATCCGGTGCCGCTCGTTCATGAACGGCTCGTCCTCGGAGGGGCGATAGTCGGGCGAAAGAACGATGGTGGACGTGCCGGCCTTCGCGGTCAGCTTCTTGTCCTTAGCCTTGTCGATGGCCTGGGTCCTCGGTTTTGCCTGACTGGCGCTGGATTTCTGCGCGACGGCCTTCGGCGATGTCTTTGTTGCGGTCGTGGCCTTGGCCGGCTTCGCGGCGGGGCGCGCGGGCTTCGACTTTGCAGCAGCGCTTTTGGCGGCCGGCTTTGGCGCAGCCTTAGCCTTAACGGCGGCCTTCGATTTGACCGGCTTCGACGTGGCTCGCTTGCTCATATGGAGCCTCCAATAACGGGCCTGCCCAAGCGACTTTTACCGACGCATCTCACGGGGATGCGCGCGGCCCCAAGCGTTTGGCGTGGCTCTCTTGGCGGGAGCGGCTGCTTATGTCAAGAAATTCCGGCGTTTAACTCTTAAAAGCTGTGAGGGAATCGGGTCCGCAAGTGACGGATATCGCGAACGATTTGGCGGCGCCCCACGCCAAGCGGCCAAGTCAGGATTTTTTGCACCTTTGGGTTGTGCATCCCTCCGGACATCCCGGAGGCTGCGGCTACAGGCCCGTTTACCCTTCTTGCGGGCGCGAAAGCGGCCGCCTATGACGGATCAGCACGGCAAAAGCGCGAAATTCGAGAAGGAAATCCGGCTCATGACGGCATCCGGCACCGACAAGGGCATGAGCAACGGCAGCGGGCGGTTCGAGGGCACGTCCAGCTACGTTGCCACGCGCGACCTAACGGTCGCCGTCAACGCCGCCGTCGCGCTTCAGCGCCCCCTTCTCATCAAGGGAGAGCCGGGGACCGGCAAGACGGTTTTGGCGCTGGAGGTGGCCCGCGCGCTCGGGGCGCCGCTCATCGAGTGGCACATCAAATCGACGACCAAGGCCCAGCAGGGGCTTTACGAGTACGACGCGGTCTCGCGGCTGCGCGACGGGCAGCTCGGCGACGAGCGCGTGAAGGACATCCGCAACTACATCAAACGCGGCAAGCTCTGGGATGCTTTCGTCTCAGAGGTGCGGCCGGTGCTCCTCATCGACGAGATCGACAAGGCCGACATCGAGTTCCCGAACGATCTCCTACAGGAGCTCGATCGCATGGAGTTCTTCGTCTACGAGACCGGCGAGACTGTGAGCGCGCACGTCCGGCCGGTGGTCATCATCACGTCCAACAACGAGAAAGAGCTTCCGGACGCCTTCCTGCGCCGCTGCTTCTTCCATTACATCAAGTTCCCCGATCCCGAGACCATGACGCAAATCGTGGACGTGCACTTCCCCAACCTCAAGGGGCGGATGGTGTCGGAAGCGCTGCGCGTGTTCTACGATCTGCGCGAGCTGCCCGGCCTCAAGAAGAAGCCGTCGACGTCGGAGCTACTCGATTGGCTGAAGCTGCTCCTCAACGAGGACATCGACCCGGCGGTGCTGCGGGAGACGGACAGCCGCAAGATCATCCCGCCGCTGGCCGGTGCGCTGATCAAGAACGAGCAGGACATGCACCTGTTCGAACGCCTCGCCTTCATGAGCCGGCGCAAGGGCGATTAACGCATCCTCAACCCTAGTTGCAGCGAATTCGGCTCCCGGCGTGATCCTTAAGACAAGGGATAGAGGACTTGTGCCAGTGTGGCTTCCTCTCCTTCTTGTCAGCAAGGACGCGCTCATGACCTCGACGACCGCCCAGCGCCTTATGGTTTTCGCGCTCGCGCCCCTCGTGCTGATGGGCGCGCTGCGTCCGGCCGCTCAGGCCGAACCCGGCTTCTCCTCCGGCGACGTGCGGCTCGAGCTGGCGTCTCTCAAGGCGGAAGCCCGCAGCCTCGCGGTGCATATCGACGGGCCGTGAGCTGAGGCAGTAGGCAGCAGGCAGCAGGCAGCAGGCAGCAGGCAGCTAAGAAAACAGTTTTGGCCGGAGCGCGCAAAATCGTGCTCCGGCCTTTTCGTTGTCCGACGCATGGCGCAAATCCGCTCGCAGTGGAGACACCGCTCTCGTCCTAACCGGCGTTGCAAACGCCTAGGGCAATGAAACCCGCGATCAGGCGGCGGCGACTCCGGCGAGGAAGCTTTCAATGCGGGCGCTCAGCGCCTTGGTGCGGGCACTCACCTTGGCGCTCGTCTCGAGGACCTCGCGCGCGGAGTTGAAGGTCGTGGTCGCGGCCTCCGTCACGCCGGAGATGGTCTCGCTCACATGGCGCGTGTCGCCGGCGGCGTGATGCACGGAGACATTGATCTCGGAGGTGGCGGCCCCCTGCTCGGTCACCGCGGCTGCGATCGTGGTCGTGATGCTGTTCACCTGCCCCATGCGCTCGGCTATCTCGGCGATGGAGCTCACGGCCTGGTCGGTGGCGGATTGGATCTGCTCCACCTGCTTGGAGATGCTCTCGGTGGCCTGGGCCGTGCGCATGGCGAGGGTCTTGACCTCGGTGGCGACGACGGCGAAGCCACGCCCCGCCTCGCCTGCCCGCGCAGCCTCGATGGTAGCGTTGAGCGCCAAGAGATTGGTCTGGCCGGCGATCTCGCGAATGAGGGTCACCACCTCGCCGATCTGTTGCGCGGAGGACATCAGCTCGCTCATGCGGTCGTTGCTGGACATGGCCATGGCGCTCGTCGAGCTGACGTTGTTCAGGGCCTCGCTGATCTGATTGCTGATCTCGGTGATGGAGGCTGACAACTCCTCGGAGGCGGCGGCGACGGTCCCGACGTTGGCCGAGGCCTGATCGGACGCGGTCGCCACGAGCTGCGCCTTGTCGTTGGTGCCGGACGCAATGCCCTGCAAGGCTCCCGCCGTGCGTTCGAGGTCTGCCGCCATTACGGTCACGGCAGCGATCGTCTGCTCCGCATCGGCTTTGAAGCTCTCGATCAGGGTTTCGAGAGCCTTC
The DNA here is from genome assembly GCF_902826555.1 of uncultured Hyphomicrobium sp. Classification (GTDB taxonomy): domain Bacteria; phylum Pseudomonadota; class Alphaproteobacteria; order Rhizobiales; family Hyphomicrobiaceae; genus Hyphomicrobium_C. Next base: position 14,643 of record NZ_CADEFI010000028.1, read on the forward strand.
TGGCGGGCCTCGCGCCGCTCGGCCTCACGGGCGCGCTCGGCTTCGAGCTTGGTTCTTTCGAGGGTGTTGTCGCGGAAAACGGAGACGGCGCGCGCCATCTCGCCGATCTCGTTGGTATAGGAGGTGTAGGGGATGTCGCTGTCCGAGTCGTTGCGCGCTAAGCGCGCCATGACGCCGGCGAGCGTCGGGATGGGGCGCGTCAGCATGCGCGACAAGGCGAGGCCCACCATCGTCATGACAACGAGCAGCACGCCCGAGACGAGTAGGATCTTCTTCTCGAGGGCGGCGGCAAGCTCGTAGGCGACCGATTGCCGGGCGCCGGCAAAGAGCAGGCCGATCACCTTGGAGGATTGGTCGACGATCGGGAAATAGATGGTGAAGTACGGCGTACCCAGGATGTCGGCCGCGCCGTTGTAGACTTGGCCGCTCTTCACGACCTTGTAGGCTGCGCTCTCCTTGCCGAGCCACGTGCCGATCGCACGCTTGCCGTCGGCCGTCTTGACCGTGGTGGAGGCGCGGATGAAGTCGTCCGTCTTCTCGTCATAGGCAAAGAGGGTGACCGGCTCGCCCGTCATGCGGGTCATGGAGTCGACCAGCCGGTGCTCCGTGTCGTCCGGCAGGGTCGTCACGACGATTTTCTCGACGGCGCCGGCGGGCGACCATTCCACGCGGGTTCCGGGATGCACGTTGGTCAGGAGCTCGGCGCCGATGCGGAGCGAGAGCTGCTGGTGCTCGATCGCCTTGCGCTCAGCGTCCGCATTCAATTGCAGATGCACGACCAGCATCAAGCAGGCCGTGGCAACGACGACGGCCATGATCGTAAGCAGAGAAATGAGCGTTTCCAGGCGAACGCGCTCGAACGCCATGTTTATCAGTTTCATCTGCTACCTTAATTGGATTACACAACCGCCTGACTTTGACGCATATTATTTGTCTTCGATGAATGATTTGTTTCGTTCGAAAAACAGATCTCTTCTTAATCAGCCGGTCATCTTTGCTGCGCTCCGCCGGGTTTGAGATCTCCTTCCAGAAAACGCCGTTTTGTTTTTCTCATTCCCATCGGCGCCGCACTCCAACGCGCAGATTTTCTTTCCGAGGCGCCGCGCTTGCTCCCGCGTAGCCGCAATGATGCCCAGGTGCTGTCGTCGGGTGGCGCCGATTTCAGAGAACGCCACTCAGGGGCTGCAGGTCGCAGGGTCATCATGTCAGGCATCCACACTCCGCCGCCGGCCAGCGGCTCGGATACGACTATTGCGGACGTCGGCGGACGCGGAGGGCTCATCGCGTCGGTGCTCTCGGCGGTCGCGCTCGGGTTCTCCGGGCTGTCGTTCTACGAAAGCGTGCTCAAGACGGCTTCCCTCGAGGTGTATGTGCCGCCCGTCATTCACTACGCGCGCGCCCAAGGAGGGGATGTCGAGTTGTTCGCCGTTCCGATCACCATCGTCAACTCGGGCGCCCGGACAGGAACCGCGCTCACCATGGAGCTCACGGTCGAAAACCTTCGGGCCGATGCTCCGGTCAAAACGAAGCGCTACTACAGCGCCTATATCGGCGAGCATTCACCCAAGGACGACGAGCCGAACAGGACGTTCGCGCCGTTGAGCCTCGCCGGTCGCGAAACGTTCTCGGATACGGTCCAATTCTATCCCGAGGGCAACCCTTTGCCGGCGCTGATCGACGATGCCGGCGATTTCCGCTTCACGCTCAAGCTTACGACCGCGCTGCCGGCGCACCCGGGATGGCTCGACGGGGTCCTGAGGAAGGATATCCCGGCCATCTCCTTCGATCGGACGCTGCCGTGGTTCTCGGAGCAGCAGCTGGGCATGCGGCGGATCACCATCCCCATGCACGAGAAGAACTGGAAGCCCACCACGGCGCCGGCCCCGCAGTAGCTGGCGACCGCGGGACATGAACGCTCGCTGACACCCCCTTTCAGGGGAGGTTCATTGGCCGAACAGTAATGATTTTCCCGTACCCTGCGGAGCATGCTGCCCGGCCGGGTCCGGAGTGAACCATGATCGAATTTCTGAAAAGCGCGGCGATCGTCCTCATGGGACTGACTGTCATCGGCGCCGGCGTGTTTGTCGCCTTCTACGGCTAGTCCGTCTTCGCAGACACGCCGCGCGTCTTGCGGCGAACGCGCGCGCCGCCTACGTAGGGAAGCCAATAGCGAGGTTTCCCTTTGGACGCGCGAGACCTTCCCCAATCCCTCACCGATACGTGGTCGAGCGCCAAGCACCGCCTCGCGGATTACCTGACGCCCTCGCTGCGCCTCGGCGTGACGGGCCTGGCGCGTGCCGGCAAGACCGTCTTCATCACCGCGCTGATCCGCAACCTGACGCAAGGCGGGCGCCTGCCGTTCTTTGCACCCTATGCCGAAGGACGCCTCATCTCGGCCGACCTCGAGCCTCAGCCCGACGACAACATTCCGCGGTTCGATTACGAGGCTCATGTCGCGGCGCTGGCGGCGGATCCGCCCGAATGGCCGGAGAGCACGCGACGCGTTTCGGAGTTGCGGGTCGCGTTGTCGTTCGTGCCGGAGCACCCGGTGCGGCGTGCGCTCGGCATCCGCAGGCTCAATCTCGACATCGTCGACTACCCAGGCGAGTGGCTGCTCGATCTCGCCATGCTCGGCCAGAGCTTTGCCGCCTGGTCGCGCGATGCGCTGGCTCGTGCCCGAAGCGCCGCCAACGGCACGGCTGCCGCCGACTGGCTCGCGTTCGCCGGCACCTTGGACGCGGCTCAACCCGAAGACGAGCAGACGGCGCTCGAGGGCGCGCGTCTCTTCACGGCCTATCTTCGTGCGGCGCGTGACGCCTCGAAGGTGGCGACGCTCGGACCGGGACGCTTTCTCATGCCCGGCGATCTCGAAGGCTCGCCGCTCCTCACCTTCTTTCCGCTCGATCTTGCCGACGATGCGCCGCCCCAGCGCGGCAGCCTCGCGGCCATGATGGCGCGGCGCTACGAGAGCTATCTCGCGCACGTCGTGCGGCCGTTCTTCCGCGAACACTTCAGCCGCCTCGACCGGCAGATCGTGCTCGTCGACGTGCTGGGCGCACTCAACGGCGGCGCGGATTCCGTGCTCGAGCTCGAACGGGCGCTGGCCGCGGTGCTCAGCGCATTCCGGCCCGGACCGTCGAGCTGGCTTCAGAGCCTGTTCGGGCAACGGCGCATCGACCGGCTTCTGTTCGCCGCGACCAAGGCCGACCACATCCACCACACCAGCCACGACCGGCTGGAGGCAATCCTGGCGCTGGTGACGGAACGGGCGGCATTGCGCGCGGGAGACGCCGGTGCGGAGGCGCGCGTCATGGCGCTGGCGGCGCTGCGCGCGACACGCGAAGCGCAAGCCCGCGACGGCAAGGCGATGCTGCCGTGCATCGTCGGCGTTCCGCTCCCCGGCGAGACCATCGGCGGGGAGCGCTTCGACGGCCGGAGGGAGGCCGCGATCTTTCCGGGCGACCTGCCAGAGGACGCGGCGGCCGCGCTCTCCGGGACGGTGCCCTTCACAGCTACTTTTCCCCGCTTCCGGCCGCCGCGGCTGCTTCCGGTGCAGCCTTCCGGCGAGATCCCGACCCCGCCGCACATTCGCCTCGACCGCGCGCTCGACTTCCTAATCGGAGATTGGCTGGCATGACGGACGCTCCTTCATCCGCCCCGCGGGGCCCGCGCGTGTTCGCGTCCGACGATCCGAAGATCGTCGACGACATGTCGCAAGGCGGCGACGACGATTTCACGCCCGGCGCATCGGACGGGCCGCTTGTGAATCCAAGCGCGAAGGGGGCAAGCATCGGCGGGGTCTTCATTTCCGCCGTGACCGGTCTCGTGGGACTGGCGCTGGCGGCAAGCTTTGCCGGCTTCGTGTCGACGGCGCTCGCGCGCGAGGACTGGATTGGCTGGACGGCGACCAGCCTCGCCATCGTCGCCGCTGTTACAGGCGCCGTCATCTTGCTCCGGGAGATCGTGGGGCTTTTCCGGCTCGCGCGGCTTGCGCGTCTCAAGCGGGATGCCGAGACGGCGCTTAGAACCAAGGACAAGTCTCTCGAACGCAAGACGGTGGCAGCTCTCGCCGAGACGCTCCGCGGCCGGCGCGACCTGGCGTGGAGCCTGGCGCGGTTGCGCGATCATGCGGGCGACGTGCGTGACCCCGGCGAACTTCTGCGCCTCGCCGACCGCGAGGTACTGGCGCCCCTCGACGCCGTCGCGCGGCGGCTGGTGCTGAAATCGGCCAAACGCGTATCGGTGGTGACGGCGATGAGCCCCATGGTGTGGGTGGCGATGCTCTACGTCGCGGCCGAGAACCTCCGGCTCCTGCGCGGACTGGCGACGCTCTACGGAGGCCGGCCCGGCGGTCTCGGCGCCTTCCGGATCGCACGCATGGTCGTGACGCACATCGTCGCCACCGGCGGCGTCGCCATGACGGACGACCTGGTGGGGCAATTTCTCGGGCAGGATCTGCTGCGCCGGCTCTCGCGCCGGCTCGGCGAAGGCGTGTTCAACGGCGCGCTCACCGCCCGCGTCGGCACGGCCGCTATCGAAGTGACGCGGCCGATCCCGTTCCTCGATGCAGAGCCGATCCGCGTCCGCGATCTGCTTCCGGAGCTCCTGCGGCGCGCGGGTCGCTAGGCGGCGACGCGCTCGGGGCGACGGCCCGCCTCGGCCGCATCGCCGGCAGCGGGTGCCGAGAGGCGCTCGCGCCAGATCTCGGTGTGGCGCAAGGCGCGCAGAACGATGGACGCAGGCGACCTGTCGATCGGTGTCGAGAGGACTGCCGACACGGCGGGGCCGGCCTCTTGCGCCGTGACCCAATTGATGAGACCCGAGAGCACAAGACCCAGCACCACCGGCGCCATCCAGACCAAGAGGCCCGGAGAGGTCTCCCAGCAGACGATGGTGACGACGACGCCCACGAGCATGTGGCTCCAGTGGAAGCGGATGGCGTCGGACAGCTCCAAGGTCGCGCCGTCGCGCCGCTGAGCCTTCCAGCCCGCGTCGCGGCCGAACAGGATCTGCAGGACCGAAGACGTCTGCGTCATCATCATGATCGGCGCGAGCAGCATCGAGAACACCGTCTCGGTGGCAACGCCCGCCACGGCACGCGGCAGGCCAAACACCTCTCTCGCACGGCGCGCCCGCTTCATTTCGAGCGCAAGACCCAGCGCCTTGGGCAGCAGGACGACCGCCATGGTGGCGAGGAACAACCGCATGGCGGCGCCGGGGTCGATGACGGGCCACACCGGGAACAGCGTCTTCGAGTCGGTGAAATAGCTCGGCAGGAGCTGCTGGCCCTGTAGGGCGAGGACGAGGCCGACAGCAAGGGAGCCCGCCCAGATGGCGGAGACGATATAGGACAAGGCGCCCATGAAGAGATGCAGGCGGCCCATGCCGGGAACGCCGGGCCGCGCCAGCAACGCGAGGTGCTGCAGATTACCCTGAGACCAGCGGCGATCACGCACGATGAGATCCGTCAGCGCCGGCGGCATGCTCTCGAACGAGCCCTCGATGGAGGGCGCCATGTGCACGCCCCAGCCGGCGCGCTGCAGCAGCATCGCCTCGACGAAATCGTGGCTCAAGATGTGACCACCGAAGGGCGGCGGTCCGGGAAGATTCGGCAGCCCCGCAGAACCCGCGAAAGCGGCCGTGCGGATGATGGCGTTGTGACCCCAGTAGTTGCCCTGGTCCTGGCCCCAGAACGCGATGCCGGCGGCGGCCGACGGGCCGTAGATGTTGGCCGCAAACTGCATCAGCTTCTGAAGGAGCGTCTTGCCGCCGATCAGCTTCGGCACGGTTTGGATCAAACCCGCCGATGGATTGGCCTCCATGGCGCGCGCCAAGCGGACCAGCGCCACACCCGACATGATGCTGTCGCCGTCGAAAATGACGAAGGTCTCGTAGGCGGCGCCGAAGCGCTCCACCCAGTCCTTGATATTGCCGGCCTTGCGGCCCGTGTTCTCGATGCGGCGGCGGTAGTAGATCCGGCTCTCTCCGGTCAGCTTGCGCGCCAGTGCGGCGTAAGCGGCCTCCTCGGCCGCGCCGGCGTCGGCGCCGCGCGTATCGGACAGCACGAAGATGTCGAAAGACCCCACCTTGCCGAGGGAGCCCAGTTCCTCGACGATGGCGGCGATGGTGCCGGAGATGGTCGCGGGATCCTCGTGATAGACGGGAAACAGGAGTGCGGTTCGCTGCGTCAGCGGGCCGTCGGCGGGCGGTACGTCAATGTTGTCGGCGTTCTCGCCGGCAAACAGCGGCAGGAAACCCAGCGCTGCCGAGAGCGTCCCCACCGAGATCCAGGCGAAGGTCATCGTCGACAGCACGAGAAACAGAAGCTGGATCGGCGTCATCTGCACGAAGGAGAGCACGCCGTAGAGCTCGTGCGCGAACGCCACGGTCATCAGGGCGGCGCCGAGGAAAACAGCGGTCCGTGGAATGCCCGGGCCGCGGCGGCGCGGCCAGATGCGTGCGGGACGCTCCGAGAAATCCTGCGCCGGCATGGCGAGCGGCGCCGCCGCCGGCAGCAGTGACGGGTCGCTCGCATCATGGAAGGTCGGAGACCGGGGCGCGGAATCCGGCGCAGCGGCTTTGTCCGCCGCACCGACAGAAGGGTCCTCGGCGATCATGCTTTGGTCCATCGATAGAGCCAGTTCTCTGAGATCAACTGGCCAGCCAGCTTCAGGCATAAACGCAACTCTACGAGCTCAGTTCCCGCCGCATTGAGCTCGAACTTGACGCGGTAGCCTTGCAGTTCCGGATGACGCTGCACACTGAGGTTCGATGTCGCTCCCGACGTCACGGCGAGTTCCGCCAAAGGAAGCTCGCGGGCTTCCCGAACGGCGGGACCGGCGAAATCGATCACGAATTGCGTCGAGTCAGGGTTCTTCGCCGCGCCAACCTGCGTCTTGACGACCCAGCTTCCCGACCACACGGCCGGGACCTCGTCGCCCCACGACATGCGATAGGCGTACCTGTATTTCTTGCCCGGCTGCAGCGGCTTCGAGGGCTTCCAATAGGCGACGATGTTGTCGTGGATCTCCTCGCTGATCGGAATCTCGATCAACTCGACGTAGCCGTCGCCCCAACTCGTCGAGGGTTCGATCCACACCGTGGGGCGCTTGTCATAGCGGGCTTCGATATCCTCGTAGCCGGCAAAGTTGCGATTGCGCTGAACGAAGCCGAAGCCCTTGAGGTCCTTGTCAACGAAGGCGCTCGTCTGAAGCATCTTCGGGTTCGAGAGCGGGCGCCACAGGCGCTCGCCGTGACCATTGATCACCGCGAGGCCTTCGCTGTTGTGGACCGCCGGACGGTAGTCGCGGTCGACGCGCCGTTGCGCGGGGCCGTAAAAGTACATGCTGGTGAGCGGCGCGATGCCGACGTGCGTCAGCTCGCGACGCGGGAAGAGGAGAGCATCGACCTCCATGTCGGTCGAGCGGCCGGGGCGGATGACGAAGCGGTAAGCGCCGGTGACGCTTTCGCTGTCGAGCAACCCGTGAATGACGATCTCGGTCGCCGCGGCACTCGGCTTCTCGATCCAGAATGCCCTGAAGAAGGGAAACTCCTCGCCGCCCGGGCGGGCCGTATTGATGGCGAGCGCACGCGCGGACAAGCCGTACTGCTGGCCGCGGCCAACCGCTTTAAAGTAGCTCGCACCCTGAAACGAAACGAAGTCGCTCAGGGCATCTGCCGTGTTGAGCAGGCCAGATACGCGGAACCCCGAAAACGCAAAGGGTGCCGCATCGGTCGCCTTCTCGATGGAAGGCCCGATGGAAAAGCTCGTGCTGTCGGCTTTCAGGCTGCGCGTCTTGCCGGCATCGACGATCCAGATCTCGACCGGCGTATCATAAAGCCAGCCCAACGCGAGCAGCTGCACCTCGTAGCCGAGATTCTCGCCACGCCAAACGGCGGCCTCGGGGCGAAAGCGAATATCGCGGTACTGCTCGGCGCTGAGGGCGCCGAACGGCTCCGGCAGCTCGACGCGCGGCCGCACGAACTCGCGCGCCGCCATCTCTTCGGCGAGCTTGCGGACATGATCAGCGGCAAATGTTTCGTCGGCCGGCGGGGTCGCGCTTTGCGCTGCTGCCTCCGAGAGGCCGAGCACGTGCTCTGCCAACGCCGCAACCAAGGCGTATGCGCCTGCGCCGATCAGAACCCTACGGCGATTTGGGCCACGGCCCATGCCAGGATCATCGTTCATCTGTGGTATTGTTCCGGAGACGTCGCTTCCGCCCTGCCGCGCAACCCGTGTCCGCGCCGGCTGACGCTCCTGCAGCGCCAATCCAGCAAGTTGCTCGGCTGCTCCCCCCGGGGCAAACCGGATTCCCAAGACACCAGGCTTCCACGTGCTGACCACGCAGATAAACTCCGATTGTGGCAACATTTATCGGCAATATCGCCACCTTGAAACGCAGGCATGCCGAGCGGGTGCACAACGGGAACGGCGAAGTTTGTTGCGTTGCAACATCGTATCCGAGCCGTTGAAAGGCCGCAAGGACCCGCTCCGCCATTATTTGGAGGTTCGGGATGCCCGGCGTGCGCCCATGCTGCATAAGTTATATGCACGCTCTATAAGTGATGTGCGGATGCATCGGTTGTGCGGCCGCTTATCCTCACCTCTCCCGTCAGGCCGGGCAGTTTTCCCATTTCAGTCAATATGCAGAGGCGCTCGGACCGTCGTGAAACCCGCCTGCAGCACATTTCACGCCCCTTTTACGGATTTTTAATTTTTTGTTTTTGTTCAATGAGTTATGCCCGGTGTCCAACTCGTTGCAATCACGCCACACGGGTGGGCAAATCCACCGAAAATGCGATGTTCTCCATTCCCTGGGCGACAGAGATCTGCGTAGTATCTCGGCCTGAGGCGGTGATTCGGACTGTCGTGCTGCCGCTGTCTTTCGAGCTTGTGTGCGCGTGGCGTTAAGGCGTCAAGCGCCCGTTTCGAAGTTAGTAGACGGGAGAAGGTAAATGAAAAAGCAAAGCCTATACGCACTGGCAGCAGCCGGCCTCCTCGCAGGTGGCATGTCTGTTACCAGCGCGTCCGCAGCGGACCTTGGGGGGAACTGCTGCGCTGATCTCGAGGAGCGCATTGCCGAGCTCGAGGCAACCACTGCTCGCAAGGGCAACCGTAAAGTCTCGCTCACGATCTCCGGCTGGGTTGCCGAGCAGGTCATGTGGTGGGATGACGGCGAAGAGAGCAACGTCTACGTCGGCGGTATCGGCACCACGATCGGCACGAACGTGAAGTTCACCGGTCAGGCCACCATCGTCCCCGGCTGGACCGCTGGCTACGTGATCCACATCGAAGCCGACGGCAGCGAGGGTCTGCTGGCTCAGGACGAGGACACGGACAACGGCAAGAGCGTTTACACGGGTTCGAACAACTACGTGCACACGCTGCAGTCCTACTGGTTCATCAAGAGCGAGAGCCTCGGCAAGCTGTCGGTTGGTCTGCAGTCGCAGGCTTCGGACAACACGGCCATCCTGGTTGACGGCTCGGGCTCGCTCATTCCTGCCAACTACGTGCAGTTCGATTGGGGCGCCTTCAACGTCGGCGCGTTCGCGACCTGCGCAGACTGCAACGGCGTGCCTCTGAACTCGGTTCGTTACGACACCCCGACCTTCGCCGGCTTCTCGGCTTCGGCCACCTGGGGTGAGGACGACTTCTGGGATGTGGCTCTCCGCTATGCGGGCGAGTTCGCTGGCTTCAAGCTGGCCGCCGCCGCCGCCTACTCGGAGTCGGATGACGACTGCAACGGAACCCGCGACTTCTCGGTCACCCCGTCTCTCTGCGCTGGCACCCAGGGCAGCAACGGTACCGACACGACGCAGTTCTTCCAGGTCGGCGCTTACGTGCAGCACGTTCCCACGGGTCTGTTCGTCTACGGCGCTTACGGCGACTTCGAGGAAGATCTCGCCGGCGGCGTGGAGAGCAACTTCTACTACGTGAAGGGCGGTCTGCGTCAGCGCTGGACCCCGCTCGGCCACACGGTTCTCTACGGTGAGTACGAGAACATGGACGGCGAGAGCGCCGGTACGAACCTCGACCTCTGGGGCGCAGGCGTCGTGCAGGAAATCGACAACGCTGCAATGTCTCTCTGGCTGACCTATCGCCACATCGAAGGTGACGACGATGCCGGCAACAGCGCAGAGTTCGACTACGTGAAGGCCGGCGCTCTCATCAACTTCTAATCGAAGTCGAGAGACCCGAACCAAACAGGAAGCCGCCCCTCGGGGCGGCTTCTTTGTTTTGTATAAGGCTGTGGATAAGCCCCTCTCCTGTTTCGGCGACGCTCGGGCCGGCGACTAACCGAGGCGCGACCGCTCGCGGCGCCAGACTCTCCTTTCTTTGCCTCCGGAACGGCCATCTTCCAGAGACGCTCCCGTGGGGGGTGTCATCGAATCGCTTTATGGATTTCGGCGTGCCGCCGTTCCGTGAACGGACCGGCATCGTGCAGGGCCGGCCGATATCCCCAGGCCATCCCCAGCTGCCCACAGCCGGGGTCCGGCCCGAGACTCCGCCGATCTCCCCGTGGATTCGGACTTTGAAGGCATATTCGTGGCGGCAGCGCCACAGTTGCCAATCCGTCGGGGTGAAAATGACATTGCTCGATTGTTGCGCAGGGGAGAATCGCAGAGTTTCACGCCTAGCGGCGGTTCCGAGGGAATCTTCGCGCCGTCAACATCGCAGAGCGCGGCCTAGTTTGCGTAACCGTACCGAGTGAGAGGCGTCCGCCATCTCGATTACCAACGCAGATTGGGAGAAGGTCTGATGAATAAATATAGCCTAAGCGCCCTGGCGGTGGCCGGCCTGCTCGCAGGTGGTCTCGCTACGAGCGCAAATGCAGCCGACCTTGGGGGTAACTGCTGCGCCGACCTCGAGGAGCGGATCGCCGAACTCGAAGCAACTACGGCTCGCAAGGGTAACCGCAAAGTCTCGCTGACGATCTCCGGCTGGGTAGCCGAGCAGGTCATGTGGTGGGATGACGGCGACGAGAGCAACGTCTACGTCGGCGGTATCGGCACCACGATCGGCACGAACGTGAAGTTCACCGGTCAGGCCACCATCGTTCCCGGCTGGACCGCTGGCTACGTGATCCACATCGAAGCAGACGGCAGCGAAAACCTGCTGTCGCTGAATGCTGACACGGACAACGGCAAGAGCGTCTACACGGGCACGAACAACTACGTGCACACGCTGCAGTCCTACTGGTTCATCAAGAGCGACCATTGGGGCAAGGTCGGCGTCGGCCTTCAGTCGCAGGCTTCGGACAACACGGCCATCCTGGTCGACGGTTCGGGCTCGCTCATTCCGGCCAACTACGTGCAGTTCGATTGGGGCGGCTTCGGCATCGGTGCGTTCGCAACTTGCGCGGACTGCAACGGCGTGCCTCTGAACTCGGTCCGTTACGACACCCCGACCTTCGCCGGTTTCTCGGCTTCGGCCACCTGGGGTGAAGATGACTTCTGGGATGTGGCTCTCCGCTATGCTGGTGAGCTGCACGGCTTCAAGGTCGCCTTCGCAACCGCGTACAGCGAATCCGATGACAACTGCAACGGAACCCGCGACTTCACGGTCGTTCCGTCTGCCTGCGCCGGCACTCAGGGTAGCGATGGAACGAATTCGACCGAGTTCTTCCAGATCGGCGGCTACGCTCAGCACATTGGCACGGGCCTGTTCCTCTACGCAGCCTACGGCGACTTCAATGAAGACGGCGCCGGCGGCACGGAGAGCGACTTCTTCTACATTAAGGGCGGTCTCCGTCGTAACCTGAACCATCTTGGCGCCACCGTGTTCTACGGTGAGTACGAGAACATGGACGGTGACACGGCCGGTACCGAACTCGACCTCTGGGGCCTCGGTGTTGTCCAGGAAGTCGACGCCGCTGCCATGTCTCTCTGGCTGACCTATCGCCACATCGAGGGTGACGACGATGCCGGCAACAGCGCAGAGTTCGACTACGTGAAGGCCGGCGCTCTCATCAACTTCTAATCGAAGTCGAGAGACCCGAACCAAACAGGAAGCCGCCCCTCGGGGCGGCTTCTTTGTTTTGTGTGCGGCTGCCGGTGCGGCGCGGCGCTGCCCGTCTTCCCCCTCCCCCAAATGTGGGCGGCGGGGTAGTATCCGGTGATGTTTGCCACTTTCTTCAAGGAGCTTCGGGACGCCAAGGTCCCGGTTACGCTCAAGGAATACCTCACGCTGCTGCAAGCGCTCGACGCGAACGTCGTGGGCCGCCGCGTGGAGGACTTCTATTATCTTTCACGCGCCGCGCTGGTGAAGGATGAGCGTTATATCGATCGCTTCGACCGCGTCTTCGGGCATGTCTTCAAAGGGCTCGACCTGATGAGCGAAGCCGCCACCGCCGAGATCCCGGAGGAGTGGCTGAGGGCCGTATCGCAGCTCTATCTCAGCGAGGAGGAGAAGGCGAAGATCGAAGCACTCGGCGGATGGGAAAAGATCATGGAGATGCTCGCCAAGCGTCTCGCCGAGCAGCAGGAGCGTCACCAGGGCGGCAACAAGTGGATCGGCACGGGCGGCACCTCGCCGTTTGGGGCCTACGGCTACAATCCGGCCGGCGTGCGTATCGGGCAGAAAGAAAGCCGTCACCGGCGCGCGATCAAAGTGTGGGACAAGCGCGAGTTCAAGGATCTCGCAGGCGACGTCGAACTCGGCGTTCGCAACATCAAGCTGGCGCTGCGCCGCCTCAGGCGTTTCGCCCGCGAAGGCGCGGCGGAAGAGCTCGATCTGGATCAGACCGTGCGCGGCACAGCGCGCAAGGGTTATCTCGATCTCACGCTGCGCCCCGTCCGGCGCAATGCCGTCAAAGTGCTGATGTTCTTCGACGTCGGCGGCTCGATGGACTGGCATGTGCGCACGGCCGAGGAGCTGTTCTCAGCAGCACGCAGCGAATTCAAGCATCTCGAATACTACTACTTCCACAACTGTCTCTATGAGGGCGTGTGGCGCGACAATGCGCGGCGCTTTAGCGAGACGATACCGACCTGGCAGGTCCTCAATACCTATCCGGCCGACTACAAAGTGATTTTCATCGGCGATGCGTCGATGAGCCCCTACGAGATCACGCATATCGGCGGCGCGGTCGAGCACATGAACGAGGAAGCGGGCGCCACGTGGCTGCAGCGCGTGGCAAGCATCTATACGCATGCGGTGTGGCTCAACCCGGTGCCGGAGGCACACTGGGGCTACACGCCGTCTATCGGCCTCATCCGCCGCCTGATGGAAGGGCGCATGTATCCGATGACGCTCGCCGGGCTCGATAGCGCCATCCGCGAGCTGATGCGCTGAGTGGGCATCAAGTTTACCGAGTTGTATACAATGGGGCGCAAGTGCCGTGAGTTGCTCACAGAGTCGGGTTTGCTCGGATTGACCTGACCTCAAAAAGGGCGCAAACCTGCGCTGATTTCGGGCAACTTGAGGATCACCTATGCAGCGCCCTGTCCTCCCCGTCCTTATGCTCGTCCTCGGCCTCGCCGGTTGCTCCTCAAGCAACGGCGTGTCGACGTCCTCTATCCTCGGAAACGCTCCGACGCCACCTCCCGGAGCGGCCCAGGCCGGGGCTGCGGTTCCCGTGGCGCCAGCATCGACTCCGACGGACCGCGCGTTCTTTGTCGGCAGCGTTTCGGCGCGTGCCGCCAAGTGCGGCTATAATTTCGATCCTGCCAAGCTCAAGGCCTCCTACATGGCCAACGAGATGGGGCGCGGCACCGATACTTCGCAAATCGAGAAGATCTATAACGTCGCCTACAACGGCGTGATGAAGGCTGCGGTCGAAGATCCCAACTATTGCTCGGACCGCAAGACGCAAGCCATCAAGACCGACCTCAACCGTCTGCTGGCCGGCGATTTCGAGCCGCCTCAGAAAGCTATGGTCGCACAGAAGGCCGAGGATGAAGGCGGATTCTTCGACGACTTCTTCAGCGGCAGCTCGAACGACTCCGGACCTTCATTCGGATCGGGCGACTGGTGGGAGAGCCAGGCCGAAAAGGCCGGTAAGTAGTCGCTCTCGGCGCAGCCGCATTTCGTAACCCCTCAATCTCGCGACGCCAGTCCCGTGGATCAGCTTCTCTGGCTCGAAACGCTTCTCAAGCTCGTCAGCGGCTTTGCGCTGGCCGTCGCTCCTCTCACAACCCTCCGCATCCTCGGACTGCCGTCCAGCGCGAGCGGATTCTGGCCGCGCCTGCTCGGTGCGGTGCTGATCGGCATCGGCGGCGCGACCTTCATCGAAGGCGCCTGGGAGGGATCGCGAGGCCTCGGGCTTGCGGGGCTGATCATTATCAACCTCACGGCTGCGGCCGCCGTGGCGCTCTCCGCATCGTTCGGAGGCGGCGCGATGACGCGGCGCGGAACGTTTGCGCTTTGGTCGCTCGTGGTGCTTTTGTTCGTGCTCGCTTTGGTCGAAATCGCGCACGCCTGACGGGATGGCGGTCGTGGCCTGCTCGCCCCTGTTGGATGCGACGGGACCTGACAAATCGTTATCCTTTTTGTGGGACTATTGGCCATTCGTCCGAGATCCCATTTTCGGACGGCGCTTAGCCTTGCTTTTAGAGATCGCCCCCCATGTTCCTGCCCGCGCGTAACGTCGAGCGCCAAAATTCGGTGCCTACGGAGGCTATGGCCAAGCTGCGCGCACTGCGCGACAGTCTCCCGCTTGGTGCGGCGGCTCAGCGAGCGAAGCTCGACCTGGTCACGACACGCGCCGGTTTCGATGCGCTCGAAGAGCCGTGGAACGATCTTTTTGCGCGCGCGGGCCGCGATACTCAGCTGTTCCAGTCCTTCAACTGGCTTTGGCATTGGGCCAATCACTTTCTTCCTGTTTCCGGAGAAGCCGGCCCCGAGCTCGCAATCGTCACGGCGCATGTCGACGAGCGACTGGTGATGGTATGGCCGCTGGTCCTTGAACGCGGTCGCGGCTTGAACCGCCTGACCTGGATGGGCGAACCCGTCAGCCAATACGGTGACGTCCTGATCGACGATCTGCCGGATGCACTCGACCTTCTGCGCGCGGCGTGGGGGTTCGTGACGCGCCACACGAACGCGAATGTCGTGCAAATGCGCAAAGTGCGCGCCGACGCCGCCATCGCTCCACTGCTTCCCGAAATGGGAGCGGTGATGACCGCGGAACTCAAGGCTCCCTATCTCGATCTTGCCAGCGCTCCCTCATTCGACGAATACGAGAAGCGCTATTCCGGCAGCGCCCGGCGCAACCGCAAGCGGCAGCGGCGCCGTCTCGAGGAGCGCGGCGCAA
Source organism: uncultured Hyphomicrobium sp. (assembly GCF_902826555.1). GTDB lineage: Bacteria > Pseudomonadota > Alphaproteobacteria > Rhizobiales > Hyphomicrobiaceae > Hyphomicrobium_C. Next base: position 29,897 of record NZ_CADEFI010000028.1, read on the forward strand.
CCGCCGTCTCCTGGCATACACACGGCACGGAGGCCGCAGCGCTCGTCGCCGACACGTTCCGGCTCAAGCGGGCCTGGCTCCTCCAACGCGGCATCGTCTCTCCGGCGCTCACCGACCCCAGGACGGAGCGCTTTTTCGCCGACGCGACGCGGGCGGAGACGCATCCCGCCGGTTGCCATGTCATAAAGCTTTGCAGCGACGGGCGTCCGGTCGCGGTCGAGATCGGCGTGCGCTGCAAGGGCCGCTCGGCGATCCACATCATCGCCTATGATCTCGACTTCGAGAAGACAGCGGCGGGTGCACTCCTCATGGAGGACAGCATCCGCAACGCGTGCGAAGCCGGCATGGCGTCGTTCGACCTTTTGGCACCCGGCGACGGCTACAAGCTCGAGTGGGCGGACAACGCGATCGTCGTCTGCGATTGGGCGGCGCCCATCTCGTTGCGCGGGCGCATCTACGCTACCGTCTATCTAGGTATCATCAGAACGGCGCTGAAGCGAGGCGTCGAAGCGATGCCGGTCGGAGCCCGCCGCCGGCTGATGAGCATGCTCGATTTCTGGAACAAGCCGAAGGCGCCGTCGGAGCCCGTCAGCCCGTAAGACGCGAAAGGCGCAGGGTCGCGAGCCCAAATGCGATTTCGTGCCCCGTATCGCTGAGCGTGACCGCGCGCGCGCCGATGCTTTCGCCGTCGAGGCGCGTTCCGTTCATGGAGCCCATATCGCGCAGCATCAGCGCTTCTCCCGGATTGAACATGAGCTGGGCGTGCAGCGACGACACGCTGCTGTCATCGATGACGTAGTCGGCCCGGTTCGGATCGCGCCCGAACGTCCACGTGGCAGGGACATCACGGCCGGAGGCCGGATGGGCGGCGGGACGGAGCTCGAACTGCAGCGCCCGGCCCGACGGATCGAAACCGGACAACATCCAGCCGCTGCCCGCGCCGGCGGCAGCAGCCGCCGATGCGGCAGGCGTCTTCTCGCGCACAATCGTGAACTCGAGCGCACCCAAGCGCAGCAACGTACCGGGAGAGGCCTCCGCCTCCGTGATGCGTCCGCCGTTGAGATAGGTCCCGTTCGATGAGCCGAGATCGGTGATGCGAATGCGCTGGCCGGCACGGTCGAAGGCGAGCCGTGCGTGCACCTTGGAGACCGTATCGCTCACGACGGTGATGTCGGCGCCCGGGCCGCGGCCGATGGTGGCCGGGCGGCCGGTGTCGTCAAGATGGATCGTGGTTCCGCCCGCCACCGGCCTCAGTGACAGTGTTGCGGGCGATCCGGCATCCAGGACTGCCTGAGCTCGCTGCTGGCCCTTGCCCTTTGCGCCCGCCGCTTTTGGAGCCGCGAGTTCGGCCAGCGCCTTCGGCACGGCATTTCGCAGCCAGGACGGCGCGCGGTTCGTCCGCAGCATAAAGGCCGCCGCTGCGAGCGCCAACGCGGCCGTGAGGCCCACAGCCAACGGCACGAAGCTCGACCCCCCGCCTCCGGTACATGGACGCGCCGTCGAGTCATAGGCGATCTGGACTGCGCGCAGGAAGCGTCCGACTTCGGCCGCGTGGACGGAGAAAAACAGGCCCTGCGAGTTCAATCCCTGGAGGGTATTCACGCCGACAACCACACCACAGGCGTCGAACAGCGGCCCGCCGCTGTTGCCTGGGTTAATCGCCGCGTTGTGCTGCACGGTGCGCACGCTCAGCGTCTGGCTCTCGCTGACCTTGAGGTTGGTGAAGGTCATGCGCGAGACGACGCCGCTGGTGACGGTGGAGTCGAGGTCCGTCAGGGGCACTCCCTGCGCATCGGCCCCGGGCACCAGATCCTTGTTGAGGTTGGCGGCGCCAGGAAATCCGATCGCCACCACGTCGGTCAGTTTGTCGGGCTCATACTCGCCGAGCTTCAGCGCCTCACCCGGCAGATCCTCGCGCGCTTCAAGGAGGGCGAGGTCGACGTTGGGGCGGCTGTCGACGCGCCGCGCCTCGACCAGCTTGGCCTCGCGCCCGCTGCGGAAGGCGACGTAGAAGCGCGCTCCTCCCTCGATGACGTGGAAGTTTGTCACCACGTAACGGCGCCCCGAGACCAGGAAGCCCGTACCGGAGGAGACGCTGTACTGGTCGTTTTTTTGCGGGATGAACGTGTAGATCTTGTAGACGGACGGCTCGACGCGGCCGGCGTCGAAGGCATAGGACGCCAGGGAGGACAGGCTCGCAATCAAAACGGCGGCCAACAGTGCCGTTGACCGCCTGTAAAGGCCCCAGAACATGCCTCGGTTGAAAAACGGCATAGAGACCCGGCGAACGTCACCCTCTCGGGCGATTCCTAGCGCAACGGACGATTGGCATCCAGACGGTTTCGGCACTGCAGCGGGTTGGAGCTACAGCGAAATCGGTTCCGGCGCCGCGTTGACTGTACCCTCAGATTCCCTCTCCCGGGCCAAAGCCAGTTCGGTTATCCTCCGCCCGGATCCAAAGACTATCCCCCGGGGCCAAATGTTCCGGAAACGCCAGGGCAAACCCGTTTCTGGACGCACTCCAGGGAGCCGAGATATGCTGACTCGCATTCTTTGTGTCTTTCTCGCGGCCTCAGTGGCCGTGACCAGCCTGCCGCCTCCGGCCGATGCTCAGTTCGGCATCCGCAGAACCTTCAAAAAAGTGGTCCGGGCGCCCGCCCGTGTCCTGCCCGGCGTGGCGGCGCCCGTCATCGGCGGAGCGATCCTGTTCGGCGGACCCTTCCGCTCCGCCTTCGGCGTGGTGGCGGCAGTGGCCATCGGCGTCGTAATCTTCGAGCATCTGTCGCGCCACGAGCGCCGTGAAGTCGCGCGCCGCGCCAAGGAGGTGGTCGCCAAAGACCCCGAGCAGCGCGTCTCCGATACCTACACGTCGAAGGACGGCAAGAAGCAGGTGACGATTGTCGCCGAGCCAACGCAGAAAGCGTCCGACCTCAAGAATGACCCGGCGATCCTGGTGGCAGCCGACACGGTCGTCGCGCCCGACGCCGGTAAAGGCGCTGTCCCGCCAAGCGGCCTCGCCGCCGATTCCTCCAAGGCGACCGACGCGGCGCCGCCAGCTGCTCCGCCGACGGACTCCAAGCAGGCTGCGCCGCCCGCCGCCAAGCCCGTCGTGGACGAGGAAGTGGTGCGCATCAGCGAGATCCCGCCCGATACCCAGTGCCGCAAGGTGACGACCGAGCTCGAACTTCGCAAGAAGAAGGGGCAGGAAACGCCCGACGAGAAGAACAGCAATACGGCGATCTTCTGCCAGACGGCGCCAGGCGAATGGAAACCGGCTTCGACCTAAGACAAGCGCGCTTCACGGACACGAGCGAGGGGCGGAGTTACGGCCGCCCCTCGCTTTTCGGCACGTTGCCCTCGGCGTCCCCCAGCGGTAGATTCTCGTGACGACGCAATCCACCCGGGCTGACCGATGAGCCGTCTTTGCATCCGGACCCTGTCGACGGCTGCCCTCTCGCTGCTCATCGCGACGGGCGCAGCCGCGGGTCTTGCGCGTGCCGACGATGCGGAGGAGACCGACGAGCGGGATATCATCCGCCTCCTGCCGCCCGGAAAAGGACTACCGGATACCGCCGGGCCCTCGACACCAGACCTTCCCTTTCCGCCTTCCGGCGGCGGCGTGGTGCCGGGACATGGGCTCAGCCTGAAAGGCCAGACGATCCAGGTTCCGATCCAGTTCCAACCGTGGCCAGGCAAGGAAAAGCTTGCCTACGTGGGGATCCGGCTCGACGGCGTGCACGATCCGGCCCTTGCGTCCGCACTGGGGCTCAGCAACGAGGCCGGCGTTTTCGTCGTGGACACGACTCCCGGTGCGCCGGCCGCACAGGCGGGGCTGCGTTTCGGCGACTTCGTGACGGCGCTCGACGGCACGCCGCTCGCCGAGACTTCGGATTTCGTCGAGGCCGTAAAGACCCGCGCACCCGGCACGCAGGGGACGCTCACGGTCTGGCGCGTCGGCGACGACGGCACGGGGTACCTGCAGGCGCTTCGCGAAATCGCCGATCGCGGCAGCACGCCGGCCATGATGTTTCTGGCGCGTCTCTACACGAACGGGACGGGCGTGAAGACCGACGCAGCGGAGGCCGTGTCCTGGTACAAGAAGGCCGCGCTCGCGGGGAGCACAAACGGCATGCTTCTCTACGGCGATGCTCTGGCCGCCGGCCGAGGCACCGTGACGGACATGACGGAAGCCCAGCGCTGGATTCGCAAGTCGGCGGAGGCGGGGAACGTCGCGGCGCTGTTCCGGCTCGGGCGCATGTATCGCGACGGCGAAGGCATGATCAAAGATCCGCTGGAAGCCGTGAACATGTTCAAGAAGGCGGCGGAGGCCAACTATACGCCGGCGATGGTAGCGGTCGGCCTGATGTTCGAAGGCGGCGGCGGGCTGGAAGCCGACCATCACCAGTCCGTGCAATGGTACAAGAAGGCAGCGGACGCAGGCGATGCAGAGGGCATGGCCGCGCTCGGCACCATGTATTCGACGGGTCGCGGCGTGGAACGCAACCCGGCGACCGCTGCGGCGTGGTACATCGAGGCCGCGAAACGCGGGCAGCTGCTCGCCATCCACAATCTCGCTTACCACTACGACAAAGGGATCGGCGTGGCCAAGGACCCGCAACTGGCGGCGGGCTACATCTATCAAGCCCTCGAACGACGCTATCAATTCACCTACCAGCAGATGCTCCAGAACAACCGGGCCTGGAGCCGCGAGTTCCGCAAGGCGCTGCAACAGCGTCTTGCCCAGGGCGGTTTCTATTCGGGCACCGTGGACGGCAGCTTCGGCCGCACCACGTATGACGCCATCAACGCCATGGTGCAGGCGCAATAGCCCCTAACTCCCGACCCTGGAAGGGTGAGTGGACGCTGGCCTTCGGATCCCGAAAGCCTGTATAGACGCGCAGAACATGCGCTTCCGGAGTTCCATGGCCCCTCCCCTGATCCAGCTCACCGATATCGCGCTGACGTTCGGCGGCACGAGCCTGCTCGACGGCGTCGATCTCGCGGTCGGAGCGGGCGAACGCATCTGCCTCGTCGGCCGCAACGGCTCGGGTAAATCGACCCTTCTACGTATTGCCGCCGGCCTGATCGAGCCGGATCGCGGCAGCCGCTTCGTGCAGCCGGGCGCGCTCGTGCGCTACCTGCCGCAGGAGCCCGATCTCACGGCTTACGCGACGACGCGCGCCTATGTGGAAGCCGGGCTCGCCGCGAGCGACGATCCGCACCGGGCACAGCACCTTTTGGAGGATCTCGGCCTCGACGGGATGGAAGATCCAGCGAACCTTTCCGGCGGCGAGGCCCGGCGCGCTGCCCTCGCTCACGTGCTCGCACCCGAGCCGCAGATCCTTTTGCTCGACGAGCCGACCAACCATCTCGATCTGCCGACCATCGAATGGCTGGAAGGGCGGCTTCGGCAATCGCGGGCGGCGCTGGTCATCATCAGCCACGACCGGCGCTTCCTCGAGAAGCTGTCGCGCACGACGGTGTGGCTCGACCGCGGGCAGGCACGACGCGTCGAACTGCCGTTCTCGGGCTTCGAGGACTGGCGCGACCAGCAGCTCGCCGAGGAGGAGGTGCAGCAGCACAAAATCGATCGCAAGATCGTGGCCGAGGAGCACTGGGTGCACGGTGGCGTGACCGGGCGGCGCAAGCGCAACGTGCGGCGAATGGCGGAACTCAGGAAGCTCAGGCAGCAGCGGCGCGACTATCGTGCGGTGCAGGGCAAGGCGACGCTGACCGTCGCTGAGGCCGAAACGTCGAGCAGCCTGGTCATCGAGGCCAAGGGCCTCGCGAAGTCGTTCGGGGCGCAGCCGATCGTGCGCGATCTTTCGCTGAGGCTCATGCGCGGCGACCGGCTCGGCGTCGTGGGGCCGAACGGGTCAGGTAAAACGACGCTGGTCTCGCTGCTGACCGGAGCGCTGCAAGCGGATGCGGGAGAGATACGGCGCGGCGCGAGCGTCGAGATGGCGTCTCTCGATCAGGGCCGCGAGAGCCTCGATCCGACATGGACGCTTTCGGAAGCCTTGACGCGCGGGCGCGGCGACACCGTGACGATCGGCGGGGAGAAGAAGCATGTCGTCGCCTACATGAAGGACTTCCTGTTCGCTCCCGAGCAACGGCTGACGCCGATCGGCGCGCTTTCCGGCGGTGAGCGCGGACGGCTGATGCTGGCACGGGCGCTGGCGAATCCGTCGAACCTTCTGGTGCTCGACGAGCCGACCAACGACCTCGATCTCGAAACGCTCGACGTGCTGGAAGACGTGCTCTCCGATTACAAGGGCACCGTGATCCTGATCAGCCACGACCGCGATTTTCTGGACCGGGTGGTGACGAGCGTGATCGTGCCCGAGGGCGACGGGCGGTGGACCGAGTATGCGGGCGGCTATCAGGATATGCTGGCGCAGCGCGGCGAGGAGCTCAAGCGGCGCGAGGCGGGCGCGAAGCCGGCGCCGGAGCCGAAGAAGGCCGCAGCCGAGGCACCGGCGGCCGCGGCTGGAAAACGGCGGCTCTCGTTCAAGGACAAGCATGCCCTCGAGACGCTGCCGGGCGAAATCGCGGCGCTCGAAGCCAAGCAAAAGGATCTGTCGCGCCTGCTCGAGGCGCCGGATCTCTATGCCCGCGACCGCGCTCGCTTCACCGAGCTTTCGAATGCACTCGCCAACCTGCAGGCCAAGCTCGCGGCGGCGGAGGAGCGCTGGCTGGAGCTGGAGCTGCTCCGGAGCGAGATCGAGGGCTGAGTAGGCAGTAGGGTCAAATTTGCGAGCGGCGTGCAAGGTAGGAAAGCGCGCCATTGGCAGCGGCGCGTCCGGTGGCGAATGAGGCCTGCAGAAGATAGCCGCCTGTCGGCGCCTCCCAATCCAGCATCTCGCCGGCGACGAACGTGCCGGGCCGTGCGCGCAGCATGTACGTCTCGTCGATTGCGTCGAACGACACGCCACCGGCAGTCGAGATGGCGCGCTCGATCGGCATCAACCCCGTGACCTCGACCGGAACGGATTTTATGAGGCGTGCCACGGCATCTGCCGGCATTGCGGCAAGGGGCGTCGCCGCCTTGTGCGCCGCCTCCTGCAGCAAGCCAAGTGCGGGCGCATCGAGGTGCAAAGCCTTGCGCAGGTAGGTGGCGAGCGATTGCTTGCCGCGTGGCCTCGCCAAACGGGCGACTAGATCGCTTTCGGAGGCGTCCGGGCGCAAGTCGATGGCAAGCCCTGCTCGTCCGTTTGTCGCGATGGCGTTGCGGATGAGTGGCGTGAGCGCGTAGACCGCGCCGCCTTCGATCCCTTCCGCCGTAATCATCGCCTCACCGCGCGCGCTTTCATCTCCAATTGCGAGCGCGATCCGCTTCAGTGGCGCACCGGCAAAGCGCGTGCGAAATATCTCACTCCACTGGACGCGCACCCCGCAGTTGGAGGGCGCGAGCGGCGCCACCTCGATGCCTGCGCCTTCGAAGGGTGCGACCCAACTCGCGTCCGATCCGAGCCGTGGCCAGCTCGCGCCGCCGAGCGCCAGCACCGCGCAGGCGGCGTCGATGGTGATCTCTCCCGCCGATGCCTCGAACACCAGCTGGTTTTTGGCATTCCACCCGGTCCAGCGATGCCCCAGCCGGACCTCCACGCCGAGCGCCGCCAAACGTTGCATCCACGCCCTCAGCAACGGAGAGGTCTTCATGGCCCGCGGAAACACGCGACCGCTGGTTCCGACGAACGTTTCCTGACCCAGCGCTTCGCACCATGCGCGAAGATCCGCTGGCGGAAAGGCCTCGATGGCCGCGCGCAGATGGGGGGCTGCTCCGCGGTAGCGGGAGATAAAATTCTCGATCGGCTCGCTGTGCGTGAGATTGAGGCCTCCTCGCCCGGCGAGCAGCAGCTTGCGCGCCAGGCGCGGCATGCGCTCGAACAGCACGACGCCGACACCGGCTCGAGCCAGCGTCTCGGCAGCCATCAGGCCGGCGGGGCCGCCTCCGACGACGGCGGCAATGTCAGGAAGACGTTGCAGAGGGGACCTTTATAGGACGTGCACGGCGCAAGCGTTCATCTCCGATTAATGGGCGATCCCGCAAAGAGCAACCGTGTCGCGCGTTTTTCGTCAGCGATACATTTCCGTGTGTTACGCGCGGATACTAACACGGAAGTCGCGATCGGAACCCGACCATCGGCTTCGCGTTAACACTTGCGATAACTTGGAGGTGACGACCCATGAGAAAACTTCTCGCCGGCCTCGCCGGCGCTCTTGCAATTGCGCTTTTCGCCCCGGCTCTCCAGGCTGCGCCGCTCGGTGCGGCCGGAAACGCGTCCGGTGCCCAGGTCTCGTCCGAGATCATTCAAGTGCACGGGCTTCACAGCGCTTGCCGGCGCGACCGGTTCGGCTGGCATCGCTCGCATATCTGGGGCCGTGAGCGGTGTGTGCCGCATTGGCTGAGGCACCACCATCACGGCAAGAAGTACTGGAAGAAGCGTCGCTGACCTGAGCGGCGTTGATTTCCCGATCTTGCGTTTTCCGGCCCGTCCCCACGAGGGGGCGGGCCTTTTCGTTCGACAGGGAGGGAGAGAGCGGCATCGGCCGGTAATCCGCGCGCTTCCCGGAAGTTCGCGCTGGCTGCCGGGCGCTCGCTGTCCGGCTGCTCGATCATTCGATAAGATCGGCTGATCGAACCTCGAGAGGCCCCTGCATGCGCACCTTTCTTTCCGGCCTGGTCCTGCTCTGCACATGCGCAGCGCACCCCGCCGCCGCGGACGACGCCATCGACTGCACCAACGCCAGCACCACGGTGGAAATGAATTTCTGCTCGGACAAGGACTTCAAGGCGGCCGACGCCAAGCTCAATGCCGTCTATCAAAAGGTGCTGGCGCAGATCGCCACGTCGGGCCTCGAAAAGCCGTACGATTCGCAGAGCTGGGAGGCGGCCATGCGGGAGGCGCAGCGGGCGTGGGTGGCGTTCCGCGACGCGGATTGCAAAGGTGTCGTGCCGATGGAATGGTCGGGTGGAACAGGCACCAGCTCGGCGGTGTCCGGCTGCATGACGCAAAAGACGGAAGAGCGCATCAAGGAACTCAGCGAGCGCTACGACCCAAAATAGGAGGAACTCTCTCCCCGCGCGCCGCGCAGGGAGAGAGAAAGTTCGCGTCTCAGTATTTGCAGAGATAGTAGCGGTCGAGGAAGTACTCGTTGCCGGTCTTCTTGTACTTGCGAAGCCAATGCTTGCAGCCATAGTCGGACGAGCCGATCACGATCAGGCCGTGGTGATGATGGCCGAAGTGATGATGATTGAGCTTCTTGCCATGGGCATTGGCCGCCGTCATGCCGGTGCCGAGCGCGGCAACAGCAACCGCAGCGGCGAGAGCGGCAGTCTTAGTGAACGTCATTCGTGGTCTCCTTATGCTTGCCCGGCACACACGGCGCACGGGTCGGCGTGATCGGGAGACTTTGGCGGAACGGCACGCACGGAGCTGTCCCGCGCGGGACAGAACGCAATGTCTCTGCGAAAAATACTCCGATAAAGCAAAAGCCTGGAAGCTTGTGCCTTACATTTTGCGAAAGGATTTGTAATCCGCGCGCGTGGCTGCTGCCGCCTTTTCCGCCGCAGCGACGAGCCATCCCGCCTGTCTCGCTTTCAGGTCTTTCCCGATCGCCACGCCGGCTCCCCTCGTGCCGGCGTGAATGTTCGCCAGCTCGAAACCCATTGCTTTCAGCATCCTGTGGCCATGGAGCTTCACATCGATCGTCGCCGCCTCGATCTTGCGGTTGTTGGGCGACAGCCGGCGGGCGATGATGTTGCCCACGAGCCTGTACCAGGGATCCGGCGCGCGGAATTTTCCGGCTGCAACCTCCATGATGCGAAGCGGCTCGGCCGGCGTACCGTGCGCGATGGTCCACGCGGATCTAAGTGCGGCCTTGGCCTCGCGCACGACAGGGGCCCCGCGCCAGTCGGCCACGCCAATCCAGCGCGGGCGGCCGAGACTTCCCGTCCCGGCAACGCGGCGTGCCGTATCGAAGGCAAGACGCGGCTCCGGCATCGCGGCCCGTAGGGCCTTCATAAATCGGGGCGGCGCCGGCTCGATCTTGCGTTGCTCGATCTTCTTCCAGAACTTCTGCCGCACGACATCCGGCACCACGACCTTGTCGCGCAGCCAGGCCCAATCGCGATCCAGAACCACAGGCGCGGGCGCCGCCAAGCCGGAACGGTATCCCTCCATGATCGCATCGCAGATGCTTCCGAGATCGGGCTTCGACGTTGCATCCGCGAGGGCGGCGCTGGTCGCGAGGCGCACCAAATCCAATCCGTAAGACATGGTCGCAGCCTCGTCGAAGTCGTTGATGCCCCAGACCAGGCGTCCGTCGGCATCGCGCCACGTGCCGAAGTTCTCGAGGTGGATGTCGCCAACGGCGAGCACGGACGGGCCGGAGGCGAGATCCGGCACGATCTCGAACGCGAGCTCCGCCCATCGCCAATAGGTGCCGCGCAAAAAGACAAACGTGCTCTCTTCAATCACGCGGTTCTTCTCGGCGAGGTCGGCGGCGACGAAATCGCTGCCGAGCGCCTTGCGAAGCCAGGTCTCATAGCGCTTTTTGGATAGGGAAAATTGGATCATGCCGCGAGAACCGCCTTCCGGCGCGCATTGGGCCCGGCTGTCGCCGATAATCTAGGAACCGGATGACGATGTGCCAAGTGCGGCCCGGAACCGGCTCATGCGTCCGGCTCTCCACTGCCGCGTTCCGCTCAGGTCTCGCCAGGAACAGCGCGACAGGCTATGCTGAGCTTAGGTCGATCTATTGTTGTGTGGGGTGGCGGCCGTGAACGACCTCAAGCTCTCGCTTTTCGTACTGACGGCACCGTTCGTCATTCTCGCCGCGCTGGCACAGCTCGGTGCGGATTTTGTGCGCTTCCGGCACATCACAGCCTACGGCCTGCCGGCGACGGCCGTCGTGGAGCGCATCGAGCCTTCCTCGTGGCTCGAGCGCCCGGAAGGCGGCGTGCTGCTCACTTACACCCTGGATCTCCCGGGGCCGGCGTTCATCCATGGCGCCGCGCATTTGTCCGACGCGGCGGCCGCGCGCTACGAGCCGGGCGAAGACATCGAGATCGTTTATGCGGCTAACAATCCCAAGCACCATGCCCTTTCCGTCGCGCAAGCGTGGAGCGTGCTCGTTAACGCCGTGATCGTTTTCACAGCCTACGGTGCCGTACTGGCGCTGGCGCTGGCTCTGTTACGGGTGTCGCCCTACAAGAGCTGGCGCGACGAGCCGGGTGCGATGCCGTAACACCGGCCGCCTATCTGTTTCCCGGGTCGGGAGCGCCGAGGTTCGCGACCGTGGTGCCCTTGCCCGCAAGGAAGACGCCGACGCAGTGCCCAAGCTCGGTTTGCACGAGCCAGACGTGGTCCTGGAACGTCTGCTGCGCCAATTCCCCTCCCGGGGCGACGCGTGCGTACTCCTTGCGGTCTCCAGCGTAGTCAATCCAGAAGACGACGCGGAGGCCATCGGAGGCGTTGACGAACTTCAACGTTGCCGCCGCCTCCGAGACTGGCGACTGCAGCGACGGGACATCGCCACACGGGACGGACCGGGCCGGCGTCAGGGCGCTCCCAGCGCTTTCGCCAGAAGCGGGGCCAGTCTGCCGGGCCTTGAGCTTTTGGATTTCGGCGCGGGCCACGCTGGCGTAAAAGCCACCCGGAAACTGGGCGAGAAATCCGTTCCAACTCTCGACGGTGCCGGTTGCCTTTGCGGTGTCGAATGCCCGTTGCTCGGCGGCGGGCCCCGTGCTTACGGGAGCATCCTGCGCGGCCGCCGGCGGCGGCAGAAGCGTCGACTGGGACGTGCCATTGGGCGTGCCCATGACCAGTGCAGCACAGGCCACGGCAGCGACTTTGGCGATGTCGAAAAAGACGGACATCCTGAAACCTCCGCCTGAAAATGAGTTGGATATAAAAAGGGATCATCGCTCCGTGGGCGGGCGACGGTCAAGCGACGGGCGGGAAGCCAGGGATCGCGCTCAATGCGTGACGACGTATGTGCCAACGATCTTATCGTGAAGCGCCTGCTTGCGCTGCGTCCATCCGGCCATCATGAAGCCGACGCAAATGATCGCGGCCGACAGGATTTTCAGGAGGTTGCGGGCCGCGGCAGCCGCCAGAGTGAGGCGCTGTCCTTGCGCGTCGACAACCTCGAGCCCCAGAACCCGCTTGCCGAGGCCGCCTCGATAAAGGCTGGCATCCGTGAAGATCCAATAGAGCATCAGCACGGCGAGCACGATCTCGTTGACCTCCACCGTCTCGATGGGCTGGCCGGTCGCCGGGTCGATCTGCCACGACAGGCTCGTGCGCAGGGTGACAGTGTAGACCGCGCCTTCAGTCTCGCGCGCCGTCTCTTCGATCCTGTAGCGATAGACCCACGTGTCGAGCACGGACCGCTCGATGATCTTGTCGGTTTTGATGACTTTATCGCCGTCCGCGTCCGTGGTCTCGGTGCTCCTGCTGTCTATCGTGCGTTCCACCGTGCCGATGCCGAACGGCGTGCTCAACGTCACGATGCGGCCGATGTTCGGCTCCGCGGCGGCGAGCAGCAGGTACAGGGTCGAGACGATGGTTCCGACCACGCCTACATCAATCAGGAGCGCGAGCGCTCGCTTCCAGAAGCCGGCGTCGCGCGTCACGCCGCTCGCGATGGCGTCATCGGCCACATTATCGACGTTCGCCATCGAACTCTCCAACCGGGCTGCGGCGCTTCAAGGCGCACTCGATCAGCTTCAGTGTGGGGGATGATGTCCGTCAACGATGTTCCGCCGGGAACACGATCCAGCGTCAGCTCCGAAGACCCGGAGCTTCCTGACCGGTGCGCTCGACGTATTCGGTATAGCCACCGCCGTACTGGTGAATGCCCTCCGGCGTCAGCTCCAGAACGCGGTTCGACAAGCCGGCCAGGAAGTGGCGGTCGTGCGAGACGAACAGCATGGCGCCCTCATAGAGCGCCAGCGCCTTGATCAGCATTTCCTTCGTCATCAGGTCGAGGTGGTTTGTCGGCTCGTCGAGGACGAGAAAGTTGGGCGGATCGAACAGCATCTTCGCCATCACGAGGCGCGCCTTCTCGCCGCCCGACAGCACACGGCACCGCTTCTCGACGTCGTCGCCGGAAAAGCCGAAGCAACCGGCCAGCGTGCGCAATGTGCCGGTGCCCGCCTGAGGAAACGCGTCCTCGAGCGACTGGAACACGGTGCGCTCGCCGTCGAGCAGATCCATGGCGTGCTGGGCGAAGTAACCCATCTTGACACTGGCGCCGATCGAGACCGTACCCTCGTCCGGCGCGGCCGCACCTGCCACGAGCTTCAGCAGCGTCGACTTGCCGGCGCCGTTGATACCCATCACGCACCACCGCTCCTTGCGGCGAACCTGGAAGTCGAGCCCCTCGTAGATGCTGCGGCTGCCGTAACTCTTGTGCACGCTCTTGAGCGTCGCCACGTCCTCGCCCGACCGAGGCGCCGGCGGGAAATCGAAAGCGATGGCCTGACGCCGGCGCGGCGGCTCGACGCGCTCGATCTTCTCGATCTGCTTCACACGGCTCTGCACCTGGGCCGCGTGCGAGGCGCGCGCTTTGAAGCGCTCGATGAACCGGATCTCCTTCGCCAGCATGGCCTGCTGGCGCTCGAACTGCGCCTGCTGCTGCTTCTCCTTCAGCGCGCGTTGCTGCTCGTAGAATTCGTAGTCGCCCGAATAGGAGGTCAGCGTACCGCCGTCGATCTCGACAATCTTGCCCACGATGCGGTTCATGAACTCGCGGTCGTGCGAGGTCATCATGAGCGCACCTTCGTAGCCCTTCAGGAACTCCTCGAGCCAGATCAGGCTTTCGATGTCCAGATGGTTGCTCGGCTCGTCGAGCAGCATCACGTCCGGGCGCATGAGCAGGATGCGAGCAAGGGCGACGCGCATCTTCCAGCCACCCGACAGATTGCCGACGTCGCCGTCCATCATATCCTGGCTGAAGGACAAGCCCGCCAGCACCTCGCGTGCGCGTCCGTCCAATGCATAGCCGCCCAATTCCTCGAAGCGGCCTTGCACCTCGCCGTAGCGCTCGATGAGGGCTTCCATTTCGCCGGCGCGGTCGGGATCGGCCAGGGCTGCTTCGAGATCGGCCAGCTCCGCGGCAAGCGCGCTCACGGGCCCGGCTCCGTCCATGACCTCGGACACGGCGCTGCGGCCCCCCATCTCGCCGACGTCCTGGCTGAAGTAGCCGATGGTGACGCCGCGATCGACGGAGACCTGCCCCTCGTCCGGCTGCTCCTGGCCGGTGATGAGGCGGAACAGCGTGGTTTTCCCGGCGCCGTTCGGGCCGACCAGGCCGATTTTCTCGCCGCGCAGCAGTGCCGCCGAGGCCTCGATGAAGAGGATCTGGTGGCCGTTCTGCTTACTGATGTTGTCGAGGTGAATCATAGGCGCATTTACCTGTGCGCCGGGCGATGCGGCAAGGGACTAAGGGGCGCAGGGGTGGGCCGTCGAGGCGGGCAAAGACCCTGGTGCCGCAGCGAAATAGCCGTCCTACCGCAAGCGCCCGCCGGGGCGTGCCGGTACGCCAACTTTTCCGATCGGCTGTCAGCTGGCCTTCAGGTTTCGGGACCATGTTCCGTCACATCGGGGAGGCGGGCAAGCCTCGTGCCGCAGGCGTTCCAGTGGGGGTTTCCGCGGTCCACAGGCTTTAACACGCCTGTCGTGATCGTCCCCTATCTAGGATGAAAATTGAACCTCGACCGCCCGTGCGGGGCGGCACAAAAGTGGAGCGACCATGCAGTCTCCGGTCATCGTTCTGGCGGCGCTGCTTCCTATTTCGATCGGCGCGATGGTGCTCATTTACCAGCACACGGGCGTGCGGCGGTTTGATACCCTGCTCTCCTTTTTCGGCGTCGCCCTTGTCGCCAGCGGTCTGGCGATGGCTCGTGACGGCGTCGAGGGTACGCGGCGCATCCTCTGGATGTTGCCGAGCGACGCCGCGGCCGTGACAGCCCAGGACGGAATGACGTCCGTCGCGACGGCGCCTGCATTGCGCGCGGTCGCTGTGCGCGACTAAGCGCAATCTAGCCCTTCCATACGACGGCGAAGGATCCAGGCGCAGCGCGCCTGGATCGTGCATCGCCTATTTCCTGCCGCCCGCCTGGATGGCCTTCACGTCGGCGGCTGTCATGCCCTTGCCGCCGATGCCCCAGTGGCCGCTCGCCACCTCGTGCACGCGCACCCAGGTGACAGAGCGCATGGCCTCGCCTTCGATCTCGACCATGGCGTCCGTGATCTTCCCGATCATGGCCTGCTTCTGGCGGGCGTCGAAGACGCCTTCGATCAGCTCGATGTCGATCAGTGGCATGTGTTTCCTTTCGTTTTCGCTGCTGCGGGAACCTGCTCCCGCGCGCCGAGCCAGATCGCACGGCAGGCGCGGCGGCCTCCAGTTCAGCAACTGAACCCCGGCGATACAGAAACTGAACTGGTCGCGGCTCATTCGACGGCGTAGGTTGCGCGGCGATGGGGCGCCAATCCAGGGAGCAATCCATGAGCGAAGGCAGCTACGGCCAGTTCTGCCCGGTGGCGATGGCGGCAGAGATTCTATGCTCGCGCTGGACTCTGCTTCTGCTGCGCGAGCTTGTCTCCGGCTCGACGCGTTTCAACGAGCTGCGCCGCGGCGTGCCGCGCATGTCGCCTGCGCTACTTTCCAAGCGCCTCAAGGATCTCGAGGCGGCGGGCATCGTCACGCGGCACCGCGCTGCGGACGAGCCCGGCACGATCGCATACCGTCTGACGAAAGCGGGCGAGGATCTGCGCCCCGTCATCGAAGCGGTCGGCGCGTGGGGCCAGCGGTGGATCGAGACCGATGCGTCGCTCAAGAACCTCGATCCCAACCTGCTGATGTGGGACATCCGGCGCAACATCGATCCGAAGCCGATGCCGCGCAAACGGAGCACGATCGAGGTCATCTTCAGCGATCTTCCGAAAGCGCAGCGGACCTGGTGGCTGGTGGTCGCGCCCGGACAGGAGGTCGATCTCTGCTCGTCAGATCCCGGCTTCGACGTGGATCTCTATCTCGCGACCGACCTCAGGACTCTGACCGAGATCTGGATGGGATATCTCACGGCGGCGCGGGCGAAGCGCGAGGGGCGGCTCACGATCACGGGCAGCCGGCCGCTCGAAGCAAGCCTCACGTCGTGGCTCACGCTGAGCACGTTTGCGAAGGTGGACAAGCTCGTCGCTTGACCGGGAGACAAGGATGCTCGAACTCAGACCGACGTGCGAGAACTGCAATACGGCGCTGCCGCCCGAAGCGACGGACGCGCGCATCTGCTCGTACGAGTGCACGTTCTGCGCGGACTGCGTGGAGCACGTGCTGCAGAACGTGTGCCCGAACTGCGGAGGCGGGTTCGCGCCGCGTCCCATCCGGCCGGTCACGAACTGGCGCGGCGACAACTATCTCGGCAAGGACCCGGCGAGCACGACGGTCAAGCATCAGCCGGTGGATGCGGCGGCGCATGCGGCGTTCGTTGGCGAGGTCGGGCGTCTTGCGCCGCAGCGACGGTGAGGCGGGGGCTGTTTGCCTGAGTTTCAACGGCTTGGCTCGTCCAGGTGCCAAAGGTTGCCCGCAAGATCAAAATCTCCAGGGTGAGGTGTCGGGAGCGAGGCGTGTCGAACGTCTTGATATCGACGGGCGGAACTGCCCTTGTCACTCCGCTCCACCGGCGGTCAACACAGGAGACACCCATGTCCAAGAAGCAGGAAGCGAAAATGCCGGAAACGAGCACCATTCGCCTGCACCGCGTTTTCGCCACCACGCCGGAGAAAGTCTACCGTGCGTTCCTCGATGCCGATGCCATGGCCAAATGGCTGCCCCCGTACGGCTTCACGTGCACGGTCCATCATTTCGAGGGGAAAGCCGGCGGCACCTTCAAGATGTCGTTCAAGAACTTCACGACGGAGAAGAGCCATTCCTTCGGTGGTGAGTATGTGGAGCTCGTACCCCACACGCTCATCCGCTACACGGACCGCTTCGACGATCCGAATCTTCCGGGCGTCATGTCGGTGACGGTGAAGCTCACGGCCGTGTCCTGCGGCACCGAGATCAACATCGAGCAGGCGGGCGTGCCGGCCGTCATCCCAGCGGAAGCGTGCTATCTCGGCTGGCAGCAATCGCTCGCGCAGCTCGCGAAGCTCGTCGAGCCGGACAATCCGGAGTAGGGCCGGCCTGGCCACAAGCTGGCGTGGTCGTCGATAGCCGAACCTCGGCTATCGACGAAGCATCCTCGAGCGGATCGAAGCTCTCGTCCGGTCCCGCGCTATTCTTCAATCCGCGCCGGGCAACGGGTCAGAAGCACAACCAAGCGCCCAGGCAGGCTTTGGGCTCCGACACTTTGCACGCCATCTGCGAGGCGCGACACGTCGTTGTCCCCGTGCCGTCTTCGCACTTCAGGCTGACAGGGCCTTTGCCCTCGCGGCCCTGCCCGTAGATGATGTTTTTCAGACCGTTCGTCGCAAAGAGCGCGGCGACATCGTGGCTCGCGAACTCGCCAACGGATCCCACTCTGACGCAGTCGGCATGAGCCGTCGCCGAAAGTGCGAAGATGACCGCCGTGGCAGCCAAGCCGAGTTTCAAAGATCGCATTCGCCCCTCCGAAAAAGGATCTACCTCAGTATCGATACTTAGTTGAGAGCGCGGCCCTCGACAACAAACTGGCCAGCCGCAAACAGCGTTATCCAGCAAGATACTGGAAAGCGTGCCGCTTTTGCCACGC
>NZ_CADEFI010000029.1:0-4518 GCF_902826555.1 uncultured Hyphomicrobium sp.
CTCTTCCAATTGGGGATGGACTTGACTCGTTCAAGCCCCGCCCAAAAGGAAGATCTGCACGCGTCGCAGGGTAAGCGCGCTGCTCTTGAGGACACGACTGAGGACCGCGGCGCCAGCACCCATGCTGGCCGGCACCTGATGATCGATTTGTATGGTGCCAAGCGGCTCGACGACGTCGGGCACGTGGAGCGGGTACTCAAACAATGTGTCGAAGCCTCGGGCGCGACGCTCCTGCACATGCATCTTCACCCCCTGAAACCCACGGGTGGGGTGACCGGTGTTGCGGTGCTGAAGGAGAGCCATATCGCGATCCACAGCTGGCCTGGTGACGGCTATGCGGCGCTCGATATCTTCATGAGCGGCAGCGCCGATCCCGCAAACGCCATCCCGGTGCTCCAGAAGGCGTTCTCGGCGCGCGAGGTTCGCGTGACGACGCAGCTTCGCGGCGCGACGCCTGGGGAGACCGGCGAGCGGACGAGTAAGGCGAAGAAGAAGCCTGCTCCTGCCCGGCCCCGCGCCATCAGGAAGGCGAAGGCCGCTTAAAGCGCCTCGCTGAGTGAAGGAAAAGACGACCAGCAGACAGACAAGGGCGCGTGTCCGGGCCATCGGATGCGCGCCCAATTTTTTGGCCGAGCGGTTGAAGCAGATACCTACGGCCTACTGCCGGCCTCAGGCCATCCGTGCCGAGCAGGACGCGCACCGCCCGCGGAGCTCCAGCGTCATGGCGCGCACGGTGTACTTGGAGCGCTTTGCCCAGCCTGCCAGCGCCTCGACCGCCTTCGGCTCCGCGAACTCCGACACCGTCCCGCAGTCGTCGCAGATGGCGAACACGGCCGCGCCCTGGTGCTGGTGGCCCGACTGGCCGCAGGCAACGAAGGCATTGAGAGATTCGAGCCGGTGCGCCGATCCGGACGCGATGAGCCGGTCCAGCGCCCTGTAGACGGTCTGCGGCGCCAGGCTGGCCCTGTCGCGCAACTGGTCGATGATCTCGTAGGCCGAGACCGGCCGCCCGGATTCCCGGAGCGCCGTGAAGATGAGCTTGTCCTGCTCCTGTGCCGGCCGCCGCTTCGTGACTTTCCGCGTCATGCGTCTCTCTGGTTCCTGCAACACGTGCAAAGTGTAGCATAGTGGTCGCGCCAAGGGTGGCTGGCATGCCGGAAAACGATGCCGGGCAGCGGCAAAATCTGCCTGTTTCCGGCCGACAACGCCGATTGCCATTCCCCCGCCGCGCGGCTATAACCCGCCGATCTCAAGCACATGCGAGAGACCTGCCCGGCACCCTTGGAGGCCGGCCGCAGCCAACTGGGCCTTAACTAAGGCCCTTTTTTCATTGGAGAAAATGCCATGTCCGAGATCATTGAGATCAAGGCCACGGCGCGCCCGCGTGCTGGCAAGGGGGCCGCACGCCAAGCCCGCCGAGAGGGGAATGTCCCCGCCGTCATCTATGGAGACGGCCAACCCGCAGAGATCATCGCCATCAACGGCAACGATCTCTGGAAGCAGTTCATCAAGGGGCACTTCACCTCGTCCGTGTTCGACATCGCTGTCGGCTCGAACAAGATCCGCGTCATTCCCCGCGACGTCCAGGTCGATCCGGTCAAGGATCACCCGATCCACGTCGACTTCCTGCGCATCGGTAAGGACGGCGTCATCCGCGTGTCCGTGCCGGTCCGCTTTACGAACCACACCCTTTCGCCCGGCCTGAAGCGCGGCGGCGTGCTCAACATCGTGCGCCACGACGTAGAGGTTTTCTGCCCCTACGATCGCATTCCGCCCTTCTTCGAGATCAACCTCGAAGGCCTCGAGATCGGCCGCTCGATCCACATCTCCTCCGTCGCCATGCCTGACGGCGTCACTCCGGTCATTGCCCGCGATTTCACGGTCGCGACCATTGCCGGTGCCAAGAAGGACGAGGAAGAAGCGACCGCTGCTGGCGCTGCCGAAGGTGGAGCAGGTGCTCCCGCAGGCGATGCCAAGGCTGCAGCTCCCGCTGCTGGCGCCAAGGCTGGTGCTGCACCCGCCAAGGGAGCCGCTCCCGCGGCCGCCGCTGGCAAGGCAGCCCCGGCTGCCAAGCCCGCCGCCAAGAAGTAAGACGGCGCATTTGCATGAAAGGCCGGCGGCCCGTAAGACGGGTGCCGGCCTTTTTTGTTTTGGGACCTCGGGATGAAACTCTTCGTCGGCCTCGGCAATCCCGGCGGCGAATACGCGCGTAACCGCCACAACGTCGGTTTCATGGCCGTCGACGAGATCGCGCGCGTGCACCGCTTCGGACCCTGGAAGCGCAAGTTCCAGGGTCAGGCCACCGACGGCGAGATAGCAGGCGAGAAGATCCTGATCCTGAAGCCCGACACCTACATGAACGAGAGCGGCCGCTCCGTTGGCGAGGCCGCGCGCTTCCTCAAGATCGCTGAGGAGGACATTGTCGTCTTCTACGACGAGATCGACCTCGCGCCTGGCAAGCTCAAGGTGAAGACCGGCGGCGGCAACGCGGGTCACAACGGCTTGCGCTCGATCTCCGCCCACCTCGGCAACGACTACGTACGGGTGCGCATCGGCGTCGGCCATCCCGGAGTGAAGGAGCTGGTCGCCCGCTGGGTGTTGAACGATTTCGCCAAGGCGGATCAGGAATGGCTTATCCCCTTGCTCGAGGCGATCGCCGCAGCGGCGCCCCGGCTCGCCAAAAACGATCAGTCCCGCTTCCTGACCGATGTCGCCAAGGCACTGGGGGACGAGCCCGACCCGCGCAAGGCCAAGGTGCGCGAGCCCGTCGAGGAGCCGGAGCCTCCGAAAGCCAAGCAGCGCACGCATCCGGCGGGCGAGCGTGCGGGCAAGAGCGCCAACGCGATCGCCGAGAATCTCAAGAAATGGCTCGCCGGCCGCGAGAAGAAGGACTGACGGGACCGATCGATCCGAAGGGCCACCGGTCCCGAAGCATTCGGTGTCTCTTTTCTGTCCCCGATCCGGGCTATCGTGGGCCAAAGCCGCTTTAGAAGAGGGGGAGCCGCGCATGGCGCTCGGCACGGAAAAGCTCAAGGAGCAGTTTCAGAAATCGAAAAAGGTGCGCCGCGCGTGGAGCGCCTACAAATGGTTCGACCGCATCCGCAACTGGCAGGATTGGTACAACTGGATCGCTACGTTCCTGCAGACGAAGGCGGGCGCTGCGGTTGCCCTCGGCTCGACGGCCGTCATCACCACCTCCGCCGTCGTCGTCCACAACGCCGTCGTCGACCCGTACGCGGAGCCCTACGTGCAGACGGAGGTGGCGCCGCTCGCCGATCCCATGCGCCAGACCAAGGGCACGCTCATCTTCGCCATCGAGGGCCGCGACAAGGCCGGCCGGCAAGGCACGTTCGACGTGGTCGTCGCGCGCAAGCAGTTTCTCTGGGTGCGAGGCAGCGCTGAGGATCTGGAGAAGGAGGGACGCAAGATCACCGGCGACGAGCTGGCGCGCGATGTCCTGGACCAGGAGGTGCGTGACGGGCTCGCCAACGCGCACGAGATCATTGCCGTCGGCACCGCGTCGCAGGAAGGCGATCCCACGGCCGAGAAGGCGCGCGCGGGCCGTCGCGCGGCCCGGACCGCCGAGATCGTCGCAACGGCGATCCAAGGCGATATTCCGATTTCCAGCCTGAACCTCGGCCAGTACCGCGAGATCGGAGGCAAGGCCGCCGCGACCGGGACCGATTGGCAGCGCCCGTTCATGATCATCGCCGTGAAGGAGCTTGAAACGGATACGGTGGTTGCAGAGGCGCTGGCGGATGCCATGACGGGCAAGGAGCAGCTTCCGAGCCCGGCCAGCTATTCGGCCTTCGAGCTGAGCAAAATCCGCTGAGCGTCAAAAGCATGCACATTGGTCAGGCTGGCTAAAGCGTTCCGCATTAGGACCATCGGCGACGCATGCTCCGGCGCGTGTCGCGCCGCCATGCCCGAATGATTTTTGGGGGACCAGAATGCAGCGCTTTTTCACCACCATAGCTGTTGTGCTGGCGTACGCCGCGAGTTTCGCCACGCCGGCCTCGGCTGAGAAAGTCGACCTGTCTACCGTGAGCTGCAGCCAATTGATCGAATCGATCGATTCCGGATCCGAAAACGACAAGTCCGGCATGGGCGGCATCCTGTACTGGATCGCCGGCTACACCGTGACGGAGGAACAAGGAGCGGTGATCGACTTCGACGGGCTGGGCAAGGACTTCGACAAGATCCTCGCCGGGTGCCGGGAGCAGCCCAAGGTGGGCGTGCTGACGATGGCCGCGAAATACCTCGGAGAAAACGCGACCAAGCACGGGCCCCAGGCCGTA
This sequence comes from uncultured Hyphomicrobium sp., assembly GCF_902826555.1. Lineage (GTDB taxonomy): Bacteria > Pseudomonadota > Alphaproteobacteria > Rhizobiales > Hyphomicrobiaceae > Hyphomicrobium_C. The sequence continues at coordinate 4,299 of NZ_CADEFI010000029.1, forward strand.
GATCTCAAGACCATGACGTGTCAGGCGGCCGTCAAATCCTCGACCGACGAGGCCGAAGGCATGGGCTTCATTCTGATGTGGATCGCCGGCTACCAGGCCTCGGATTCCGAGAGCACCATCTTCGACACCGACAGCTTCTCCGCCGACATGCACAAGATCGGCGAGTACTGCGGCACCAACCCGGCGATCGGCCTGTTGACGGCCTCCGACGAGATCATGG
>NZ_CADEFI010000029.1:4618-8449 GCF_902826555.1 uncultured Hyphomicrobium sp.
CGGGCAGGGTGCCGCGACACCTCTGCCCGCCGGCCCGTTTTGCGTTGATTGCTGCGCCCTCCCGGTGTAGGGCGGGCGTCAACGGACATCGAGATCGAGAGATCATCCCCCATGGGTTTCAAGTGCGGCATCGTGGGCCTGCCGAACGTCGGCAAGTCCACCCTCTTCAATGCGTTGACGCAGACGGCCGCCGCCGAGGCGGCCAACTATCCTTTCTGCACCATCGAGCCGAACGTCGGCGAGGTCGGCGTTCCGGACGAGCGGCTGGAGAAGCTGGCCGCCATCGCCAAATCGGCCCAGATCATCCCCACGCGGCTCACCTTCGTGGACATCGCCGGCCTGGTGCGCGGCGCCTCCAAGGGCGAGGGCCTGGGCAACAAATTCCTCTCGCATATCCGCGAAGTGGACGCCGTGGCCTACGTGCTGCGCTGCTTCGAGGACGACGACATCACCCACGTCGAGAACCGCATCGACCCGCTCGCTGACGCCGAGGTGGTCGAGACCGAGCTCATGCTCGCCGATTTGGAGAGCCTGGAGAAGCGCATCGCGGCGATCGAGAAGAAGGCCAAGAGCGGAGACAAGGAATCGAAGGCCCAGCTCGTGGTGATGGAGAAAGCGCTCGCTCCCCTGCGGGAGGGCAAGCCGGCCCGCACCGCGGACGTCACGGCCGAGGAGCGCCCCGCCTTCGTTGCGCTCCAGCTTCTGACGTCCAAGCCCGTCGTCTACGTGTGCAACGTCGAGGAGTCGTCTGCCGCAAACGGCAACGCCTATTCCGCCAAAGTCGCTGAGAAAGCCAACGCCGAGGGCGCGGCCGTCGTGGTCATCTCGGCCAAGATCGAATCCGAGTTTGCAGGCCTCCCCGCCGAGGATCGCAAGGAGTTCCTCGCCGAAATGGGTCTGGAGGAGCCCGGCCTCAACCGCCTCATCCGCGCCGGCTATCAGCTTCTCGACCTTGTGACCTATTTCACGATAGGACCGAAGGAAGCCCGCGCCTGGACCATCACGCGCGGCACCAAGGCGCCGCAGGCCGCGGGTGTCATCCACACCGACTTCGAGAAGGGCTTCATTCGCGCCGAAACCATCGCCTACGAAGACTACATCGCCGTCGGCGGCGAGGTCGGCGCCAAAGAGGCGGGCAAGATGCGCCTCGAAGGCAAGGAATACGTCGTCAAGGACGGCGACATCATGCACTACCGCTTCGCCAACTGAGCAGCCGGAAGCACATTTCGGGAAACCTTCCCGGCGCCGTGCCGCGGACGCAGGTGATAGGCTGGCGGCCTCAACGCGGAGGTCGCAATGAAAACCATGCAACGGGGGCTCGCGGTCGTCTCGGCACTGCTGCTGTGTGTGGGCGTCGCCAACGGCGAGGAGGCATCGAATGCCGCGCTGACCGAGGACGAGTGCCGCGCCATCTGGAATACGGCAGCCGGACGGAGCGACCTCGGGCCCGAGGGTGCGAAACCCTACATCGACAGCTTCGACAGCGTCGACACCAACCGCGATCAGAAAATCTCGAACGCAGAGTTCAAGGCCGGCTGCAAGGCCGGCTTGGTGCACAAGCTCCGGCGAGCACAATAGCGCCCCTGAGCCCCGCAAGACGGAGCACCGAAGCGCTCCGTCCGCTATCAACCAACGTTAGTAGTGCTTCACGTTGTCGGACTTCGGCGCGGCGGAGTGATGGTGATGGTACACCGGAGCACCGTGCGCGCTTGGCATCTGCGCAGCATGGAGATGAGCGGGCGGGCTCGGCGCGCGGCCGCCATTCTGCTCGGTAAAGAAGTCCCAGTTTCCGGGATCGCCGTTGCCGTAACCCAGATAGGAAGCATTGGCGGGTGCGGCAGCAACGCCGGCGAGTGCGAGCGCCGCAGCGCACGCGGCGGCGAACGTCATCATCGATGAACGTGTCATGATGCATACTCCATTTGCCTTTGGGGCAGGGTGGTCGGGATCGATTGCGATCGGGACCGTCAGCCGGAACATGGCCGAGCTGATTGTACGTCCACCTGTTCATCGCCGAGCGAAGTCACAAGGCCCGGATAGGCTTTCCTACAGAAATGTATGCTGGCGGAAAGTTGGATCACGATATCGCGATCTCGGCTCTCTCACTTGTACTTGCGTGTCGGCGGGCGCGGCCGGCCTTCGAATTTGAGGCCCATCATGGAGCCCTTCATCCACGCCACGGAGCAAGGAACCTCGTGCTTCTCCGTGTCGAAGTAGAGCCGCACGCCGTCCACGAGCAACGCCGGCTTTATGGAATCGCCGAGAATTTCCACGCGTGCGCCGCTGACGGAAAGATCTTTGATCATGCAGGCGCGGGGCGTGATCAGCTTCTCGGTCCACAAGAACCCGCTGCGCATGCGCTGCGGAATGCGCCGCATCCGCCGCTGGTCGGCTCCACCCTTTCCGGCGGAACCGTTTGCGCCCGCACTCTTGCCGCGGAACAGCGTCGTAATGCTTTCGAGCAAAGACATATCGACCGACTGGAATGAATACGTACGAAAAACGACGTGCGTAGCTTACATGTCCGTCGGCATACAATAATGTTTATCGGTTGACGAAAGGTGAAGCGGACCTTGCGAGCGTCCGTCCATGAGATGCGCGGCTCAAAGGCGCTGCACGAGCCAGTCTGCGAGGGGGGCAGGCAACACGCACTTGCCGGCAGCGGCAAGATAAGTCGGAACCGTCACTTTGTAGCGCCGTTTCGGGCGTGCGCTCTCCACCGCGTGCACGAGCTTGAACGCGACCGCTTCGGGCTCGAGCTTGAATGTCGATTTTCCACCCTTCTCCATGGCGGCAAGCCGCGCAAGATACGTCTCCCGGTGCACAGAGCGCTCGATGTCTACGGTCGCGCGGAAATTCGCCAATGCCGTCTCGACGAAGCGTGTGCGGATCGGCCCGGGCTCGATGATCGCCACATGGATGCCGGTGCCGGAAAGCTCGTGACGCATGGCGTCGCTCAAGGCCTCCAGCGCGAACTTCGAGGCGCAGTAGGCGCCGCGATAGGGCACCGCGACGAAGCCGAGCACCGATGAGCACTGCACGATGCGTCCGTGGCCTTGAGCCCGCATGGCCGGAATCAACTGCCGTGTCAGGTCGTGCGTTCCGATCAGGTTGACCTCGATCTGCCGGCGCAGCACCTCGGGCGTGAGATCCTCGACGGCGCCGACTTGTCCATAGGCGCCGTTGTTGAAGAGCGCATCGATCCGCCCATCCGTCAGACGCAGCGTCTCGACGGCGCAGCGTGCGATCGATCCGCTATCCGCGAGATCGAGAGGCAGCACCTCCACACCCAGCTCCCGCAGCATCTCGAAATCCGCCTCGGTGCGCGCCGTCGCCAGCACGCGCCAGCCACGCCCGCGCATGATGTGCACAGAGGCAAGCCCGATACCGGAAGAACAGCCGGTGATGAGGATGATTCTTCGCGTCATTGCGGTGTGTCGGAGAAGAAGTAGAGGGTATCCGCAAGCGAGATGCCATCCGGGCCGAATGCCGGCTTGGAGGCCTTGCCTTTGCAGCGAATATCCTTGGCGGCGTTGCTGTCGAACGACAGGAACACGCCGTTGACGCGAAAGCTGTCGGGTGGCGCCTCGAACGAGCAGCCCTTCTCGATGAAGACGTCGCTGATGAAGGTCTGAAGCGCGAGACCGGGCGTCTGATCGCCGGGGCTCGCGATTGCATCCAGGATCTCGCGCTGCGCCGACTTGCAGGAGACGTAACGGTCGGCCTCCAGCACGCAGCCCGAGAACCAAACCTTGCCCGACCCTGGGGCGAAGGCTTCGAGTTTGGGAAGCGCGCCCGGGGTCTGCGCAACCGCAGCCCCAAGCGGCAGCG
>NZ_CADEFI010000029.1:8549-42974 GCF_902826555.1 uncultured Hyphomicrobium sp.
TTGTCCTCGAGCAGGCGGCGCGCGATCACCTGCGCCTGGATTTCGGCAGCACCCTCGAAGATGTTGAGGATGCGGGCATCGCACAGCACGCGCGAGACGGGATACTCGAGCGCGAAGCCGTTTCCGCCATGGATCTGCAACGCGTTGTCCGCGTTCGCCCAGGCGACGCGGGCGCCGAGAAGCTTCGCCATGCCCGCCTCGAGATCGCAGCGGTGCCCCTCGTCCTTCTCGCGCGCTGCGAAATAGGAGAGCTGACGCGCGATCATGGTCTCGACCGCCATCATCACCACTTTGTTGTAGACGCGTGGGAACGAATAGATCGGCTTGCCGAACTGGACGCGCTCGAGCGCGTACTTGAGACCGAGGTCCATCGCGCATTGGGCGACGCCCACCGCGCGCGCCGCCGTCTGGATGCGTGCCCCTTCGAACGTGTTCATCAGCTGCTTGAAGCCTTGCCCCTCGACGCCGCCGAGCAGGTTCGCGGCCGGCACCTCGAAGCCGTCGAAGGAGATGTCGTACTCCTTCATGCCGCGGTAGCCGAGCACCTCGATCTCGCCGCCCGTCATGCCCTGGGCCGGGAACGGATCCTCGTCCGTGCCGCGCGGCTTCTCGGCAATGAACATCGAAAGGCCCTTGTAGCCTTTCTCGTCCGGGTTCGTGCGCGTGAGCACGGTCATGATGTCGGCCCGCACCGGGTGCGTGATCCAGGTCTTCTGTCCGGTGATTTTATAGGCGTCGCCCGCCTTCACCGCCCGTGTCTTGAGCGAGGCGAGGTCGGAGCCGGTGTTGGGCTCCGTGAACACGGCCGTCGGCAGCCACTCGCCGGTGGCGATCTTGGGCAGATATTTCTCTTTCTGCTCGGGCGTGCCGTTGTGCAGGATCAGCTCGCCTGCGATCTCGGCGCGGGTGCCGAGCGAGCCGACGCCGATATAGCCGCGCGACAGCTCTTCCGAGACCACGCACATGGCGAGCTTGCCGAGCCCGAGGCCGCCGTACTCCTCCGGAAGGGTCAGCCCGAACACGCCGAGGTCGGCCACCTGCGTGATGATCTCGGCCGGGATGTAGGCGTTCTCCAGATGCCACTCGTGCGCATGCGGCACCACCTCGGCCTCGGAGAAGCTGCGCATCTGCTCGTGGATGGCCGCCATCGTTTCGTCGAGGCCGGAGTTGCCGAAGGTCGTCGCCCCCTGTGCATGTTGGATGAACTCGGCGAGCTTCGCCTTCACGCTCTGCGCACTGCCGGCTGCGATCACATCCGCGACCGCATCTTCGTACTTGCGGATCTCGGCCTTCGGCACACCGAGCGCCTCGGGGCGGATGATCTCGAGCTGGCTCATGGGGATGCCGCCCGCGATCTGTGCGCCGTATTCGCCGAACGCCGCCACCAGCAGAAGCTGCTCGAACTCGCCGAACGCGCCCTCGTCCTGCAGACGTGCCGCCCACAGGTTCATCTGCCGCAGGGCCTCGACGGTCGTTGCCAGCCAGGCGAGGCCGTGGGCGGCATGCTGCGCCTCGTCGACGCCGCCGGCCTCCTGGATCTTCGCTTTGACGCCGGTTTTTGCGAGCGCAAGGACCCGGTCGGCGGCCTCGACCGCTTCCGCCGTCCGCGCGATCAGGCGCTGCGGACCTGCAGCCAGAAGGTTGCTCTCGACAGCCGACATCCTCTTGTCTCCTCCGCTCACCCACGTTTCGGGGAATTTTGTCCCAGGCCGCTCGAAAGCCCGCCAATTCAGGACGCCATCTGCAAATTTCCAAGCCCGCCCGTCAAGATAATCTCGCGCCTCAGCGACACGAACGCACGGCCGTTAACGGCGCGGGTCATTTGGCGGCGGGCGTTGCATCGTGGGCATGGACCCGCTGCGCTTGCATGGACTAGGGTCGCAGCTCGACAACAGCCCAAACTGCCGCCAGATTGCCTGCCGATGAAGCGTTACCGCACCCTGCTGTCTGCCATCTACCGACTCTACGAGCACTCGGGCTTCGCCATGGCGAGCGCCGTGGCGTTCTCGTTCGTCGTCTCGCTCTTCCCGTTCTGCATCTTCCTGGGTGCGCTGGCCGGTATGTTCGGCGGGCGCGAGCTGGCAGCCCAGGCGGTCGGACAACTGTTCCAGAACCTGCCCCCGGATGTGGCCAAGGCCCTGGTGCCGCAGGTCGAGGCCATCATGGGGCAGACGCGTATCGACTTGCTGACCTTCGGCGGCTTCCTGGCGCTCTTCTTCGCCACCAGCGCCGTCGAGACCTTGCGGGCTGCCCTGAACGGGGCCTATCGCGTGGTGGAGACGCGCCCCTATCCGGTCTGCCTCGGCCTCAGCATGTTGCTGGTGTTGATCTCCGCGGCCTCCATGCTGGTGTTGACCTGGGCCGTGGTCGTGGGGCCCGGCATCGCCGCGCGTTTCGAGCCATCGTGGGCGAAAACGTTCCTCGACTCGAGCTGGCTCGCGCCCATCACGCGCTATGCGCTCGGCGCCACGGCGATTGGCGCACAGCTCCTCGCCTTCCATCTCTGGCTCGCCGCCGGCAAGCGCCGCGTTGCCGACGTCTGGCCGGGCGTCGCCCTGTCGGTCGCGTTGTGGCTGACCATTGCTGGCTTCTATTCGTACTATCTGTCGATGAGCAATTACGCCCGGTTCTATGCCGGTCTTTCACAGCTCATGATCGCCATGATCTTCTTCCAGTTCACCTCCATCATCATCATCCTGGGTGCCGAGCTCAATCGCGGCATCATGGAGTTGAAGAAGCTCACCAACGGCAACGGCAATCACTGAGCGCAGGTCAGCCGGGTCCAAAGATGTCGACAGAGAGCGGACGGCGCGATGGGGGTGGGGAACAGTCGGGCTTGACCTCGAGCCCGTGGTTCACGATCTGGTGGCGCCCACAGGCGACCATCACCGCCCTCACAAGACACCCCGCCCGAGCCCCGACACTGCTGCTGGCCGCGTTGGCCGGAATTGGCCCAACCATCGGCATCGGCGGGACGGGCGCCTATTTTCACTGGATCGTGCTGGTCATCGCCGCCGCTCTCATCGGCCCGGTCCTGGGACTTTTGGAGCTCTACATCGAGGGCGCTCTTCTGTCGTGGACCGGCGGACTCCTCGGTGGCCAGGCGAGCCGGCCGTCTCTGCGCACCGCGATAGCATGGGCCGCCCTGCCGAACGTGGCCGCCCTGCCGATCATGGTCGTGGCGCTCGCCGTCTATCACCAGGATTTCCTGCGGGTCTTCGCGGGCGCAAGCACCGACAATCCTGTCCTCGCGGTCCTGGTTCTCGTGCTGGCCGCTCTGTCTCTATGGGGACTGTTCCTGAGAATACGTACGGTCGGCGCCGTGCAGCACTTCGGCATTCTTCGTGCAACCGCAAATGTCGCGGCTTCCGTCCTGATCGTCCTCGCAGCCATATTCGCGGCGAGAAGCTTTATGTTTCAGCCGTTCGTGATTCCGGCGAGCTCTATGGAGCCCGCCCTTCTCGTTGGAGATTACGTCGTCGTCGACAAGCGCAGCTATGGCTACAGCCGTTATTCGTTTCCCTTCGATGCGCGGTTCGAAGGCCGGCTCGGCGGCACCTTGCCGGCGCGCGGCGACATTGTCGTCTTCAAGCTGCCGAGGGACGGCGAGACGGATTATATCAAGCGCGTCATCGGGCTTCCGGGCGACGAGATCCTGATGCAGCACGGCGTACTGCATATCAACGGCACGCCTGTGCCGAGGCAGCGGGTGGCCGATGTCACGCCGCAGGCCGGCGCAGCCTCGAAGCAAACCGTTGCGGTCTACGAGGAGAGCCTGCCCGAAGGTCGGAAAGTGACGGTCCTCGACAGCGAGCCGGAAGGTCCGTTCGACAACGCCGGTCCGTTCCGCATTCCCCCCGGCAGCTACTTCGTCCTGGGCGACAACCGTGACAACTCGATGGATAGCCGCGCCATGGAGCAGGTCGGGCTGATTCCCGCCGACAACATCATCGGCCGCGTATCGCTGATTTACCTGTCCGCCGATACGCCGCGCGACGGGAACGGGCTCGCGTCCGCTTTCGCCAACATCCGCTGGAACCGGCTGTTTCTCAGGCCGCAATAAAAAAGCGCGGCATTGCTACCGCGCTTTTCCGAATGTCTTGCCGCTGCCGGGCGATCAAGCCGCGCCGAAGCGCGCCTGGCTCGCTTCGAGCACGTCCTCGACCGTCCTGAGGCCCGTGGTCGGCGCTGAAACCAGCACCGCCATGTTGCCCGGCTTGTGCTCGTTGCGCAGCATGCGCATGTGCGCTTTCGGGATCTGCGCCCAGGAGAACACCTCCGACATGCACGGGTCGATGCGGCGCTCGACAACGAGCTTATTGGCCTGGCTGGCCTGCGCGAGATTGGCGAAGTGCGAGCCCTGCACGCGCTTCTGGTGCATCCAGAGATAGCGCGCGTCCATGGTGAGATTGTAGCCGGTGGTGCCGGCGCAGATGACGACCATGCCGCCGCGCTTCACGACCTGCACCGAGACCGGGATCGTCGTTTCGCCCGGATGCTCGAACACGCAGTCGACGTTGACGCCCTTGCCGGTGATGTCCCAGATCGCCTTGCCGAAGCTGCGCATCTCCTTCAGCCAATCGTTGTACTCCGGCGAATTGACCTTCGGCAGCTGGCCCCAGCATTTGAAGTTCTTGCGGTTGATGACGCCCTTCGCGCCGAGCTGCATGACGAAGTCGCGCTTGTCGTCGTCCGACACCACGCCGATCGCGTTGGCGCCTGACGTGGCGCAGAGCTGCACCGCAAAGGCTCCGAGGCCGCCGGCCGCGCCCCAGACGAGCACGTTGTGGCCAGGCCGGAGCACGTGCGGACGATGGCCGAACAGCATGCGGTAAGCGGTGGCGAGAGTGAGCGTGTAGCAGGCCGCCTCTTCCCAGGTGAGGTGCTTGGGACGTTCGAGAAGCTGGCGGTCCTGCACGCGGCAGAACTGGGCGAAGCTGCCGTCGGGCGTCTCATAGCCCCAGATGCGCTGCGAGGGCGAGAACATCGGATCGCCGCCGTTGCACTCCTCGTCGTCGCCGTCGTCCTGGTTGCAATGGATGACGACCTCGTCGCCGACCTTCCACCGCTTCACCTTTGAGCCGACAGCCCACACGATGCCCGACGCGTCCGAGCCGGCGATGTGGTACGGCTGCTTATGGACGTCGAACATCGAGATCGGCACGCCGAGCGAGGCCCACACGCCGTTGTAGTTCACGCCCGCCGCCATCACGAGCACCAGCACGTCATGACTGTCGAGCTCCCACGTCGGGACTACCTCGACCTGCATCGCCGTGTCGGGCTCGCCCTGGCGCTCCTTGCGAATGGCCCAGGCGTACATGTTTTTCGGCACATGGCCGAGCGGCGGAATCTCGCCGACTTCGTAGAGATCTTTTTTGGCCTGAACAACCTGAGGCGCAGCCGCTGCTCCGGTGCTGCCTTTGATTGCGGCGCTATGGCTTGACATGCTCTCGTCTCTCCCTGACGCGAAGTAGAGGTCCCACCGGCGGATGCTGGCCCGAATTTCCCTTGTCGGATGCGGGCCTAGCGGCTGCATCATGACGGAAATCGGACTCTGCAACGTGCCTTAGGCGCCCCTCCGTAGCTTTCGGCCTCGTTTCAAGCACTTTTTCGCGCCGCAATAAAGGGTTTGTCGGGGTCTCTGCAAGTCATTCGAAGGTTTAGCCCCAGCCTCCTGGGACGGAAGGCGCCGTCCGGGGCCCGGACGCGGGCCATCCCGGCCCAACGAAGAGTTAATCTAACGGTGCTATGCATGACCGTTTGACGGGCGTTTACGAGTGCGACCGGCAGGAGAAATCATGGGCCGCGAGGACGTTTTCAAGCTTTTGAACGACATTGCGGTAGCCGATGGTCTAAGCCACGGCGTCGTCGCCGCGTTGACGCTGATTGTGTTTTCCGTCATGCGCACCATGCTCCCCGTCAAGGGCCTGGCGCTGGTCTTCGCGCCCGGTATCTACTGGGGTGGCCTGACGGGGATTTTTGCGGCCCGCTATTGGGGTTTGGTCCTCACTGCCGACAAAGCGGCCAACGTTGTCGCAACGGCGGCGCTGGGCATGATCGCCGCCCTTGTCTTCATGATGCTTCTGGCGCGTCTCGCAGATGCCGCCGTGCGTATCCGCAACCCGCTCGGAAGCAAGCCGGCCTGAGCGCCGAAAGCGCCCGTTCCCCCGTGACGAATTGGACTTTTGCCTTGCGCCCGGCGGCCGGTACGCTATGGGACAGAATATTTCGCGGGCGAGGACTTTAAGGATGTCGGAAAAACGGGCGAGCGGGGCGTCGACCAAGGGTCCGGAACGGGACAAGCCCTGGTTGTTCCGGACCTACGCCGGCCATTCCAACGTGGCGAAGTCGAACGCGCTTTACAGGAGCAATCTGGCCAAGGGCCAGACGGGTCTCTCCATCGCGTTCGATCTGCCGACGCAGACCGGCTACGACAGCGACTACGAGCTCGCCAGGGGCGAGGTCGGCAAGGTCGGCGTTCCCGTTTCGCATCTCGGCGATATGCGCACGCTGCTCGACGGCATTCCGCTCGACCAGATGAACACCTCGATGACGATCAACGCCACGGCGGCGTGGCTTCTCTCGCTCTACATCGCCACCGCCGACGAGACCGGCGCGCCGCGCACCAAGCTCACGGGCACCATCCAGAACGACATCATCAAGGAATATCTGTCGCGCGGCACCTACGTGTTCCCGCCCGAGCCGTCGCTTCGGCTCATCAAGGATACGATCGTCTTCTCCTACAAGGAAGTTCCCAAGTGGAACCCGACCAACGTCTGCTCCTACCACCTGCAGGAAGCCGGTGCGACGCCCGTGCAGGAGCTGTCCTACGCGCTCGCGACCGGTATCGCTGTGCTCGACACCGTGAAAGCCTCGGGTGAGGTGCCCGATAAGGATTTCGGCACCGTCGTCGGCCGCGTCTCGTTTTTCGTCAACGCCGGCATGCGCTTCATCACCGAGATCTGCAAGATGCGCGCCTTCGGTGAGCTTTGGGACGAGATTACGCTCGAGCGCTACGGTGTCACCGACGCCAAGAATCGCATGTTCCGGTACGGCGTCCAGGTGAACAGCCTCGGCCTCACCGAGCCGCAGCCCGAGAACAACGTCTACCGCATCCTGCTCGAGATGATGGCCGTCACGCTGTCCAAGAATGCGCGCGCTCGCGCCGTGCAGCTCCCGGCCTGGAACGAGGCGCTCGGGCTGCCGCGTCCGTGGGACCAGCAGTGGTCGCTGCGCATGCAGCAGATCGTGGCCTACGAGACCGATCTCCTCGAATACGGCGACATCTTCGACGGCTCCGCCGAGATCAGGCGTAAGGTCGAGCAACTGAAGGAAGAGGCCAAGGCCGAGCTCGCCACCATCGAGCGCATGGGCGGCGCCATTGCTGCCATCGACTACATGAAGCGCCGCCTCGTCGAGAGCAACTCCTCGCGCGTGCGCCAGATCGAGGTGGGCGAGCAGATCGTCGTCGGCGTCAACAAGTGGACCGAGACCGAACCCTCGCCGCTCACAGCCGGAGAAGGCGCCATCATGGTGGTCGATCCCGCGGTCGAGGCCGAGCAGGTCGAGCGCCTCAAGGCCTGGCGCGCCGCCCGCGATGCGAAGGCGGTCGAGAAGGCCATCGCCGAGCTGGAATCGGCCGCCAAGGAAGGCCGCAACATCATGGAAAGCTCGATCACCTGCGCCAAGGCCGGCGTCACGACGGGCGAGTGGGGCACCACGCTGCGCCGCGTCTTCGGCGAATACCGCGCCCCGACCGGCGTCGCCCAGGCCGCGCCTGAGCGCGCCAGCGGCGAGCTGGACAGCATTCGCGCCGCCGTCGACGCGGTCTCCGCCAAGCTCGGCCGTCGCATCAAGTTCCTGGTCGGAAAGCCGGGCCTCGACGGCCATTCGAATGGTGCCGAGCAGATTGCCGTCCGCGCCCGCGACGTCGGCATGGAAGTGGTCTACGAGGGCATCCGCCTGACGCCGGCGCAGATCGTGCGCGCGGCCGTGGACGAGAGTGCGCACGTGGTCGGCCTTTCGATCCTGTCCGGATCGCACGTGCCGCTGGTGTCCGACTTGATGGACCGCATGCGCAAGGAAGGCCTCTCCGATATCCCGGTCGTCGTCGGCGGCATTATCCCGCCCGAGGACGAGGTGAAGCTCAAAGGCTTCGGCGTGGCAGCGGTTTATACGCCGAAGGACTTCCAGTTGAATGACATCATGGCCGACATCGTCCGCCTCGTCGAAAGGCACGAGAAGGCCGCCTGAATAGGGTTAAATCGGTCGCCGATCGAAATTATTCCCACCGCGTTTCGGGGTGGTACGGGCCGGATTTTGGACACGAATCGCGCACACGCTGGAACCTTGGGGCGCGACTCCGGTTTTAGGGCACGTTTCTTGGCAGGCGTACTCTGGGGGAGGGGCATGCGAGAGGAAACTCGAAAGCGGCTGAACCGCCTGCGGCGCCACGTGACCTCGTTGTGGCTGCCGTCGTTCGTCGTCTTGGTATTGCTGTTCGGCGGCTTCTTTGCCTTCCGCACCACCGTGCGCAAGGAGCGCGAGGTTGCGGGCGTCGTGCAGAGCGCCGTCTGGCGTGTCAACGACGACACCGGCCAGCCCTATCCCGATATCCAGGTTGTGCTGGACAACGACGGCGTGGTGCGTGTGGGCACGATCGCGCCGTCGCTCCCGAAAGTGGGAGATCGCGTGACGCTCAAAAAACGCAAAATGCTCATCGGGTACACGACCTATCAGTGGGATGGACCGGGGACCGCCCTCCCCTCGACGACCCGGGTTTCTCTCCCCTGACCAACGAGGCCTTCGCATTTTTCCGGGATGCGAGCTATAAGCCGCGCATGAGAAAGGCCGCCGCGGCATAGCGGCGCCGAGCACGAGGACAGCCACGGTATGCGCGACGAAACGAGACGGCGGCTTGAGCGTCAGCTCTGGTGGCAGCGGGCGAAATGGGCAGGCGCCGGCGTCGCCGCATTGGCCGTCGTGGGCTTGGGCTTCTGGGCGACGGGCCTCGACGCCACGGTCGAGACGCATCACGTGCAGGGCGTTGTCGCGGCCATTGGCCCTCTCGTCGGCAAGTCGACCAAGGCCATCGAGGAAGGCCTCGCCGTTGACGTGAAGCTCGACGACGGCCGCACCGTCCACGTCATGGTGCTGAAGACCACCGATCCCCACGTCGGCGACCACGTCCAGGTGGCCGAGCATGTGCACGGCACCGGCCGCGTCACCTACTCCTGGAAATAGTGCTGCAGGCCCGAATGGCCCGCGTTGACTGGGAAAGGCCCGCCGCTATAGTGCGCCCTCGTTCCCGCATGATCCCAATGCCTCTGTGGCGGAATCGGTAGACGCGGCAGACTCAAAATCTGTTGTCAGCAATGACGTGCCCGTTCGAGTCGGGCCAGGGGCACCATAAATTACGGGGATAAGCGCCAACACCCGTTGAAGACTTATTTCGGCCACTCTCCCTCGCGCCTCGCGTGAGCTAACCCTCCAAGCATGAGGGAGGGTCTCATGCGACAGTATTCCGAGCTCCGGGCCGCCATTGTCTTCCGGCGCGCGCGTCGCGCCATCGGCAAGGTCCCCGACTTGAGTCTCATGCAGGCAGAGCTGCAGCGTGCGGAAGAGGTCTTGTCGGCCGCCGAGCGCGATCTCTCGGAGCTGCTTGATGACCTCGCGAGCGAGGCCCACTTCGGCTCCAAGCCCGCGCCGCTCGTGGCTTAGCGAGCACGCCCCGGCTGCATGATAGGTCCAGCTTGAATGTGCGGCACCCGATGCCGTTGGCGGACGGCGTCGAATTGCGCGGGCGCCAGTGCGAGCAGCGCGCCGTGGAGCGCACCACCGTGATGTCGCTTCGGGCGTCGCGGAAGTGGGCGGATCTGTCGATCGCTGCTAGATCGCCGCTCTCAGCGCCGGAACTCGACGGGCGAAAAACACGATCGTCCCGGACAAGAGTGCCGTAAGGGCAAATGTCAGCGGGACATCGATGGCGGGATTGAGCGCGGAAGGAAGGTACCGCGTCCAAAACCAGCGCAAGAGCTCAAGTATGATCGGATGGATCAAGTAAACCCCAAGCGTCAGGGATGCGGTTGTCTGCAGGAAGGTTCGCGACCACAGAGGCACGTTTAAGCGAGCGAAAAGGATGAACACGGCGATCGCGGCCACGACAACCGTAGGGCTGAAGTAATTGTAGAAATACAAGCTCCAACGACCCTGGGTTCCTCCGCTGTAGGACACCGTAAATGCCGTTAGAATGGCCGTTAGACTGATCGCCGCGATAATGACGACAACCAGATGCCAACGAGGTCGACCGCTCCTTGCGGGCAGCAGCGCTCCGAGCGCGAAGTATCCGATGTAGTGAACAAAGTAGGTCAGGAAGTTTGGGTCGTACCCCTGCGCGGCGATTGTGATGCCGGCAATTGCTGTGGCCGTCATCGAGAGCGCGACCGACAGGCGGCGCGGCAGCCGTTGAATTGCGGGCGAGAGGACAGGGGCCACGATGGATAGATCGGAAATCGAAAATAGAAAATAAAGATGATAGTAGGGTTGGCCGTGGAATAAATCGCGCGCAATTGCGGGCGCGCTCAGCGGCTCATGATGGAAAGCTGCTCGCCACGCGAAATATATCGCACTCCAAATCAATATGAGCAGGGCGAATCGTTTTAGGCGCGCCGCAATAAATTGCCACGGGTTGTCGATCAGGCGGCGGTTCAAAAGCGCACCGCTCAGCATCACGAACACCGGGACACTCCAGCGGGTCGCAGAGTTCGCCAAATTGGCAAAATTCCAAGAGATTGGGTCGCAGTCGCCGTACAGATAGATTGTTCGCGCACTCGTGTGGAGCAGGATTACAGCCAAGCAGCAGCACACCCGCAGCAAATCGAGATTGGCGTCTCGAGGCGGAGAGGAAAGCGCATGGAGTGATTCTGACTCGTTCAGGTCGCCACTCCCCGCGTGGGCGTGTCTTTGGTGGCGGTAGCGCTTTCCAACGCCTCACGGTCGAAGCTGTCCAAGTCTTCGATGAACACGACGCACCGGAGGTAGTGCGCCTCCGCGGGGTGGCGAGAATTCTTCTCGATATGGATCGCTTTAGGAACGAAATATTTCTCGAGTGTCGTTCGCAGGGATCGCTGCGAATAGAACTCGACGTGATCGATCGCTGGGACGCCAAGCCGTCTGGCGATATGCGCGTCCTGCCACCGGCGGGGAAGCCAACTGACGAAGCGAAGATTGAAGTGAGATTCCGGTTTGATCGTCCAGCGGTATGGCACGGTCAAATACAAGGCAAAGGGAAATGACCTGATCTGAAGGATGTTGCTAAAGAAGCCCGGAATATTCTTTATGTGCTCCAGAACGCCCTCCATCGATATGAAGGCCACGTCATACCGATTGAGCGGCAGCGGCCAGCCGTCGCAAATATCCGCGCAATAAAGCCGTGGCGAGGAAATGCCGTGCTCTCGCAGGTGTTTGTCTGCAATGACCAAATAATGTGGAGACAAGTCGAGGCCCACGACATTGTCACCGAAATAGCTCAAGGACGAAGCAGCAAGACCGAAGCCGAGGCCGCAGCCGATATCGATATGGCAGCGATCCCTCGAGGGAAATGGCTTGCCCATTTTCGCAAGCATCAGACTGGCGTCTGCGATGCACTCGTTGACCGAGGAAACGGATCGGCGAGTAATGAGATGCTTTTCTCGCGCGAGATCGCATTTCAGCTCGGCGGATCTGATTTCGAAGAAGCGGTCGATGCCTTCCCTGAGCGTTGACGCGTGTTCGTCGATATCGCGTGCGATATCGAGAGCGTGCGGTAGCGGATACCAGGGATCGGCAGTGCTCTTGCGAGGAATGTCACTAGGGGAGAAGCACAGCGGTATTCTACCAATGCGCTCCATATTGTGGCCCGACGGGCAACTGTTTGTAACACCCCAATCAAACGTAGCCCTGCACGTAGGGCAGGAAATTGGTTGACGCATTGCCAGCACGCAAATTGATAAAAGAGCACAGATAAATCGCACATTTGGTCAGATGCAACAACAAGGATTCTGTAGCGCAATTGTTTGTTTTTTCGACTCTTCTGAGCTATGGCGATCGGAAACGCTTGGGTCCGCAACCGCCGCGGGATAGGTCGTAGTACCCCGCTGTCCAAGCCGCGCAAGAAGGACGAGCCCGCATGTCGATCCGCCCGGGGCCGCGCAATCTCCTGACCGACGTGGACGGGCTCGCCGTCGGTAACGCGGGCTCTCTCGCCGTGCGCAGCGGCGTCACCGTGGTCCTGCCCGAGACGCGCGCCGTCGCCGCCTGCGACGTGCGCGGCGGTGCGCCTGGCACGCGCGAGACGGACGCGCTCGATCCTGCAACGCTCGTCGAGGCCGTTGATGCCATCGTGCTCTCGGGCGGCTCGACCTATGGCCTCGAGGCCATGTCGGGCGCCGTCGCCTGGCTCGGCGCACGCGGACGCGGCTTCAAGCTCGGCGAGACGCCCCGCGTGTCCCCGGTCGTTCCCGGCGCCATCCTGTTCGATCTCGCCAACGGCGGCGACAAGGCGTGGGGCGAGGCACCGCCCTATCGCGCGTGGGGCCGGGCCGCGTGCGATGAGGCGACGCAGAATTTCGAGATCGGCAACGCGGGCGCAGGCATCGGCGCCCTCGCCGGCAACCTCAAGGGCGGCCTCGGCTCCGCCAGCGCCATCGACGGGCCGCTTCAGATCGGCGCCCTCATCGCCGTCAACGCCTTCGGCTCGCCCCTGATTCCAGGCACCGGCCATTTCTGGGCAGCGCCCTACGAGGTGGGCGAGGAGTTCGGCGCCCGCGGATGGCCGCCCGGCCGTCCGGCGATCTCCGTCGCCGACCCGCTTCGCGGCAGCCGCGCCGAGCTGACGCCGCTCGCGCCCGGCGGCAACACCACCATCGGCGTCGTTGCCACCAATGCCGCCCTCACGCAGGCTGAGGCGCAACGCATCGCCATCATGGCTCAGGACGGGCTTGCGCGCGCGCTCCGTCCGGTCCATTCGCATGTGGACGGCGACGCCCTTTTCGTGCTTTCGACCGGGTTGATTGAGCTGCCTGCCGCCGAGCGCTTGGTGCATCTGATGCGGATCGGCGCCATCGCGGCCGACTGCGTGGCGCGTGCCGCGGCCCGAGGTGTGTACGCGGCGGGCGATCTCGGCGATGCCGTGTGTTACAGATCCAGGTATCCGTCCGAACGAGATAAATCGTGAGCAGACGAGCAAAGCGGTCAGAGACATCTCCAGGGGCATCGAAGCGTCGGCGCCGGGCCGTGGTCGAGCGGCCGGCTCGCGACGGCATCGACGATTCCGCGGTCTGGGCCGCCGAGGGCGAGGAGAAGCCTTTCTGGGAGACGAAGAAGCTCTCGGAAATGTCACCCGCCGAATGGGATTCGCTCTGCGACGGCTGCGGCCAGTGCTGCTTGAACAAGATCGAGGACGAGGACACGGGCAAGATCTTCCTCACCCGCCTCTCCTGCAGTCTCCTCGATCTCGGCTCCTGCCGGTGCAAGGACTACGAGAACCGCTTCGCGCTGATGCCCGATTGCCTCTCCGTCGACATCAAGGCCGTGAAGAAGCTCACGTGGCTGCCCGAGAGCTGTGCCTACCGTCGCGTGAACGAGGGCCGCGGCCTGGCCTGGTGGCACCCGCTCGTCTCCGGCGATCCGGAAACGGTGCATCAGGCCGGCGTCTCGGTGCGCGGCTGGGCGCGCAGCGAGAAGGGCGTCCCCGAGCACGAGATCGCCCGCTACATCATCGGCGAAGCGGGCTGAGCGCTTGGAACCCTTGTCCGCTTCGCGCGTTGTTGATTGAGACGGGCGCCGGAAACGGCGAACGTCAGGCGCCGAGAGGTGCTGCCCCGTCCCGGAGCCGCAAGGCTCCCCGGCGGGGTTTCTCTTTTTGGGCATCCGGAATGCGAAACGAGCCGATATCCGAAGGCCCTATTCCGCTTTGTGGTTGAGGCACACCGAGTTGATGCAATAGCGCTTGCCGGTGCCGGTCGGTCCGTCGTCAAAGACGTGTCCCAGATGCGACCCGCAGTTGGCACAGCGCACTTCCGTCCGCACCATGCCGTGCGTGCGGTCGCTGAGATACTCGATCGCGCCGGGCAGCGCCTGGTCGAAGGATGGCCAGCCCGTCCCCGAGTCGAACTTCGTATCCGACGAGAACAGCTGCGTGCCGCATGCCGCGCACGTGAACTTGCCGTCGCCGTGCGTGTTGAGATGCTCGCCCGTGAACGGACGCTCCGTGCCGCCCTCGCGCAACACCCGATACTGCTCGGGTGAGAGCTTCTGGCGCCAGTAGGTCTCGTCGTGGGTCTCGTGCGTCTTGGTCATGGGGACATCCTCACTTTTTCTTTTCTGTTTGCTGCCGGCTTGCGGTTTCGCTCCACGAGCCGAAAGAGAAGCAGGGCGGCGACGATCGCCGCATAAACGAAAGGTTCAGCCGGCCACGCCTTGACCAGCATGATGAAGTGGAGCGCTGCCGCCGCCGCGGCGAGGTAAACCCACCGATGCAGCTTCTGCCACGCCGCGCCGCCGAGCCGCTTGATCATGGTCGTATTCGACGTCGCCGCCAGCGGGATCAGGATCAGGAAGCTCAGAAGCCCGACCGTAATATAGGGACGCTTGACGATATCCTTCCAGATCAGTGCGGCATCGAGCTGCTGATCCAGCCAGACATAAACCGTCACGTGGAACAGCGCATAGAAAAACGCCAGCAGCCCCACGGTGCGCCGGTAGCGGACCAGGTTCGGCCCGCCGAGCTTCCGGAGCGGCGTAATGGCGAGCCCGATGACCAGGAACTTCAACGCCCACAGCCCGAGTGACCGTTCCAGAACCTTGAGCGGATCGGCCCCGAGCTGGTCCGAGACGGCGAGGGTGAAGGTCCAGGCCGCGGGCACGAGGCCGAGCGCGTAGAGCCCGTAGCTTCCCGGTCCCAGCCACCGAGGCCAGGTCACGCTGAGCGTGCGGGCGGGTCGCGCCGATGCGGCAGGAGTCGTCATGTCAGTAGTTGGCACGGAGATCCATCCCGGAATAGAGGTGCGCCACCTGCTCGCCATAGCCGTTGAACATCAGCGTCGGACGGCGCTTGGCGAACAAGCCGCTGCCCTCGCCGATGCGCCGCTCCGTCGCTTGGCTCCAGCGCGGGTGATCGACCTCCGGGTTCACGTTCGAATAGAACCCGTACTCGTCGTCGGCCAGCGCCTTCCACGTCGTCGGCGGCTGCGTCTCGACCAGCGAGATGCGCACGATCGACTTGATGCTCTTGAAGCCGTACTTCCACGGCACCACGAGCCTCAGCGGCGCGCCGTTCTGGTTGGGCAGCGTCTCGCCGTACATGCCGGTGGCGAGGATCGTCAGCGGATGCATGGCCTCGTCGAGGCGAAGTCCCTCGACGTAGGGCCACGGCAGCGGCTGGAACAGCCCACGCTGTCCCGGCATCTCCTCGGGCCGCACCAGCGTCTCGAACGCCACGTACTTCGCGCTCCCGAGCGGTTCGACGCGCTTGATCAGATCTGCCAGCGGAAAGCCGATCCAGGGGATCACCATCGACCACCCCTCGACGCACCGCAGGCGATAGATCCGCTCCTCGAGCATCACCGGCTTGAGAATGTCCTCGAGCGTCATCGTCGCCGGCTTGCGCACCAGCCCGTCGATCTTGACCGACCACGGCGACGGCTTGAGCGATCCCGCCTTGGCGGCCGGATCCGCCTTGTCGGTGCCGAACTCGTAGAAGTTGTTGTAGCTGGTCGCGTCCTCGCGCCGGGTCGGCGTCTCGTCGGTCGAGAACGCGCTCTTCTGGGCTGCGACCGGCGCTGCCCGCGCCGTGCGTAGAGGCAGCATGGCCGAGACACCTATGCCGACGGCGCCGGCCAGGATGTCGCGCCGCCTGAGGTAAACGCTGTGCGGCGTGATGTCCGAGCTCGCGATGTCGGGACGATTGCGGATAAGCACGGGGATTGGCCTCATTCTGCGTTTGGCTGAGCTTACAGCCTTTTGTACGGTTGGGCCGCGGTTAGGTTTCACTTGGGGATTGCGGCCCGGGAGGGCCAGCTCAGCGGGAGGGGCGGAATGAAGCTCAGCAAGACGAATTATCTCGTCTACCGGGACTGCGCCCACAACGCCTGGATGAAGGTCCACAAGCCCGAGATCTACCACGACGAGCCGCTCTCGGTGTTCGAGCAGGCGATCATCGAGATCGGCAACGACGTGGACGTGCGGGCCCGCGAGCTGTTCCCGGACGGCGTGCTGATCCGGCGCGGCGATGCGGCCGGCACCGCCGATCTCGTCGCGATCCATACGCCGGTTCTCTACCAGCCGGTCTTCGAGACCGACCGCTACACGACCGCCTGCGACATCCTGGTGTGGAACGGCACGCAAGGCGTCTACGACCTCTACGAGGTCAAGGCCTCCACCAGCGGCGAGGACCGTAAGGCGAAGGACGACCTCTATGCTCACGACATCGCCTTCCAGGCGCTCGTGCTGCGCGAGAACGGCGTGCCTCTCGGCCGCCTCAACCTCGTCCGCCTGAACGGCGAGTACGTGTCCGATGGGGCCCTCGACCTCACCCGGCTGTTCACGCGCGAAGACTTTACGGATCGCGTGACGCCGATCCTCGACACCGTCGCCGCGGAGATGGACGCCGCCCACGACCTCATTCAGCTCTCGGCGCTGCCCGCTCCGCCCTGCTCCTGCATTTACAAAGGCCGCTCGAGCCAATGCACGACCTTCGCCTACGTCAATCCTCACGTGCCGGACTACAGCGTCCACGACCTGACCCGCATCGGCACCTCGCCGAAGAAGCTCAAGGAGCTCGTCGACGCGGGCATCCTGGCCATCACCGACGTGCCTGATGATTTCGATCTGTCGCTGCCGCAGCGCCATCAGGTCGAGGCCGCCAAGCGCCGCCGCCCGCACGTCGATCTGCCGCCCCTCGAAGTCTTCCTCAACGAGATCCGCTATCCGGCGGCCTTCCTCGATTACGAGACGTTTCCCTGCGCTCTGCCGCGCTTTCCGGGCTATGCGCCCTTCAATCACGTCCCCTTCCAGTTCTCGATGCACGTTGTCACCGAGCCGGACGGCGACCCTGTGCACCACGAGTTTCTTTACGTCGAGAAAGCTTGCCCCGACGTGCCGTTTGTCGAGGCCTTGAAGCGCGCCATCCCGGCTGAAGGCACCGTCATCGTCTGGAACAAGCCGTTCGAGAAGGGCATCAACGCCAAGCTGGCCGAGCGCCTGCCGGCGGAGCAGGAGTTCCTGTCATCCGTCAACGAGCGCGTCGTGGATCTGATGGATGTCTTCTCCGGGCAGATGGTCGTCCACCCGGGTTTTCGCGGCAAGACATCGATCAAGTGGGTGCTGCCCGCGCTCGTGCCCGGCCTCTCCTACAAGGGTCTGGCGATCCAGGAAGGGGCCACTGCCAGCGAGACCTGGAACGCCATCGTCACCGGCGAGCTCGAAGCCGACGAGGCGGAGCAGGCGCGTAAAAACCTGCTGACCTATTGCGGGCTCGATTCACTGGCCATGGTCGAGATCTGGCGCGCGCTTCTCGCCATTGTCGCCGCCCGCGAGATCCGCGAAGCCGGCTAGCCTCTGCGGCCCGGCAGCGACGCACGTCTCTGCCGGCCGGAAATCGATAGAAGAATTGCGCGTGAGTAAGGCTTACCGCCCGTCGGGGCTGCACGGTCCGCGCTCGCCGGGCTGATCCGGCGGCTTCGGGCCGAAGTTCTTCAGGTATTCCTTGGTGGCCTGATAGGCGAGATGCTGCCCCTGGCAATCCGGCTTGTTGACCGATCCGGTCTCGATCTCTTTCCTATCGTCATCGTCGTCGTGGTCGACTTCGGCCGACTTGCTGCTGCGCTCGGCAGGCTGCGCCGCCACACTGCGCTTCTGGGCTCGCGGCGCGAGGCCGTCCTTGAGTGAGCCCATCTCGCGAATGGTGTCGCGGCAGCATCCGCCGAGAAACACCAGCGCGGTTGCGAGGACGATGAGATGAGAGAGTCTTGGCATTGCGATCCTTGGAATTCCGGGCAGAAACGCAATACCAGCGCAACGGGACGCAGCTGACCCTTTCACTCAATCGCTGAGTCGCAGACCCGCAACTACGGCTGCGCCGAGGAATCCACAGTGTTTTTCGAGACTTGCGAGTGCAAGGCAGGAATAATGACACCCGCTTGCAACAGTCCGCTGCCAAAACTCAGCCGACGCGCCGCGCCGTCACGTCGATCACGGGCCCTGGACCCGTTCCGCCGCGGCGGATGTGCCCGTGCTTTTCGAGGTGCCCCTTGAGGAGCGCCAGGTTCTTCCGGTTGGCCCGGAATGCAACATCGAAGGCGTCGCCGGCGAACGGGATGATGCCGACCACGGTGTCGATCGCGGAGTTGGCCATCATACGCCCCATCGTGAAGCGCGAAACGCCGAGCCGGCGCGCCTCCCAGATGATGTAGCTCGAAACCACCTGCGAGATGAGATCGCCCACCACCGGCACCAGACCGATCAGGGCATCGAGCCCCACGCGCACGTTCGTGCCAGGGATTTCGAACAGGTCGTCCATGAGCCGCGAAACCGCCTCGATGCGGGTGACGGACGTTTCGATTTCCGGGTCCGAATAGCGCTCGACGGTGTTGGTCTTCATCGATGTCCCGAAAAAACCTGCCTCGGTGGGAACTTGTGTCCCGCGGCTCGCGGATCTAGGCTCTGCGCCGCGGGGCATCGCAAATCCCCGCATCATGTTGGGACGACGGGGGTCCCGGTCAAGACGGGTGGGCGCCATGCTGCGAGCCGGCGATAGGGCGGCGCGTGCTGGCGCGAGAAGGGAAGAGCGAGATGTTCCTGCGTCTTCTGCTGGGCACCAGCACGATTTTTCTGTCTCTCATCCTCGGCGCATTTGCGCTCGCGATCGTCGGCTATAACTGGCCCGATACGCTCTCGACGATGCTCGCCTGGGCGCGCGATCTGAAGGGCGTCATCACCTCGACCGGCCTCGACCCCAAGTACAACATCTGGGTCGAGCTCCTGCTTGAGGAGCGCCAGCTGCTGTTCATGTTCTTCACCATTGCCGCGCGCATTTTTCTTGCGCTCCTCGCGGCCCCGTTTTCCAGCCGCTGAACGTCCCTGGGGGTTAACGCAGCGTTAGCGTGCCCGCGACCATAATGCGCGATGGCGGCGCGTTGGGGCGCCGGCCTGCGATGTTCCGCGTCGATCGCTGCGCGGAAGGGGCCGAAAGCGCATGGGGTACGACGGCCAAGATCCGCGGCGACCATATCGCCCGGACTATTCCGAATGGGAGCCGCATGGCGACTGGCAGCACCGTGCGACGCCGGAGAGCGCACACGCGCCCTTGAGCCACACGCAAAGATTGCCGCTTCGCTTGCGCGTTCTGTTGCTCGGCCCGCTCGCCCTGGTGTCGGCTGCGGCCGTAGTGGTCGGCGCTCTCTTCATCTACTACACGGTCGTTTTCCCCGATCCGCTTTCCATGCGGCTCAAGGCGACCGGCCCCGTGATCCGCATCATGGCGCGCGATGGCACGCCGCTCGCCGAGCGCGGCGTCTCCCGCGCCTACATCCCGCTCGACATGCTGCCGCCCCACGCCGCCGATGCCGCCGTCGCCATCGAGGACCGGCGCTTCTTCGATCATCCTGGCATCGACGCGTTCGGCATGCTGCGCGCGGCAGTGGCAAATCTGCGGGCCGGGCGTTTGACGCAAGGCGGCTCGACCATCACGCAGCAGCTTGCCAAGAACCTGTTTCTTACCTCGGAGCGCACCTGGTCCCGCAAGGCCGAGGAACTCGTCATGGCGCTCTGGCTCGAGCTCCGGCTCTCCAAGCATGACATTCTCGAGCTCTATCTCAACCGCGTCTACTTCGGCGGCGGTGCCCACGGCATCGAGGCGGCGTCGCAACGCTATTTCGGCAAGTCCGCGCGCAATCTCACGCTCGCCGAGGCAGCCGTCATCGCCGGCCTCCTGAAGGCGCCCTCGAAATATGCGCCGAGCGCCAGCCCCGTGCAGGCCGTCGCCCGCGGCCGGGTCGTAATCGATACCATGCGGGAGGCGGGCTTTATCACCGGCGAGGAGGCCGCCGCCGCACGCGCCGAGGAAATTCGCTTCTCACCGCTCATGCGCGTGCCGGACCAGGCCGAGATGGCCTACGCCGTCGATTTCGTGCTCGATGCCGCCGCACGCTTCGAGGATGCCGACCGCGACGAGGTCGTGATCGAGACCACACTCGACGCCGATCTCCAGCGTCGCGCCGGCGAGGTCGTGGAGCGTGCGCTTGGCGAGCGCGGCCAGGCGCTCGATGCCGGCCAGGCGGCCATCGTCGTGCTCGCGCCGGACGGCGGCATACGCGCCCTCGTGGGGGGCCGTTCCTACGCCGACAGCCAGTTCAATCGCGCCGTTCGGGCCCATCGCCAGCCCGGTTCCGCCTTCAAGCCGGTGGTCTATCTGACCGCCATCGAACGTGGCCTGACGCCGGACAGCCTCGTCGAGGACGCGCCCATAACAGCCGGACGCTGGTCGCCGAAGAACGATAGCGGTCGTTATCTCGGCATGACGACGCTCCGCAACGCACTGGCCCAATCGTTGAATACCGTAGCCGTGCGTCTCGTGCTCGATGCAGGCCCAGACACGGTCGCAGCCACCGCGCGCCGCCTCGGCATGAAGTCGCCGCTGCGCAAGGACGCATCTCTCGCACTCGGCACGTCCGAGGTCTCGCTGCTCGATCTCACGGGCGCTTACGCCGCCTTCGCCAATGGAGGCTACGTCAACGAGCCCTACGCCATCCAGCGTGTGCGAACGGGGGCCGGCAAGGTGCTGTTCCAGCGCATCGATGCCCGCTCCGACGTGGCGATCCCGCGCGCATCCGTCGCCGCCATGGACGACATGTTACGCGGAGCCGTAGCCAACGGCACCGGTCGCCGCGCGGCGATCCCTGGCCGTACGGTTGCAGGAAAAACAGGCACCTCGCAGGATTTCCGCGACGCTTGGTTCATCGGCTACACCTCCGACCTCACCGCCGGCGTCTGGGTCGGCAACGACGACGGACGCACCATGAACAAGGTGGTCGGCGGATCCCTGCCGGCCGAGATCTGGCACGAGGTCATGCTCGCCGCCGATCGGGGCAAGGCACCAAGCCCTGCCCCCGTGGTCGCAAGGGAGAGCGTCGGCTCCGTCGCGGCTGGGATCGATCGCGTCGCGCCCTCCGCCGGGGAGGATCTGATCGCAAAGGTGTTGGCCGAGGAGGAGGCGTCGGAGCCGCCCGCGCCATCGCAGACGCAGGGCGCAACGACCGTCACGCGCTCGGGCCGCATTCTCGTCAGCCCACCGCAAGCGCAGTGACGTGATCCTGTTCTAAGGCTCGCGGCCTGAAATAACGCTGATCAAGCGTCCTGCGCCACGGCGGCGCCGTAGCGGTGCAAGTCCATGCCGTAGATCTGCAGCCAACGCTTGGCGTCTTCGAGGCCTGGCATGGTCTTGGCCACCAGCGCCCAGAAGCGCGGACCGTGGTTCATCTCGCGCAAATGCGCCACTTCGTGAGCGGCCACGTAATCCAGGATCTCCGGCGGCGCCAGGATGAGCCGCCATGAGAACGAAAGAACGCCCGTGGTCGAGCAGGAGCCCCAGCGGCTCGTCTGATCGCGCACCGCGATGCGCTTTGCGGTCACACCGAGACGTTTGGCGTGGAAGCCGACGCGCTCATCGAGAGCGATATGCGCCTCTTTGGTGAGCCAATCCTTGAGGCGGCGCGGCGCGTGCTCATGATGGCCGGTCACGCGCAGCTCGGGATAGGACGGCGTTTCCCGCCGCTCGACCGGTCCGCCCCGCCCATGCGGTCCGGCAAAGGCGATGCGATGCGCGTCGCCGCGCAGCGGAATGAACACGCCGTCGAGGAACGGAACCGGATCCGGCAGGCTGTCGAGGCGCGCGCGCACCCATTCGATGTTCCGCGTGATGAAGGAGCCCGCCTCATCGAGATCGCATTGCACAGGCAGCGTGACGATCACCGTACGCCGCGTGCGGCTGACACGGAGCGTCAATCGGCGTGCGCCGGGATGACGGCGCACTTCCACCGGTGCCCCGAGATCGCTGATGTGGCCGTTCTTGAGCGTCGGCGACGCGCTTCTTCTAGTCTTCCGCATGAATGACTTCGGAGCTCACGCTGAATCTGGTGACACGGAAACACTGCGATGGAAGGGCGCTTCTGGCTGCTGCTCCCGGATCCCCTCCCACAGGTATCTGGCGCCACGCTCGACCCACGTCCCACTTAGCAAGAGAGTGAAGCGCATCACCAGCGTGAAATTGTGACGCCGCGTAACCGATCACGCGACTGTTGCGCAAGAGTTCCACGACGGCCAGTGCTTTCACGGTAGCGTGCGAAGCTTATCAAGCGATGACCAAGTCTGTCTTCCACGGAATTTTGCGTAGGCCTCACGGTCGCGTGTGCGGAAGCGCACGTTCGGGAGCGGTGAAGCTCGGCAACTCGCGCATATCGAGTGTCGGCGCGGACGGCGCGTGCGGCGACGGATCGGGTGCGCCGTCGATTCGAGGCGGCGTCGGATCGAGCGCGAAGCCGCGGTCGATCGGAAGGCCGGATGGCTGCGGTTGAGCGGAAGGGCGGCTGGCCGCAGGTGGTGCAGGGCGCGCCTCGGGCTTGCTCATCACCAGCGCTGGCATCGCAGTCAGAAGGCCCACCATCACCAGCTGGATGCCGACGAACGGCACGGCTCCCCAATAGATGTCGCTCGTCTTGACAGGCGCCATGAGGCGCCCGGTCACCTTGTCCTGATAAGTGTCGCGTGGCGCGACGCTCCGCAAGTAGAACAGCGCGAAACCGAACGGCGGATGCATGAAGCTTGTCTGCATGTTGACGGCCAGCAGCACGCCGAACCAGATCACGAACGGCGTGACGTCGGCCACCGTCTCTGTGACGACGCCGGAAGCGTCCGTGGTGCTGATCACCGCAAATCCGAAGCTCTTGGCGATGGCGACGGCCTCCGGTGACACGCGGAAGATGGCCTCCGCCGCCGGCTTCAAGAGCGGCACCAGGATGAAGCAGAGCTCGAAGAAATCGAGGAAGAAGGCGAGGAAGAACACCAGCAAGTTCACCGCGATCAGGAAGCCGTACATGCCGCCCGGCAGCGAGGTCATCAGGTGCTCGACCCAGATGTGCCCGTTGACGCCGTAAAAGGTCAGCGAAAAGATGCGCGCCCCGATCAGGATGAACATCACGAACGCCGCCAGCTTGGCGGTCACCTGCGCGGCCTGCCGCACGATTTGGACGTTGAAGCGCCGGCTGTCGTCGTCGCTGTAGCGCTTCGCGGCGGCGAGGATCAGGGCGCCGACCGCGCCCATTGCCCCACCCTCCGTGGGCGTCGTAAGGCCGACCAGGATGGTGCCGAGCACAAGGAAGATGAGGAGCAGCGGCGGCACCATGACGAAGGTGACGCGCTCGGCGATGGTCGAAAGCACGCTGTGACCGGAAACCAGCTTGAGCACCCGGTTGGCGAGCGCGGCGGCGAGCGCGAAACAGATGCCGCAGGCCATGGCCAGGATGGCTTTGTCGATACCGGTGTAGGACGAGCCATGCATCACCCACGCTGCAAATAAGGCCGACAATCCGGCCAGCACGCCGAGTGACGTCAGGCCCCGCGAGCCGTCGGCCTCCTTATGACCCACGTCGTCCGAAGGAAGCCCCGGCGCTGCCGTCGGGTTGAACAGCGAAACCATGAACACATAGACCGCATAGAAGCCCGCCAGCATGAGCCCCGGCACCAGGGCGGCCTTGTACATGTCGTCGACCGAGCGGCCGAGCTGATCGGCGAGCACGATCAGCACCAGCGACGGCGGGATGATCTGCGCCAGCGTGCCGGACGCTGCGATGACGCCCGAGGCGATCCGCCGGTCATAGCCGTATCGGAGCATGATGGGGAGCGAGATGAGCCCCATCGAGATCACGCTTGCGGCCACCACGCCCGTCGTCGCGGCGAGTAGCGCACCGACGAAGATCACCGCATAGGCAAGTCCCCCGCGGATGGTTCCGAACAGCTGCCCCACGGTCTCGAGCAGATCCTCGGCCATGCCGGATCGCTCCAGGATCAATCCCATGAAGGTGAAAAATGGGATGGCGAGCAAGGTGTCGTTGCGCATCACGTCGAAGATGCGGCCCGGCATGGACTGCAAGAGGTGCCAGGACAGCGTGATGGCGCCGTTCGAGTGCGGCGCCAGCTCCACGCCGATGAAGAAGAAGGCAAGCCCG
This sequence comes from uncultured Hyphomicrobium sp., assembly GCF_902826555.1. Lineage (GTDB taxonomy): Bacteria > Pseudomonadota > Alphaproteobacteria > Rhizobiales > Hyphomicrobiaceae > Hyphomicrobium_C. The sequence continues at coordinate 32,807 of NZ_CADEFI010000029.1, forward strand.
ACCGCGCCGAGCGAGAACGCCACGGGGTAGCCGAGCAGCAGGAAGAGGACCAGCGACGCGAACATGATCGGCGCCAGGTTTTGAACCAGGAAGGCCGTCATGCGCCGCGGACCCTGCTCTCGAGCCGGTGTCTGGCAGGAATGCCACGCGTGCTCAAGATCATTGCGTGCGGTCCCGCGCAGCCGCGCTGCCGTCGCCGGCCGCGAGATCCGTCCCAGCCCCGATGACGGCATCGTGATAGCTGGCGTGACCGCGCGTCTCGACAAGCTCGCCGCGCATGATGGCAATGCGCTTGATGAGCTCGGACAGCCCCTGCGCCAGCAGAAGCGCGAACGCGATCGGAATGAGCGCCTTGATGGGCCACAGCGGCAGTCCGCCCGCGTTCGGCGACTGCTCGTTCTGGGCAAACGAGTTCGAGAAGAAGATCGAGGATGTGTAGACGATCATCGCCGCCATCGGCACCAGAAAGAGGGCGTGCCCGATGAGCTCGATGATATTGCGCTGCGTTACGGATAGCCGGCTGTTCACGACGTCGATGCGGATGTGCTCGTTGACAGCCAGCGTCCACGGAGCGGCCAGCAGGAACACCAGCGCAAAAAGCCACCATTGGATCTCGAGCAGAGAATTCTGGCTCCAGTCGAATGCTTTGCGCACGAAGGCGTTGAGAGCGCTGATGATGGCCGCAGCGACGATGAGCCACGCAACCGACTGCCCGATTGCTGCCGATGCCCGGTCGATCAGCCGGCTCAGGGCCAAAAGCTGCTTCATTTCCTTGGCGCCCCCTGTTCGTCGGCCGCCTTGGCGGGGCCTCTTCCGCCTTCCTATATCTCAAGCGCCAGCCAGGGAGAACTCCGGAGAACCCACCTTGCGGGTTTTCCGGTCATGACGTAGGGCAGGCGAGGGCGCCGCCCTGCGGGAGCCCCTCAGACCAAAAACATCAGGAGCACGGGCATGTCCGATCTGAAGGCGCAGGTAGTCGAGCGGCTGCGGCGCGTCAAAGGCCCGGACCTCGACGGCAATATCATCGATCTCGGCCTGGTCTCGGATATTCTGGTCAAGGACGGGCGCGTCTATTTCTCGATCACCGTGCCTGCCGCGCGCGCCGAGGAGCTCGAGCCGCTGCGCGGAGCGGCAGAGAAGGTCGTGCGCGAGATCGAAGGCGTTGCAGGCGTCGTGGCTGTTCTGACCGCCGAGGCGTCGCCGGGACAGGCGCCGCGGCCTGCTCAACCACCAGCCGTCGCTACGCCGTCCGGTAACGGCCGCGAGCACCCTCGCGTCGCCGAGGCGCGGGCCCGCGGCGCCGCTGGCGACGCGGCCCATCGGCCGCCGGCCGCCGGTCCTGCCGCAGCTCCGGTCCGCCAGACGCAAGGTGTGCCCGGCGTGAAGCACATCGTCGCCGTCGCCTCGGGCAAGGGAGGTGTCGGCAAGTCCACCGTCGCCGTCAATCTGGCGCTCGGCTTCCAGGCTATCGGCCTCAAGGCCGGCATCATGGACGCCGACATCTACGGCCCCTCACAGCCGCGGCTGCTCGGCATCACCGGCAAGCCGACGCAGGGCGCCGACAAGAAGCTGGTGCCCATGGAGGGGTACGGTCTCAAGTCCATGTCCATGGGCTTCATGGTGGAGGAGGGCACGCCCATCGTCTGGCGCGGACCCATGGTGGTCGGCGCGCTGAACCAGATGCTGCGCGAGGTCGCCTGGGGCGATCTCGACGTGCTGGTGATCGACATGCCTCCCGGCACCGGCGATGTGCAACTCACCATCGCCCAGCAGGTGCCGCTCGCCGGCGCGGTGATCGTCTCGACGCCGCAGGATCTCGCGTTGATCGACGCCCGCAAGGGGCTCGCCATGTTCAAGAAGGTCAACGTGCCGCTGCTCGGCATCGTCGAGAACATGAGCTACTTCGTTACCCCCGATACCGGCGCCCGCTACGACATCTTCGGTCACGGCGGTGCGAAGGCGGAGGCCGAGAAGCTCGGCGTGCCGTTCCTGGGCGAGGTTCCGCTCACGATCGAGGTGCGCGAGACATCGGACGCCGGCCGCCCCATCACCGCGACCTCGCCCGAGAGCCCGAGCGCTCAGGCTTTCCGCGAGATCGCGGCCAAGGCGTGGACCGAGATCGAGAAGGCCTCGGGCCGCGGTATGAAGCCACCCAAGCTCGAGATCGTCCACGGCGGTGAGGCGTTGCGCGTCTCGTTTGCGACCAAGGACGAGCACGAGCTTCCCGCCGAGTTCCTGCGGGTTCTGAGCCCCTCGGCCGAGGTGCAGGGCCATTCGAAGGAGCAGCGCGTCACCGTCGGCGGCAAAAAGAACGTCAAGATCAAGGAGCTGCGCGGCGTCGGCAACTATGCCGTGCGCATCGTTTTCGACGACGGTCACGACACCGGTCTCTTCACGTGGTCGTACCTCCACATGCTGTCGCTGCAAAAGGACAAGCGCTGGGGCGAGTACCTTGCCGAGCTCAAGGCTAAGGGGCTCTCGCGCTAGTTCGCTATGCTGATCCCCACAAACGAGATAGTTTGACGACGGACCTAAGGCCTGGGATCGTCTGCCGGGGATAGCGCGGCGTGGGGGCAATCGAGGACGTCGACGTTTCGCGTCTGGCCGCAGCGTTGAACGGAGCGCGGCGTCTCCGGCTCGGCATGCCGGTCATGCTGTTGATGCTGGCGGTTCCGAGTCTTTTCGCCCTCGACGCCAACGTTGGCGTTGGGCTGCGGCTTGTGGCCTGGACTGTCCTCATAGTCACGGCTGTCGTCGCCGTGATCCTCGCCGTTTGCGATCCGGCGAACATCCGCGGCCGCCCCGCGATACCGCGCATCCTGAATGCCTACATCGTCTTCGCGCTCATGGTCAGCGTCCACTACGCCGTGCAGGCGGCTCTCATCATGGTCCCCCTCGTCAAGGGCGGGCTTTCGATCGACGATCCCCTGGATGAGGCGGGCGTTTTCGCCCTCTTGGGCGGCATGAGCACGGTCATCGTGCTGATGCTGACCGCTCAGCTTTCGAGGTCCCTGCGCACGCCCCTGGACGACCACGACCGCGCCGTGCTGGCCTCGGCACCGATCGCCCTGCCGACGCTGCGCATGGGGCTTCGCAAAGCGCTCACGTCGGTAGTGGCCGCCGCCCTGGCGTTCGGCTTTCTGATTTTTATGGCTCTCCTGCACAGGATTCCCTACGCGGAGGTCTGGGCGGCACTTCAGAAAATCACGTTCGCCGAGGTGTGGGACGAGTTCGTCACCGGCTGGTCCCGGGGAGAGACGGCCGTCGTCGGCATCACGTTGACGTTTCTCGTCGCCGTCGTCATTCTTTTGGAAAAGCTCCTCGAGTTCGTGGCACCACGCTACGCCCCGCTGAGCGGCATGTGGCGGTGGGCCAAGGATGCACGCTCGGCGCTCGCCTTCGACCGCCGCCCCCCGGTGTTGCTGCTCCGCTCGTTCTCGGACGACGCGGTGAGCGATGACGAGCGAGCCAAGGATGAATACTTCTCCAAAAGCGTGGAAGGCGCCATCGCATCGGCGGTCGCAGCCTATGGTCCGTTCATCGCCATCGGTGCCCCGGGCGAGCCGGTTCCAGGCGGTGTCGCCTATCGCATCTATCTGAAGGACGACGAGTGGCAGCCGGCAGTGATCGGCTGGATACGCGACAGCCGCCTGATCGTCGCTTGCGTCGGCACCACGCGATGGGTGCGCTGGGAGCTCGACAACATTCAAAAGCTCGGCCAGTTCGGAAAGACGCTGCTCCTCGTGCCGCCCTCCGACACACGAATCCTGGCGGCGGCGCGCTGGACATTGCTGGACGGTGCGTTGTCGGCAACGCCGTGGTCACCGGCCCTCGCCGCCATCACGGATCGCACCGGAGTACTCGTCCTCGTACTGAAGGTGGACGGAGGCATCGGCGCGGTGCGCAGCAGCGGTACGACCCGGGACGACTATCATGCCGCAACCCTCTGGGCACTGCACCGGCGGCTTGCGCAATAATCCGTTAAAGCGGACAGACGTCCGAGAGAGGCAGGGCCGCGACAGGGGCATCTCCGAATGTGGCCCGTGCCTTGCCGAATGCGCGAGCGCCCCCCATAACTCGGGCATCCCGCATCTTTGAGGAGACCCCCATGGAATATCGCCGGCTCGGTGCATCTGGCTTCACGGTTCCCGCGCTGAGCTTCGGCGCCGGCACCTTCGGCGGCAAAGGCCCGTTGTTCGGCGCATGGGGCAACACCGATGTCGCCGAGGCGCGGCGCTTGATCGACATCTGTCTCGAAGCCGGCCTCACGATGTTCGACACCGCCGACGTTTATTCGAACGGCGAATCCGAGCGGATCCTCGGCGAGGCGATCAAAGGGCGGCGCCAGGAGGTGATCATCTCCACCAAGGCGACGTTCCGCTTCGGCGATAACCCCAACGATGTCGGCTCCTCCCGCTATCACCTGCTGAGAACGGTCGAAGCTCAGCTGAAGAGGCTCGGCACCGACTACATCGACCTCTTCCAGCTGCATGGCTTCGATGCCAAGACGCCCGTCGAGGAAACGCTTTCGACGCTCGACGATCTCGTCCGCGCCGGCAAGATTCGCTACCTCGGCGTATCCAATTTCTCCGGCTGGCACCTCATGAAGTCGCTGGCGGTCGCCGACCGCTACGGCTATCCGCGCTACGTGGCCAACCAGACCTACTACTCGCTGATCGGGCGCGACTACGAATGGGAGCTGATGCCGCTGGGGCTCGACCAGGGCGTCGGAGCCGTGGTCTGGAGCCCGCTCGGCTGGGGCCGTCTGACCGGCAAGATCCGCCGCGGTCAGCCGCTGCCGTCAACGAGCCGGCTGCATGAGACGGCCGACAGCGGGCCTCCCGTTGACGACGAATATGTCTACCGGGTCGTCGACGCCTTGGATGAGATCGCCAAAGAGACCGGCAAGTCCATTCCTCAGGTCGCACTCAATTGGCTGCTGCAGCGCCCCACCGTATCCACCGTCGTCATCGGCGCACGCAACGAGGAGCAGCTCCGGCAGAACCTCGGCGCCGTCGGGTGGAGCCTGACCAAGGAGCAGGTGGCGAAACTCGACGCCGCGAGCGCGGTGACGCTCGCCTATCCTTATTGGCACCAGCGCTTCTTCTCCGAGCGCAACCCGCCTCCCGTTTGACGGGCTTGGCGCGCCGTTCTGCGGTGCAGCGAAGACGTTCACCCACCGTAGTCCTGCGAGGTTTATCCGCGCGTCTCTTCTGCTATATTGCAGGGGAAAATAGAACGGAGGCGCGAGCGATGGAATTTACGCTACAAAGGGGCAAGCGCTACAGGACGACCGTGAGCTTGGGCTTCGTTGAGCGCATTGCGAGCAATGATATAATTGCCAACAAGTTCCGGGATGCCGGCTTCACCGATGTCGAGGTCAGCGGCGAGGGCGATACGCGCTACGCCGAGGGCATCTGGAACAAGGACGACCTGAGACCGACCTATCCGCCGCAAGTCAGCGACGTCTCCGAGGTTGTTGCTTGAGGCCCGTGTAGAGCGCGTCGCACCGGGCGCGCGGCTCGCTTAGGCAGCACCTACTCGCAGGGCACCGGAATGGTTTTGCCGGCGGTGGGCGAGAACTTCTTGCAGCCGACCTCTGTGCCGGAGCCGCTCTCAGTTGTTTCGCCGGTCGGCTTAGCGTCCCCTTGGCCGAGAGCGGCGGTCGACACGTCGGAGCCTTCGGCCTCCGTCTGTGTCTCGACCGGAACGGTCTTGGTCGCGGTGTCGACCTTTTTCTCCGGTGCCGAAGCAGGTTGTGGTTTCGCGATGCGCTTCTTGGCGGGCGACGCTCGGTTCTTGGCCGCCTTGGAGACGCGTCCCTTCGGCGAAGCTTTCAAAGGTGTCTTGGCGACTTCCGGCGTATACTCGCAGGAGATGCAAGCCTGCGCTGGCGAGCCCAACGCCATCGTCATGGCGAAAACAGCAGAGGCAATTGCGAGAAATATTCGCGTCATTGCGCGTCCTGGGCCGATCGCTGGATAAAGCTGCTTCTGCGGCAACGATCTGGAACCAGTATAAAACAGTTACCCCACCCGGAACAGAGCATTCCTCGATACGGCCAATTGGGAGCCGGCACGCGTGCGCGCCTTCCGCGCCGCCCACACCGAAGCGCGGTCAAGGCCGCAGCCCACCGCTGTGCCCGCTCCGCAACGCCGTCTCGCAGATGACTGGAAACATCCACCACGGCGATTGCAACCGGCCGCAAGACCGATTATTCGGATAGTATAACATCCGAAATCGTGAGGCGCCATGTCCAGTGTTGCGAAGGCCGGAGAACGGAACATCGGGAACAGTGCCAGCCGCAGCCCGCACCACGCACGCGGATGCGGACGGCCTGTCAGCGCCAGCTCATTCCCGGTGCCGTCCGATGGCCGGGCGGCCTCGTCCCCGCCGGCAGCGCTGTTGCCGTTGATGTCGCTTTTCCTCGGCGTTCGATCCGCCGTCACCGGCACGGGTTCTTTTTGGGCCGCAAAATGGATAGTATACTATAAAATCCGAAAATCGGCAGACGTCAGCACCCACCCGCCGCGCTCTTTGCTGCTGGCCAGGATCGCTGGGATTGCAGCGATTGGCGCTCTGGCGGGGATGGGGGCTTCGTCTGCGGGTGCGCAGGAGAAAAGCCAGCCGGCGGTCACCGAGCTGCCCGTCATCGAGGTCACGACGCCGAGCCCCATCGTCAAGCCGAAACGCGTCCAGCCCGGAAAGTCCGCGGACGCGACGCAAGCCGCGCCCATCGTCGAGGGGCCGGCCATCCCGCCAGGCACCACGCTCGATTTCGACGACCACACGTTCGCCTCCATCACCGTTGCAGACGAGCGCGAGATCACCGCCAACGGCGGCACGACCATCACCGACGCACTCCAGAACAAGCCCGGCATCACGAGCACGGCATTTGCGCCCGGCGCCAATCGGCCGATCATCCGCGGTCTCGATAGCTACCGCGTGCGCACCCAGGAGGATGGCATCGGCACGCATGACGTTGCCGCCATCTCCGAAGACCATGCCATCCCCGTTGATCCCAATGCGGCCGACCGCATCGAGGTCGTGCGCGGCCCGGCGACGCTCCGCTACGGATCGCAGGCCATTGGCGGCGTCGTCGCGGTCGAGAACGAGCGCATCCCGACCTTCATTCCGAAAGGCGGCTTGAGCGGCGCTGTCAAAGGCGGCCTGAGTTCGGTTGACGAAGGCCGCGACGGTGCGTTCAAGGTCACTGCGGGCTCCAAAGCAACGGGCTTTGCCGTCCACGCCGACGGCTTCGCACGCCGCGCCGAGGACTACGATACCCCGAACGGAAAGGAGCTGAACACGTTCGTCGACAGCCAGGGCGGATCGGTGGGTCTCTCGCGTGTCTGGGAGAATGGCTTCCTCGGAGTCGCCGTCGCGCATATCGACAGCCTCTACGGCATCCCGGGCGAGGAGGCGCGCGAGGGTGTCGTGCCGCGCATCGACATGGAGCAGGACAAAGTGCTGGCCAGGGGCGAGTGGCGTGTTCGCGACTTCGGCCTTGAAGCCGTGCGGTTCTGGTTCGGCGCCTCCGACTACGCCCACGACGAGCTCGCCATGCACGCCCATGGCGACGATGACCACGGCCACGGCGAGGAGGAGCATGCCGACGGCTTCTCGCTCGGCTCGCGCTTCACCAACAAAGAGCAGGAGGCGCGCGTCGAGGTGCAGCATAGTCCCGTGGGAACGGTGCTCGGCCAGCTCAACGGCGCTCTCGGCGCCCAGTGGGGCAATCGCAACACGCGCGGCCAGAGCTTCGAAGGCGAGTCGCTCTTGGAGCCGGTCGAGACTGAGAGCATCGCCGCCTTCTGGTTCGAGGAGCTGGATGTCACGCGAAGCCTCCGCTTCCAGGCCGCGGCCCGCATCGAGCAGACGGACGTGGACGGCACCGGCTGGAGCGAGTTCCACGGCGAAGGCGAAGAGTTCCACGCCCACGCCTTCGAAGGCGAGCGCGGCTTCACGCCCGTGAGCGGCAGCCTTGGCGTGCTCTATCAGCTGCCGTTCGACACCGTCGCTCGTCTCACCGGCCAGTACGTGGAACGCGCGCCCGACGCCGCGGAGCTGTTCTCGAAGGGCATGCACGAGGCCACCGGCACCTTCGAGGTCGGTAATCCCTTCCTCGATGTCGAGAAGGCAACCACCGCGGAGATTAGCCTGAAGAAGTCCACGGGCGCCTTCCGCTTCGACACGTCGGCCTATTACACCCGTTATGACGGGTTCATCTATCGTGCCCTGCAGGGTCTTGCCTGCGACGGCGCTGCCCACGACGGCCACTTCCACTGCGAGGACTCCCACGCCGGCGACGAGCACGAGGAAGAAACGTTCGACCTCGTCTTCTTCCGCCAGCGCGATGCGAACTTTTACGGGCTTGAGCTTTCCGGCCAGGTCGATGTCGCGCCGATCTGGCGTGGCGTCTGGGGCATCGACGGGCAATACGATTTCGTCCGCGCCGAGTTCGAGGACGGTGAGAACGTTCCGCGCATCCCGCCGCACCGGCTTGGTGGCGGCATCTACTACCGCGATGCCAACTGGTTCGCGCGCGCCGGCGTTCTCCACGCCTTCGAGCAGGACAAGATCGGCGCCGAGGAGATCGTGACGCCCGGCTACACGTTGGTCTCGGCCGAGATCAGCTACACGGCTCCGGGCGAGAACGGCGCGCCGGCCATGACCATCGGCCTCAAGGGCGAGAACCTGGCCGACGACGAGGTGCTGAACCACGCTTCCTTCAAGCGTCGCGAGGACGTGCTCGAGACCGGCGCCAGCGTCCGCCTCTTCGGCTCGATTTCGCTGAATTAGGCGCTCCGCTCGCAATCGCCTGCCAGGCCTGCTGTTCGGAGACGACCGTCGATGTGACTGAGCGCGGAGAGCCGCACGCCGATCGGACGTGCTCCCGTCTTATGCGGCCACCGCCTCGGTCAAGCTGAGCAGCGCGGGGGTGTGATAGACCCGGGACAGCTTCAGGCCGGCCTGGTCGAACAGCGCCGAGAACTCGGCCTCCGTCCGCTCGCGGCCCTCGAGAGAGGCCATCATGAGCATGTCGAGCACCTTGCCGCCGTGCGGCTCGTTTCCAGGGGGGATGACGGTATCCGCCACGAGCACGCGTCCCTGCGGCGCCATCGCGTGTTTGATGTTGCGCAAAATCTCGATGCACGTCTCGTCGGTCCAGTCGTGGAGGATACGCTTCAGCACGTAGGCGTCGGCGCCGTCCGGCACAGACTGGAAGAAGTCGCCTTCCATGCATTGCCACCGCCCGGGCAGCTCATTGACGCGTGCGTCCTTGAGGACATGCGCGCGATCGTAGTTGATCCCCTGCGAATTGGGGGTCGTCTTCAGGATCTCGATAAGAAATCCCCCGTGCCCGCCGCCGACATCGACGATCGTGCCGAACGGCGAGAAGTCATAACTTTGCGCAATGAGCCGGTTCTCCATGTCCGAAAGGCTCGACATGCCGGTATGAAAGATCGCTCCGGCTTGCTTGTTATCGGACAGATACTCGAAAAACGGCTTGCCGAAGATCCGCTCCATGCCGTTGCTGCCCGTGAGAACAACGTCCTCGAAAGCGCCGAGCGGCTTCCAGAAGATGTCCTGCGTGATCATCAGCACGGCGTCGCGCAGCGTGTTCGGCGTCGTGCGCTGCAGCAGCACGGAAGCCTCCGTGGCATGAAACCTGTTCTGGTCATCCTCACGGAACACGCCGAGGCTCGACAAGCTCCGCATGAGGCGATGCACGGACAGGGCGTGGGCGTTGAGTTCATGGCCGAGATCCTCGGCGGTCATGGGTCGGTCTGCGATGAGGTCGGGGATGCCGAGCTTCACCGCTGCAGCGAGCGCCCCGGACAAGGCGAAGCCGAAGGCCAGATCGACAACGAGCTGGCCGGGATCTCTCAGCGTGCTCGACATGTGCAGTTCTGAATTGGATTGAGCACGTTGGGCCTCCCTGCATGGCGACGGCTTCTCACGGTTGCCCGAGGAGCCTGTTGGAGATCGGCCGGCCGCAAAACGCGTGCCAAACGTGTGGCTTCGTCAACCTCGCGAACGACGGTCGCCAACCCCTCTATTGGCGCACGCCGGTACGAGCCCACGCGGCGCAACGCAACCCGCTGCGCGGCGTCATTGCCGCGATATTGTTACAGCTGTCGCAAATGGTCGTTGCCCTCGGCGG
>NZ_CADEFI010000030.1:0-5692 GCF_902826555.1 uncultured Hyphomicrobium sp.
GGCCCAGCAGCTGCTCGGCACCCTGCTCGTTCAGGATGGTGCGGCTGTCGATCTTGGAGGCGACCTTGAAGCTGATGCGGGTCGGGAAGTTGGCCTTGATGGTGCCGGTGATGATGTCGACCGAGGGACGCTGTGTCGCCATGATGAGGTGAATGCCGGCCGCGCGCGCCTTCTGCGCGAGGCGTTGCACAGCCGTCTCGATGTCCTTGCCGGCGGTGATCATCAGGTCGGCGAACTCGTCCACCACCACGACGATGTAGGCCATGGGCGCGAGATCGATCTCCTCGCGCTCGTAGATGGGATTGCCGGTCTCGGAATCGAAGCCGGTCTGCACCGTGCGTGCGAGTTGCTCGCCGCGGGCGGAGGCGGCTTTGACGCGGGTGTTGAAGGCCTCGATGTTGCGCACCGACAGCTTCGACATGCGCTTGTAGCGTTCCTCCATCTCGCCCACGACCCAGTTCAGGGCGCCGACGGCCTTCTCCGGCTCGGTGACGACTGGGGTCAGGAGGTGCGGGATGTCGTTGTAGACCGAAAGCTCGAGCATCTTGGGATCGATCATCAAGAAGCGGCATTCGTCCGGTGTGTGGCGGAAGAGGATCGAGAGAATCATGGCGTTGACGCCGACGGACTTGCCGGAGCCGGTGGTGCCCGCAACGAGGAGATGCGGCATGCGCGCGAGGTCGGCGATAATCGGCTCGCCGCCGATCGAGCGGCCGAGCGTCAATGGCAGAATGCCGTCGGCGCTGGCGAATGCCGGGCTCTCGAGGATCTCGCGCAGGCCGACGGTGTCGCGGCGCGCGTTGGGCAGCTCGATACCGATGACGTTGCGGCCGGGGACAACCGCGACGCGGGCACTGGTGGCGCTCATCATGCGGGCAATGTCGTCGGCAAGGGCGATGACGCGCGTGGCTTTCGTTCCGCGGGCGGGCTCGAGCTCGTAAAGCGTGACGACGGGGCCAGGCTTGATGTCGCGGACCTCGCCCTTGACGCCGAAGTCGGCCAGGACCTCCTCGAGAAGACGTGCTGTGCCGCGCAGCACCGTTTGCGAGAGCTCGGAGCTGGCCTTCGATGGCGGGCTGCGCTTCAGCATGGCGGGTGCCGGGCGCTTGAAGACACGTTCGCCGCGGCGCGCTGCAACGGCGCGTACGAGCCCGGATGGCATGCGCCGCGCGGCGGGGGCCGGCTTCTGGACAGGCTGAGGCGCGGGGGAAGGAGGCGGCGCGGACTCGCGGGCGCCGGTGAGGAAGCGCGGCAGATCACCGCCCGGAAGCGCGAGATCGGGCGCGAGGGCGGGCTCGGCGATGTCCTGCTCGCGCAGGGTGACGCGTGCGTTGGCGGGTGCGAAGCGTTCGGCGATGGCGCGGCTCGACATTTCGAGCGCGGCGTCGTCGGCGGCCAGGAGATCGGCCTCCTCGGTCGAGACGTCGTCGGCCGCGTCGGGCAGATAGTCGAGCTCGTTCTCGATCGGCTTGCGCTCGTCGTAGCGCGGCCGCGACGGCGCGGGCCGGGCGGGAGCAAACGCCTCCGGGTCGCTGTGACGGGTGAAGATGCCGGGAAGAACGGGATCGATGGCGCCGAAGCCGAGGCGCTCGATGTGCGTCTTGTGGCCGAACGTGCGCAAGGCACCGAGGGCGACCGCGAGGCTGCCTCGGCGCGGGAGCGCGATTGCAGTGTCGGCAGTGGCAGGCGCCCAGGATAGGTCTCTCTGCGCGTGCCGCAGGCCTTTGGGGAATACATCCTGGCGAGAGACGCCGAGGGCGCGAGCGAGCGAGGACATGCCGAGCCCCGCAAGCAGGATGGCGGCGGCGATGCCGGCCGTGCCGGAGCTGATGAAACCGAGGGTCGAGGAGGCGAAATTGAAAAGCGCGTCGCCCAGGATGCCGCCGTAGCCCGGCTCGATGGGCCACGTGCCCGACCGCGGAAGGGCCGATACGGCGCCGGCCATGCCGAGAACCGCAAATGGGTAGTAAATGGTCTTGGTGCGCAGATCGGCGACACGTTCCGAGAGAACGAGCTCGAAGCCCCAGATCATGAGCGGCAGCAGGGCGATCGCGGACGCAAGCCCCAGCGTCTGCAGCAGCAGGTCGGCGATGATGGCACCTGGAGCGCCGAGCGCATTGCGAACCGGGCCATCGGTGGCGTGCGTGAGGCTCGGGTCGGCAACCGACCACGAAACCATGCTGGCCCAGATGGCCGCGAGCGCCACAAAAAGCATGAGGCCGCAACCGCGGCCGAGGGTGCCGATCAGGCGAGCCTCGAGAGCGGGCGGCAGCAGGCGCTGGCGATCAAGTCCGGAAACGGACGGCATAGCAGCGAACGTCTCTTACGCAGATACATGGACGAACCGTTCGAGCGCCTCCCTGATCGTTCCGGCATCATGGACCAATGCGACGCGCACGTAGGGTGCGCCCGGATTGGTCCCATCACGCCCGGTCTGAGCCAGGTAGGCACCGGGTATGACCTTGACTCCGAAATGTTTCCATAACGTTAGGGCTGCCTGTTCACCGTTGCCGAGGCCACTCATGTCGAGCCAGAGGAAGAAGCCGCCGGCGGGCCGGCTGTAGCCGAAGCGGGTGCCGAGCACGGCGTCCGCCGCGTCATATTTGCGTGCGTAGGCCAGCCGATTGGCCGTGACGTGCTGCTCCTCGGCCCAGACGGCGGCGGAGGCGTGCTGCGTCGGGCCCGGCATCTGCGGGCCAATGAGGTTGCGCACCTCGAACAGGGTGTCGAGGAAGACGGCGTCGCCTGCGGAAAAGCCTGAGCGCAGACCGGGAAGGTTCGAGCGCTTGGAGAGAGAGTTGAAGACGACGAGGTTGGCGAAGCGCTCGGGAGTTTTTGCTGCAACCTCGAGGCCGCCGACGGGCGGGGCGCCGGTGTAGATCTCCGAATAGCATTCGTCGAGGAAGAGCATGAAGCCATGCGCGCGGGCAAGCCCGAGGGCGCGCGTGATGTAGGCTGCATCTGCAACGGCGCCCTGCGGATTGGCGGGCGAGCAGAGATAGAGTGCGGCGGTGCGAGCGAGGAGGGGCGTGTCGGCTTCAAGCGCATCGAGGTCGGGCAGATGGCCGGTCTCGGCCGTGGCGTTCAGGAATACGGGCTCGGCGCCGGCAGCGAGGGCCCCGCCCAGGTACGCCTGATAGAACGGATTGCACATGAGGATCGCCGGGCGACCAGTGTGACCCTGCTTCTGCTTGCGGCCGACGGCCGGGAAGGCGGCATAGAAGAGACCTTCGCGCGAGCCGTTGCAGGGCAGGATCTCGCGGGCCGGGTCGATGGCGCCGGAGGAAAGCCAATAGCGGCGTCCGATCCAGTCGGCGATGGCCCGACGCAGCTCGTCCGATCCCCGGATCGGCGGGTACTTAGCAAACAGGGCTTCTGTTTCGGCGATCTTGGAGGCGACGAAGGGCGGCATCGTCTCGCGCGGCTCGCCGAGCGTGAGGTCGATGGGCCTGGCGTGGCCGGGTGCGACGCCGTCCAGCAGCTGGCGGAGGCGCGAGAAGGGAGAGAGGATGGTGCCGTCGGCGAGGGACGCGAGGCTCAGGGTGTCTGACATGGGGGTGTTTTAGGTGGGCCACGGGCTGCGGGCAACAGGCCGGCAGCGGGCAATGGGCAGTCGGCAGTAGCCCTCACGTGTCATCCTCGGCTTTATGCCGAGGATCCAACCCTCGGCGGGAGTCAAGGATAGACAGTGTATACGCCGTCGAGGCTGGCGCATGCTGGTCCTTGGATCCTAGGCACAAGGCCTAGGATGACAGTGGGGCGCGGTAGCAGCGTCATGTCGGGCGCACGCGGCGTCGCCGATTGTAGAGCTGTCAGGGGACGGGATCGCGCTGGGCGCGGTCGTAGTTGGTGGCGGAGGCGAGGCCGATGGCCTGATCCAGGCCGCGGGCGCCGCGCAGGTCGGCTTCGTCAAGGTTGGCGCCCGTGAAGTCCGCGCCTGCCACGTTCGCGCCGGAGAAGTTGGCGTGGGTCAGATCGGCCCCGCGGAGGTTGGCGCCGGAGAGGTCGGCGCCGACGAAACTCGCATACTTGATCGAGGTACCGGACAGCTTCGCGTCCTTCAGGATTGCGCGCGTGAAATTGGCGCTCGACAGGCTTGCGGGTGCGTTGACGGACGGCTCGCGTACGGCTGAACGGCCGAGAATTGCGTCGGTCAGGTCGGCGCCGGAGAAGTCGGCGCGCTCGAGCCAACCGTCGGAGCGGAAGCGGACCAGCTTAGCTCCGGTGAACTTCGGAGCTTCGCTCGCTGCCACCTCGAGGGTCGTGAAGACGGTCGGGCGCAGGATGCGAGCGTCGGTCAGGTCGGCGCCCGAGAAATCCGTCGCGGTGATGGTCGTGCTATCGAGGCGCGCGCCAACGAAGGAGGCTCCGGCGAGCTTGGCGCGCGAGAGGTCGGTGCCATAGAGGTCCGCGCCGTCAAGGTCGGCACTCTTGAAGTCGAGTTCGGCGAGATCGAGGCGCGCGAGATTGAGCTCCTGGAGGTCCGGACGGGATCCGGGCGCGGCCTTGAACAGGCGTGCCGTGACATCGCGTGCCGTGAGCTTCACGTCGTCGCCGGTGGTGACGCCCGTCCCGCCAGGCTGCGTGTAGCTCGGCACGTCGCCGGCCGCGGCGGATGCGTTCGAGAACGCCACGACGGCCAGAGCGGCGGAGGCCGGGAAAAGTAGCGTTGCGAGGCCGATTGCAAAGCGCATTTACGTGCTCCGATGCCGTTGCAGAACGCGCGGATCGTGAAATCAGCGCCTACGGCTTCAGGATCTGTTGCCGTTTGTTCGCCCGGATTCAAGGGTAAATTTCCCGACGTCATAGCGGCGCCGGCCTGGGGCGGCTGTTTCAACCCCTCACGGAACGGGATCGCGCTGGGCGCGGTCGTAGTTGGTGGCGGAGGTGAGGCCAACGGCCTGATCCAGGCCGCGGGCGCCGCGCAGGTCGGCTTCATCCAGGTTGGCGCCCGTGAAGTCTGCGCCCGCCACGTTCGCGCCCCTGAAATTCGCTGCCGTCAGGTTGGAGCCGATGAAGTTGGCCGCGGTCAGGTCCGCATCCATGAAGCGCGCGTATTTGAGCGAGGCGCCGGGGAACTTGGCTTCTCTCAGGATTGCGTTCGAGAAGTTGGCGCTGACGAGGCTCGCGGGCGAGAACAGCGTCTCCTCGCGGGATGCGCCGCCGCCGAACACGGCACCGGTCAGGTCGGCTCCCGTGAAGTCGGCGCGGTCGAGCCAGCCGTCGGAACGGATGCGGATGAGCTTGGCTCCGATGAACTTCGGGGCCTCGTTGGTCGCGACCTCGAGGGTGGTGAAGATGGTCGGGCGCAGGATGCGGGCGTCGGTCAGGTCGGCGCCCGAGAAATCCGCCGAGGTGATCGTCGCGCGGTCGAGGCGTGCGGCGACGAGGGAGGCTCCGCTGAGCCTGGCGCGCGAGAGGTCGGCGCCGTAGAGGTCCGCGCCATCGAGATCGGCGCTCTTGAAGTCCAGCTCCGCGAGATCGAGGCGCGTGAGATTGAGCTGCTGCAGATCCGGACGGGACCCGGGTGCGGCCTTGAACAGGCGTGCCGTGACATCGCGTGCCGTCAGCTTCGATCCATCTCCGCTCGCGGCGCCGGCCCCGGCAGGCTCAGTATAGCTCGGCACGTCGCCGGCTGCCGCGCCGGTGATCGTGGCCAACGCCAAGGACAGGATCGTCAGTCCGTTCGATA
>NZ_CADEFI010000030.1:5792-28876 GCF_902826555.1 uncultured Hyphomicrobium sp.
GTGAGACCGATCATTCACGCTTCGGACGGATAGGGTCCAAAGCGATCATGGTCATGCCGCCGTCGCGCCGTCCCTGAGGAGCTTGTAGTTGATGGAGTCGAGGAGGGCCTCGAAGCTGGCATCTATGATGTTCGGCGAAACACCGACGGTGATCCATCGTTCCCCGGTTGCGTGGTCCGCGGTCTCGACCAGAACGCGTGTCACGGCCTCTGTGCCGCCGGTGAGGATCCGCACCTTGTAGTCGACAAGCTCGATGCTCTCGATGTGCTTCTGGTAGCGGCCGAGATCCTTGCGCAAGGCCCGGTCGAGGGCGTTGACGGGACCGTTACCTTCGCCCACCGACCAGAGCGGCTCGCGGTCGCCGTTGATGAAGACCTTGACGGTCGCTTCCGAGACGGTGACCAGCTCGCCCACGGCATTGTGGCGGCGCTCGACCATGACGCGGAAGCTGTCGACCGAAAAGAAGCGCGGGACGTTGGCGAGGTGGCGGCGGGCCAAAAGCTCGAAGGAGGCTTCAGCCGCCTCGTAGGCGTAGCCGGTGGACTCGCGCCCCTTCACCTCGTCGAGCAGGGTCTGGATGCGCGGGTCGTCCTTGTTGGCGACGAGCCCCAGCCGCTCCAGGGAGGCCAGAACATTGGAACGTCCGGCCTGCTTGGAGACGAGCAGGCGGCGCTCGTTGCCCACCGCCTCGGGCGGCACATGCTCGTAGGTTTCGGGTTCCTTCAGGATCGCCGAGGCATGAATTCCGGCCTTGGTGGCGAACGCGCTCTCGCCCACGTAGGGCGCGTGACGATTGGGGGCCTCGTTAAGAACCTCGTCGAGCACACGGCTCGCGTGCGTGAGGGTGCGCAGGCGCTCAGGCGAGACGTTGGTCTCGAAGCGCTCGGCAAAGTCCTTCTTCAGCAGCAGCGTCGGGATGATCGACGTCATGTTGGCGTTGCCGCAGCGCTCGCCGAGGCCATTCAGCGTGCCCTGGATCTGGCGGCATCCCTGGCGCACGGCGGCCAGCGTGTTGGCGACGGCATTGTCGGTGTCGTTGTGGGTGTGAATGCCGAGGTGGTTACCCGGCACGTGCTTCGCCACCTCGGCGACGATGCGCTCGACCTCATGGGGCAGCGTGCCGCCGTTGGTGTCGCAGAGCACGACCCAGCGGGCGCCGGCGTCGCGGGCCGTCCTGGCGACGGCAAGGGCATAGTCGGGGTTGCCTTTGTAGCCGTCGAAGAAGTGCTCGCAATCGAGCATGGCCTCGCGACCCGAAGCGACGACGGCCTCGATGCTCTCGGCGATGGCGGCGAGGTTCTCCTCGTTGGTGATGCCGAGGGCGACGCGCACGTGATAGTCCCATGACTTGGCAACGAGGCAGATGCTGTCGGCCGCGGACGTCAGCAAAGCCTGCAGGCCGGGGTCGTTGGAAACAGAGCGGCCGGCGCGCTTCACCATGCCGAATGCGGTGAAGCGGGCATGGCGGAACGATGGCTTGGTCCTGAAGAATTCGGAATCGGTATCGTTGGCGCCCGGGTAGCCGCCTTCCACATAATCGAGGCCCAGATCGTCGAGGATGGCCGCAATGCGCCGCTTGTCCTCGAGCGAGAAGTCGACGCCCGTCGTCTGCGCGCCGTCGCGCAAGGTCGTATCGAAGAGATAGAGGCGTTCCTTGGTCATCGGGATCAGCCGTCGTTGGCGGCGCCGAGCCGCTTTTTCATGGTCGTGTTGGGCAGCCAGAGGTCGTCGCGGGGGACCATGTTGCGCTGGGTGGCAACATAGCCCCGCCCTTCGAAGAAGGGTTCTGCCGTGTCGCTGGATTCGACGGTGATCTCCTTGGCTCCGCGGCCCTTGGCAAGGCGCTCGATGGCGTCAGCGAGCGCGCTGCCAATGCCCTGGCCGGAAAAATGGGGATGCACGTAGAGCATCTCGAAGCTGTCGTTGTTCTTCAGCGATGCAAAACCCGCGTATTCTCCGTCCACTTGGACGACGAGGGTCACCATGCCACCGAGCTTGGCCGCGAAGGCCTCGGCGTCGGCGGCCGTCGCGGCCCAGGCCACGCGCTGATCCTCGTCGTAGTCCTCAGCGGTCAGTTCCTCAATCGACTGCGCGAACAGCTCGCGGAGCGCCATGGTATCGGCGGTGAGGAACGGCCGCAGCGGGTAGGCGGTGGTCGTCATCGGGCGACCTCCCAGGTGGTGACGATCTCGCCGGTGCTGGGGTCCTTGGCGTCCTTGACGGCGACGCCCATGGCGGCCAGCTCGTCGCGGAGGCGATCGCTCTCCTTGAAGTCCTTGGCCCTGCGCGCAGCGAGCCGGGCGGCGACGAGGGCATCGACCTTGTCCGCATCCACGGATACCGCTTCCACGCCGACGTTCAGCGCATCGCGGGTTTCGCCGCCGTAAAGACCCATGAAATCGAGGGTGGCGCGCAGCTCCGACGCCGCATCAGCGTTGCGCCTGGCGGACTTGGCGAGACCATAGACAATCGAGAGCGCGCTCGGCGTGTTGAGATCGTCGGATAGGGCGGCGACGACATCGGCATTCGGCGCAGCGGCCGGCTCGACGGAGGCGAGAAGGTCGGCGAAGTCGAGCAGCGTGGCGCGAGCCTGCAGCAGGCGCTCGGCGGTCCAGTCGATGGGCTGGCGGTAGTGCGTGCCGAGCATGGCCAGGCGGATGACGCGGCCGTGCCACTGGCTGGCGCCGAACGCCTTGCTTGCCAGCAGCTCGTTGATGGTGATGAAGTTGCCGAGCGATTTCGACATCTTCTCGCCTTCCACCTGCAGGAAGCCGTTGTGCATCCAGACGTTGGCCATCACGGGCAGACCGTGGGCGCAGCGCGACTGGGCGATCTCATTCTCGTGGTGCGGGAAGACGAGATCGATGCCGCCGCCATGGATATCGAACACGGGGCCTAAGTGCTTTTCCGACATGGCCGAGCATTCGATGTGCCAGCCGGGGCGGCCGGGTTCGGCGATGCCGCTGGGCGAGGGCCAGGCGGGCTCGCCGGGTTTGGAGGGCTTCCAGAGCACGAAGTCCATGGGGCCCTTCTTGTAAGGGGCCACCTCGACGCGGGCGCCGGCCTCCATCTCCTCGAGCGAGCGGTTGGAGAGGCGGCCGTAGTCCGGCATGGACGAGACGTCGAACAGGACATGGCCCTGGGCAACGTAAGCGTGCTTGCGAGCGACGAGCGCCTCGATGAGACGCTTCATCTCCTCGATGTGCTCGGTGGCGCGAGGCTCGACGGTCGGCGGGAGCACGCCGAGTGCTGCGATGTCGTCGTGGAACTGCTTTTCCGTGGCGCCGGTCACGCGGCGGATGGCCTCGTTGAGGGGCAGGTCGGGGAAGTCCTTGGCGGCGCGCGCGTTGATCTTGTCGTCGACGTCAGTGATGTTGCGCACATAGGTGACGTGTCCGGCCCCATAGAGGTGGCGGAGCAGGCGGAACAGCATGTCGAAGACGATGACGGGGCGGGCGTTGCCGATGTGGGCGTAGTCGTAGACCGTCGGCCCGCAGACATACATGCGGACGTTGGCGGGATCGATCGGCTCGAACGGCTCCTTGCGCCGCGTCAGCGTATTATAGAGCGTGAGCGACACGCGTCCTCTCCTCATGCTTTGCGCGGCCCGGCTCAAGGCACGCGCAGGGCAGTGCTCCGACTGGCGGGGCGCTTCTCTGTCTTGTCATGAGGCAAAGAACGGGGCCGCGCGCCAGCCGTGTATGACTAGCTCGAAATGATAATAATGCCGCAAATCGTGACGGCAGGGTTGCGCAGCGTGGTTCTCATGCGCCCGTGTTATGGGGGGCCGGCTCAATGGCGTCAAGCGGACACAGGGCCGGCAAGGGCTCCGATACCCGTGAACAACAGGCGAGACGCCGCAATTCTCCCGCATTGACCGCTTATCCCGGGCCTCCCATAGTATGAATGAGTGATCAATTGCGGGGGCTTGGTCCAGGGACCGGGTTCCCTGGCTTCGATGGGCGATGGCAAGAAACGGTCAACGTGGCGTGCGGCGCCAGATCCTCGATCTCATATCCGGGCAGCGGACGCGGGCGGCATTCGTCGGGCTTGCGGTCGTCGTTCTGGCGGGCGGCGTGGCCGTGCCGGCACTGGCTCAGAGCTGGTGGCCGTTCGGTGGCAACGACGAGCAGCCGCGGTCCCGTCCGGGGCCGGTTCCGAGCGCTCCCGTGTATGGAGATCCCGACGACCCGGCGTCGCAGGGGCAGCCCGGATTGCGCGGCAACTCGGTCTGTCTCGAGCTCGAGCAGCGGCTCGTGCAGGAGGGGCAGCGCGGGGGCGATTCCCGCAATCTCATTCCGATGGTCCAGAACGAGCTGCGGCAAGTGGAGGACGTCTACCGGGGCCAGCGGCGCGAACTCGATCGGGCGGACTGCTACGAATACTTTCTGTTCTCTAAGACCTTGAAGAAGTCGCGCCGTTGCGTCGATCTCGCCAATCAAGCGGACGATGCGCGCCGCCGCATCGACGATCTCGAGGTGCAGCTGCGGCAGCTCGAAGGTTCGTCGGGGCGCTCCTATCAGGACGAGATCATCCGGGAGCTGGCGCGCAACAACTGCGGGCCCAACTACCAGCAGCAAGCGCGGCGGCAGAGCGGCGGCGGCATTTCCGGCTTCTGGGACGACGAAGAGAGCAGCGGCGGCTATGGCGGCGGGTCGAGCTTCGGCGCGTTGCCCTATGCCACCTACCGCACAGTGTGCGTGCGGCTCTGCGACGGCTACTATTTCCCGGTCAGCTTCTCGACGCTGCCCAACCACTTCCAGCGCGACGAAGAGGTTTGCCATTCGAAGTGCGCGTCGCCGGCGTCGCTCTATTACCATCAGAATCCGGGCGCGGGCATGGAGCAGGCGGTGGAGGCGCGCAGCAACGTGCCCTATACGCAGCTCAAGAGCGCCTTCCTCTACCGCAAGCAGTACGTCAACGGCTGCTCGTGCAAGATGGCCGAGTACAAGCCGGAGCCGGGTGTGACGGTGGAGCAGGGCGCGGGCGGCGCGGGCGACGGATGGACGGCGCAGGTGCCGACCGGCTCGACCGGTGGTCAGGCGCCGCCGCCATCACCGCCGCCGCAGCAAGCGCCGCAAGGCGGCGGCGAGCAGCTGCCGTGGTCGACCGCGCCTTAGGCTCGGCCTTCTATCTTCCCTTTTCTCGTGAAGACGGCACCTATCCGCGGCGGCCGCGGAGGCGGGCTTCGGCGCGGGTGCGACCGATCAGAGGCAGCAGGGCTTTCAGCTCGGGGCCGGCGTCACGGCCGGTCAGCGCGAGGCGCAGCGGGTGGAACAGGGCGCGGCCTTTGAGTCCCGTCTCCTTCGACACGGCGCCGGTGAGGGTCGGCCAGGTGCTCAAATCCCAAGGCTCGGGCGGCAACAGGTCCGCTGCCTTGGCACTCAGTTCCCTATTCTCGATCACGGGCTCGATCTCGCCGGCCACGACGGTCCACCAATCGCGGGCATCGGGGAGCACGGTAAGATTGCCGCGCACGGCTTCCCAGAATTGGGCGCCGCCCGCGACGCCGAGCGTCTCCAGCCGGGTCGCCACGTCCTCGTAGGGAAGCTTGTGCAGCAGCTTGGCATTGAGCGCCTTCAGCTCCTCGACATCGAAACGGCCGGGTGCCGTCGAAATCTTGCCGAGGTCGAATAGCTCGGCCAGCTCGCGGAGCGCGGCATGGGGCTCGATGGCGTCGGAGGTGCCGAGGAGGGCGGCGTGGGAGAGGACCGCCATCGGCTCGAGGCCTTCGTTGCGGAAGGTCTCGATCGAGAGCGTGCCGAGGCGCTTGGAGAGCGCATGGCCGTCGGCGCCGATCAGGAGGCTGTGGTGGGCGAAGGCGGGCGGCGCGGCGCCAAGAGCCTCAAAGATGGCGATCTGGACGCCGGTGTTGGTGACGTGATCCTCGCCGCGTACGATGTGCGTGATGGCGAAATCGATGTCGTCGACGACGCTGGTGAACGTATAGAGCGGTGTACCGTCCTCGCGGATGAGCACCGGGTCCGAAAGCGAGCCGATGTCCACCGTCTGATCGCCGCGGACGAGGTCGTTCCAGGAGACAATGGTGGGGAGCGGCGCGAGGCCGCCCTCGGGGCTGGTGTTGTCCAGACGGAAGCGCCAATGAGGCTTGCGGCCCTCTTTTTCGAGCCGGGCCCTGTCGTCGGCGGTGAGCTTCAGTCCGGCGCGGTCGTAGATGGGCGGCAGGCCGCGGCCAAGCTGGCGCTTTCGCTTGCGATCGAGCTCATCCTCGCTCTCGTAGCAGGCGTAAAGGCGGCCGGATGCCTTCAACGCCTCTGCAACCTCGGCGTAGCGGGCAAGCCGGAGCGACTGACGCTCCTCGCGCTGCCATGAGAAGCCAAGCCAGCGGAGGTCCGTGCGAATCCCCTCGGCGAAGGCCTCCGTCGAACGCTCCATATCGGTATCGTCGAGGCGCAGGAGGAATGAGCCGCCGTGCTTCTCAGCAAGGAGGTAATTGAGGATCGCCGTGCGGATGTTGCCGATATGAAGGCGTCCGGTGGGGCTCGGCGCGAAGCGGACAAGTGGTTTCATGAGTGGCAGCCCAGGAGAGGCGCTGGCCGGATCGGCGGCGCCGGCCGCACCCTATAGCGCAGCAGCGAGAACTCAAGTGGTCCTGCGCATCGCTCTGCCGGCCGGTCGACGCGGCCATTGCGCAACACCTTGGTCCAACATGGCTTCCTGTCCGTTCGTTCCGAGCCGAGCATTAGGCGATTGGTAAGGATGCATCGCCTAGGGTCTGGGTCAGTGCAGTGCTCGCGGCGGGGAAGTTGCATGCGTGTGGTCAAGTCGGTTCCGGTTGAAGATTTCGAGTTCCGCGGCAGCATCAAAGACAGCGACGTCACCCGGCTCAAGAGAGCCTTTGCGGAAGATCCGCACATCCGTGACAACGAGGCCGAAGCTCTCCTGCGGCTCAACCGCTCCTGCCCTGTGCAGGCGCCGTCCTGGAGCGGCTTTCTCGTCGATGCCATTGCCGACTACATTCTCAACCAGAGCGGTCCCGAGGGCTACATTACGGTCGAGAAAAGCCGTTGGCTCACCGGCAAGCTGGTAACCGACGGCTGGATCGCCAATCGGGCGGAGTTCGATCTCCTGGTTGCCATCCTCGGCCGCGCGCGCTGGTTCCCGCTCAGCCTCGCGACATTCGCGCTCGAACAGGTGGCCGGCGCCGTTGCCCACGGCTTCGGTCCGTTGCGGCGCGGGCACGGTCCGCTCGCGGGTCAAGGGGTGGTGCCCGGCAGCATCTCGGATGCCGAGGTGGCACTCATTCGCGAGATCCTCAATGCTTTCGGCGGCGAGAGCGCACTGCCGTTGACGCGAACCGAATCCGAGGTGCTGATCGGCATCAATAAGGCGGTGTCGAACCGGCCTGTCCCGGCTGCGTGGACCGATCTCTTTGCCAAGGCGCTGGCCAACGTCGTGCTGGCGGAGCACGGGTATGCGGTTCCGCCGCGTGCGGTTGCGCTGCGGCCGGCCGTAAGCGAGGAGTTGGCGCCCGAGGCGCAAATCGCCGCTTCGCTCGGGCGTCTCAGGCACGACTATCATACCCAGTCGAGCGAGGAACGGGCACTGGCCCGGCTCGAGCGGCAGCGGATCGAGATCGTGACCGGCGAGGAGATTGTCGACGAGGAGCCGGGCTGGCTGACGCAGCGGATCCTTTCCAGCCTCAGGCCTTCGGCCATCGAGGCGGCGGTGCTCGCGCATCTCGACCGCGAGTGCCTGATCGGGGAACCGGGCCGGCGGCTTGGGGTCGGGTTCAGCGGCTTCGCCGCCTAAGGCGCCAATCGCCCTTGCGGACGGCCAAATTGACGCGCTCCGAGCCTCCGGGGTGAGCCCTGCCGCCGCTTGCACCCTTTCAGGGCTGGACGGCCTCAGGTCCGGGCAGCCTGCGAAATTCTGTATCATTCCCGTCATAGAGGCTCGCTCGCCGGCCATTGATCGCGGTTTACGCGCTCGGCGGGTTTAGTCTAGAAGAGCCTAATCGACGCTTCCCCCGACATTCAGACAGGGCGCCAAGGGCTAATGTTCAAGAAAATCCTCATTGCCAATCGCGGCGAGATCGCCTGCCGCGTGATCAAGACCGCGCGCAAGATGGGCATCAAGACGGTGGCGGTCTACTCGGACGCCGACCGTGATGCGCTGCACGTCGAGATGGCGGACGAGGCGGTCCACATCGGGCCCCCGCCGGCGGCGCAATCCTACCTGCTGATCGACAAGATCGTGGCGGCCTGCAAGGAAACGGGCGCCGAGGCGGTGCATCCGGGATACGGCTTCCTTTCGGAGCGCGAGGCATTCCCGATCGCGCTCGAGAAAGCCGGCATCGTGTTCATCGGTCCCAACCCCAAGGCGATCGCCGCCATGGGCGACAAGATCGAAAGCAAGAAGGCCGCGGCCAAGGCCAAGGTGTCGACCGTGCCCGGCTACATGGGCGAGATCGAGGACGAGAAGCACGCGATCAAGATCGCCGAGGAAATCGGCTATCCGGTGATGATGAAGGCATCTGCGGGCGGCGGCGGCAAGGGCATGCGCATCGCCTTCAACCGCAAGGAAGTCGAGGAAGGCTTCCCGCTGGCGCGTTCGGAGGCCAAGGCGTCGTTCGGCGACGACCGCATGTTCATCGAGAAGTTCATCGTCGATCCGCGCCATATCGAGATCCAGCTGATCGGCGACAAGCACGGCAACGTCATCTATCTCGGTGAGCGCGAGTGCTCGATCCAGCGGCGCAACCAGAAGGTTATCGAGGAGGCGCCGTCGCCGCTGCTCGACGAGAAGACGCGCCGCGCCATGGGCGAGCAGGCGGTCGCGCTGGCGAAGGCGGTCGGCTACGACTCGGCCGGAACCGTCGAATTCGTGGCCGGGCAGGACCGCAGCTTCTTCTTCCTGGAGATGAATACGCGCCTCCAGGTCGAGCATCCGGTTACGGAGCTGGTGACGGGTGTCGATCTCGTGGAGCTCATGATCCGGGGCGCTGCCGGCGAGAAGCTGCCGTTCAAGCAATCGGACGTGAAGCTCAACGGCTGGGCGATCGAGAGCCGCGTCTACGCCGAGGACCCGTTCCGCAACTTCCTGCCGTCGATCGGGCGTCTCGTGAAGTACCGTCCACCCGCCGAGGAGACGCGCGACGGGCTTACGGTGCGCAACGACACCGGCGTCTTCGAGGGCGGCGAGATCTCCATGTTCTACGATCCGATGATCGCCAAGCTCGTGACGCATGGACCGACGCGCATCGCGGCCATCGATGCGCAGGCGGAGGCGCTGGACGCGTTCTATATCGACGGTATCCAGCACAACGTGCCGTTCGTGACGGCGCTGATGCATCATCCCCGCTGGCGCGAGGGGCGGCTTTCCACGGGGTTCATCGCCGAAGAGTATCCGGAAGGCTTCAAGGGCCGGGTTGCCCAGGGCGAGGAGCTGGTCGTGCTGACCGCGGTGGCTGCGGCCATCGACCACCGGCACAACACGCGGCGGCGGCAGATCAGCGACCAGATGGCGAACGGAGCGTTCCAGTTCGCCAAGCGGCGCGTGGTGGATGTGGGCGGACAACGCCAGAGCGTCGAGATCGGCGGCGAGGGCGACCTTGTGCATGTGAGCTTCTTCGGCGCGGACGGGGCGGTCCAGCAATCGGTGTCGGTCAGCTCGGGCTGGTCGGCCGGCGAGCCCGTGTGGCGAGGGCAGGTTGCCGGCAAGAGCGTGGCGGTGCAGGTGCGGCCCATCCTCAACGGCGCGACGCTGTCGTATCGGGGCGTCCAGGCGCCGGTCTTCGTTTATACGGGGCGCGAGGCCGAGCTTGCGAGCCTGATGCCGGTGAAAGCGGCCGCCGACATGAGCAAGTTCCTGCTCTGTCCGATGCCGGGGCTCGTCAAGGCCATCAATACGAGCGAGGGCGCCGAAGTGAAGGCGGGCGATGCACTCGCGGTGGTCGAGGCCATGAAGATGGAAAACATCCTCAGGGCGGAACGCGACGGCAAGGTGAAGAAGGTCAACGCCAAGCCCGGAGACAGCCTGGCCGTCGACGCGGTGATCCTCGAGTTCGCTTGAGGCGCCGAGCGTCACAACCGTGGTTTCACGCGATTGCGCCTTCCTTCCCGAGCCGGGGAGGGAGGCGTTTTACTCGGCAAGAGGCCGTGAAGCGATCGCGGCGCTTCCACTTGTCATCCTCGGCTTCATGCCGAGGATCCAAAGTTCAATGCGCCCCCGTGGCGGTCGTTTCGCACGCCGCTTGACCTCAAGTGGGATGCGCGTTGGATCCTGGGCACAAGGCCTAGGATGACAGGTCACGGGCAGCCGGCAGTAGGAAAGAGTGGCCGTGAGAACGGTTCAGGTCAGGATCGAAGGCCGGGTCCAGGGTGTGGGCTACCGGCTGTGGACGCAGCGGACGGCGGTGGGCCTCGGATTGCGTGGATGGGTGCGCAATCGGCGGGACGGCTCGGTCGAGGCGGTGTTTCAGGGGGAGGAGGCGGACGTTGCGGCAATGATCGCGGCCTGCAAGGACGGGCCGCGGGCGGCTCAGGTCGCGACGGTGAATGTGCTGGCCGATGGCGCCGGTGCTTTCACCGGCTTCGAGGTCCGCGAGACGGCGTAGTTCAGGCTCCCCGACATCTAGCCGAGGCGGGCGGCGGCGGCACGCAGGCCGGTGATGATCAGCTCGTAGGTCTCCTCGTCGCGGGCCTCGGGGTAGACCATGTAGACCGGATAGACGAAGCGGCGCGCGCGTTTGGGCTGGCGCAGGCGTCCGCGGGCCACGTGGTGCTTCACGATACGGGACGGGAAGTAGGCCGAGGCCTCGTTGGCCAGGAGATAGTCGATGCTGACCGAGCCGAGGTCCAGGTGGAGACCGGGGTTCGTCAGCTCCGGGTAGGCTGCGGCATGGTCCTGCTGAAAATCGGGCCCCCAATCGACGAAGATATAGTCGCTGACGGCGCGCCGCCCGGTGAGTTTCGCGCTCGTCACCAGCACGAACTCCTCGTCGAAAAGGTGTTCGACGACATGCCCGGGAGGCTGGATGGGCCGATACATCACGGCGAGATCGAGCGTTCCCTCGATCAGGCGCTGGCTCAACGTGGTGGACGGCGCCGAGATGGCGGAGACGGCGATGTCGGGGCTGTCGGTGCGCAGGCGCGCGACCCACTTCAAGAGGAATCCCTGCCACAATCCGAGTGTCGCCCCCACGGCGAGATGGTCGCGGTGCTGGTCAGACAGGCTGACTTCAAGCTGCGCGCGCTGCCAGACACGGACAAGCGCGAGGGCATGCTTCCTGAACTGCTCGCCGGCCGCGGTGAGGTCGGCGCCTGACTTGGATCGCTCGAAGAGGGGGCGGCCGAGAAGCTCCTCGAGCCCCTTGATGCGCGCGGAAACGGTGGATTGCGTGATGTTCAGCTTCTCGGCGGCTTCGATGAAGCTGCCCGTCTCAGCGACCATCAGAAACGTTCGTGCGAGATTGATGTCCATGGGGTGCTCGCAACGCGTCGAGGCGTTCGAATGCTATCTATCGAAATTTTCGATAGGGGTCACCGGAAATTTCCGTTTGAAGAGGGGATTGATTCTGACCACATTGAAACCCGGCCCGACGTGAGTCGGGTCAGATTCGGCCCAGCACATGCTGGGCGTTCAATGGAAGGACTAACGAAGATGGCTAAAGCTGCTAAGAAGCCCGCCGCGAAGAAAGCTGCAAAGAAGCCCGCGGCGAAGAAGAAGAAGTAACGAGTTTCTGCCTCGAGCTCTCGGAGCTGACCGTGGTTTCCCATCGCGTCGTCCCGGGGTTCCTGATCGCAGTCCTTCTTTCACCCTCAGCCGCTCACCCGGCTTCGATCAAAAATCGGGATGATGTGGACCGTAAGGTCACCGTTATCGAGGGAACATCCCAAAAAGACCATGTTCTCAAGCCGAATGCGGTGCTGAATGGGATTTGCGAGGAGGGGTGCTTGATCCGGCTCGGCGACAGTCAAGACGATCCATTTGAGCTTGAAAGCTCGGACGTCACGTCGATTGAGGAAGGGCAGCTCTACGACGATGGGACGGGGGTGCCGCTGGAATCTGGTTCAGGCGAGTTTGATCCAGGTGCTGGCGCCCAGCCTTCTCAACCCGCCCCAAGTCCGTAGCCGAAGCTCGTCGTAGTGAATTGAGACCCGGCCCCGCTTATCGCGGGCCGGGTTTTCTTTTTTGGCCGACCCGCATGTGTCTCATTTCGAAACAACGACGGGCTCAATTCCAGCGCCGGCAGGATCGGCAAACTCAGTTTCGGCCCCGAACGTCGCCTCGAAACTGGTTCTCAAACACATATCCACATCTTTTATAGACGTGGGGCAGCCGAGGTCTGCGAGGCTCGTGACCCCGCGATCGGCGATGCCGCACGGGACGATGCCGTCGTAGTGGGCGAGGTCGGGGTCCACGTTGAGGCTGATGCCGTGATAGCTCACGCCATGGCGGATGCGGATGCCGATGGCCGCGATCTTGCGCTCGGCGTCGGCGCGATCACGATGGCTCACCCAAACGCCGACGCGTCCGGGGCGCACCTCGCCTCGGATGCCGAGCTGGGCCAGACCGGCAATGACCCATCGTTCGAGGGCACCGACGAACGCACGGACGTCAGTGCCGAAGCGGCGCTGCACGTCGAGCATGACGTAGGCGATGCGTTGACCCGGTCCGTGGTAGGTCAGCTGCCCGCCGCGCCCGCTGGCGAAGACGGGGAAGCGGTCCGGATGCTTGAGGTCTGCATCCCGGGCGCTGGTGCCGGCCGTGTAGAGGGGGGGATGCTCGAGCAGCCAGACGAGCTCGGAGGCCTCGCGCGCATGGATTGCTGCGGCGCGGCGTTCCATCGCGGTCACCGCTGCAGGATAGTCCACGAGGTCACGGCTCGCCGTCCAGGTGACGGGTCTTCTATCGAAATCCATCATAGATAGAGAGTATCACCTCGTGGAGCGGCGCGGGGCCGCACTTTCGACGCGTTTTGGGGCCTGGCGTTTGGTGCTTGCGTTCGCCCCATGCCTCTGTTAGTTCGGCGGGCTCTGGGGGCCTTGTTCCACCGTCGCCGGTTGGATATACGGGCGCTCCAAGCCATGATGCGGTCGTGGCGGAATTGGTAGACGCACTACCTTGAGGTGGTAGCGGGGCAACCCGTGGAAGTTCGAGTCTTCTCGACCGCACCAACGATTTCCTTTCGACGCCCGAACCGGCGTTTGCGGGATGTCCCCGAAGGGGCGCCCGTGCCCGGTTTGCCGTGTTCGGCTCTGCCGACGGCGGGCGCCGGGTAACCGGTTCTTTACCCTCCTCCCCGGAAGGGTTTGGGCGTCAACTATTCCTATATATGACCGGCTCTAGGCTCACGGTTCGTTCAACCACCCGTGCGTCTGGCTCTCATGCGTCCATCCCGCCTCGGCTGCATCCGTTTCAGCGTCGCCTTGCAGGTGCGTCGCTTCCGCGCCGATGTGCGCGGCGTCACAGCCATCGAGTTCGGGATGGTGGCTGCTCCGTTCTTCATCTTCCTGATGGGGATCATGACGCTCGGGACACAGTATCTTACCTCGCATTTTCTGGAATACGGCGCCGAGGTAGCGGCCCGCAAGCTCAGAACAGGCGAGGCGCAGAAGGCCGGGCTGACGTTGGCTCAGTTCCGCACCCTGTACTGCAACTCCGTCGGCTTCATGGTGGATTGCGACGCCCATCTGCTCAAAATTCATATCAATAGCAGTCAGCGGTTCGCCGATCTGCCGCAGGTCAATTGCATGACGAGCGGCGGCGATCTTGCCGAGCCACCCGGCAACCCGGGGGACAATATCCGCACGCGTGCCGGCGATGCGAGCAACGCCGTGAAAGTGAACATTTGCTACGACTGGCAGGTCGGGGTCGCTTTCTGGAAAACGCTTTGGGCCGTTCTCAATCCGGATCACGCCGTCGCCGACAAGTTGGTCCTCTCGACCGCCACGGCTTTCCGGTCGGAGCCCTACGAATGATGACGAGGACTTCCAGGCTCGCCGCAGCCATCCGCAGCTTCGTCCGCGATATCGGCGGTGTTGCTGCCGTCGAGTTCGGCTTTATTGCGCCGGTTCTATTGGTGATGCTGCTCGGAGCCATCGAAGTCACCCGGGCGATGTCGATCAACACCCGGATCAGCCTTGCGACCAGCATGGTGGCAGACCTCGTCGCCCGCGAGCAACAGTTGACCGGGGACGATGTCAGGGCGATCTACGAAATCGCCAACGAAATCATGGCGCCTTACGATGGCAGCAAGCTCGACCTGTCGCTCATTCCGATCATGTCGGCCTCGAACAACGCCAGCCGGACGCTCGTCTACCCGTCCGTGACGAACCGGCCTCCGCACAATCACGGCACCGTGCCGGCCAAATGCCAAGCCTATTCGCTCGCGTCCGGCATGCTGAAGACCAACGAAAGCGTGATTGTCGTCGAGGCGCGGTACATGTTCGAGCCCTTGTTCGGCTCCTATATTTTGAATGCCGGTCCCTGGACGAAGAAGGCCTACGCCAAGCCGAGGAAGTCGCTTTGCGTCGCGTTCGATGGGGCAACCTGCACGTCGAGCTGCTTCTCGTCCTGATTCAAGCTGGACCAATGTTCGGGTGCAGATCATCCGTGTGTGATCTGGAATCCATGGGTGTGTCCAAGCGATTGCAGGCTCCCCGAATATTCAGTATGCTGTGGCCGTGGGCGAGGCTTTTTTGGCTGAAGCTGTCCATGCCTATCTCTGCTGCGGAACGGATTGCGGTCCGTGTTCGTTCGCATGGGATGATGTAGCGTGCGTCGGCGTGGCAAACACGCAACACGCACACATATGATGTCGAGGGGTGATCGGCCGCGCGCGTCGGTTGCAATGCGGTTGCGTCGGGTTTCAATGCCGCCCTAAGCGGTTTCGTCTTCGTACGCAAGAGAGGGTTATGGGCCGTCGATCCCTTCATACCGCGGAAGAGCTGCGCGAATTGATCATCAGCGCGTCGACTGAGCTCATTCAGGAAGCAGGGCTTGGTGGGCTGTCGGCTCGCGAAATCGCACGCCGAATCAACTACTCGCCCGGTACGCTCTATAATTCGTTCGAAAACCTCGACGACCTCGTTCTGACGATCGAGGGGCGGCTGCTGGACAGCCTGCTGGATGCGCTTTCGCGCGTTCCCAAGGGCGGAGATCCGCGTGAACGCGTTCACAAGATCGCGGATTGCTATCTCGAGTTCGCCTCGGGCAACCCGAAGCTCTGGAATCTATTGTTCGAGCATCATATTCCGCTTTCGCGCAACGTTCCGGATGCCTACCGGAAGAAGTTCGATGCGCTGATGGGCAAGGTGGAAGACGCCCTGCGCCCGCTCTCGAAAGGGCTTGGCGCCGACGACATCAAGCGCTCCGCCCGGGTGCTGTGGGCGGGCGTGCACGGCATCTCGACGCTCTCGGCCGCGGACAAGCTTTCCATCATCGCCGAAGGCGACGCGAGCGTGCTGATGGACGACCTGGTGCGGAATTATCTGCACGGCTTCGAGGCCCAGACCTTGCGCAAGGTCGGCTGAAACGCCTTTCCCGTTTACAGAGCCCGGCTATCGGCTCGCGGGGGCGGGGGTCTCCGCCGGCGCCGTTGGCTGGGCCGCCGTCTCGGGGATGGTGCCGGTGGTGATCGGGCTTGCGTCTTTCGGTGCTCCGGCGACGAGGCTGCGCACTTTGACGAGGCCGAACCAGCTCTCCCGCGGCAGCAGCCTCTCATTCAGGCCAGCCCACATGTCGCGGGACGAGAGACCGGAAACGAAGACGCTCGGCGAAGGGGCGAGCCACACCGCCAGCGCGAGGGCGGCCAGCATGGATCCCGTCGCATAGGGGTGGCGTCTGTCGATCAGCTTCAGAGCGGTGCCGAACGAGCTTTTGAGGCGCTTGTCCTCCACGTCGACGGCATAGATCTCATCAAGCGCGAGGTGCACCAGGAAGCCGACGAACATGAAGCCCGCCGCGAGCCAGGCAACTCCAGCGTGCCGATCCATGATGTTGCCGAAGACGACCGCCGTTGCCGCTGCTGAAAAGAGCGCGGCGAGGATCGAGTGCCATATGCCGCGATGAACGGCCATGTTGTGAAAAATAGTGTGCAGTCCGTAACGGACCAGCAGCAGGGTGCCGAGCCAGAGCAGCCAGAGCTCGGCGATCGAATAGCGGTCGGCCACCGAGAACAGCACGGCGAACGAGAAGAAGATCGCGAGACCGGCAAACATGGCGCGGCTGGGGCGGCTTTCCTTGAGGTCGATGTCCGGCAGGACAGAGCCAAGCACGCCTGCCAGAGTGATGGGGATCAGGTTTTCCGGCGCGATGACGTTGGCGGCCAGCGTCAGGGTGGCGAGCGAGCCGGAGACCAACGTGCCGGCGGCGATGTGAGTCGTAAAATTGGCCATGGCAAAGCTCCCTGATGCAGGGCCACGCGCCGCTTCATCACGCTGCGGGGCCGCAGTTGTCTTTGGGACCTGATTCTCGCGTTCGCGGGGAGGCGGCGAAGCCGCAATCTGTGTGGATAACGGCAGCACCCGGACAGACTTGCGCGCGGAGAGGCCGCATGCCCAGAGGATGGCGTTTTGCGCGCGTCTCTGGCAGGTAACTGGGGTCATTCGACCCTACTGCTCCGGGGTGCGCGATCGAGAGCTGAAGCATTGGCAAAATCGACATCAAATCCCGACTCGAGCCGAACGCTGCCCCTGATCGCCGGGGGGAGCATCGTGGTCGCGCTCGCCGTCATGGCGATCAAGTATGGCGCCTATCTGGTGACGGGGAGCGTGGCGCTCTACTCGGACGCCCTCGAAAGCATCGTCAACCTGGTTGCGGCTTTAGCGGCGCTGATCGCGATCTACGTGAGCCAACAGCCCGCCGATCGAACGCATCCGTTCGGGCACCACAAGGCCGAATATCTTTCCGCCGTGCTCGAAGGCGCCTTGATCGTGGTGGCGGCCATCCTGATCTTCCGTGAAGCTTACGATGCCTTCGTCACACCGCGTGCGATCGAGGATTTCGGTCTCGGCATGGTGATGAGCGGGGTCGCCACAGCGCTCAACGGCGGATGGTCGGCGTTTCTGATCCGACGGGGGCGGAGCCTCAGGTCGCCGGCGCTGGTGGCGGACGGCTGGCATCTTTTTACCGACGTCATGACGTCGGTCGGCGTGATCGCCGGCCTTGTGCTCGCGGCGGTGACAGGGCTTCAGGTGCTCGATCCGCTGCTCGCGGTGGCGGTTGCGGGGTACATTCTCTGGAGTGGGTCGAATATTGCCCTTGCCTCCGTGAGCGGCCTCATGGACGAAGCGGCGAGCAGTGCCATCCAGGCCCGCATCCGCGACGCGATCCAGCGCAGTGGGGATGGTGCGCTGGAAGCCCACGACGTGCGGACCCGGCAGGCCGGGCGCGCGATCTTCATCGAGTTCCATCTCGTCGTGCCAGGGGCGATGACCGTGCTTGCGGCGCATGAGATCTGCGACAGGCTCGAAGCGGCGCTGGAGGCCGAGATCGAGGGCTCCGAGGTCGTGATCCACGTCGAGCCCGAGCACAAGGCCAAGGATCATCTCTCCAAAGGCGCGATCCCGATCTGAAGTGCCGTCAGCCACCGATGCCGCCTGTTCCCCAGGGAACTGATTGCCCCTGGCGCGGCATGCTCCTGTTCCCGATGAAACAGCGCATCCTGCGCACAATCGCCCGTCGCTAGGCGGTGGTGCGCCGTTTGCTATACTGGCTGCCTGGTCATGCCGCATCGTTCCGGTTCCGCTGGCAAGCGAGCCGGCCAAAGGCGTTGCCTCGGCGCACGATCGCCGGGCCAACGAAGGAGGATGGCAATCATGAAAATCCCTTCGCCGCTTATGGGCATTTTCGTATTTCTGGCCTCGGCTTCGCACGTGGAGGCGGCTCAACAGCCCATTGGGTCGGCCCTTGTTGTGGTCAATCTCGTAACGGCAGCATTCAACCGCGATACGCGGACGCTGCAAAAGGGCGACCGTGTGCATCAGGACGAGCAGATCGAGGTCGGCAGCGATGCGTCGAGCGAGTTCAAGTTCGATGACGAGACCAAGCTCGCACTCGGCCCTGGCTCGCACCTCAAGCTCGACAAGTTCGTCTACGATCCGGCGAAGAGCAATGGCTCGATCGTGCTCGATCTGGTCAAGGGCACGTTTCGATTCATGACCGGCGTTGCCGAGAAGCCGACATACGTCATCAAGACGCCGGCGGCGGCCATCACGGTGCGCGGCACGATTTTCGATGTCTTCGTCCAGGACACCGAGTCCTGGCTGCTCTTGCACGAAGGCGCAATCCGCGTCTGCAACGTGCGCGGCACCCAGTGCAAGGACTTGACGGAGCCCGGCAAGCTGATCCGCATCACGAGCGGCGGCGACGTGGGGTCTCCGGTGAAGTGGGCGTCGCTCTCGGGCAAGGACAACGTGCCGTTCGACAACGCGTTTCCGTTCGTGGCCAAGACGCCGAGCATCGATCCGACGCCGATCCTGACACGCGATATCATCATTCTGGGCACCCTTCCCGAGGTCGACAATCCTAAGGGCAACGACGAGGACGTCGACAACCCGAAGCGGCGGACCGAGACGACGAAGCCGCCAAAGAAGAAGCGTGCCGAGAAAAAGGACGATGACGAGGACAAGCCGAAGATCAAGAAGAAGAAGCGTCAGGCGAAGAAGGACGATGACGACGATGCGAAACGTGCCGTCGGAACGGCGATCGGCATTGGGATTGGCATCGGGATCGGCAGGCACAGGGGCCACGACCATGGCGGCAGCCGTGGCGGCATGGATGGCGGGCGGAGCATGGGAGGCCGCGGCAAGTAGCAGGTGCAGGCCGGATGCGGTGGCCGCTCAGACCTGGGTCAGGCTCGCGGCATAGTAGTCGAAGAGCCCGTCGATGGGCGGAGCCGCGAGTGCACGGGCGGCGGTCCGGCTGGATGCGATTTCGGCCTCCGCGTCCTGCCGGTTGCCCTGGGTCACCGCCGCGCGGAGCCTTGTGTAGTGCTGGAGAAGCTCAACGAACGCCGGTGAGGCCGCCGTCGTCTCGTCGCCCACGAGCGCGAACAGCCGCTCGGGCTTGTCCTTTCCGCGAAGGCGGGCCGCGATATCGATTTCAAGCAGGGCCAAGCCCGCCGTCTCCGCCGCGCGAGCCGTGCGCTCGCCCATGATGATCGGGGCGCCATAGATTTTGGTGGCGTCCTCGATGCGGGAGGCGACATTCACGGCATCGCCGAGCACGGAATAGTCGAAGCGCTGCGGTGAGCCGACGTTGCCGACGCAGCAGGGGCCGGTGTTGAGGCCAATGCCGATGCGAAGCGGCCGATGGGGCTCACCCTCCGCGGCCTTGCACGCCGCCTGCTCGCGATTGAGCCGCTCCATCGCCAATTGCATGGCGAGTGCCGCGCGGCAGGCGCGCACGGCGTGATCGGGATCGGCAACCGGAGCGTTCCAGAAGGCCATGACGGCGTCGCCCATGAACTTGTCGATGGTGCCGCGGTGGTCGAGGATGATCTCGGAGAGGGGTGTGAACAGGCGGTTGACGAAGCGGATCAGGGTCTCGGCGTCCATGCCTTCCGAGATGCGCGAGAAGCCGCGCACGTCGGCAAAAAGGAGGGTGATATCGCGTGTTTCTCCGCCGAGTTTCAGGCGTGCGGGATCGGCCGCCAACTCTTCCACCAGGGGAGCCGCAACATAGTGACCGAAGGCGCGCTTGACGCGGGCGCGGTCGGTCTCCGTGCGGATGAAGGAGAGGAGTGAGCCCGCAAGGTAGACGGCGAGCAGGGCCAGCGAGGGATAGACCGGGTCGACCAGAAGGCCGCCGCTCGAGAACGCAAGCCACGAGCCCGCCGCGACGGCGGCTACGGCGGCGATGCCCGTCGCGGCGGCCGCGAGCGGGCCCGAGCGGCGGATCAGCGTTGCGACAAGGATGCCGGCGGCGAGCAGGAACAGGATCTCGGCGCCGGTGGCGTAGGCCGGCCGCACGAGGTGGGCTCCCGATAGCATCTGCTCGACGGCCTGGGCGTGGATCTCGACGCCCGGAACCGATGAGGCGAGGGGAGTTGCGCGCAAGTCCAGGAGGCCGGTCGCACTGGCGCCGATCAGAACATAGCGTCCGGTAAAAGCATTGGCGTCGAAGGTGCCGTCGAGCACCTTGTGGGCCGAGACGTAGCGCCGGGGATCGGGGCGGGCGTAGTTGATCCAGAGCTGGCCGTCGCCTGCCGTCGGCAGCACGGTCTCGCCGACACGCACGGTCTCGACGCCGGTCTCTTCTCCGAACGCCAGCACACCGCTGCCGCCCGAGGATCGGATGAAGGCAGTAGTTTCTCCCATTCCCGTCCGCAGGGTCTCGAGTGCGAGCGTGGGAACGAGGACGCCGCCGAGCGTCGTGAGCAGAGGCACCTGACGAACGATCTGATCCTTGGCCGGAAACCAGTTCACGGCGCCGATGCCGGCTGCGGGTTTGGCGAGGACGGGCAAGGGCTCGATGGCGGCGGCAAAGCCTGGAACAAAGAGGCGGGGGTCGTCCCCGGCAACGGCGAAGCTGGCTTTCGGCGGCGCCGGCTTGCGGTTCGTTGCGCTGTCGCCAGCCAGGCCGAGCACGACGGGCAGGCCGGACATGGCACGGGCCAGCATCTCGTCGTTCGACGGCAACGTCGCGAGCTCGGCGACGATGGGCGCCAGCTCGCTTCGGGCTTGGGCTTGCCGCGCCAGAGCCTCGGGCGACAGGCGATCCGGCTCGGCCAGGATCAGGTCGATGGCGACCGTCTTGGCGCCGGCCTTGGTCAAGTGCTCGACAATGCGGGCGATCTCGGACCGAGGCCATGGCCATTGGCCGACCATGGCGAGCGAGGTCTCGTCGATATCGACGATACGGACCGGGAAGGAGGGATCGGCCTCGCGCGGCGCAAGGTTCAGGTAGCTGTCGAAAATCGAAAGGCGAAGCCGCGCCACCGGGCTCGGATCGAGGATGCGCAGCGCAACCGCCGCCACCAGCACCGCCGCGGTGACGACCAGATGCAGCGATGGCCGGAAGAGGGGCATGGATATCCGCGTCTTAAAGTTCTGCTGTCGAAACCAAGGCTAGCCCTGGTCCCAACGGCGGACAAGGAGAGCCGCCGTACTGTCTCGAGCGAATAGGTATTGATGTGAACGCCTGGCGGCGCGTTGCACAGGACGCCCCTCGCGGCCTTGCCGGCCTCAACCGATCAGTCGGCTGGCGCGCTTGGATCCAGAAGGTACCGCTGCAGACCCGACGCAAAATCTATCCTGGCAGCCGGTTCAGGAGACTGCCGGGCCATGAAGCTCTCCCGGCTCACGAGGCGCGGGCCTTGGACGAGGCGTATGCCACGGTTCGCGGGGCGCGGAGGCGTGCGCAACATCACAAGCTCACGGGCGAGCGACGGCGAGACAGCGAGCTGAGGCTTGGGCACCGAGGCACTTCCCAACGCGGCGGTTTCGAAGACAGCGTCGGTGTCGCCGGCCAGGTTTTCGTCGTCCGCCCGCACATCGAAACGCTCCTCGGCCGCTTCGAGCGCCATATCGACTGTCTCGAACCGGCCGAGATAACCCGGAACACGTGGATACTCGCGCCGGCGCACGTAGCTCGCCTCGGACTTCGTCGGAGATTGCAGGACGCTGATAACGAGCGCGGCCACTCCCTGCTTGCGGAAGCCGAGCTTCTCGGCGGCGGCGCGCGATACGTCGAGCTTGCGCTTTCCGCTGTAGGGGCCCGCATTGGTGACGCGCAGCACGGAGGCGTCCCCGGTCTTGGGATTGAAGGCGAGGATAACGGTGCCGTCCGGAAGCAGCGGGCTTGCTGCGTTATCGGGGAGATCAGGGCGGAAGACGGCGCCCGAGCTCGTCAGTCCGCAGGGGTTCAGGCGGTCGACACGGCAGCTGTCGTAGTACGACGCGAGGAGGTAGCCGCGCCATCCGACGAGCGTGTCAGTCTGCGCCAGCGTGCCGACGCGATGACAAAAGCCATGGAAGCAGTAGCGGGAGCCGGGGGACTTTGCCTCCGCAGCCGACATGGCCGCGGCGCCGACGATCAGAGCCGTGGCAGCGCCGATCCAAGCCGGCAGCGCGAGCCGCCAATGCATGGCA
Source organism: uncultured Hyphomicrobium sp. (assembly GCF_902826555.1). Classification (GTDB taxonomy): domain Bacteria; phylum Pseudomonadota; class Alphaproteobacteria; order Rhizobiales; family Hyphomicrobiaceae; genus Hyphomicrobium_C. The sequence goes on from NZ_CADEFI010000030.1 coordinate 27,854, forward strand.
AAATACGATGCTGCAACAGGCAGCGGGCGCTGATCACTTGGCATGTGAGGCGGGCCGATTCGCTGAAATCAGTTTCCCGACTTGCGAGACAACCGTGGCAAATGTTTGAGCAGCCTCGCTCAGGCAAGGTAAACGCGCGCTTAATGATCGGACGAAACGGCGTCCGCACGGGGTAATCGGAGGGTGCCGCCTAGATGACGACGGTCGCTTTCTGGCCCATCGCCGACTGGACCTCGCGAAGCGGCGTCGAGGCTCTCCAGACGTTTTCGATGCGGAATTGCTCGTGGCCGCCGCCGAAGATCGACACCTTGACGTCGACATCGCTGGTGCCGAGGCCCAGGAAGCCGAGGGCCAGGATCTTGTGGGCGATGATGTCGTCGCTATAGCGCGTCATGCGGACGTGCAGGGCCGACCAGCTCTCGGGCGCGCGGCCGAGAGCGCTGCCGAAGAGCTGCACGCGCTCCACCTGGGTGCCGCGTACGCGCCAGTAGCTCAGGCGGTCGACAATGAAGACGATGACGAACCAGACCACGAACAGCACCGTGGAGAGGAGCAGGTAGAAGGCGAGGTTCATGTGCAGGAGCAGGGATGGCGGCGTGGCCCAGAGGCCGGGCGTGTTCATGACGACATAGGTTGCCGCCGCCGCGCCTCCGAGAAGGACCAACAAAAGAAGGGCGTTGATACCGCGGGCGCGGACAGAGGTCGCGAGAATGACGAGCAGCAGAAGCAAGGTGAAGGAGAGGCCGACCCACGGGCTCGGATGGATCAACAGCGGTTTCTCCGCGCCGCCGATGACCAGCCGCTCGCCCTGGACGTACGTCAGAGCGGCGCAGAAGAAGCCATAAGCCCAGACGACCCACCAGTAGATGATCGGCGAGTGCGCGTAGATGCGAATTTCCGGTGTGCCCTTTGCCGCGGGCGCGGTCGGCTGATCCGGCGTAACCATTGCGGCGTGCTCCCCCAGTTTTTGTGGGCGAACTGTCGCTCGGCTCCCGGTGCCTGTCAACGCGAGCCGGCCACGGT
>NZ_CADEFI010000030.1:28976-42948 GCF_902826555.1 uncultured Hyphomicrobium sp.
GGCTTGACGTTCTGCTCGCCATTGAGAAAAACGCTGCCGTCGATCTCGGGGGCATCCCACCGCGAGCGGCCGAGCGCGCCATCCTCGTCCACCTCGTCGACGATAACGTCGACGGTGGTGCCGACGCGGGCCGCGAGGATCTCACGCGAGACCTCTTGCTGCGCTGCCATGAAGCGGTGCCATCGCTCCTCCTTCACCTCCTCGGGGACGGCGCCCGCGAGGTCGTTGGCCTTGGCGCCGGCGACGGCCTCGTACTTGAAGCAGCCAACGCGGTTGAGCTTCGCCTCGCGCAGCCAATCGAGAAGGAGCGTGAAATCCTGCTCGGTCTCGCCGGGGAAGCCGACGATGAACGTCGAGCGGACGGCGAGATCGGGGCAGACCTTGCGCCAATTGGCAATGCGCTCGGCCGTCTTTTCCTGATGGGCCGGACGGCGCATGGACTTCAGCACGGCGGGCGAGGCGTGCTGGAACGGGATATCGAGATAGGGGAGAATCTTGCCCTCGGCCATCAACGGGATGACGTCGTCGACGTGCGGGTAGGGATAGACGTAGTGGAGCCGGGTCCAGGCGCCGAGCTCGCCCAGGGCGCGGGCGAGATCGAGGAAGCGGGCCTTGAGCGGCGCGCCCTTCCAGGTGCTCTCCGCATATTTCAGGTCGAGGCCGTAGGCGCTGGTGTCCTGGCTGATGACCAGCAGTTCCTTCACGCCGGCCTTCACCAGGCGCTCGGCCTCGGCCATGACATGGTTCGCCGGGCGGCTCGCCAGGTCGCCACGCAAACTCGGGATGATGCAGAACGAGCAGCGGTTGTTGCAGCCTTCCGAGATCTTCAAATAGGCGTAGTGACGGGGCGTGAGGCGCAGGCCTTCCGGCGGGACGAGATCGAGGTAGGGGTCGTGCAGCGGCGGCACGGCGTCGTGCACGGCGGAGACGACCTGCTCGTACTGATGCGGGCCGGTGACGGCGAGCACGCCCGGGTGCACCTCGCGGATACGCCCTTCTTCGACGCCCATGCAGCCGGTGACGATGACGCGACCGTTTTCGGCAAGAGCCTCGCCGATGGCGTCGAGGCTCTCCTGCTTGGCGCTATCGAGGAAGCCACAGGTGTTGACGACAACCACATCGGCGCCGGCGTAGTCGGGCGCGACCTGATATCCCTCGGCGCGCAGCTTGGTGATGATGCGCTCGCTGTCGACAAGGGCCTTCGGGCACCCAAGCGAGACGAAGCCGACCTTGGGGGCCGGTTTGGACGCGGGCCGGGTCTCTGACGGGGAGGGACTGGTCGTGGCTTTGGCGGTCATGCTTTGGGCGTCGTCCATCTTCACCGGGGTCCGCCGGACCCCGGTGCTTTCAGGGACGGCCTCGGACGGCGGAAAACCGGCCTTCTAGCACAGGCAGGGCCGCCTTGTACCGCTCTCGGGGCCGCAGGCCTGCCCAAGGGCAAACGCATGAATAATCTGCTTTAGTTTTGTCCGGTCAGACGCGCCGTCCAGCTCTCGGTGGTGCGGGTCTCGATCCTGCGTGCGGCGAGCTTCCTCCAGCCCTCGGCCAGCTCCGGAATGGCGGCCATCTCCGCCAGCTCGTCGTAGCGCTCCTTGTCGCGATACAGCAGTGCGATAAGCCGAGCCAGGGGCCAGCCGGGACGGAGACGTTGCACGAGCTCGAGCCTGTCGGACGGATCGGCCGTGCCTTCCTCGAGCACACGATAGTACCACCCGGTGCGTCCGCTCATCTGCGTTCGAAAGGCAACGTCCTGACGTTCGAAACGCGCGTTGAGCTTCCAGCACGGCTGGCGGCCTTGGCTGATCTGCATGACGGCGGATCCGAAGCGGACGACGTCGCCGATGTGGACCGTCTCTTCCGTCCATCCGGTGGTGGACAGGTTCTCGCCAAAGGCGCCTGGCTCGCCAAGCAAGGGATGCTCGCCGAACTCCCGCTGCCATTCGGCATAGTGGTCGAAGGGGTACTGGTGGACCGCCTTTTCCAAGCCGCCGTGGTTTTTGGTGTCGCCTTGCGCATCGCCGGCCAGGCCCGTGTGCGTGATGCGCCAGGGTGCCGGCGCCCTCATCTTGGCAATGCCGCTCGGCACGTGTTTGGGTCCGAGCGGCATGAGGCGACCGCACAGGACCGCCGGGGTTACGGGCGCGAGCATCAGGTGGCTATCTCTTGGAATATCGGAGGAATTTTAGGTCAGTTTGCTTGTCACGGGGCGCTGTCGGCAAGAGAAATTCGGCCGTTTTTTGCGAGGGGTGGCCAATGTGGACGACGCGCGGTGCCCCTTCAAGGCTGCGCACGGGCGGCGAAGGTGGGCCCGTTGCCAAGGCACGAATAGACGTTGCGGATTTTAGTTCCCGCGCTCAGAATCTCGCCCACAGATTGTCGTTTTCAGAGCATATTAGTGTTTGCTAACAGGTTAGACGGGGTTATCCACAATCTATTATCGGCTGGTGCGGGCCAGCTGAAAAAGATGAAGGGACGTGCCGGCAACGGGAAGATCGACCCGAGCGGTTGGGTCAGATCGGTGGGAGGGGTCTAGACAGCGACACTCATATTGCGCGGCCCGCACGGGCCAGATGCCGATGGCGAGCGGAGGGCGTGCGTCGCGGCATCTTTCAAGGAGCGCGGGGTACAAGTGCATTCAATCCACGAGACCACGAAGTCTCGTGAAGTGAGGAAACAATGGCACTCTACCTCGCCGTGGCCAACCGCAAGGGTGGCGTCGGGAAGTCCACGGTCTCCGTGATGCTCGCGCACAGCCTCAGCATCTGGGGCGGCAAGCGCGTCCTGGTCGTCGATATCGACTCCCAATGCAACGCGTCGATCATTCTGCTCGGCGGGCGCGGATGGCGCGAAGCGCGCGACAAGCGCAAAACGATTTCCGACTACTTCGTCGATTGCTTCAAGACGCCCCATACCGCGGCCGAGCCCTATCTGGTGCGCGAGGCGGGCGATGTCGTCGGTGCCTCCGGCCGGCGGCCGGTGCTCGACATTCTGCCGGGCTCGCTCCTGATCGACGAGGTGCAAGGCGACCTGTTCCTCGATCTCGCGAGCGGGCACCAGGGCAAGAACCTGATCATCGATCTCTCGCGCCGGCTGGGCCAGCTGCTGCGGCGCTGGGACGGCGCTTACGACGTCGTGATCATGGACTGTGCGCCCGGGCTGTCGTTCGTCACGCATGCTGCGATTGCCACCGCCGATCGCGTCATCGTGCCGTTCCGGCCGGACTACGTTTCGCTGATGGCGATCGACCGCATCTCGCTCGTCGCCGAGGGAGCGAGCAACCTCGACGAGCTTGCGCAGATCCCGTTCTCGCGCCGCCGCTATATGTGCCTTCCGAATTTCGTGCGCGGACGGGGGGCCGAGCGGCTTCTCATCGAGGAGGTCGGGCTGACGCACCCGATGGCGGAGATGCAGCTCGCGCATCGCGACGGAATCGCCAACGCTTTCGAGTGGAGCGCGGACACGCGGACGATCGACGCCAAGTACGGCGACGGCGTCGCGGATCTGCGCCGGCTTTACGATGAAGTCTCCAGCATGCTCGTCAACGGTAACGCGCCTCCCAGGATCTATGCTCATGACACGCACACAGCGCTCAGCGCGTAACAAACTGCGGGCTCTGATCGGGACGGTTCTCGACAAGGAGCATGACCTGTCGGACGAGGCCAAACGCCGGATCGTCAATAGGATCCTCCGGCAGTCGGACCGCGTCGCCGAGTTCGGTGCGGCCCTGTCAGAGGCACGGGGCGAGCCGCAGACGACGGCTCCCGCTGCGCCTTCGGCCGAGGTCGAGCCGCCGCCGCCCATCCAGGTCTTCGATCCCTACGCGATCGGGGCGGTGGTGACGCTGCAGCGGCATGGGGCGCACGCGCTGATGGATCGCTTGTCGGCGATCGGAAACGTCGAGCACCTCGTCACGCTCGCGAGCGCGCAGAACCTCGCGCTCAAGGCGGGTTGGTCGAATGCGGACGAGCTGTGCGCCGCCATCGTCCAGTGCGCCGAGCAGCGTCTGGCTGAGCGCCGCGCGGCTGCGAGCTGAACCGGTATCGCCGGGAAACCGGAGCGACAAAATAACAAGGTTAAGAGACAGTTAGACGCGTGGCCAGACTTGCAGCGTTCCGTGTAGGGGTCCGTCAGTTTTTTGCGAGTGAATGATCTCGCTCTCGTTCCGGATCCCGTCCATGACCGACTTCTGCATCCAAATTCATCCCGACCGCAATCGCGACCTCGACTTCGACCGCGTGCGCAAAGTCTGCGAGGGCTTGGCTGCGGACAAGGCGCTGATCAAGTGGTTCGCGTTCTCGGATCGCCCGGCCGATGGCCGGGAACGCCGGCACATCAATCTCCTGTTCGATACCGATCGGCCGGCGGACCTGTGGCGGGCTCTGCTGGTCAAGCTCTATCAATGCGAGACAGTCGGAAGGCCGCTGCAAATGTCGTCGATGGCGATGTGCGAGGGCGACGGCGGCTGGAGCGATTATCTCCTGCTGCATCACTACGATCCACGCGAGCGCCTGCACCGGCTGTAAAGGGCTAGGCCGTCTCCAGTTCGTGCAGGAGCGTGGACATGGTGGCCACGTCCTCGTCGGAGAAGGCGCTGACATAGACGTCGGTAATCGACATATGCTCGCGCTCGCACAGCGGGCCATTGAAGAAATCGGCGATGGCACGCAGGACATATGGTCCTACGACGGCGGACGTCTGGCCTCCGCGGCCGGTGCCGAAGAGGGGAAGGACGACGCTTTTGGGTTTGAAGCTCGATGCCATCCCCTCCTGCAGCCGGCGCTGGGATGTCCCTTCGGGTGAGACGACGCCCCGTGCCCGGCAGAGGTCCTGAACCGACAGCAGAGCCGACGTCGTGCAATCGCGGATCTGGTGTTCGCTCCGGAGCGGAACGATGCGGTGCTCGGCTATGATGGCCTGGACCGCCGCCACGTGCACCACGTGAGACACGCGATTGAGCTTGAAGAGCTTGCTGGTCGGCCCGCCGGAACTGGTCAGGAACGTCGTGCCGATCGGGACGGGGCGCGGGCTTCCGGATACCGCACGCTCGATTTCGGTCTGGATGGTGTCCTCGATATAGCCACGCTCCGTCGATGAGCCGAGATGGCGGATGTTCGACGAAATGCTCGCCATGTCGAATATGCGGGCCATCTGCATGTAGTCATTCTCGGAATTGACGAGAACGTCGTAGCCATTGAGATGAAAGATGTCGCCGCTGGCGATATGGATGGTGAGTGGTCCGGTCGCCAGGGCCAACTCTCGTTTGGCCGCGGAGAGCTGAGGTTTCGCCGGCTTCACGGGCGGCGTCACGGTCGCGGCGATCTTCTTGATCAACTCGTAGTTTGCAGCTTTTGAGCGCTCGTGGGCCCTTTGGATCGGTGGAGCCAGCTCGATCGCAACAGCGCGTGCCGTATGGCTCCCCATGTTGAATGGCTTCTTGTGCTGAAGCTCGCTGAGCCGCAGTGCTTTGAGCTCCGCTTGGAGCGTCGCCTCGTCGATATTCAGCCCGATCGGGATGATCGGGACGCTGAAGGCCATGGCCATGGAAATTTCCCGGCGTACCCACTCCGACTGGGATGTGCCTTCGCTGATGGCCAGCACAACGACGTGGCTCGAGACCAGATGCTCGTAGATGGTTCGCTCCCAGAGAAATCCGGGATCGAGGTTCTCATCCATCCAAACGTCGTACTCGGGAATTTCTCTCAGGTACTCGAAAAGCTTGTAGGCGTTGTTGGACTCGCGACCCGCCGCATCCTTTTTCCGATAGCAAACAAATACCCTCGTTCGCTCTGCCAAATGCGCCTCCCCAAGGACGCGCGGCTGCGAAGAGATCGGTCCCTCGAAAAATCACGATGTGGTGAGCTCGCCCGCATCGCAATCTCTCGCCGCGCTGTCGCAACGTCTCAAATGTTCGCTTAAGGAGCAATAGCTAGGGCACGCAAGCCAAATCCGTCAGGATTTGGTGCGGACGTAGCTGCCGGGGGCTTGCTCGATGGCGCCGAGCTTCTCGCCCGGCTCGCGCGGAATGGTCCAGCCGCCTGCATACTTGGCGAGCCACTCGGACCAATAGGGCCACCAGGAGCCGGGATGCTCCTTGGCCATGCCGATCCATTCGTCGAGCGTGTCGGCGGCGGCCTTGTTGGCGGTCCAGAACTGATACTTCATCTTGTCCGGCGGATTGACCACGCCGGCAATGTGGCCGGAACCTGCAAGCACGAATTCCACCGGACCACCGAGCAGCTTCGAGCCGATGAATACCGACTTCGCGGGCGCGATGTGATCTTCCTTGGTCGCCAGCTCGAACACCGGCAGCTTGATCTTCTTCAGGTCGAGCTTGACGCCGGCAAGTGTCATCTCGCCTTTGGCGAGCTTGTTCTCGTTGTAGAACTTTTCGAGATAGAAGCCGTGGTTGGCGGCCGGCATCCGCGTCGAGTCCTGGTTCCAATAGAGGAGATCGAACGGGAACGGCTTCTTGCCGAGCAGGTAGTTGTTGACGATGTACGGCCAGATGAGATCACGCGGGCGCATCATGTTGAACACGTTCGCCATGCGCGAGCCGTCGAGATAGCCGCGCTCGGCCATCATCTCTTTCAGGGATTCGAGCTGGTTGTCGCTCGTGAAGAGCAGAAGGTCTCCGGCCTTCGAGAAGTCGAGCTGGGTGGTGAGGAACGTCACCGAGCGGAACGGCTCCTCGCCGCGGGCCGCGAGATAGGCCAGCGTGGCGCCGAGCAGGGTGCCGCCGACGCAATAGCCGACGACGTTGCATTTCTCGACGCCCGTCTCGCGCGAGACGGCGTCGGCGGCCGTCAGCACGCCTTCGAGCATGTAGTCCTCGAAGGATTTGTGCGCGAGGCGCTCGTCCGGGTTCACCCAGGAGATGACGAATACCGTGAAGCCCTGGTCGACGGCAAACTTGAGGAAGCTCTTCGGCGGCGTGAGGTCGAGGATGTAGTACTTGTTGATCCAGGGCGGGATGACGAGCAGGGGCACCTCGCGCACCTTGTCGGTGGTCGGCGCATACTGGATGAGCTGGAAGATCTCGTTCTCGAAGACGACCTTGCCGGGCGTCATCGCCAGATTCTTGCCGACCTCGAAGGCTTCGGTGTCGGTCTGGCTGATTTTCAGGAGATCGCCGGATTTCTCCATGTCGCGCACGAGGTGGCTCATGCCCTGCACGAGGTTCTTGGCGTTGGTGGCGAAGGTTTCGCGGACGACCTCGGGATTGGTCATCGGGAAGTTGGACGGAGACAGCGCGCTCGAGAGCTGGCGCAAATAGAACTCGGCCTTCTGGCGCGTGGGATCGTCGAGGCCCTCGGTCTGCTGGAGAACGTCCTCGGCCCAATGGGTGGTGACCAGATACGCCTGCTTCCAGAAGTCGAAATAGGGATTGGACGACCACTCCGGATCCTTGAAGCGGTTGTCGGACGGCTCGGGCTCGGCCACCGGCTCCACCTTCTCGCCGAGCATGCGGCGGATGGAGGTGTTCCAGAGATCGAGGTAGGAGCTCATCAACGTGCCCTGGGCCTCGGCGAGCTTGGCGGGATCGGTGAGCCAGACGCGGGCGATGTCCGCCAGCGTGCCGGCGGCTTCGCTGATCTCGCTCGCGGCCGAATAAGGGCTCATCTTGGCGTCGGGCCGCTCCAGGAGCTCCGTCATGACGCGGCCGCCTTCCTCGAAGAAGCGCAGGAGGTTCTTTGCGAACTCCTCCGGATTTTCGATGCGGTAGGGCGTGGCGGGTGGTCGCGTCTGCTCGTTCATGGGATCAAGATAGGCTCTCCTCATGACAACGCCTAGTAGGAGGAAAGGAGGAAGCAGTTGAGAACAAGATGTGCACAGGGCGAGGCTCGGCGCCGGTTCTGCCCCTGGACGCGTGCGGCCCTGATGGCGTAAAATGAAATGGAAGAGCCCTGTTTTGTTGCCGATTTCCCGGTCCAAAACTGCATACGGCATGTATTAACGCGGCCGAGCTTCGCCTTGGCGCGCAATATCATCATGAGACAACTGTGATCGACGATTTCCACCGCATCAAGCGCCTACCGCCTTATGTCTTCGCTGAGGTCAACCGCCTCAAAGCCGGAGCGCGGGCGCGAGGAGCGGACATCATCGATCTCGGCATGGGCAATCCCGACCTGCCGACGCCGCAGCATATCGTCGACAAGCTGGTCGAGACGGTGTCGAAGCCGCGCACGCATCGCTATTCGGCGTCGAAGGGCATCCCGGGCTTGAGACGCGCACAGGCGGCCTACTATGAGCGCCGCTTCGGCGTGAAGCTCGATCCCGAGACGCAGGTGGTGGCCACGCTCGGCTCCAAGGAAGGCTTCGCTAACATGGCGCAGGCGATCACGGCGCCCGGCGACGTGATCATCGTGCCAAACCCAACCTATCCCATCCACGAGTTCGGCTTCTTGATCTCGGGCGCGGCCATGCGGCACGTCAAGGCCGGCAACGGCGAGGATTTCCTGCGCGCTGTCGAGCACGCCTGCCGCCATTCGATTCCGAAGCCGCTGGCGGTGGTGCTCTCCTATCCGTCGAACCCGACGGCGATGACGGCGGATCTCGACTTCTACAAGGATGCGGTGGCGCTGGCGAAGAAGCTCGACCTCATCATTCTTTCAGACCTCGCCTACTCGGAGATCTACTTCGACGACAATCCGCCGCCATCGGTGCTGCAGGTGCCGGGGGCGATGGACATCACCGTCGAGTTCACGTCGCTGTCGAAGACCTACAACATGCCGGGCTGGCGCATGGGCTTCGCGGTCGGCAACGAGCGGCTGATCGGGGCGCTGGCGCGGGTGAAGTCTTACCTCGACTACGGCGCCTTCACGCCGATTCAGGTTGCGGCCGCGGCTGCCCTCAACGGTTCGCAGGACTGCGTCGAGGAGATCCGCAAAACCTACAAGAGCCGCCGCGACTGCCTCGTGGAGGCCTTCGGCCGGGCCGGGTTCCCGGTGCCGCCGCCGCCGGCGACCATGTTCGCCTGGTGCCCAATCCCGGAGCCGTTCCGGGCGCTGGGGTCGGTCGAATTTGCCAAGCTCTTGATTGAAAAGGCGGATGTTGCGGTGTCGCCGGGCCTCGGCTTCGGCGAGTATGGCGAAGGGTTCGTGCGTATCGCGCTGGTCGAGAACGAGCACCGCATCCGGCAGGCGGCCCGCTCGATCAAGAAGTTCCTCGCCCAGAGCCCGGAAACCATGCATAACGTCATCCCCATCCCGCAAAAAGCCAGCCGCTAGGCCGTTCAGCCGCGATTTGTCAGTCATGTCAGAACCTTTGACCCTCGGCGTCGCCGGACTTGGCACCGTCGGCATGGGGCTCATTCAGCTCCTCAATGCTCATGCGGCGCGCCTCGAGAAAATGCTCGGGCGTCCGATCGTGGTGACCGGCGTCTCGGCGCGCAACCGGGACAAAGCGCGTGGCGAAGGGTTCGGCAGCGCGCGCTGGTTCGACGATCCGGTGGCGCTCGCCAAGGATCCGTCGAACGCCGTCTTCGTCGAGTTGATCGGCGGCGAGGACGGGCCGGCGAAGGCCGCGATCGAGGCGGCGCTCGAAGCCAAGAAGCATGTCGTAACCGCCAACAAGGCGCTCCTCGCCAAGCATGGCATCGCGCTGGCCAAGAAGGCCGAGGCGCAGGGCGTGTCGCTCAACTTCGAGGCTGCGGTCGCGGGCGGTATCCCGATCATCAAGATGCTGCGCGAAGCGCTGGCGGCCAACGGCGTGAAGCGCGTCTACGGAATCCTCAACGGCACCTGCAACTTCATTCTCACCAAGATGACGGATGAGAACCGCGGCTTTTCCGAAGCGCTGAAAGAGGCGCAGGAGCTCGGCTATGCGGAGGCCGATCCGTCGTTCGACATCGGCGGCTTCGACGCCGCACACAAGCTGTCGCTGCTGGTCTCGCTCGCGTTCGGGACTACCATCGCCTTCGATCAGATTCACGTGGAGGGCATCGAGACCATCGCCACGGCGGACATCGAGGCGGCGACGGAGCTCGGCTATTGCATCAAGCTGCTCGGCGTGGCCGTCGACACGGAGCAGGGGGTCGAGGCTCGCGTCTCTCCGGTGCTGGTGGCGGAAGAGTCGGCGCTCGCGGAAGTGTCGGGTGTCACCAACTGCGTCGGCATCGACGGCGATTTCGCCGGCAACCTGCTGCTGGTCGGACCGGGCGCCGGGGCCAAGCCCACCGCATCGGCCGTGGCCAGCGACATCGTCGACATCGCGCGGGGGCTGGTGATGCCGCCGTTCATCCGCTCGACTTCGGTGCTCGAACCGGCACGCGGCCTCGATCTCAAGTCGAGGCTCGGAAACTATTACGTGCGACTTTCCGTGTACGATCGGCCGGGTGCGATGGCTGCTATCACGAAGCGGATGGGCGACGAGAACGTGTCACTCGAAAGCATCGTGCAGAAGCGTCCGGGCCCCGTTCATCCGGGCCAGGCCGCCGAGCCGCGCCCGGGTGCCGCCGAAGCTGCCGTGAACGTCATATTGATCACTCACGATACGACCGAAGATGCGATGCGCAAGGCGCTCCGGGCCATTGAGAAGGATGGCCATGTGAAGGAGCGGCCGCAGATGATCCGCATCGAGGATCTTTGAGGATGGACAAATTTGGCGCGAGGAAATCCCATGGCAAAGGATAGCGGCGCAGTCGGTCTCGACCGCATGCTGGTGCTCGAGGTCGCGCGCGTGACCGAAGCGGCCGCGCTGGCGGCGGCGCGCTTCTGCGGACGAGGCAATGAGAAAGCGGCCGACAAGGCGGCGGTCGATGCCATGCGCCACGAGCTTTCGCGGGTGTCACTGAGGGGCACGGTCGTCATCGGCGAGGGCGAGATGGACGAGGCGCCGATGCTCTACATCGGCGAGCAGGTGGGCAACGGTACGGGCCCCGAGGTCGACATCGCGGTCGATCCGCTGGAGGGCACGACCATCTGCGCCAAGCGGATGCCCAATGCGCTGGCGGTGCTCGCCATCGCCGAGCGCGGCGGTCTGCTGCACGCGCCGGACATGTACATGAACAAGATCGCCATCGGTCCCGGATATCCGGATGGCATCGTCGATCTCGATGCGCCGGTGGGGGAGAACATCGCGGCGCTGGCCAAGGCCAAGGGCGTGCCGGTCAGCGGCATCACAGCGTGCCTGCTCGATCGGCCGCGGCATGCGGAGATCATTCGCGCCGTGCGCGAGGCGGGGGCCGGCGTGCAGCTCATTCCCGACGGCGACATCGCGGGTGTCATCTGGACGACGGATCCCGAGGAGACTGGGATCGACATCTACCTCGGATCCGGCGGCGCGCCTGAGGGCGTTCTGGCAGCAGCAGCTTTGCGCTGCATCGGCGGGCAGATCCAGGGGCGCCTGATGCCGTCGAACGACGACGAACTCGTACGCGCGCGCAAGATGGGGATCAGCGACATCAAGCGGAAGTTCAAGCTCGAGGACATGGCGTCGTCGGACGTGATCTTCGCTGCAACGGGTGTGACCAGCGGGTCGCTGCTCGAAGGCGTGAAGTTCCGCGGCGAGACGGCCGAGACCGAGACGCTGATCATGCGCTCGAAGACAGGGACGGTGCGCCGGATCAAGAGCCGCTTCCGCGACGTCGGCAAGCATCTCCTCGCCGACAGCCGGGACTGACGCCTATTTCGCTTCGAGCTTGAAGCCCGGCACGTCGATGCTGACCTTGGTCTGCTGGCTCTCGTAGTAGAGATAGCCGAGCACGCCGACGCCGACCGCCAGCAGAAAAATGATGATGTTCTTGGGATCGCTCATTTTGGCTCGCCTCGGGTGCCTCTTTCTGTGTCTCTCCCGCACCTCTGCCATAAGGGGCGGGCTCTCACAAGGTGCCGGCCTTGTTGAAAAGCGATCGCCGGGGGTCGCCCGCGGCGGGATCTCCTGAAACGCTTAACGTTTAACGATTCGCACGGGGGACTTCGGGGATGACGGCTCTCAGGAAGGCGCGCGCCCGTGTGGAAGCGCCGGGTGAAACGGCATTCCTCGGCGTCACGCAGTCGGCTCGCGGCTATCGCTGGACCGAAATGCTGGATGTGGGGCGCGCAAACGAGGCTATTGCCATCAGCCAGCGCCATGGAGTGCCCGAGCTGCTCGGTCGCGTCCTGGCGGCGCGCGGCGTCACGCTCGACGAGGTACCGGTGTTTCTCGATCCGACGATCCGGGCGCTGATGCCGGATCCGTCGACGCTTGCCGATATGGACAAGGCCTCGCGCCGGCTGGCCGATGCCGTGCAGCGCCGCGAGCCAACCGCCGTTTTCGGCGACTACGATGTCGACGGGGCCTGCTCGTCGGCTCTGGTGGCGCGCTTCCTCGATCATCACGGCGTGCCAAGCCGGATCTACATCCCCGACCGCTTGACCGAAGGCTACGGCCCCAACGCGGGGGCGATCGACCAGCTCATCGGCGAAGGTGCAAAGCTGATCGTCACCGTCGATTGCGGCACGACCAGTGTCGATGTGCTGGCGGGCGCCAGCAAAAAGGGCGTGGACGTGGTGGTCATCGATCATCACCAGGCCGACGAGGTGCTGCCGGCGGTGCATGCGCTCGTCAACCCGAACCGGCTCGACGACATTTCCGGGCAAGGGCACCTCTGTGCAGCCGGCGTGACGTTCATGGTTCTCGTGGCGACGGTGCGCGAGCTCCGTCGGCGGGGGTTCTACTCCGGCGGCACGGCGGAGCCGCAGCTCATCGAAGACCTGGATCTCGTGGCGCTGGCGACGGTTGCCGACGTGGTGCCGCTCAAGGGGCTCAACCGCGCCTACGTGACGAAGGGACTTCAGGTCATGCGCGGACGGGAGAACGTCGGCCTGCGCGCGCTTGCCGACGCGGCGTCACTCGGCGAGGCGCCGACGGCCTATCATCTGGGGTTCATTCTCGGGCCGCGCATCAACGCGGGCGGGCGCATCGGCGATGCGGCGCTCGGGGCCAAGCTGCTTTCCACGCACGACGAGAGCGAGGCTGCGCGCATTGCGGTGCTGCTCGACCGGCTCAACCGGGAGCGCAAGGAGATCGAGCAGGCGGCGCTGGAAGAGGCGGTGGCGACGGCGGACCGGCTGCTCGAGGAAACGCCGGATCTGGCCGTGCTCATGGTCGGATCGGCGGAGTGGCATCGCGGCGTGGTCGGGCTGATCGCGAGTCGGCTCACGGAGCGGTTCAAGCGTCCGTCGTGCGTGATTGCCTGGGACAAGAACGCGGTTCGTGGCGTGGTCGCGGGCACGGGATCGCTGCGATCCGTGGCCGGCATCGACATCGGGGCCGCCGTGCGCCAGGCGGTGGCGGCCGGGCATCTTCTCAAGGGCGGCGGGCATGCGATGGCGGCGGGGCTCACCGTCGACAAGGCGAAGCTCGATGACCTCGCAAGTTTTTTTGCAACGACGCTCGCGGGGGCGGCGGTCCGTCTCGCGGAGCGTGCGACCCTCTCCATCGACGGGGCGCTGACGCCGTCGGCGGCGAACGACAGCCTCGTCGACCTGCTGGAGCGTGCCGGTCCGTACGGCCAAGGCAATCCGCAGCCGCGGTTCGCCTTTCCCGCCCATCGGGTGAAGTTCGCGAAGCCGGTGGGGACGGCGCACATCCGTTGCGTTCTGGAAGCCGGCGACGGCTCGCGTCTGGACGCGGTGGCGTTCCGGGCGGCCGGGCAGCCGCTCGGCGAGCTCTTGATGGCCGCTTCGAACGGGTTCCCGATCCATGTGGCGGGCCAGATCCGGCGCGACACGTGGGGGGGGCGTAATCGGATCGAGCTGCAGATCGAGGACGCGGCCGATCCGCGCCAGCAATAGGTCCCCGTGCTGCGCGAAATTGGCGCGCTTTCGCAGACGGTTAGACCTCTGCTTGCGTCTTTCTGCAAACCTTCCTATACCACGCGCTTGCCGTCGGCCGGGTCTCCCAGCCGGGGCCGCGGTCCCTTCGTCTATCGGTTAGGACGTCAGATTTTCAATCTGAAAAGACGGGTTCGACTCCCGTAGGGACCGCCATT
>NZ_CADEFI010000031.1 GCF_902826555.1 uncultured Hyphomicrobium sp.
GGCCGAGGTCGAGGCAATCGCATCCTGGTCAGGGTTTGTGGACCTCGAATATGGAAGCGACTGGGCGAGGTTTTCGCGTGCCGCGAGCAAATCGGTCAAATGTGAAGAAGCTGGAAGTGGGTGGGGATGCGCCGTCGAAGCCCGACCCTGCAAATAGTTGCAGACCTCTCGCCAGTTGTAATGCCGACGGGCCGGTGCGCCGTGATCATGCTCGCGACGAGTTTTGTCCTGGGAGCCTGCGGCAATCAACTCAATAGCTCTCTTCGTGGTTCCGAGGAGCGCGTCGCCATCCGGCTCTCCGTTAAGGAGAGCGAGCATCTGCGTCAGGGCATGCAGCGCTATCTCGCAAGCGTTCAAGGGATCGTCGAAGCATTGCACCACAACAAGCGTGTCGCCGTATCAGAGAGCGCAAAAAACGGTGGGGTGGGGATGTTGAGCGGGGTCCCAGCTTCAGTTGCGGTTCGTCTGCCGCCAGAGTTCCTTATGCTCAGTATGGACACGCATCAGAAATTCGATGCTCTGTCCCGCTCTGCCGCAGCGGGCGAATCCAAATCTCAAATGTTGAAGCAGCTCGGCGATATCCTCGCCAACTGCACAGCGTGCCATGCCAAATATAAACTTACGCCGAATTAGGCTGATCTGGCAGCCAGATATCTGGCTAATGCCGTAGGGCTGACCTGACATTGGTCAATATTGGCGGGGCAGTTCCATGCGTCATCTATGGGGGAAGTGATCCGTTATTCGACCGGGCCTAAAAAATGGACGACCTTACCGTCGCGCGCGCCTTCCACGTTCTTGCCATCGTCCATTGGATTGGCGGCGTGGCCATGGTGACCACTGTTATCCTTCCCGCCATCGATCGCCTGGCTGAGGCTTCCGAGCGTCTGCGGATGTTCGAGGTCATTGAGGGCCGCTTCGGCCGGCAGGCGCGAATCTCGACGGCCGTTGCCGGCCTTACAGGTTTCTACATGACGTGGCGGCTTTCTGCATTTGACCGCTTTCTCGATCCGGCCTTCTGGTGGATGCATGCCATGGTCGGGATCTGGGTGATTTTCACTTTCGTCTTGTTTATCGCCGAGCCTCTTTTTCTGCACCGCTGGCTCCGCAAGCGCGCGGCAATCGATCCCGACGGCACATTTCGCCTCGTGGTGCGGCTTCATTGGTTTCTCCTCTCGCTCAGCCTCGCGACACTGGCAGGGGCCGTTCTGGGTGCACATGGTGCCCTTGCATAAGGCCGTGGGTGAGACATGGAGACTGCACTTTCTCTGCGAGCGGCTTGATGTTTGTTAAGTGCCGAGTGACCCTTTGGCTCCTCCTATAGAGCGGAATAATTGGTGATCTCTTGGGAGAAGCCCTATGTCTTGCTCGTTTTGGGACGACATCCAAACCGGGGGGCAGCTCGATCTCGGCAGTGTAGATGTCTCGCAGAATGACATCGTCCGTTTCGCCTCCGAGTTCGACGCTCAGCCGTTCCACACCGATGAGGAGGCTGCGCGTGCGACGCTGCTCGGCGGGTTGTCGGCGTCCGGATGGCATACATGCACGCTCATCATGCGTCTGCTCGAGGAGGCGATCGCTCGTCACTCGGGCGTTTTGGAAACTGCGGGTCTCGATGACATCATCTGGCTGAAGCCCGTGCGTCCGGGCGACGTATTGAGCGGCAGGATCCGCTGGTCCCGGGAGGCCGCCTGTTCCTGTGGTAGCGGAGCGAGGGTCAGGGGAGCAGACATCGGGGTGCGCAATCAGCACGGGGAGGTCGTGATGCAGTGGCGGATGAGCTGTCTGATCGCGCCGCCCACAGATCCCCGTCGCGAGATTCCGAAAGACTGCCCAATACGCAAAGGGCGGGCAGCGCGCGTGCTCCCTCGACCGGGCGATCACGCTATCAAGTACTTTGAGGATGTTGCACCGGGGGACGAGATCGCGCTTGGCGAGTACGCCTTCACGATGGATAGGATCGCCGATTTCCGCGCACGTTACGGGCCTGGAAGTGCGTATGACGAGACCATCCATCCGGGCATGACATACGGTGGCAATGAGACAGCGCTCGCGTGGCATGTGACAGCAGTATGGATGCACTGCATCGTGCGCTACTACGAGCATCAGGCCGCACGACTTCGACGGCAGGCCAAGCCGGTGCCTCTGCTCGGACCCGCCGTGGGAGTGAAGCACCTGCGGTGGCACTTGCCTGTTGGCATGGGCGAGACGATTACGTTTCGTGCCTGGGCCGAGCGCAAGATCGAGACCTCACGCCCGGACTGGGGTCTCCTTGTTGTCGGAGCGGTGGGAGAGAACCGGCGGGGCGACACTGTCGTCTCATTCTACCCTCAGATGCTCCTTGAGCGTCGCACGGGGCGGTGTTGCGGAGAGGCCTCCGACAAGCCGTTCCAATAATCGGCACCTGAGCGAATGGGCAGAAGTCGCCTCTGATGACGTGCGAAGCTCTTCGTTCCGCAATCTGCTTGCGTTAACCTAGTTGAGATCGAATGTCCTCGCAGAGGGGCCAAGGCGCGAAGGCGAGGCATGCGCTTGCTCTTGCGGGCCAGATCAAGGTGGCGGTTGTTCGTCTCCTGCCCTGGCCCGTTGCCTTGGTTCGTCCCTCCCCGGCCTCACGTCCCTTCGGCATTAAAAGTGTGGCAGTCCTTCGCCGTCCATTGGCGTCCCACGCGGACAGAGAGCCTATTCCCTTATGCTGCAACATCTCCGGGGCTGGACGGCTTCGACGCCTATTCCGAGCCGTTTGGCTTGTGCTGACCTGCGGATAGGTTTTCTCTCGTCCTCGCGTCCAGAGGTGCGCTCCCATCTAATCCGAGCTGGCGTGACGATCCCTGCTTTCGTGTCCGCTCAGCCACCCCCGCCCCTTGTCGTGCAAACTACGGCCGGCGGCGCCCTGGGAGAAAACCCTCGCGCTCTCGGTTTTTGTTCCCCGCCGCTCTGCCGATCGGCTCCTCGCGCCGCTTCCGCTGCAAAAAAACCTTGGGCTCGGGTCCTCCCGCTCCGGCCAAGATGGTTCCTCGGGCTTGAGCCGGCCGCTGGGTCCTGCACGCCGGCGGGAGATGGTCTCTCGCCGGACAATAGAAAGGACCAGTCACATGGCTACCATCGGATCTGTCACGAAGCGCGAAGATGGCCGCTTTGAAGGCGAGCTCAGAACCCTGTCGATCCGCGCCGAGATCGCACTCCTGCCGGTCTCGGACAAGTCGTCGCCGAACCAGCCCGACTATCGGGTGATGTCGCAAGGCATCGAGATCGGCGCCGGGTGGATCCGCAAGGGTCAAACCTCCGGCAAGGAGTACGTCGCGCTTTCGATTGCCGCTCCGGAGTTCGGGTCGAGGACGCTCTACGCGAACCTCGGCCGGGCGGCAGGCCAGGACGATGACAGCGTCTATGCGCTGATCTGGAACCCGCAAGAGTAAGAGCTCACGCTCTCCCCTTCGCCCTCGTGCCCTCCCGGCACGAGGGCTTTTGCTTAACTTGAGAGCAGGGTGTGCTGACCCCCGATCCGTCTCTCACGCCGGGCCGCGCACTCGAGACTATGGACAGTGCGTGTGCGCTCCCGGAATGAGTTCGCGTGATGACGCGTGAACATGAACTCGCATGCACTTGCATGAAGGAATTGGTGACAGGCAGAGCGTAGGGACTGAGATCAGGATAAAGGACTGACGTCATTCGAGCGTCAAGGCTCACAACGACGGGCACTTGGCAGACGTCAGCAAAGTGCCGATGACGCTACCGCTCAAAATTCCTGTTCGCGGTCTGTGTGCTGTTTGACGCCGACTTGAATTTGTCGTCCCCAACGCCATCTCGTCACGCCGTCGCGCACAAGCGAAATGCAAAGCAAGGTGCAAAGCTCTCAATAGGGGGCGCCGCGCCCTAATCCGTTGGCTGTGTGGAAGCGCTAGACCAGTATGCGCTGCCCTTTAGGCGGCTCCCTCCCGTTGGTCGGGTCACGCCCTATCGCGCGCCCCGGCGCGCGACCGAGCCCGCAAGCGGTCTCGGCCCATGCGGGTTGCGGTCGTTTCCGCAAGTGAAGTGCAGAGCAGAGCAGAGCAGAGCAGAGCAGAGCAGAGCAGAGCAGAGAGGTCAATACGGTCTTGTGCGCAGCGGCGCGCTCTGGCTCACCAAGGGGATGCCCCTCTCCGCCGCCGCCGCTCGCCGGTCGGGGCAAGCGAGCGACGGCGGCTCCGAGGGGATCTGAGGGATCCTGTACCAAGGCGTGAGAGGCGCGGATCATTGTTGCTCAGAAGGGCACCGCTGGTTGGCTCCGCCTCATGAGCACGCGTTTACCCGCTTATCCCAATTGAGGTCGTGGGGGGAAGCCTCAAGAATGGGTCTCATGCGCTTGAGGCAAAAGAAGGAGGCGAGGCATGAGTGTGGTTCTGATGAAAGAAGAACGTCGCTCCGAGCGAGAACTGAGCGGCGGGAGCAGACCAGAGCGACCTTGAGCGACACCAGGAGTGATTGCGCGCTTCCCTAGCGCAATACCTCATCATGGCTGAGAGCCAGAACGCGAAGAGCGAGCTTTATCCCATGGGTCATCACTCGCCTTATCAATCGCGCCTTCTGCCGCGTCTCATCCGCTTTCGTCACGCGCCCTGCTACCCACGGCATGGAGGCGCTTGCTGCCGATGCCCTCGACCCGTTTGGCACGGACGCGACGGAAGCGACGCGCAAGCTCTCCTTACTCAAATCCGGTCCCGAGAAGGACATCTACAACCGGTACGGCAAACGCTGGCATCGCCCTACGCCCTACTTGCTCAATACGGATGCAATGTGCTCGCCTTCGGACAGTTGAGCCTGCTTCTGTAGGCGGTGCAGATCCTCTGGCTTGAGGTTGGTGTAGCGACGTAACATTCGCCAATCCTTGTGACCTGTGACCAGCGCGACCCTCTCAATCGATAGGCCTACCTCAAACAGACGGCTTGTCCCTTCGTGGCGGAGGTCATGAAAGTGTAGATCCTCGATCTCTAATTCTCGGCAAGCTCTGCGGAACGCGGTTCCGACTGACTTCCCGTTGTGGGGAAAGACGCGGCCAACGCCACGGGTGACAATTTTCTGCTCGAGCAGGATGGTCCAAGCGTCAAAGCCGGTGAGATTCAAGAGAGGCACTTTTTGGTGGTTGCCGTCCTTACGGCGCGGGTCCTTGCGATCCTTTACCGTGACAGTCTTTCTCTGTAGGTCGACATCGGTCCATTCGATGCGGCACAATTCGTCCTGGCGCATGGCGGTTGCTATGGCGAAGCGGATGATCCGCCCCATCGGAATCAATTGTCGGGAGTTGCTCTCAAAGTAGGTGATGAGCGCCTCGATCTCGTCATCGGTCGGCCGCCGATCCCGCTCGTTGCCCTTTCCAATAAGGCCAAGTCGGCTGAGCGCGACGCGGGCAAGACGCACTTCCTCTGCGGATACCTTCACACCGTGCAAGGCAGCGGCATGGGTCAGGATGGTCCGGATATAGGAAAAGTCGATGGACAGAGTTACGGGACCCGCTCCTTGCTTGAAGCGCCGGCGGCCATACTCGATCAACCGCTCACGCGTCAGATCTTTCAGGCGGGTATTGCCAAGGGTCTCTTTCAATGCGGCCAGCACAGCCGCTTTCGATCGGCGGATCGCCTTGCCGACCTCTTGAAGGTCGCTCTCGTGGATGCGGATCAAGTCTCCGAAGGTCATCGGCGCCTTCGTGGATTTGGTCGGCGTGGTCTGGCCGAGATCTATCGCGCGCTCGACCTCGAGCGACCAGGTCTCAGCATCCCGACGGCGGAGAAATGTGTCGGACGCATAGCGCCCCTTGCGACGAACTTGGGCACGCCAGTGTCCGGACTTCAGTCTTGCGAAGGTGGCCATCGTGTGCACTCACTCGCCGCGTGTGCGAATCCTGTGCAGTGACGCGCAGAATTCGCGGGACGTTCCGTGAAAACGAGTGCACACGCGAGTGCACACGTTCACTCTTTGCCCTTTGAGACTGCGTCAAAATACGTGAGAAATCAAGATCATAGGTTCTGCGTCGCCCCGATGATGGATTGGACGGACCGGCACTGCCGCTTCTTCCACCGCATCATGAGCAAGGGCGCGCGGCTCTACACGGAGATGGTGACGGCGGATGCCGTTATTCATGGCGACCGTGCGCGGCTCATGGGGTTCAGCGCGGCGGAGCGGCCGCTGGCGCTGCAGCTCGGCGGTTCGAATCCGGTGAAGCTCGCTGAGGCGGCGGCCGTTGGCGAAGCCTTCGGCTACGACGAGATCAATCTCAATATCGGCTGTCCCTCTTCGCGCGTGCAGGAGGGCCGGTTCGGTGCATGTCTGATGGCCGAGCCGGATCTCGTGGCGGCGTGCGTGCGCGCCATGGGAGATCGCGTGCGCGTGCCGGTGACCGTGAAATGCCGGATCGGCATCGACGACCAGGACAGCGAGGCAGATCTTTCACGCTTCATCGCAACGGTCGCCGACGCCGGCGTGACGACGTTCATCGTGCATGCCCGCAAGGCGTGGCTCGATGGTCTTTCGCCAAAGGAGAACCGTGAGATTCCGCCGCTCGACTACGCCCGTGTCTACCGGCTCAAGGCGGCGCGGCCCGATCTCAAAATCGTCATCAACGGCGGCATCGAAACGCTGGAGGCTGCTGCTGAGCACCTCGCGCACGTCGATGGCGTGATGCTGGGGCGTGCGGCCTATCAGACTCCTTACGTGCTTGCCGGTGTGGATCAGGCATTTTTCGGCGTGACCTCGCCGCCGCTCGCCCGTGGCGAGGTGCTCGATCAGCTCGTGCCCTATGTGCACGCGCATCTGGTAGACGGCGGCCGGCTCAATTCCGTCTCGCGGCACATCCTCGGGCTCTATCACGGACAGCCGCGGGCACGGCAGTTCCGCCGCCATCTCTCCGAACACGGCGTTGGCGAGGGGCCCGGGCTCGATGTTCTGGTCGAGGCGATCGCGCTCGTCGAGGGACGTGGTTGTGCGATCGCGGCCGATGCCATGGCTGCCGGGTAGGGAGCGGCGCCGTGGATCCCTGGCTGGCCAACGGTGATCTGGCGTGGCTCGTCCTCGCCCTTCTCGCCGGCGGGCTGGCGGCCGGCTTCCTCGCAGGACTTCTCGGTGTCGGCGGCGGCGGCATTCTGGTGCCGGTGCTGTTCGAGGTTTTCACACTTCTCGGTGTGCCGGACAGCATCCGCATGCACTTGGCGCTCGGGACGTCGTTCGCCGTCATCGTTCCGACGGCGATCTTGTCGTTTCGCGGACATCTCGAACGCGGCGCGGTCGATACCGCCGTGCTCAAGCGGTTGGCCCCGTTCGTCGTTCTGGGTGTCGTGATCGGGATCGCGCTCGTTTCCTCCGTCTCCGGCACGGCGCTGAAGTGGGTGTGGATCGTGTTCGGCGGATTGTTCGCTCTCAAGATGGCGCTGGGCCGGGATGACTGGCGTCTTGCGGACGACGTGCCGGACAGCGGATTGATTCGTCTTGCCGCGTTTGCGGTCGGCCTCATCTCGACGCTGATGAGCATCGGCGGCGGGATGTTTCTGGTATCGCTGTTTACGCTTTGCGGCTGGCCCATTCTCAAGGCTGTCGCCACGTCGAGCGGTTTCGGACCGTTTATCGCGATCCCCGGGCTGATCGGCTACATGTGGGCGGGATGGGGCAACCCCGAGCTGCCGCCCGTCTCGCTCGGGTTCGTCAGCGTGCTCGGCGCGGCGATCATCATTCCGATGAGCGTTGTCGCCGCGCCCCTCGGGGTGCGCGTTGCGCATGGTCTGTCGCGGCGCAAGCTCGAGCTGGCGTTCGCGGCCCTTCTCGCCGCCGTGGCGCTCAGGCTCTTCCTTTCGACGCTTTAGGGTTCCGGTCGGCGTCGAACGTCGGCGTGATAGCGCGGTCAGATTTTCTGATTGTACTCGCCGACCTCGGGGAACTTGGCGAGGCGGGCTTCGATGTCGCGGAAGATGGCGATCTTATTCTCTTCCGAAACGGGGCTCTCGACGACGATGACGAGCTCCGGCTTGTTGGAGGAGGCGCGCACGAGCCCCCAGGTGCCGTCTTCAAGCGTTACGCGCACGCCATTGACGGTGACCAGGTCGCGGATCTTCTGGCCGGCCACGGTGCCGCCGCTCCTGGCGATGCCTTCGTAGTCGGCCACCACCTTCTCGACGATGCCGTACTTCTTCTCATCGTCGCAGTGCGGCGACATGGTCGGCGACTGATAGGTCTTGGGCAGCGCGCGGCGCAGATCAGCGATGGTCTTGCCCTCGGCTCGGTCGAGCATGTCGCAAACGGCGATGGCGGCGACGAGGCCGTCGTCGTAACCGCGGCCGAGTGGCGGCTGAAAGAAGAAGTGTCCGCTCTTCTCGAAGCCAGCAAGCGCCTTCTGCTCGAAGGTGTAGCGCTTCATGTAGGAGTGACCGGTCTTCCAATAGAGCGCCTTGGCGCCGGCGGCCTGGAGAACGGGGTCGGTCATGAAGAGGCCGGTGGATTTCACGTCTGCGACAAAGACCGGATTTTTATGCAGTTGCGACAGGTCGCGGGCCAGCATGACGCCAACCGTGTCGGCGAAGATCTCGTGACCCTCGTTGTCGACGACGCCGCAGCGGTCGCCGTCACCATCGAAGCCGAGACCGACGTCCGCCTTGTGGGCCACCACCGCCTCGGCGATGGCATGCAGCATCTTCATGTCCTCGGGGTTGGGATTGTAGCGCGGGAAGCTGTGGTCGAGCTCGGCGTCGAGCGGCACCACCTCAATTCCCAGGGCCTCGAGAATTTTCGGTGCGAAGGCGCCGGCCGTGCCGTTGCCGCATGCGGCGATCACCTTGAGGGGGCGCTTTATCTTCGCCCGGCTGGTCAGCGCTTTTGCATAGCGCTCGGCAAGGTCGGGCACGAATTTGTAGATGCCGCCGGACCGCGGTTTGACCGCGCCCGAAAGCACGATCTCCTTCAGGCGGCTCATCTCGTCGGGGCCGAACGTCAGCGGGCGGGCAAGGCCCATCTTGATTCCGGTCCAGCCGTTGTCGTTGTGGGAGGCGGTGACCATGGCCACGCCTTCGACGTCGAGCTCGAACTGGGCGAAGTAGGCCATGGGCGAGAGCGCGAGGCCGATGTCGTGCACCTCGAAGCCGCCGGCGAGAAGGCCGGTGATCAGCGCCTGCTTCACGGACGCCGAATACCAGCGATAGTCGTGGCCGACGACGATGCGCTTCGGGACACCGCGCTCGTCGAAGAGAGCGGCCATGCCGAGCCCCACGGCATTGAGGCCCATCAGATTGATTTCCTGCGGGAACAGCCAGCGTGCGTCGTACTCGCGAAAGCCGGTGGGCTTGACGAGCGGCAGGCGCTCGAAGTCAGCGGTGTTGGGCTTGAGGTCGGCGCGGGGCTTGGGGAACATCGACGGGCCTTTGTCTCTGGGTGCCGAATGTGTGCTGCGGGGAACGGGCGGCGCGGTCATGCAAATGGATTGCGGCGAAAAGCGGTGCGGCCCTCGTAAGTTCGTGTACGCGCAGTTTATGCGCACTCCGGGGTCCCCGTCCAAGCTCGGACGGCGCGCTCTTTTGTCATACGCTTTTATGGGTAAACGCCTGGCCGGCTTGAACGTTCAGGAGTGCGGATGGTCGGGCCGCGGGGATGTCATTCGACCAGGAGCAGGCGGCCTGCGCTAATGTCCACGCGCTCGAGCCGGGATAGAAAGCTCATGCCAAGCAGGGTTTTATCCATGCGGCCGCGCTCGGTGACGGCGGCGTGCACATTGCGGACGGTGATGCGCCCGATGCTCACGCGGTCCAGGGTGACGGGCGCGACTGCGGCATAGCCGTTGGCCGTCGAGACGCGGGCGGTGAAATCGGACGGGCGAAGTCTCAAGCCGGCGCGCTCGGCGTCCTCGTATGTCAATGCAACCATAGAGGCTCCGGTGTCGACCATGACGTCGAGGGAGCGGCCGTTGATCTCGGCGCGGGCGTAGTAGTGGCCATCGGCGTGCGCCTTAAGCTCCTCGCTGCCGCTTGCGCTGGGCGGCGTGGCGGGGCGCGCCTCGATTGCCGCTTTATCGCTGACCGGAGCCTGGTCCACGCCTACGGCCGCGACCAGCGTCGAGCGCAACGTGTCGTAGTGAACGATGCCGGCAACGAGAATGGCAGCCGCGGCGGTCCAGCTCGCCAGCTCGCCGAGCAGGGAGCGCGTGCCGGGGGAAAGGGCCATGTCGCGGGCTCTCCAAATGGTGGCGCTTCAACCCCGGAGGGTCAGGAAATCGCCGGAAAACTCATAGGAGCGCAAACGCTTTAAGAAACTCATACCGAGCAGGTTCTCGGTCAATGCGCCCGGCTGGGCGACCAAGGCCTCGACGTCGCGCACCTCGAGGGGGCCGACCGAGACCGATTTCAAGCGGACAGGGGCCGCATATGTGGTGCCGTTGGCCGTCGACACCGGAGTGGTGAACGACAGGGCTTTGATGTCGATGCCGGCGCGCTCGGCGTCGGCGGGCTTCAGGACGACGGTCGAGGCGCCGGTGTCAACGAGGAGGGACATGCCGACGCCATTGGTGGTGCCGCGTGCCACGAAGTGGCCGTTCTCCTGGCGGCGCAGGCGCACGGCCTGCTCGCCCGTCGGTGCGGTTTCGACGAGGAGGGTGTGTCCCGGGGGAAGAACCTCGCCGGCAACGCGATACGCGACCGTCCTCAGCTCTTCGCGATAGGCGTAGCCGACGATCAGTGCGAGGCCCACCGCCAGCCAGATGAGGGCGTGACGGATGGCGTCGCGCGCGCGGCCCTGGTAGTCGCCGGCGGAAAAGACGAGATAAAGACCGCCCAGAGCCAGCAGGCCGATGATGTATCCGGCGTGATCGCCGGCGATGGCCGTCAGGCGATCCGTGTCACCGCTGAGCGACAGGAACAGCACCACGAGTCCGACGAGGACGGCGAACAGGATTGCAAGCATCAGGGAGCTTTCCGAACCTTGGCGCCGGGCTGGCGGCTTTTGAGCTCCACCATGATCCTGCGGCGCTCGGCGTCGGTATAGGAGCTCCAGCAGGCGATCTCATGGCGCGAGCGGCGGCAGCCTTCGCAGAGGCCGCTCGCGGGATCGATAACGCAGACCTTGATGCAGGGTGTTTCCATCGGCGGCAATCTAGGCAGTCCGGGGCGGGTGCTCAATGGGGAGTGGCGCGGCAAACGGGCTCGCAGGGTACTTCCGATGCTCCGTCATTCGGGAACGTGGCCTGTGCGCCCCTCTCCCTGGCCCTCTCCCAAAAGTGTGAGGGAATCGTGGCTCCCTCCGCCGCCGCGTGCCCCCTCTATTGCTTCTGCTTCTCCACTTGGGGTCCGGAAGCGAGGGGCATGGCTTCAAGCGACGCGCGGCGGGCGCGAGGTGGGTGTGGTCGGATTCGGCGCAACGCGCAGGCGCGGCTGGCGGTTCGACGCGGGCGGCTGGCGATGGCGTTCGGCCCCGAGGGGCTGGAGCGGGGCGACTTTTGCCAGGACGCGCTGGGGCGGAAGGGTGACGCTGACCTCTGTCCCTTTGCGCAGCTCGGATTTGAGATCGAACGTGCCGCCATGCAGCTCGATCAGGCTCTGGACGATCGGCAGGCCGAGGCCGGTGCCGCCTTCGGCCGTTTCGTGGGCGAGCGAGCCCTGACCGAAGGCCTGCAGCACCTTCGGGATTTCGTCTGCCGGAATGCCGGGACCGGTGTCGCGGACAATGAGGGTCTGGCCGCCGTCCGCGGTCTGGACCACCGTGATGGCGACCGAGCCGCCCTTGGGAGTGAACTTGATCGCGTTCGACAGCAGGTTGAGGCAGATCTGGCGCATGGCGCGGACATCGATCCAGACCTGAGGCAGATCCGGGGCGACGGCGAGGTGAACCTGCAGTCCTTTGCCGGTGGCTCTCAGCATCAGGAGGCGCTGGCAATCCTGTGCGATGTCGCCCAGGTGGGCACGCTCTTCGACAAGCTCGTAGCGGCCGGCCTCGATGCGCGACAGATCCAGGATCTCGTTGATGAGCTGAAGCAGATGGCGGCCGCTCTCGTATATGTCGTTCGAATACTCGCGGTAGATGGGTGCCGTGTGCTCGCCGAACATTTCATCCTTCATGACCTCGGAAAAGCCCATGATAGCGTTGAGCGGCGTTCTGAGCTCATGGCTCATCGTGGCGAGGAAGCGCGACTTGGCCTTGCTGCCGGCCTCGGCACGCTTGCGCGCTTCGTCGCTCACCAGTCTTTCCTCGTCGAGCTCGGCGATAAGGATGTCCTTCTGCGCGCGGAAGGCCAGCATCTGCAGCGTCGTCTGCTGCAGGCCTTTGGCGAGAAACACGAAGTAGACGTGGACGCCGACCGCCATGGTCGCGAGTGCGTAATAGAACGGCTCGTGCAGCATGATGAGGCGTGCGGAGACGGCGAGCGTCATCGGCACGGTGCCGACGTAGAGCAGGCTCATCATCGTCGACGTGAAGGTCATGCGGACTGCAAGCAGCACGATCAGCGACGCGAAGATGAAGACGTGCGAGGAAAATACCGCCGACTGGACGACCTGATCCGGCGAGTTGATGCCGACGAGCGCGAATGCCGCCCATACAAATCCCGAGAACAGCTCGGCCAAGAAGAACTTGCGACGCCAGGGACGAAGGTCGTCGTCGATCTTGGCCTGAGCGACGAAGCGGCGGCAAAGCTCGAGCAGGACGACCTTCGAGGCGATCACGAGCAGGAGCCACAAGCAGCCCTCCGCCCACGGTGCCCAGAACATGGAGGCCAAGGCGAAGATGGCCGCGAGCGCCCAGATCGTGACGGCGGCGGAAAGCTCGTTTCTGGCAAAGATGCCCATGAGCTCGAACTCGAACTCGGGCTTGATGTCGCTGCCGCGCATGAGGCGGTCGCGCGCGGCCTTCACGTCCTCGCCAGCGCGTTTGCGGGCTGCGTGACGCGTTCTCAAATCGGCGAGAATTTTGGCTCTGGTTTCTTTGTCCATTCCGTCCGCCGTGCAGATCTCACGACGGCCAATTCATCTCGCAACCGGCGGCACGAGGGCTTGTGGCACGGCATGCGAGAATGATAGGTCGTTGGCTCTGCCCAGGGGCTACTCTCCCCAGAATTCGCTAACGATGGGTTTACCCGAGACAATCCGGGCGGCCTGGCCTGTTCCCTTGGGAACAGTCGGACGGCGCGCAGCGCTGCAGGGTGAAGCAAAAAAGGCGGCGAAGCGCGCGGGAAGCCGACATGAAAGTCACAATCGTTGGATCAAGCGACGCCTTCGGTTCCGGGGGCCGGCTGCAGACCTGCTTTCACATCACGTGGAGCGGGGGCCAGTTCCTGATCGACTGCGGGGCCACGTCCCTGACGGGCATTTTCCGCCAAGGCATTGATCCAAATTCGGTATCTACAATCTTCGTGTCGCATCTCCACGGCGATCACTTCGGTGGGCTGGTGTGGTGGCTGATCCACGCCGTGCATGTGGCGGGGCGTACCGCCCCGCTCACCGTGGTCGGCCCGGCCGGCATCGAAGAGCGCTTCACGACAGCGGCCGAGGCACTTTTCCCCGGCTCGACACGCTCTGAACGGCGTTTCAACCTCACGTTCCGCACCTATCGCGATTTCGAACGGCTCGACGAGGCGGGTGTCGCGGCGACGCCGTTCGTGGTCAGCCATCCGTCGGGCGCGACCTCGTATGCGCTGAGGTTCGAGGTGGACGGCAAGGTACTGGCGTTTTCAGGCGACACGGAATGGGTGGACACCCTGGTGCCGACGGCGCAGGGGGCCGATCTCTTCATCTGCGAATGCTTCGCCTTCGAGCGGGAGGCCCGCTATCATCTCAACTGGCGAACGATCGAAACCAATCTTCCGAAGCTCGGGGCCAGGCGGGTGCTGCTGACCCATCTCGGTCCGGAAGCGCTCGCCAACCGGGATGCCATGCGCCATCCTCAGGTGAACCTCGCCGAGGACGGCCTGCAACTGGAGCTCTAAGGGCTCGGGGATCCAAGGGAAGACCTTTTCGCGTGACGCGTGTGCTCGACCGCCTCGTAGGCGAGATCCGGCGGTGCCGGCGGTGCGTGGAGGCGCCCACCGGCGCGCCGCTTCCGCATGAGCCGCGTCCGGTTCTGCGCGTGTCCGGGACGGCGCGGCTGGCCGTTGTCGGGCAGGCGCCGGGAACCCGCGTGCATGCCTCGGGCTTGCCCTTCACCGATCCGTCCGGCGTTCGTCTCAGGTCCTGGATGGGGATCGGCGAGGACGTGTTTTATGACACGGAGCGCGTCGCCATCGTGCCCATGGGGTTCTGTTTTCCGGGTTTGAATGCGAAGGGCGGCGATCTGCCGCCCAGGCGGGAATGTGCGCCGCTGTGGCGGCCTCGGCTGTTCCGGATGCTTCCGCAACTCGATCTCGTGCTGCTGGTCGGCATCTATGCGCAACGCTGGCATCTGGCGGAGCAGTGCGGTGCGAGCCTTGGCGAAACGGTGCGCGATTTTCGGCGCGTTCTCGCGCTTCCCGGCCGCCCGCGGTTCTTTCCGCTGCCTCATCCGTCCTGGCGCAACAACGCCTGGCTCACCCGTAATCCGTGGTTCGAGGACGAGCTGTTGCCGGTGCTGCGGCGGGAAGTTGCGGGGCTTACCCAACGTGCAGGCAAAAATAAACCGAGCAAATCGCTTGACCCGGATGGGCGAACAAACTGATGTTACGGAAGCCCGAATATCGGGAATTCCATTTCAACCGTGCGGTTCCTTATGCTCGACGACATGGACGTCAAAATTCTCGCGATCCTGCAGGAGGATTGCACGCGGCCGGTGGCGGAGATCGGCAAGGAGGTCGGGCTTTCGACGACGCCCTGCTGGCGGCGCATTCAGAAGCTCGAGGAACTCGGAGTCATCAAGCGGCGGGTGGCAGTTCTGGATCCGATGAAGGTGAACGCGGGCGTCACCGTTTTCATCTCGATCAAGACCGACCAGCACAGTCTGGCCTGGCTCGAGCGCTTTCATCGGGCGGTCGCGGAGTTTCCCGAGGTGGTCGAGTTCTACCGCATGTCGGGCGACGTGGATTATCTCTTGCGCGTGGCGGTGCCCGACATTCACGCCTACGACATCTTCTACAAAAAGCTCATCTCCAACATCGAGATCGCAAAGGTATCGTCGGCCTTCGCGATGGAGGAGATCAAGCATACGACGGCGCTGCCGCTGACCTTTGCGCGGCCAGTGTCGGACAAGCGCAAGAGCGGTTGATCAGACGATCAGGTTGATCCCGCCGTAGACGAAGCACAGGAACGCTGCGAGCCCGATTACGGTCAACGTCAGCATCATGCCGAGGCTCCGCCATTTGAGGATGTGCGGGGTTTGCGACAGCCCGTAGGCGTGGATGATGCGTCCTGCGACGAGGCCGACCGCCAAAAGATGCATGACGATTGACGGCGCTTTCAGGTTCTCCGCGAAGGCGAGCAGCAGGAGTGCCATGGGGACATACTCGGCGAAGTTTGCATGAACGCGCGTACGTCTCAGAAGCTCCGCGCTCTCGCCGGTGCCGATCTCGATGCGGGCCTCGCGACGCTGCGTGATCACGCGCGCCGAGAGCAGCAGGTACAGGAATGCCAACAGCGATGCGTAGAATGCCGTAATGGGCATGTCTTCTCCTCCCGATTGCCTCGGTCGTTGGGACCCGAGTCTCAGAAGGATATCAGATCATTTTGCATGCGGATCGCGCTTGGCGCCTTGGATAGCCGGGGAGGGCAGCAAGGTGATGAGGCTCGAAGTGTCCCAGCGGCCGCCGCCGTTGTCCTGGACCTCGGCATAAAGGCCGTCGACGGTTGTGGCGATCGGGAGCGCCGAGCCGTTGCGGCGCGCTTCCGCGAGGCAGATGCCGAGGTCCTTGCGCATCCAGTCGACGGCGAACCCGAAATCGAAGCGGCGTGCGTGCATCGTCTCCCAGCGGTTCACCATCTGCCAGGACTGGGCGGCGCCCTTCGAGATGGTGTCGATGACGGCCGGCACGTCGAGGCCCGCGTTCTCGGCGAAGGCGATGGCCTCTGAGAGGCCCTGCACGAGCCCTGCGATGGCGATCTGGTTCACCATCTTCGTCAGCTGCCCGCTGCCCGCGGGGCCCATCAGCCGCGCCGCCTTGGCAAAGGTGAGGATCAGCGGCTCTGCGTCGCGGTACACGGTGGGGTCGCCACCGCACATGACGGTGAGCTGGCCTGCTTCGGCGCCGGCCTGGCCGCCCGACACGGGCGCATCGATGAAGCCGAGGCCACGCTCCGCGGCAGCGGCGGAGAGCTCGCGCGCCACGTCGGCCGAGGCGGTGGTGTGGTCGATGAAGATGGCGCCGCGCCGCATGGCCGAGAAGGCGCCGTCGGGGCCGAGTGTCACTTGCCGCAGGTCGTCATCGTTGCCGACGCAGGCGAAGACGAAGTCGGCATTTTTCGCCGCGTCCGCCGGAGTGGCGTGATGGGTGCCCGTGCCGTGTGCCGTGACCCAGGCCTCGGCTTTGGCGCGCGTGCGATTGTAAACCGCCAGCTCGTGGGCGCCCTTGGCAAGCAAATGCCCCGCCATAGGGTATCCCATGACGCCCAAGCCGATCCATGCAACCTTTGCCATTCTGCCAGCCCTGTTTTTCGTTCGGCGGCCGTTGTATCGAATTCCGACCCCGAGCGCGATTGGTTTTGATGCATAAGGAGTGCGCCGCGGGGCCTGAGCGATCATGGCCGCGGCTCAGCTCTCAAACCCGACGCTCCACGCAAGGCAAGGACATATGGCCGATAGAACGCAGGCTGCCGATGTCACGTTCGAGGACGTGAAGCGCGCGGCGAAAGTCATCGAAGGGGCGGTGGTGCGGACGCCGTGCGATCTAAGCTTCACCTTGAGCCACGATCTCGGCGCGGACATCTGTCTCAAGTTCGAGAACCTGCAGTTCACGTCGGCCTACAAGGAGCGTGGCGCCCTCGTGCGGCTCTCCGCGCTCTCGGACGCCGAACGCAAGCGCGGCGTCATCGCCATGTCGGCGGGCAATCATGCGCAGGGCGTCTCCTATCATGCGGGGCGGCTCGGCATTCCGGCGACGATCGTGATGCCGGAGGGGACGCCCGCGGTCAAAGCCGAGAACACGAAGCGCTGGGGCGCGCATGTGATCCTCGAAGGCAAGACGCTCGAGGACTCGGCGCGTTTCGCGCGGGGGTACTGCGAGCAGCATGGGCTCGTGTTCGTGCATCCATTCGATGATCCGCTCGTCATCGCCGGGCAAGGGACGGTTGCGATCGAGATGCTCGAGGCGATGGCGGACCTCGATGTGCTTGTCGTGCCGGTGGGAGGTGGCGGCCTCGTTGCCGGCATGGCGGTGGCGGCGAAGGCGATCAAACCCGGCATCGAAGTGATCGGCGTCGAAGCGGCGCTCTATCCATCGATCTACAACAAGATCAAGGGCACGAATCTGCCGACGCGCGGCGATACACTTGCCGAGGGCATCGCGGTTGCCAATCCTGGCGTGCTGACGACGGAGATCATCTCCCGCTTGGTGGACGACATCGTGCTCGTCAGCGAGACGGACCTCGAGCGGGCGACGTTCGCACTGCTGATGATCGAGAAGACCGTGGTCGAAGGTGCGGGTGCGGCCGGGCTTGCCGCCGTGATGGCCGACCGCCAGCGTTGGAAGGGGCGCAAGCTCGGGTTGCCTCTCACCGGCGGCAACATCGATCCGCGGCTGCTTGCCAGCGTGTTGACGCGGGAGCTGGCGCGCGAAGGACGGCTGTCGCGGCTCACGATCGACATCCCGGACCGGCCGGGAGAGCTGTCGCGCGTGTCGGCGGTGCTCGGCCAAGCCGGCGCCAACATCGTAGAGGTCTATCATCAGCGCGTGTTCACGGATCTTCCGGCGCGCGGCACGGAGCTCAACCTCGTCATCGAGACGCGCGACCGTTCGCATCTCGAAGGCGTGCTGGCGCAGCTCGAAGCCAAGGGCTACCGCGTCATCGTCAAGACCGGGCAGGCCGCGGGCTAACGCCCTTCGCGCCACCAGGCGGTGGCCATGAGGGCCAGGAGCGCGGCAAGCGCGAGGAGGCCTGTAAACATCGGCGTCAGCTTGACGCCCTTGGTGACGTAGGCTTCGCGGTCACGCAGGCCCATCCAGCCGGAACCCGCCAGGACGCGAGCGCCGGACATCAGCGAGACGCGCGGCAACGTCACGGCGTTGCCGTCGCTGGCAGCATTGGTGCGGGTCCAGAAGAGGCCGCCCCCGGTTTGCTCGATGAGCGGCTTCAGTTTCTGGTCGGTCGCCACCACCTCGCTCATCTCGCGCGGATCCTCGATGCCGGCATGGGCGACGGCGGTGAGCTGTCCCGATGGCGCCTGCGTCTCGGCTTTGTAGAGGCCGGGCAGCTTGACATCGATGGTCGATTTCCAGACGCCGGGCCGCTCCTGCTCGAGCGTCACGTCGTTGCGCTCGCCGCCGGGTGCGGAGATGGTCACAGGCGCCACCTGATCCTCGAGCGTGCGCCGCTCGATGGTGAGCTTCAGTCCGCGGGCGGAGGCGATCAGGCGCTCCTCCTCGAGGTCCGGTTCCTTCATCAGCCAGTGCGAGAGGCGGCGCAGCAGGTCGGTGTGCGGGCCGCCGCCTTCGTAGCCCCGCGCCCAGAGCCAGGCGTGATCGGAGGTGAGGAGCGCGACGCGGCCCTTGCCCATGCGATCGAGGACGAGCAACGGCTGGTTCTCGGCGCCTTCCATGACGACGCGTCCGCGGCTCGGGCGCACCTCGGCCTGACGGAACCAGTGCCCCCAGGTGGCGGCGTGGTCGGGGCCGGTGGCGTTGGCTCCGGGAAGCCCCTGCGTGACCGGATGGCGGAAGCCCTCGTCGGTGATCTTGGCGCGGAACGGCTCTTCCAGCACGCGGCCCGTGGGAGCGGCTGGAAGTATGGGTGAGAGCGGCGTGCGATAGAGGCTCGTCATGCCGGCGTAGTCGTCACCGGCGGCGATCAGCACCGCGCCGCCGTGTCCCTCCACGTAGCGCGCGATGTTGTCGTAATAGGCGAGCTGCAAGATGCCGCGATGCTCGTAGCGGTCGAAGATGATCAGGTCGAAGTCGCGGATCTTGTCGGAGAAGAGCTCCTTGGTCGGGAAGGCGATCAGCGAAAGCTGGTTGATGGCGGTGCCGTCCTGCTTCTCCGGCGGGCGCAGAATGGTGAAGTGGACGAGGTCGACGGCGGCATCGGATTTCAGCAGGTTGCGCCAGGTGCGCTCGCCGGCGTGGGGCTTGCCCGAGACGAGGAGCACGCGCAGGTTCTCGCGGACGCCCTCGGCGACAATGACAACGCGGTTGTTGGCCGGCGTCAGCTCGCCCTCAGCGGGCTCGAGCTCGACCTCGAGAATGTTGGTGCCGGCGTGCGGGAAGGGCATCTCGATTGCGACATGCTCGTCGATGGCGGCGGTGCGGACCTCGTCGGGGCGTCCTTCGCGGCGGACGCGCAACTGCACGGGGGTTCCGCTTCCGGCGCCGCGGCCCGACTCGCGCACGGCGATCTGGATGTCGCGCGATTGACCGACGAGCCCGTAGCGCGGGGCCTCGATGGTCTCGATGCGGCGGTCGAACTCGTGCGGCGTACCGGTGAGGAGCGCGTGCACCGGTGCGTCGAAGCCGAGGGCGGCGGCGGATTTCGGGATGTCGTGGACCTGTCCATCGGTGATCAGAACGACACCGGCGATGCGATCGGGCGGCGTCGAGGTCAGGGCCGAATTGAGGGCCGAGAAGAGTTGCGTGCCTTGTCCGGTGGCGGTTTCGCTCTTGGCGGACGTCACCCATTTGATCTCGAGGTTCTTGATCTTGCCAAGGCGCGCCTCGAGCTCGGTGCGGATCGCCGCCTTCTGCTCCGGCCGCTTGTCGAGCGCCTGGCTGGTGCTCTCGTCGACGACCACGAGGGCGATGTTGGCGAGGCTTTCGCGCTCCTCCTCACGCAGGGTCGGGTTCATGAGTGCGGCGATGAGGGCGGCAAGCGCCAATCCGCGCCAGAGCGCGCCGCGGCTCTTGCGGAACAGCAGCACGACGACGAGCAATGCCGCAACGATGCCGGCGGCCCACAAGAGGGGGACCGGGACCAACGGCGCAAACTCGATCGACCAGCTCATTCCGTTCTCCTCACGCGGCGCTCATCGCGAGCGTCCGGCGCGATTGTTATTGCCCGAGGCGCTCCAGCAGAGCGGGGACGTGCACCTGATCAGCCTTGTAGTTGCCGGTCAGCGCATGCATGACGATGTTGATGCCCGTGCGCAGCGACATCTCGCGCTGGTTCTCGCCGCCGGGCACCACCGGATAAAGCGGGCGCCCGGATGCATCGAGCGCCCAGGCGGATGCGAAATCGTTCGATGTGATCATGATCGAGGTCACACCGTCGGCGCGGCGCGCCCTGCGGTTGTCGCCATCGCTGTCGGATGTGGCCTCGACCCAGAGCTGGCCACCGTCCCAGCGTCCCGGGAACGCGCGCAGGAGATAGAAGGATTTGGTCAGCACGTGGTCCTCGGGCACCGGCTCGAGGCGCGGCACGTCGAGCGAGCCCAGCACGCGCTTCAGCGCCATGCCGTTGCGTCCCTCCAGCGTCGAGCCGGTGGGCATACCGGTACCGAAGTCGCGGGTATCGAAGATGATCATGCCGCCCTGCTTCATGTAGGCGTCGATCTTGGCGAGGGCCGGCGGGGGCAGTGCGCTCGCGCTTTCGATGACCGGCCAGTACAGGACCGGGAAGAACGAGATCTCGTCCTTCACGATGTCGACGGCAATAGGGTCTCCCGGCTCGACGGCGGTGCGGAGCGCGAGAACGCGCGAGAGCCCTTCGAGCCCGGCTTTGCTGGTGGCATCCGCGCTCGCGTCGCCGGTCAGAACATAGCCGAGGGTAACGTTGTCGGTGGCCTTCTGGGCGGTCATGCCGCCGGGCAACTGCGAAATGTCGTCGGCAGGGGTCTGCGCACGAGCGGGTTGGGGGAGCAACGCAGAGACCGAGATCGACACCGCGAGGATCAGGGCGCCGGCGCCAGCGGCGGTGCGCGTGCGCGCCCTGCTCCAGGAGGCGATGGCTCCGAGGGCCCCCATCAGTGCCAGCACGGCGATGATGTCGGCGAAGAGAAGGGCGAGGGCGGTCGTGAGCAGCGCGGGTGCGAGCGGTGTCGAAGGCTGGGTCTCATAGAGCATGCGCGCGGCTCCCGTCGGGCGGGGAAGCGGCGCGAGAACGCTCTTCGAATCGAGGACGTTCAACGCCCGCGGACTCCCCTGGGCTCCATAGTACCCTGGCGGATGCACAAGGCTAGCCTTCACCTTGACGATCTCGGCTGCGGGAATGGCCTCGGCGGTTGGAGGCGGTGGGCGGAGAATGCCGAACCCGTCCAAGGTCTGGACCGGAGCGAATGCGGCTGCGGGCGGGGCTGCTGCAACGGCGTTGCCCGATGCGACCGTTTCAGCCGTCTCCTCGGTGCCCTGGGGGGCGAGGCTGCCGAGTGCCGTGATCCGCCGCAGCATTTCGACGAAGAGGCCGGACATGGGCAGGTTCGACCAATCGGAGTTGGCCGTGATGTGGAAGAGCACGATCTGCCCAGTGCCGAGCGTCGTGGCGGTGACGAGAGGCGTGCCGTCGCCGAGGCGGGCCCAGACCTTCACCTCGGGGGTCAGCAACGCGGGATCGGCCAGGACCTGGCGCTTGACCGCCACGTCTTTGGGAACGGTGAGGCCGGCGAAGATGCTGGTATCGTCGAAGTCGGCCAGTGGTTGCGGGGTCGACCACGAGAGCGCCCCGCCCAGGGTGCGTCCGCCGATGCGCAGCGACACCGGCAGCAGGTCGTCGCCGCCGCTTTCGAGGCGGGGACCGGCGAAGCGCACGAGAACGCCGCCGCGCTCGACCCACTGCTTCACCTGCTCCTTCACCTCGCCGGACAAGGTGCCGATGTCGGCCAGCACGAGCACGCTCGCCTTCTGTTTCAGGACCGCGTCGATGCCCTGGGCGAGGTTGTGATCTTTGGGGCGCACGATCTCGGCATAGGGCTGGACGGCTTTCTCCAGGTAGTAGAGCGGCGCGAGCAGAGGCTGGGCTTGCTCCTGGCTTTCGCCCGAGATCATGCCGACGCGCTGCCATTGGGAGCGTCCGTCGAGGAGGCTTACGGCGCCTGCCGAGTGCTCTGAAGTGAGTTCGAGGCGGGTGACCTGGTTTCTGAGCTCGAGCGGGAGCTCGAAGGCTACGTCCGCTTTGGTGGCGCCACTTGTCAGCGTGAAAGGCGCTTCTCCGAGCCGCTGGCCGCGGGCCGAGAAGGCATCGATGCGTCCCGAGCGTGCGGGGCCACCGGTGCGGAGCACGGTTGCCATCAGTTTTCCGTCGGGCCCTACTCCGGCCGTGATGCCGAGGGGTTCGTCGCCGCCCGCGTCCTCCACCAAGGCGAACGTGCCATGGCCGGCTGCTTTCTCAAGGCCCGCGGCGAAGGACGCCGCTTCGCTGTCGTGATCGATGCCGTCGGCGAGCCAGAGGACATTGGCGGTGGCGGTGTTGGTCTGTGCGAGTACGGCGGTCAGCGCCGCGAGAGTGCCTTTACGATCGGGCGCATGAGGCCGCGGCTCGAGCGCGGTCAGCGTGGAGCGGGCCTCGCCTGGCGTTTGCAGCGTCAGTGTTCTCGATTTCGTTGCCGGCGCGGTCTCGGCCACGATCGCGGGCCTGTTCTGCCGCTGGGCCTCGGCGAGCATCTCCTCGGCGAGCGCCGTGCGGCGCGACCACCCTGAAGCGGCAGCCCAGCCATTGTCGATGACGATGACGACCGGGCCGGTGCCGGTCATCGCACGATCGCGCGCCGGATTGAGGACGGGCTCGGCGAGGGCAAGAATGACGAGAGCGGCGGCGGCGAGGCGGATCAGCAGCAGCCACCATGGCGTCTTTGCGGGTGTCTTTTCCTCGTTCTCGAGGCCGACGAGAATGCGCGTTGCCGGAAACTCGACCTGCTTCGGTCGCGGGGGGACGGTTTTGAGGAGCCAGTAAATGAGCGGCAGCGTGGCGAGGCCCGCCAGCAGCCAAGGATTGAGGAACGCGAGCGCGCCGAGGGTCATGATGCGCCTCCGGCTTCCTGTGTGCCCCCTGTGGCGGCCGGAGCCTGCCAGCGGTAGCCGTGGTCGCGCCCTTCGAGGCGCATGACGAGCGTGAGCAGCGGCTCCGTCGGCGGTCGGTCGGTGTGATGAACCATGAACGACCAGCCGAGGCGCACGGCCAGCTCCTGCAGCGCGTCGCGGTGCGCCTTGAGGCGAGACTGATAGCGGGTGCGCAGGCTTTCCGCACGGTCCGCGATCCAGGTCGCTCCGCCTTCGGACGCGAGGAATTCGGTGCGGCCTTCGTAGGGCAGCGTCTCTTCGGCCGGATCCAGGATCTGCACAAGGTGCCCCGAGGCTCCTCCCGCGGCCAGCAGCTCGACGCTTTCGCGGACCTCATCGATGGGGTCGAGGAAGTCGCTCATGAGAATGACGCCGGAGTAGCGGCTGATCCGCGTCGGCGACGGCCTGCCGGAAGCGAGCTGCGGCGAAGAGGCGTGAGAGGCGATGGCCTCGGCGAGGCGCGTCGAGGCGCGCCGGCTGCTGGTGGGCTGGGTGAGGCCCAGCAGGCCCACGCGTTCGCCGCCGCGCACGAGAAGCTCGGCCGCGGCCAGCATCAGCACCAGGGCGCGGTCGCGCTTCGTGACCTGTGCGAGGTGGCTCCTGAAGGCCATCGACGGAGAGAGGTCGGGCCAGAGCCAGAGCGTGTGGGCAGCTTCCCATTCGCGCTCGCGCACGTAGAGATGATCGGAGCTCGCGGAGCGCCGCCAGTCAATGAGCTGGGCGGCGTCCTGGGATTCATAGGTGCGGAATTGCCAGAACGTTTCGCCCGGCCCGGCCCGGCGGCGGCCGTGAATGCCGTGCGCGACCGTTTGAGCGATGCGGTCGGCTTCGAGCAGCAGGTCCGGGAGCTTGTCGGCGAGCGCATGGGCATCGCGCTCGAGCGTGAACACCCGCGCGTCGCTGGTCCCGGACGATTGGAGGTGCCCGCGGGGCGCCGCCATGCCCGTCACTCCACCGCGTGGGCGAGGCGGGAAATCAGCGACGCCAAGTCCTGGCCCTCGGCGCGGGCCGCAAACGAGAGCGCCATGCGGTGTTTCAGGACCGGTTCGGCCAGCTCGATCACGTCGTCGATCGATGGCGCGAGGCGGCCGTCGATGAGTGCCTTGGCGCGAACCGCCAGCGTCAACGCCTGGCTCGCGCGCGGGCCGGGGCCCCAAGCGACGAAGCGATCGGTCTCGGTGCTCGCGCCGGTGCCCGGGCGGGCGGAGCGGACGAGCTTCAGGATGGCTTCGACAACCTTGTCGGGAACGGGGATCTGGCGCACGAGGCGCTGGATGCTCGTGAGCTCGGCGGCGGTGAGCACGCTCTCGACGTTGCGCTCGTCGGTGCCGGTGGTGGCGTAGAGCATGCGCCGCTCGGCGGCGAGATCCGGGTAAGTGACGTCGATCTCGAGCAGGAAGCGGTCGAGCTGCGCCTCGGGAAGCGGGTAGGTGCCTTCCTGCTCAAGCGGGTTCTGGGTCGCGAGCACGTGGAACGGCTGGGGGACGTCGTGGCGCGTGCCGGCGACCGTGACGTGATGCTCCTGCATGGCCTGGAGGAGGGCCGATTGCGTCTTGGGTGACGCGCGGTTGATCTCGTCCGCCATCAGAAGCTGGGTGAAAATGGGACCCTTGATGAAGCGGAACGTGCGGCGCTGGCCGGGGACATCCTCCAAAACTTCGGAGCCGATGATGTCGGACGGCATGAGGTCGGGGGTGAACTGAATGCGCTTGGCGTCGAGGCCGAGCACGCGGCCGAGTGTTTCGACGAGCAGTGTCTTGGCGAGTCCGGGAACGCCGATCAGAAGCGCGTGTCCACCGGAGAGGATGGTGATCAGGGTCCGCTCGATGACGACGTCCTGTCCGAAGATCACGGATCCGGCCGCCTTGTGGGCGCGCTTGACGCGCTCGGCAGCGGCTTCAAGCTTCGGCACGATGGCTTCGTCGGTCTGGATCACGGTGCTCATGGATTGCGCGGCTCTCAGCTTTTCCTGGGGTTACGGCTTTCCTGGGATTGCGGCGTCGGCGAGGACGGGACGCGCATATCCTGCGAATGTGACTGGCTCAGCGGGGCTCCGGTCAAGTTAAACCTCGGTAAGACGCCCCCGGGGGCCGACCATATAAGTTGATATGAGCGTTTGTGAGCCGAAAACCAAAGCGGCTTTGGTCTGTCGGCTTGGGCGGGACCGGCTGGAGATACGTCCGTGTCGGCATTAATGTCATGTTCCAGAACGTGAATTCGCGGGAACGGTGAGGGGTCGCAGCACACGCGCATGGACAAACTCGAAGATCTCCTGAAACAGGCCGCTGTCAAGGGAAGCGCTCCCGTCGAACGCTGGGATCCGCCCTACTGCGGTGACATCGGCCTTTCGATCACCGGTGACGGGCAATGGCACTATCAAGGGAGCGTGATCGCGCGGCCGGGGTTGGTGCGCCTGTTCGCGCGCGTTTTGCGGCGCGATGAGGACGGGCGCTACTATCTCGTGACGCCGGTCGAGAAAGTGGACGTTGCCATCGCCGATGCGCCGTTTCTGGCAGTGGAGATGCAGGTGACGGGGGTGGCGCAAGCGCAGGCGCTGCTGTTCCGAACCAACGTCGACGATGTGGTCAAGTGCGGTGCGGATCATCCGCTCAGGTTCGTCGAGGGCGATCCCGATCACGGGCTCAAGCCGTACCTGCACGTGCGCGGCAGGCTCGAGGCGCTGGTGACGCGGGCGCTCGTCTACGATCTCGTCGAGCTGGCTGCGCCTGGCCCCGACGGCGCATTAGGGCTTTGGAGCGACGGCACGTTCTTTCCGCTGCCGGCTTAGTGCCGTCAGGGCGTGGTGGCCGTGGCCTTGGCGGGCTTCTCGGGCTTCTTGACCTCGGCGTCCTTGCCGGGCGGCTTCACAGGATCCTTGGAGGCTTCGGTCTTTGCGGGTTTGCCCGCGGCGAGTTTCTTCTCCTCTTTGGCTTTTGCCTTCGCCTCGGCGCCCGGCCCATAGCGCTGCGCGCATTGCTTCAAGAGGAACTTGTTGATCGACTTGATCATGGGGCGGTGAAAAATGCCGAGCGTGTCCTCGAGTTGAGCCGCGGTCCAGACAGTGGATTTGACGTCCTCGGGTCCCTCGATGTCCTCGAGGTTGATCCAGACCTTGTCGGCCTTGCCGTTCTTGAACTCGAGCTTCGGTGCGACGCGGGCCGTCAAGGGCTTCAGCGCGCCGTCGCGCTCGATGACGCATTTGACCTGATGAGCCGGGACGAACACCTTGTGCGAAGGTTTGGTCAGCGCCGCCACAATGTCGCTGCGCTGAAGCTTCAGATCAACCGTGCAGCGGGCGTCGCCGAAGCCCCAGGACACGCCTTTGCTCTTGCCGCCCTCGAGCGAGGATTTGGCCCAGGTCTTCTGGATGTCGCAGGTGAGGTCGTCGCCCACGGGCTTCTTCTCGAGCACCATGGTACAGAGGCGCTTCTCGCATGCCTTGAGGGCCGGTAGCTCGTCAGGCGGCTCCTCCAGCGCCGCGACGGGCGCGGCAGCGGCCAGCGCAAAGCAGGTGGCAGAGAAGGCGATGCGCCATCTTCTCGCGTTCGGCCGGAACATGCGGTCGCACATCTCTCCGCTCATGCTGTCCGTCCCGTCCTTAAGGGTCCGTGTTGGGACAAGGCCGCTTCGCCTTTGGTCGGTCGGGACGGGTACTGACACCCGATTGGGCCCAGATTTAGGCTCGGCAGCTTGAAAACCGGCCGGCGTGGGGTGTCCCTCGGGCTTGATGCGCCGCAAAGCTTGGGCTACCAAGCAGGTGACAACGAAGCACAACACGGGAGGAACTAATGGGGGTCAACACTTCGGGCGGTCATCCGGCCATGGACTACGCCGAGCATAACCGCACGTATCAGAACTTCCTCGCCTGGACCAAGACCGGCATCATCTTCCTGGTCGTTCTGCTGTCGGGCATGGCGTACTTCCTCACCTGAGCCTCATCTTCTCATCTGCGTTTCCGCTATCCGGACTGCGCTGACGTTCGACCCCTGGCGCATCTCGCCGCTGCGGAAACGGGTTGTCCTCCGATAATCGGGGATTTTACCGGGCGGGCGTAGCTGTTCGCTCAGCTTGCGTGCCACTCATCGCTTGGGTTTTTCGTGTGCGAGCGTGTCAACGGATGGTCCGATGGTTACCATAGCTGTGACGGCCGAAGCGCCGGATGAGCCACGCTTCGCCGTGTCGCCGGAGACGGTGAAAAAGCTCTCGGCGCTCGGCGCCAAGGTGCGGGTCGAGGCAGGTGCGGGTGGACGCTCGCGCTTTTCCGACGACGCCTTGAAGGCTGCAGGCGCGGAGATCGCCGCCGGCGCCGCGGAGGCGCTTTCGGGCGCGGACATGCTGCTCAAAGTGCGCCGCCCGTCCGCCGACGAGATCCGGCAGCTCAAGCCCGGCGCCATCGTCGCCGCGATTCTGGATCCCTACGACAAGGCCGCCATCGAGCCGCTGGCCGGGACGGGCGCAAATCTGTTCTCGATGGAGTTCATGCCGCGCATCAGCCGTGCGCAGTCCATGGACGTGCTGTCGAGCCAGGCGAATCTCGCCGGCTACAAGGCGGTCGTCGATGCCGCGTCGCTGTTCGGGCAGGCGCTGCCGATGATGATGACGGCCGCCGGTACGGTGCCTGCGGCGAAGACCTTCATCATGGGTGTCGGCGTGGCGGGCCTGCAGGCCATCGCCACTGCGCGGCGGCTCGGGTCCATCGTCTCGGCAACCGACGTGCGTCCGGCCACCAAGGAGCAGGTGCAATCGCTCGGCGCCAAGTTCATCGCCGTCGAGGACGATGAATTCAAGCAGGCGCAGACGGCGGCCGGTTATGCCAAGCCGATGTCGGCCGAGTATCAAGCCAAGCAGGCGGCACTGGTCGCCGAGCACATCAAGAACCAGGATATCGTCATCACGACCGCGCTCATTCCCGGGCGGCCGGCGCCGAAGCTCGTCAGCGCGGCGATGCTGGCGGCCATGAAGCCGGGCTCGGTGATCGTCGATCTTGCGGCCGAGCGTGGCGGCAATGTCGAGGGTACGGTGCCGGGGCAGACGGTCGAGGTCTCGGGCGTCAAGATCGTGGGGCCGCTCAATCTTGCGGGCTCCGTGCCGGTCAATGCCTCGAGCCTTTACGCCAAGAACCTCTACGCGTTTCTCGAGCTCTTCTTCGACAAGAAGGAGAAGACGCTCAAGGTCAACTGGGACGACGAGATCATCAAGGGCACGCTGGTCGCGAAAGACGGCAAGATCGTGCATCCCAACCTCGCATCCGCCTGAGGGATCCAGCCATGAAAGCGAAAGCGATTGCACTCGGCGTTCTGGCGGCACTGCTGCTGCCGTCGGCGGCCATGGCGTCGGGCGAGGGCATCGGAGGACCGGTCGATCCGTCGATCTACCGGCTCATGGTGTTCGTGATGGCGATCTTCGTCGGCTACTACGTGGTGTGGAGCGTCACGCCAGCGCTGCATACGCCGCTGATGAGCGTCACCAACGCCATCAGCTCGGTGATCGTCGTCGGCGCGCTGCTGGCGGTCGGCGTCGAGCTCGTCATGGAAGGCACGACGCTGGCGCGCATCTTCGGTTTCCTGGCGCTGGTCATGGCGTCGATCAACATTTTCGGCGGCTTCCTCGTCACGAGCCGCATGCTCGCCATGTACAAGAAAAAAGACAAAGCCGCGAAGTAGAGGGATAGCAGATGACTGCCAATATCGCCGCCTCCCTCTATCTCGTCGCCGGCGTGCTGTTCATTCTGGCACTGCGCGGGCTTTCGCATCCCGAGACGAGCCGCAAGGGCAATCTCTACGGCATGGTCGGCATGACCATCGCCATCGCGACGACGCTCGCGGTCTCGAACCCGCAGGAGGCGCTGACCTGGGGGTTGATCGCCGCCGGCCTCGGCACCGGCGCCATCATCGGCGCGGTGATCGCAAAGAAGATCCCGATGACGCAGATGCCCGAGCTGGTGGCGGCGTTCCACTCGCTCGTCGGCCTCGCGGCCGTGTTCGTCGCGGCGGCGGCGCTCTATGCGCCGGAAGCCTTCGGCATCGGACAGCCTGGCGGAATTGCACCTGCGAGCCTGGTCGAGATGGGGCTCGGCCTCGCCATCGGCGCCATCACGTTCACTGGCTCGGTGATCGCTTTCGCCAAGCTTTCGGGACGCATGTCGGGAGCGCCGATCATCCTGCCGCTGCGCCACATCGTGAACCTGTCGCTGTTCCTGCTCCTGGCGTGGCTGATCTATCAATTCTGCATCTCGGGCGGCAACGCGACGCTGTTCTGGGCCATCACGGCCGTCGCGCTCCTCTTCGGCGTGCTCATCATCATTCCGATCGGCGGCGCGGACATGCCGGTCGTGGTCTCCATGCTCAACTCCTATTCGGGCTGGGCGGCCGCGGGCATCGGCTTCACGCTCGGCAACATCGCGCTCATCATCACCGGCGCGCTGGTCGGCTCGTCGGGCGCGATCCTCAGCTACATCATGTGCAAGGGCATGAACCGCAGCTTCATCTCGGTGATCGCGGGCGGGTTCGGCGGCGAGACGGCGGGACCCGGTGGCGGCGGCGGCGAGCAGAAGCCGGTGAAGCTCGGATCGGCTGAGGATGCGGCCTACGTGCTGAAGAACGCTTCCAAGGTCATCATCGTGCCCGGCTATGGCATGGCCGTCGCCCAGGCTCAGCATGCGCTGCGTGAAATGGCGGATGCCATGAAGAAGGCCGGCGTCGAGGTGAAGTATGCGATCCATCCGGTCGCGGGCCGCATGCCCGGTCACATGAACG
The DNA here is from genome assembly GCF_902826555.1 of uncultured Hyphomicrobium sp. Classification (GTDB taxonomy): domain Bacteria; phylum Pseudomonadota; class Alphaproteobacteria; order Rhizobiales; family Hyphomicrobiaceae; genus Hyphomicrobium_C. The sequence continues at coordinate 29,785 of NZ_CADEFI010000031.1, forward strand.
TGCTGCTCGCGGAAGCCAATGTTCCGTACGACGAGGTGTTCGAGCTCGAGGACATCAACTCGGAATTCTCGCAGGCGGATGCCGTCTACGTCATCGGCGCCAACGACGTCGTGAATCCCGCCGCCGAGGACGACAAGACTTCGCCGATCTACGGCATGCCGGTGCTGCAGGTGTGGAAGGCCGCAACGGTGTTCTTCAACAAGCGGTCGCTCGCGTCGGGCTATGCCGGCATCGACAATCCCGTGTTCTATCGCGACAACACGGTCATGGTTCTCGGCGATGCCAAGAAGATGACCGAGGAGATCGCGAAGGCGATGGCGCACTAAGGGGCGGGCACTGGCCTCGCGTAGACGCTGTGATCCGGATGCCGCCTTGATGCGTTGTCGCAAGAGGTCGCTGCGTCGGGAGGATCGGATGGCTACGAAAGCTTCAATTCTGTGTGCGTTACCATGCGCCGCTCTGGTGGCGGTGATTGCAGCGCTTGCTCCCTCATCGATGGTCTACGCCGGGACGGCGACATCCGGAGCCGCCAGCGACGGCGCCCGCTACGGACAGGCCGCAGGCGCCGCGCTCGTCTGCTACGGCCTCGCGACCACGCCGCTCGCCGCTACGTTGAGGGACAGATACCACGACGCCGAGCTGGCCGTTTTCGACGCTCAGGCGGGCAAGGTTCTGGAGGCGTGGAAGGCGACGCAACGGTGTGAAAATGCCGGCGGCCCCAATCCCTGCAAGCTTTCCCATGTCTGGAGCTGCCAGGAGGCGCTCAAGGAAATTGGGCCCCAAGGCACGGCGGTTCCCGGGCTTGTGGTGCAAAAGGAGTAGTCCGGATTTCGGCTCGCTCGTTCGGCCCTTTGCGTCGGCCGAGCGGCGTTTCCGATCGGGGTGCGGCGAAGTTATCCCCTTGCGTCAGAGATCGGGAAGACTCTAGCCTTCGTATCAGTGGTCACGACTTCAGGGCACCATCTCATCCGAAAGGGCTGCGCATGAGGGCCTCGGCACTCCTCATCGGCTTTCTGATGCTCGCGCTCGGCGGAGGGGCTGCCTCTGCCCAGGGGCTCGAGCTCGAGCCTGTGATCGGCGGCAACCCCATGCGCTGCTACGACTTCCGCGGCGCCGTCGTGCGGACGCTGCAAACGACGGAGCTCGGCGACGTCGGACGCGCGTCGATCATTGCGCGCATGCCAATCATCTCGCTCGATCCTGACCGCATGCGGGCCCTGCCGCCCAAGCTGCAGATCTTCTTCTTCATGCACGAATGCGCTCATCACGTGCTCGGGCACGTGATCAAGCCGACACTGCAGAGCGAGCGCGACGCGGATTGCTGGTCGGCCAACTATGGCCGGTGGGCAGGCCTGTTCGTGCGCAAAGACGTCGAGGAGTGGGCGCCGTACTTCGCGAGGAGCAACGGGTCGAAGTTCGGGCATCTGCCTGGGCCGGAGCGCCAGGCCTATATCCTCAACTGCTTCGACAGGCCGGAATCCGAGCCCGTTGCGGCGGCGCTCGGCGTCCCGGCCCGAAAGCTTCAGCGGTAGCGCGTCGGAATGACGAGACGCTGGCCGATGGTGATGCGCTCGCTCGACAGTCGGTTGGCGGTGATCAGATCGCCCATCGGCACATTGTAGCGGCGCGACAGCGAATAGAGCGTGTCACCTTCGGCAACCTCTACGACATAAGGTGCGTTGCCAGGGTAGCGCGAGCCGTATGCGGGGCCGGTGGAGCCGGTCGTGATGCCGGAAGCGGGCTGCTGCCAGCGTGCATTCGGATCATGTTGGCGCGGGCCGAGGCTGGCGGTTTGGATGGTCTTCGGCGGTCCGAGCCGGCCATGGCCGCTGTCGTAGGCGGCGACTTCGCGCGGGGTGGGCTCGCCGGGATCGATGTAGCGGCGCGGGGCCTCGGCATAGGGGCGGCCTGAGGTGCCATTCGTGTAGTAGCCGCCGTTCGTCGAGCCGTCGGGATAGCGACGCTGTGCGTTCCCGTAGACGCCTTGCTCGGGACGGAGGCTGGTGCTGGCGAGGGTGTCCTGGGAGCCGCCGGAGCTGCAACCGGCGAGGATGGCGGCAAGAGAGGCGAGGATCAGCGCTTGGACGCCGATCGCGCGGTGACGGGAACGCATGACAAATACTCCGCTAACGCATATGCGTTTAGGAAGCACAGCTTTTGGTTAACCGAGCCTTAAGGTACGCGGTGTGACGGCCTGTGGTAGGCTCGTCCCGCAGTTCAAAACAGTGCGGCGGAGCGGGCTTGAGGCTGATCCTCAAAACGGCGGCAGGAGTGGCGTTGGCGATGGGACTGCTGGCTTTGATCGTGCCGACCCTTCAACGCCATCTCATGTATTTCCCCGACACGACCTACACCAAGCCGGCTCAAGCCGGGCTCTCGAATGTCGCCGAGCAGGTGCTCGAGACGCCGGATGGCGCGCGCGTCATCGCGTGGTACGCCAAGGCCAAGCCGGGACGGCCGACGATCCTCTATTTTCACGGCAATGCCGGGTCGCTCGAAACGCGGAGCGAGCGCATCAGGAAGTACATGGCGCAGGGGCTCGGCGTCTTCATGATGACGTATCGCGGCTTTGGCGGCAGCACGGGCGAACCCTCGGAAGCGGCGAATGTCGCCGACGCAAAACAGGCCTTCAACACGCTGACGGCCTCGGTCGATCCGCTCGATGTGATCATCTACGGAGAGTCGCTCGGCACGGGCGTCGCGGTGCAGGTGGCGGCCGAGAAGCGCGTGAGGGGCGTCGTTCTCGATGCGCCCTATACGTCGATGGTGGACCTGGCGCGGCTCCATCATCCCTTCATTCCCGGCCGCTGGTTCATGACCGACCGCTACGAGACGCGCCGGCACATTGCGAAAGTCGCCGCGCCGCTGCTGGTAATCCACGGCGAGAAGGATCATATCGTGCCGATCGAAATGGGCCGCGAGATCCATGCGCTCGCGCAGTCGCCGAAGACGCTCAGAACGTTTCCGGCTGCGGGGCACGACGATCACTACAAGTATGGGTCGTACGATGCGCTCTACGCGTGGATCGAGACGCTCGGCGGCGAGGGGCGGCGGGCAAGCCAGGGCTAGAGCCCCACGGTCGTCGCGCGTCCGCTCTAGAGCGTCGAGCCCTCGAAGGTGGCGATGCCGATCAAGGCCAGGACAGCGAAGACCAACAGCGGGAAGAGCACGCCGGCGAGATAGGGATAGGCCTTGAGGGTGCCGGCGCTGGACTTGAGCTCGCTCAGGATCACGTAGCCGCCCATGCTGCGGCGGAACCATCCGGTGACCTCGCCTTTGGCGCCGATGTGCGGCTTGACGCGGCGCCAGCCCGTCCAGAGATCGCCGATGGGACCCAGCAGCGAACGGAAGTCGACGGCCATGCGGCCGGTCGGATCGGCAAACATCGTGTCCTCGCCGACGATGGATCCGGCATCGACGCGGCCGATCACCTCGCCCTTGAGGCGAACGGGACGGCCGACGATGGGCGAGGCGGCGACGTCTCCCATCAGCGCTACGACATCGGTGTCGACCGGCTGGGAAATCGGGTAGGTGATCGGGATCAGCGCCGCCCAGGCCAGCACGGACGCCGGAATGGCCAGAAGCGCGAGGGCCGGAAGATTCGAAGTGGCGCCGAGCCAGCCGCCGACGATCAGGATCAAAGTCGGGATCGCGATCAGGGTGAGCTCGCGCACGAACTTGCTCCACAGCGCGGCCGGATCGACCTTGGCGCGCGTTGCGGCTTTCTCGATGTCGATGTCCGCGAACGACTGGCGCTTCTCGCCGGCGATGGCGGCGAGCGCGTGGATGCGCTTGCCGGTGAGCGGGTGGGTGGAATTCAACTCCACGAGCTTGGCCCATGGATTGTAGATGTCGAACAGCATCGCGTTCGCGGTGGCATCGGGATTGATCTTGGCGGCTTCCACGACCAGCCCCAGGTGGCTCGCGCCCTTGAAGTCGACGACGCCCATATGGCGCGTCGATGCGAGCAGCTCGCGCGTCTCGTCGGTGTCCGCGGTCTCGGCGATGCCGTAGGCGATCTTGACCAGGGCGTTCGACAGATGCCGCGCTTCGACGCGCTCGGCGGCGAAGGCATCGGCGAGATATTCGCGCGTGCGGGAAAGGTAGAGCAAGATATAGGTGCCCAGCAGATACATCGCGTAGGCCGCAAAACCGACGATGGCGAGGTTGCCCTTGCCTTTCGAGTTCGAACTGCCGGACGAGCGGCGGGTCAGGCTTGAGTAGATGACGTACAGCATCTGCACGAGAGTGCCGGCGACGGTCATGACGAGGAAGTCGCGGTGAACGATGTGGCCGAGCTCATGGGCGACGACGGCGCGCGTCTCGTCCTCGTTCAAGAACTCGAAGATGCCGTCGGTGAGGACGATGCGAGCGTTGGAGCGGAAGAGGCCGTAGGTGAAGGCGGTCGGATTGCGATCGGGGATGATGCCGACGGACGGCGCGGTAAAGCCGTACTCGCGCGCAACATCATGCACGATGGCATGGACGTGCGGATGACGCGCCTTGAGATCGTCGTCGTCGAGATAGACGAGCTTGTTCACCCACCGCAGCATCAGATCCGTGAGCCACGGGCTGATGAAGAAGATCACCGTGTTGATGATCAGCACCATCACCATTGCCGGGCCGACCTCGAGGCTTCCGGCCGCGACGAGGGCTGCAATCACCACTCCTGTCACCATGGCGGTCAGGAGCGAGAGGGTGACGAGGGAGGCGAAGAAGAGCTTTGTCATGCGCGAACGTTAGACGAGGCTGGCGCGCGCAGCCAGAAGGCGGACGTGTTGCAGACAAAAAAATTCGCCGCCGGACGATCAGCCGACGGCGAACATTGATCTCTGAGCCGTGGCGCGATCAGCGGCTGCCGAAGCCGCCACCGCTGCCGTTGCTGCTGCCGCCGCCAAAGCCGCCGCCGCCCGGGCCACGGCTGCCGCCGGGGCCGCCACGGCCTGCGCCCTTGGCGCCGGGGCCGCCACGCGTCGTTGCTGCGGGCTTGCCGGGCAGGAGGCCTTCGCGCTGGAGCTTCTTGCGTGCGAGCTTGCGGGCGCGGCGCACGGCCTCCGCCTTCTCGCGGGCTTTCTTCTCGGAGGGCTTCTCGAAGTAGTTCCGGAGCTTCATCTCACGGAAAATACCCTCGCGCTGCATCTTCTTCTTGAGCGCCTTGAGGGCCTGGTCGACGTTGTTGTCGCGAACGAGTACCTGCAAGCGGTGACCTCTGGTATCTGAATTGATTGAAAATAAACACGCCCCAAAGCCCCGGCGGTGGCCGCCGGCACTCCGAGCGCGAATGATTTGGCTGGCTTCTATCAAACGCCGCAGCGCTTGTCCACGGGCTCCGCTTAAGGATTTCGCGCTTTTTCTTGGGTTATGACCGCTTCCTGAGGCGGTTGACGTGGCCCATCTTGCGGCCGGGGCGGGGTTCCGGCTTGCCATAGAGGTGGACTGCGGCATTCGGCTCGGCCGCAAAGGCGTGCCAGCGGGCCGCATCGTCGCCGATCAGGTTGGTCATGGTGACGTCGGCGTGGCGGCCGGTCGGACCCAGGGGCCAATCGGCCACAGCCCGGATGTGGTTTTCGAACTGGCTCACGAGGCAGGCGTCCATGGTCCAGTGCCCGGAGTTGTGCACGCGGGGCGCGATCTCGTTTACGACCAGGGGTTCCGGCGCGTCGGGCAGATAGAACATTTCCACGCCCAGCACACCCACGTAGTCGAGCGCGGCGGCGATGGCGCCGGCGATGTCCGTGGCGCGGGTCGCGTGGGCTGCCGGCAGCGGCGAGGGGACGGTCGAGGTGTCGAGGATGCCATCCTTATGGGTGTTCAGCGGGATGTCGTAGAAGCGGACCTCACCCGAGACGGCGCGTACGACCAGAACCGACACCTCGTAGGCGAAGGGGACGAGGCCTTCGAGCACGGAGGGCGCGCGCTGCAAAGCGTCGAAGGCGGGGGCGAGCTCGGCGGCGCTCCGGATGCGGACCTGGCCTTTGCCGTCATAGCCGAGGCGGCGGGTCTTCAGGATGCCCGCGTGGCCGATGGTGGCGAGCGCGGTCTCGAACGCGGAGCTGCTGTCGACGGCGGCAAAGGGGGCAACGGGAATGCCGAGCGCGCTGATGAAGGTCTTCTCCTCGAGCCGGTCCTGGGCGACGGCGAGGGCTTTCGGTCCCGGACGGACCGGAGCGACCGCTTCGGCTGCTGCCGCAGCCTGCAAAGGCACGTTCTCGAACTCATAGGTGACGACATCGACGGAGGCGGCAAAAGCGCGGACTTTGTCGACATCCTCGTAGGGGCCGATGGTCGATGCGGCGGCCACGTCGCAGGCGCCACCGGGCACATCGGAATAGATATGGCATTTGAGGCCGAGCTGGGCGGCGGCCAGCGAGAGCATGCGGCCCAACTGGCCGCCGCCCATGATGCCGATGGTCGATCCGGGCGCGAGAGCTGTCATTCGGATTTCGGATTTTCCGCGACGGCGGCGGTCTGTTTCTCGCGATGGGCGGCGATGCGGGCGGCGAGACCGGGATCCGCTAGAGCCAGAATTTGCGCAGCGAGCAGCCCGGCATTGGTCGCGCCGGCGTCGCCGATGGCCAGGGTGCCGACCGGAATGCCTGCCGGCATCTGCACGATCGAGTAGAGGCTGTCGATGCCTTTGAGGCCCTTGGTCTGGATCGGAACGCCGAGCACGGGAAGCTGCGTCATGGAGGCGGTCATGCCAGGAAGGTGCGCGGCGCCTCCGGCTCCGGCGATGATCACCTTGAGGCCGCGCTCTTTTGCCGAGCGGGCATAGGAGACGAGGCGGTCGGGCGTGCGATGGGCGGAGACGATCCTGGTCTCGTATGCGACGCCGAGCTCGTCAAGGATGGCGGCCGCCTGCTTCATGGTCGGCCAGTCGGACTGGCTGCCCATGATGATCCCTACTTCCGCTCCGCGCTTGGTCATCGGCTTATCCGTCGAGGGGGCCACTCACGGCGGCCCCGTGCGAAAACGGGCGATGTAGAGGAGGTCGGGCCGGGTTGCAAGGCGGAAAAGCCCGATTTGCCGAGGGAACCCACGGCTGTTTGCGGCACGGTTTCCGCTGGGGTTCGCAAAACCCAATGCAGACACAACTTTGGGCTACCCGTAGGTTGGGGTCATTCACATGGCGACGGGCGCGAACCGTTGGGGTTGGGGACGGCCGGATCGCGGACCGGGCCGAATCGCCTAGTGTTTTAAGTAACAAGAGCTTTCGGAGACCCGCGATGGGCCGCTTCCCGCTACCAGCGCTGATTTTGGCTCTGCTCATCGGCTCGTCGTGGCCGGCCCAGGCGGAAACCGGCCTGCCGGCAGCGGCGCAGCCTGCTGCATCATCGATGGCGCCCGAAAGCGATGCGACGCCGCCAGCCGAGCCGGCGGGGGGCGCGGAGGCCGAGCCCAAAGCGGATGCCGGCTCCGCACCTGTTGCGGCCGCGCCGTCGCCGGTACCGGACACCCCGGTTGGCCTCGCGATCAAGGCGCGCCTCGCGTCGATCCCCGACACCGGTGCCGAGCAGGACAAGAAGGAGCGCGAAGCGTTGATCGCGTTCTATGGCATGAGGGCGGGGGCGCCGCTCTGGGTCGATGCCAAGGGGCTCAATGCCGACGCCAACGCGGTCGCGGTCGAGTTTGGCAAGGCCGGCGACTGGGGGCTCGATCCTGTGGATTTTCCGTCACCGAAACTCGAGACCGCGAGCGCCGATCTCTCGCCCGAGGCTCAGGCGGCGGCAGAGGTGGAGATGGCGCAGACGGTCTTGAAATATGCGCGCTATGCGCGCGGCGGGCGCATCATGGATCCGGCCGGTCAGCTCAACTCCAATCTCGACCGCAAGCCGCAGCTGCTCGACCCGGGCAAAGTCCTCGACGGGCTTGGCGCGGCAGCGGACAAGGCTGCGTACCTTGTCGGCACGCATCCGCAGCATCCGCAGTTCCAGCGCTTGCGGGAAAGGTACGTGGAGGCGATCGGAAAGACCGGCGGCAAGCCCAACGCGGCGGCAAAGAGGATCCTCGCCAACATGGAGATGTGGCGCTGGATGCACGACGACCTCGGCGAGGTGCACCTCTTCGCCAACGTGCCGAGCTACATGATCGACGTGGTCAAGGACGGCAAGTCGATCCATTCGGAGCGCATCGTCGTCGGCGAGATCGGCAAGCAAAGCTCCATCTTCACGCGGCCGCTCAAGAGCATCACGTTCCGGCCCATGTGGCGCGTGCCGGAGAGCATCAAGGTCAACGAGCTCTGGCCCAGCCTGTTGCGCGGCGGCGGCTTGATGCGCCAGTACGGACTCGAGGTGGAGACCAAAGACGGGCGCCGGCTCGACTGGCGGACCATGGATTGGAAGACGCTCGACATCCGTGAGTACGAGGTCGTGCAGCCGGCGGGGCGCGAGAGCGTCATGGGCTACGTGAAGTTTTCGTTTCCGAGCCAGCACACGATCTTCATGCACGACACGCCTGACAAGTGGATGTTCAATTCAAAGCAGCGGACGCTCAGTCACGGCTGCCTGAGGCTGCGTAATCCGCTCGAAGTGGCAAAGATCATTCTTGCCGAGGACAAGGGCTGGGACGCCGCCAAGATCGACGATCTGGCGAAGATCGGGCCGATGAACAACGAGATCGCGATGGACAAGAAGATCAAGATGCACATCGCTTACTTCACGGCGTGGGTGGACGATACCGGTGCGCTCAAGACCTTCAGCGACATCTACGGACACGAGAAGCGTGTGATCCAGGCGCTCGACGGCCAATGGCAGAAGATTGCCAAGGGGCGCGATCATCTGGCGCCGGTGGTGCCCGATCAGGCCCATCTCGCGGAAAAGCCCGTGAAGCAGGCTTCCCGCGGACAGACCAGCGCCAACGACGATTTTCTGAGCTCGTTCTTCGGCGGCGGCTACTAGGCGTCGTCGGTCAGCGCTCGGGCCAGCGGCGCAGCGCGGTGCGGAGGAACACCCATTCCGGAGTCGTGAGCTGCTCGCCGATGGGCGTCGCGTACCAGGGCGAGCCGTCGGCCGCGGCCGGGTTCTTCAGGACGTGAATGCTCTGAGCTGGCATGTAGCTCTGCAAAAGCAGGAAGCGCTTCTCGCCCGTTGCCTTGTTCTCGACCATGTCGGCGACGAGCACGGCGTGGCCCGGGAATCCACCCTTGATGAACACGTCGCCGATGGCGATGGTCTCCGGGGCGACCTTCTCCAGCTCGTGCTCTAGGGAGTAGGTGCCGGCGTAGGCGAACACGAGGTCCATGTATTTGCGCAGGCCCGTGTGGTCCTTGCGGCTATAGGCCGAGAAGCGGCGGCGCTTGCCGTCGGTATCGTTAAAAGCGATGTCGCGGTCGCGTCCGAGGCTGAAGAGCCATTCGGCGCGCAGGCGCATGACGGCGTCGGCACACTGCTGCAGATCGCGCTTGCCGATGTCGATATCGACGACGGCGACGTGCACGTCCTGACGCCACTTGGGCTTGCCGGTGTAGGTCAGTACGGGCGCGCCGTCGGGGAGCATGGGAAGGCCGCGCAGCCAGGCGGCGAACGAGCCGTCCGCAGCCGGCACCCGCTCGAAGCCCGCAGGCGGGGCGATGCGGCCGGCGAGGGTTGCCGCGGGAGCGGCGCTGGGGGCGAGCCAGCCGTAAGGTGCGCGCGCGAGCGCGTTGCTGGAGAATGCGAGAGCTGCGGTCAGGAGGATCAGAGCGAGGCGCATGACAGCACCTCGCTCGCATTCAATCATGGCGGCTCAACGACATATACTCGTCGTGGGCGTGTCTCCGTTCACTTCGCGCATTGGGATTTGACGTAGGCGAGCAGGTTGGCGCGGTCGGTCTCATCCTTCACCCCTGCCGGAAAGATCATTTTTGTTCCCGGCACGAGCTTCTTGTTGTTTTCGACCCATTGCAGGAAGTGCTCGTCGTCCCAGGTTGTGAAGGCAGCCTTCTTGAGCCCCTCGGAATACTGGAAGCCTTCGACGGACGCGACCTTGCGGCCGATCACACAGGTGAGCTCGGGTCCGAGGGCGTTCTTCGCGGTCGGGCCGATCTGATGACATGCGGCGCATTTTTTGAAGATCGAAGCGCCTGCCTCAACGTCTTGGGCTGCCGCTGCAGTCGGAATGACTGCTACGAGAGCCGCCGCCATCGTCCACTTCCTCATTTCAAAAGCTCCATCGGTGAAAATCCAGCCGGATCCCGGCATGGTACGTACGTATAATTACTTCCGTAATTCAAATCCAGGACGTGCGACGGCTGGCAGGAGCGATCGGTTCGCCCGCGCAGCAATTTTGCGTGGGGACCGACGTCCGGGGAGTCTCGGGAGCTGGGGGAACGCAAAATGCGCGAGCCCGCCGGCGGAGGGGTCCGAAGCGGGCTCGCGAGATCACGGTCAAGGATCAGCGCACTATGCTGTCGGCGGGGTCCCGTGCCTTCGGGGTCGCGAGGCTCTGCCTCTCCGATGCTCGGGACTGGTCCGCCTTTCTGTTGTCCTAGCCGTCGATCTTTTATTCGTGGATCCCCGGCGCTCCGCAGGCTTCCCTGCCCGGTCGGTCAGCTCTCGAGGCTGGTGCCAGGGTCGCTCGCGCGCCCGCACCGCTCTGACCCTCGATCTCGTCCGGCGACCGATCTCTGGTTCCGCCGGTGTTCGTCGAGATCCTTTTTCGCTGATGCATTCGAGCCGTGCTGGGCTCGGGCTGATCAGGATCCAGGGCCGAGTCAAAAACCTCACTGCCGCGAACGAAGAAATCCGCAGCTCGTCCAAGCATCCACGTCAAATGTTCGGGTTTTCTGTTCGTGCTGCTCGCCGATTTCCCGGCGGTCTCGACTATGGGAGCCCGTGGCTCATGCGTCAGATCATAAGGATCTATGATCTATAGGATCTGGCGCGGCCACGGCCCGCGAGCGACGGGATCAAGACGCAAGCAGCTTATTCTGATCCGGTGGCCACATTTTCTTAGACCTCCTTTCAGGAAGTTCTCAAAGTCTGCGCCTGGCCAAGGGGCGAGTCAATTCACGAAGTATGTGCAAGTCCACCGTGCGGTTAACCGGACATTGAAGAGGTCGGCGTATTTTCGATTGATCTCCGCATGCGGCCGAGCGGATTTTTCAAGCTCGGTCCTTCGAGCACTGCACACCGCGGCGTCCCTCGACGCTTCGTGAGGCTTTCATGAGATCGGCAATTGGATTCCTGTCGCTTCTCGCCTTCGGATTTCTCGCCGCGGGCGTTCTAACCGTGGTCGGCACGGGCTCGACGCGCGAGTTTTCGCTCGACGCGGCCATGGGCGTGACGCAAACCGGCGTGCACCTCGGCTCGCTTCTCGTCGGCATGGTCCTCGGCGTTGTGCTGTCGGGGTTGGCGCGGGTGTCGTGGGCGGAGCTGCCGCACCGCTTCGCCGGCTGGCTGCTGCAGCATGAGCGCGGCTTCTACCGGCTGACGCTTGCGGGCGTCTTCATCGGTATCCTGCTGTTCTATTGATCAGGCGAAACAAGAAGAGGCCCGGCATTGCTGCCGGGCCTCTTCTTGCGCGACCGATGATCCACGTTGGAGCCTCGGCGGCTCGGAATGATCATGGTCTAGCTCCCCTCGCGAGATCCTTGCGAGACCGGCGATCGGCGCCCCAGACCGATTGAGCCCGGGGCGTCGCGGTCTTTAGACCGAGTAGTACATGTCGAACTCGATCGGATGCGGTGTCATCTCGTAGCGCATGTTCTCGGACATGCGCAGCTCGATGTAGGCGTCGATCATGTCGTCCGTCATCACGCCGCCGGCCTTCAGGAAGCCGCGGTCCTTGTCGAGCGAGGCGAGCGCCTCGCGCAGGCTGCCCGCCACGGTCGGAATCTTGGAAAGCTCGGCCGGCGGCAGGTCGTAGAGGTTCTTGTCCATCGGGTCGCCCGGATGGATCTTGTTCTGGATGCCGTCGAGGCCGGCCATCAGCATGGCGGTGAAGGCGAGGTACGGGTTGGCGCCGGGATCCGGGAAGCGGATCTCGATGCGCTTCGCTTTCGGGCTGGTCACGACCGGGATGCGGCACGAGGCCGAGCGGTTGCGGGCCGAGTAGGCCAGCAGCACCGGGGCCTCGTAGCCGGGGACCAGGCGCTTGTAGGAGTTGGTCAGCGGGTTCGTGAAGGCGTTGATGGCCTTGGCGTGCTTCAGGATGCCGCCGATGTAAAACAGGCACATGTCCGAGAGGTCGGCGTACTTGTTGCCGGCGAACATCGGCTCGCTGCCCTTCCAGATCGACTGGTGGACGTGCATGCCGGAGCCGTTGTCACCGAAGATCGGCTTCGGCATGAAGGTCGCTGTCTTGCCGTAGGCCTGCGAAACCTGGTGCACGACATATTTGTAGATCTGCAAGTGGTCGGCCATGGTGATCATGGGGCCGAACTTGATGCCGAGCTCGTGCTGAGCGGAGGCGACCTCGTGGTGGTGCTTCTCGACCGCGACGCCCATCTCCGACATCACGGAG
>NZ_CADEFI010000032.1 GCF_902826555.1 uncultured Hyphomicrobium sp.
GCTCGGCGCCCATCATCACCTTGTCCTTGGCGTCCTCGAACTCGGCCTGCGTCACGAGCCGCTTGTTGCGGCGTGCAGCAAGCAGCGCCGCCTCGTTGACGAGGTTGGCCAGATCAGCGCCCGAGAAACCGGGAGTGCCGCGCGCGATCGTCTTCGCATCCACGTCGGGTGCGATCGGGCTCTTGCGCATATGGACCTTGAGGATCTTCTCGCGCCCGGCGATGTCCGGGTTCGGCACCACGATCTGGCGGTCGAAGCGGCCCGGGCGCAGAAGCGCAGGGTCGAGCACGTCCGGACGGTTGGTGGCGGCGATGATGATGATGCCTTCGTTCGCCTCGAAACCGTCCATCTCGACCAGCAGCTGGTTCAGCGTCTGCTCGCGCTCGTCATTGCCGCCGCCGAGGCCGGCGCCGCGATGACGGCCGACGGCGTCGATTTCGTCGATGAAGATGATGCACGGAGCATTCTTCTTCGCCTGCTCGAACATGTCGCGCACGCGGCTCGCGCCGACACCGACGAACATCTCGACGAAGTCGGAGCCCGAGATGGTGAAGAACGGCACGTTCGCCTCGCCCGCGACCGCACGCGCGATCAGCGTCTTGCCGGTACCCGGAGGGCCGACCAGCAGCGCACCGCGCGGAATGCGCCCGCCGAGCCGCTGGAACTTCTGCGGATCGCGCAGGAACTCGACGATCTCTTCGAGGTCGGCCTTGGCCTCGTCCACGCCGGCGACGTCCTCGAACGTGACGCGGCCCTGCCGCTCGGTCAGCAGCTTCGCGCGGCTCTTGCCGAAGCCCATCGCACGCCCGGAGCCGGACTGCATCTGGCGCATGAAGAACACCCACACCGCGATCAGCAGCAGCATGGGGAACCAATTGAGGATCACGCTGAGGATCGACGGCACGTCCTCGTCCGACGGCCGCGCCTTGAACTTCACGTCCTTGGCCTTGAGCCGCTCGACAAGCGTCGTGTCGGCGGGCGCGTAGCTCGTGAACGGCGTGGCGTTGTCGCGCATGGTGCCGTAGATGCGATTTCCGGCCAGCGTCACCTCCGCAACCGTGCCCGCGTCCACCGCGTTGAGGAAATCGGAGTAGCTGATCTCGCTCCCGCGCCGGCTCTGCGCCGGGTTGTTGAACAGGTTGAAGAGCGCGGCCAGCAGCACGAAGACGGCCACCCAGATCGCAAGCTTCTGAAAATTCGGATTCATCTGTTTTCCCGAGAGGGCCGTAGCGCCGATGGCGACGCCGGCGAGGATCCGCGTCTAACTGGGACTTAAGATAGGTGTCACGTCCCGGTTTGCCAAGTTTTATGGCCCGGCGTGAACAACAACCGGAGCCGCGGCATACTCGACTGGCGAACCACGATAAAAATCTTACCGCGACTCGCGTTTGAGCCCCAGAAATACGGCGTGGAACCGGTCATCGCTGGGTTTTGCTCCGGCGAGGTTCGGCACCGCAAGCAGCTGCCCGCCGGACCAGAGCGACGGCAGCCCCGCAGCAGCCCGTGCCGGTGGGCGATCTTTGAGCGCCAGACCACCCCTCAGGGTTGCATAGGCGGCGAGTCCCAACGGGCGCACGACCACCGCCTCCGAGGCCGCGTGGTCGCCCTCGCTCGCATCGTATTTGACCCGAAATCGCCAGTCCCACACCACCTCCTCGCCGGGCAGGAGGGCAAGCTCGGAAAGGGTGTGATGCGCCGGCTCCCGGTAAAGGCGAAGCTTGGTGTGCCCCTGTGACACGATACATCCGCCGAGCGTCTGCACCGTCGGCCGCCCGCGCGCCAGCGCCGCGACCACGGCTTCGATCTGCGACAGCTGTGCCGGCTTCGCCTGCCCGCCGAACGCCCCCAGCAGGCGCGCCAGAAGACGCACGCGGATGTCCTCCGGCTCGCCCTCCCAGGCCGGCCGGTCGAGCGAGGCATAGACGCCGCCATGACTTTGCACGAGCGCCTCCAGCCGCGCGTCCGTCACGCGTTCCAGCGCCTCACGCGATCGCGTCAGCCGCGCCGCGGCGAGCGCGATCTTGTCGTTGGAAAGGCCGAGCGCCGAGAGGTGATCGGAAGCTGCTCTGAGCCGCACGCGCTCGAAATCGAGCCGCTCGTTGGAGGGATCGTCGAGCCACGTGCCACCGCGCTCCGTCAATGTCGCCGCCAGCAACGCCTTCGACAGTCCGAGCAGCGGCCGTACGAGCTGCACGGAGGCATCGGGCAGCAACGGCCGCGACGGAGCCATTCCAGCGAGCCCGTCGAGTCCGCTGCCGCGCCCAAGCCGCATGATGAGCGTTTCGGCTTGATCGTCCGCCGTGTGTGCCGTCACCACGGCAGTGGGAGCGCCGTCGGCAGGCTTTACGCTCCGCGCGTGCGCGACCAGCAGCGCGTAGCGCGCCTCCCGGGCCTTGGCCTGCAAGGCCGACCCGGGCTTCACGCCGCCCCAGACCAATGTCGCATGCTGAAATCCGAGGGCCTTCGCCCGCTCGGCGACCCACGCCGCCTCGCGCGCCGAGCCCGCCCTCAAGCCGTGATCGACGGTGGCCACATCGACAGCCAGCCCCGGCGGCTTGGCCGAGGCGAGCCATTGCGAGACGAGAACCATCAACGCCACGCTGTCCGAGCCGCCCGAGACCGCGAGCACCGCACGGCCGAAGGGCGCCAGTAGCGTGCCGAACAAGGCATCGAGATCGTGATCCTGCACGGCCGGCTTGTCCTAGGCTGTGAAGTCGCTTCGCACCGACTGCGGCACCGACGTCCCTGCGTCAATGCCCGTCCAATAATGACTTTCAGCCTGGATTCGATCCCGCGCCGCCCGCCGCAGACCACGTTCGAGGCCTTGCCCGAGCCCCGTCAGAGTCGAAGCCGCCCCACGGACCGCTAGGGACACCCTATTCTCTGCCGCTCGCTGTCGGCTTTCGCCTTGAGCTGCGAGGGGGCGTTCTGAAACTTGGCAACGCCGCGCAGTGCCGTGCACGCGTCCTGACGTTTGCCGAGCTGAGCCAACGACATGCCCCGCTTCAGCTGCGCATCGGCCGCCTTGTTGCTGCTGCCGTAGGCCGAGACGACGAGATCGAAGGCTTCGGCCGCGTCGGCGTAGTTCTTCTGCGCGTAATGCGTTTCGCCGAGCCAGAAAAGTGCGTTCGCCGCCTGCGGATCTTTCGGATAGAGCCGCAGGAAGTCTCGGAACCCCGCCTGGGCAGCGCCGAAATCCTGCTGCAGCATGTGTCCGAGTGCCGTGTCGTAGAGCTGCTTCGGACTGCCGCCCGCGCCAGGATCCACCGCCGCGAGCTGATCGCCGGGGGCCGGCGGCAACGACTCCGAGCCGTAGGTGGATGGCGGAGCCGGCATGGTCGTGGCACTCGGCGGAGCCGCACCGTAGTCCTGGCCGCGCGGCACCGGCGGCGCCCCCTGCGCTGGCGCGTTTCCGACGCTGTCGTTGGGATGGCCGAACGCCGCTGAGGGATCGGCGCTATCGGATGTCACCGTTGTGGAGCCGAAACGGCTCGTCTGCGGCGCATCATCGCCGAAGCCCGCGCCACCCGCGTCCGAGCGGCGCTGCGCGCCTGCGCGAACCTCGGCGGCAAGCTGCTCCACCTGCGCCGTCAAAGCGCGGATCTGTGTCTCGAGGCTATCGAGACGGCCCTGATCTCCGGCACCGAACCCGCCGCCTGCTTCCGACCGCGCCGGTGCCGACGACACCGCGCCACCGGTCCTCGCCAGCGACTCGAGCGTTCCGATCACGACCTGCAGATCGAGAAGCTGGCCCTCGAGCTGCTCGACGCGTTCGCGCAGGCCGGCCGAATCCCCTCCGCCTGCCGTGGGCGCCGCGCCCTTCGGCGCCTTGCCCTGCGTTGATTTGACTGCCGGCAGTTGCTCGCTCTCGACGCCCTGCGCCGATACGGCGCCGGCACACCACGCGAACGCCAGCAGCGAGCCCGCCACCACCGCCGCGGCGCGACGTCCCGACAGGAGCGAGAAAGAATGCATGGGCGAACCGCCCTCCTTCATTGGACCCACCTCGTCGTCACCATAGGCCCTGCGCAATGCGAAAACTATGCGCGAGATTCCACTCGCCGCGCCATTGAAACCCTATGCCGCACCGGGCCGGCCCGAACCGTTCACTGAGTTGACGGCACATTCGATGAACCAGATGCACCCTGCACGCGCCGCGCCGGCCGCGTTTCCGCTTCGACTCGGCGCGTGAGAAGGATCGTCACCGCACGCCGGTTCTGCGCCAGGCACTCAGGCGCCGCACAGTCCGACACGCGGTCCTCGCGGCCTCGCCCATAAGCCAGGACGCGCTCGTCCTCCACACCCTCCGCGATCAACCGGTCGCGGACCGCTGTCGCACGCTCATCCGAAAGCCGCTGCATCTCGGTATCGGGCATCGACCCGTCGTCGGCAAAGCCTTCGACCGCGACGTAGAGCTCGGGATAGCGTTTCAGGAAACGCGCTTGAGACTGGATGACGCCCCGCGCGCGCGCGCCGAGATCGACGCTCCCTGCGCTGAAAAACACCCGGTCGCCCGCGTCCGACAGGAACTCGCCATCGAGTGCAGGAGACACGCGGGCCTGATGCAGAGCCGCGCGCGACGGCTGCAGAGCGACACCGGGCTCGGCTGGCTTCGACCGGGCATCCGCTTCGGCCACCCACGGCAGGGCACCGGTATCGCTCGCTGCCGGCGCCGCGGCCTCGGCACCCGCGCGATAGATCCGCCCCAGATGCTGGCGTGCAGCTCCCGCACGCGGACTATTGGGCGCCTCGGCAATAAGCCGCTCGAACAGGCGCTGTGCTTCGTCGCGCCGTCCGCCTTCGAGCGCCGCCGTCGCGTTTTGATAGAGGGACTCTGCGGCCGTCTCGCGCGAAGGCGCCGATTCCCAGCCCTGAAAAAACCAACGGCCGCTGCCGTCGTCTCCGCTGTCACGCCGGCGCTCCGGCACGCCCGCCGGCGGCTCTACGACAGAAAACCCATCGTGCGGCGAGCCCACAGGCGGAGAACCGAGTGTGAATGTTCCGATGGGGACTTCACGCGCGCCCGCCGCCGGATCCTGGGCCGACGCAGCGGTCGATCCGAGCATCTGCAGGACGCCGCAAGCGGCGAGCCCCGCGACAGCGAGCGCTAAAACACGCCCCGCCGTCGAACAGTCCCTCGCACGTCCCGTGCGCATGGTCGGCACCTTCGTCTCCCGTCTGCGTTCGGACGCACCAAACGCCGATGTCGTTGGGAAAAGCTGTGACCCCGCAATACGGCTAAACTTTGCCGTGTATCGGCCGGAAGACGGGCATTCCTGCGTCCCCCGGAAGAAGGACTGCGAAGGCATCGGCTATAGGCTGAGAGCGAGGGGCCTTAGGAGGCGACCCGACTGTTGAGCACCGTCTGCGCACGCCGATTCTGCGACCAGCACGAGATATCGTTGCAGACCGCAACCGGCCGTTCCTTGCCGTAGGAGATCGTGCGCACGCGATTGGCCGCCACCCCGTTCTGCGCCAGGAAGTTGCGAACCGACGTCGCTCGCCGGGCACCGAGCGCGATATTGTACTCGCGCGTGCCGCGCTCGTCCGCGTGGCCCTCGATGGTGATGGTGAACTGCGGATACTGCCTCAGCCACTGCGCCTGCTTCTGCAGCGTGGTCTGCGCCTCAGGTGTGAGATCCGTGCTGTCCGACGAGAAGTAGACAAGGTCGCCGACGTTCACGCTGAAGTCGCGACTCGTGCCGGGCGTAATGGGGCCCTTGCCGTCGGGGCCGAGCCCCGCATTGGCATCGTTCTGATTGTTGGCGCATCCGCCGAGGGCCACAGCCGTGACGAGAAGCAGCAAAGCGCATGTGAAGCCCGAGGCCCGAAAAACAGGCGCCATCAAATCATCCTTTCGTAGGCTCTACGGCGGCGATCCGCTCACCGGAGCCAAATAACTCCCCTTAGGGACCTGATACCCGAGCCAAAGTACGAAAATGTGGCCGTTTCCTCTGTGCGGCATAGATCCGCAGAGATCGACCTTTTCGCGACGCCCCAAGTGCTTACCCGGCGATTCCTCTGGCGCCACCGTACCCCTTACGGAATTGAGCAGACGATTCTAACCGCTCGCGCGGCTGTCGTCCCCGAAGGCACTCGCCGCGAAAATGAGCGATCCGGCCCGAGGCAGCAAGCGCGAATGTGACGATGGCAAAATAGCCTGGGGAAAGCGCGCCGTAGCCGAGCCAATGCCGATTCGATCGGGCGCTGAAAAACGAAAAGAGCTGTCGCAGCATTCGCCACGACAGCTCTAATCTTTCAAGTCGACCTGGACGAGGTCCAGGCTAGACTTTCAATTCGCTATTAGCGAACGTCGGCAACAGCCGGAACGTCAGCGCCGAGCTTGAGCGGAGCAGCCTCTTCACGACGGCAAGCGCCGAGAGCGACAGCAACGATAGCGGCAGCGAGAACGATAGCGCCCTTCATGGTAGTATCTCCTGTTGTGTCCCAAAGTGAAATTTCGGACGTTAGCGAGCCACTTCCGTGGCAGTCGGAACCTCGGCGCCGAGCTTCAGCGGTGCCGCTTCTTCACGACGGCAAGCGCCGAGTGCAACAGCGACGACGGCAGCCGAGAGAACGATCAGCCCCTTCACACCCTGCATGGTCTTTTCTCCTGATGCTTGTTCGGCAACGAGCCGAATATTTGGGTACCGGCATGGCTTGATTTGATCAAGAACTGAGGGCTCCGAAGCACTGTTTTCCCCCCTCGTAGATGCGAAAATGCCACGCCGTTGTTCACGCTCCACTGCCCTCTGGCGCGCACGGGCGTCACATCAGGAAGCGATTGACTCCCAACGTGAAAACGCCCCCGCCTTCGCGTTGAGGAGCTGATGCAAGAATACGCTCCGCGCAGTTAACGAGCGGTAAAGCTCCGTGTCAGTTCAGAAGCGGAGACCAGGCCGGGTCGGAGCCGTAGGACGGCGTGCTCACGACTCGTTCGTTGTAGCCCGTGAGATCGACCGAGTAGATTCGCGGCCCACCTTCCTCGCCCTGGCTCTCGCGGAAGAACATGAGCACGCGCCCGTTGGGCGCCCAGGTGGGCCCTTCATTGTGGTACCCCTCGGTAAGAATACGCTCTCCCGACCCATCGGGGCGCACGACGCCGATCAGGAATCGCCCGGCGAGTTGCTTGGTAAAGGCGATGTAGTCGCCGCGCGGCGACCAAACGGGCGTCGAGTAGCGGCCGTCGCCCAGGCTGATCCGGCGCGCGCTCCCGCCGCTGGAGCCCATGACGTAGAGCTGCTGGGTACCCTCGCGATCGGACTCGAAAACGATCTCGCGCCCGTCGGGCGAAAAGCTCGGGCTGGTGTCGAGAGCGCCGGATTTCGTGAGCTGCCGCGACTGGCGCGTCCTCAGATCCATCACGAAGATATTGGAATCGGCACCGTCCTGCAGGCTCATGATCACGCTCTGCCCGTCGGGCGAGAAGCGCGGCGCGAATGTCATGCCCGGAAACTCGCCGACCGCCTCCGTCTTCCCGTTCTGAAGGTTCATGAGGAAGACTTCAGGCTGGTCCTTCGTGTACGCCATGTAGGCGATTTCGCTCGCGACCGGATTGAATCTCGGCGTCAACACCAACTGCTGGCCCTGCGTGAGCAGGCGCACGTTCGCGCCGTCCTGATCCATGATCGCAAGCCGCTTCACGCGCTTCGCCTTGGGGCCCGTCTCGTCGACGAACACCACGCGCGTGTCGAAGTAGCCCTTCTCGCCCGTGAGCCGCTCGTAGACCTGATCGGCGACCAGATGTCCGACACGCCGCCAGTTCTGCGCCCCGGTGGTGAACCGCTGCCCCGCGAGCTGCTTGCCGCTGGTGACGTCCCAAAGCCGGAACTCGGATGTGAGCTTTCCATCGGCGCCGCGCACGACCCGCCCCACGGCGAGCGCCTCGGCACCGATTTGCCGCCAATCCGGAAAGCGCGGCAACGCGTTGACGTCCCTGATGTCTTCCAGATAGGAGGCCGGATCGAGCGGCTGGAACAGCCCTGAGCGCTCGAGATCCGCCATCAGCACCTGCGCAACGTCCTGGGCGAGCTTCGGATCATCGCCCGTAAATGGGGGAATGGCGATCGGGATCGGCGCCACGACACCCTGGCGCTGCGTGCCGCGGAGACCATCGGAGCTGAACCCATCCTGGCCGCCGCCCTGGTAGCCGGCACCGCCGGGAGCCCCGCCGCCCCCTCTGAGGTCGCCGCCTCCACCGCCGCTCGGAGCAGGCGGAGGCACGTCGTAGCCCTGTTGGCGCAACTGATCGCCGAAGCTCCCGCCTCCGCCGCCACCCGCGGGCGGGCGATAGGCATCATCGACCTGAGCCAGTGCCGGCACCGTCACCATGGCGGCAGCAGCCATCACCAGCGCCGCGCCGAGCATCGAGAGGAAAGCCCGCGCCATGCGTTGCCGCGTGCGCCCGGAATGAGAAAGCATGCGAATACCGGTCATTGTCCTCATCATCGATGCTGGCCCGAACGCTTTACAGCATTTCACGCGGATCGAAATCCCAGATGATTGATTTCCAGGCCCAGTACTTGTCGGGCGGAAGCGAAAACGGCGAGCAGGCCTTGACGGCCCGCACCGCAGCTTCGGCGGCTATCTGATAGACGGGGCCGGATTGCGGCGCCTCGAGCGCCGGCTCGCCATCGAGCGTGCCATCCGCCATGAGCCGCCAGCGGAGCGTGACCACCATGGTCTCGATGCCGCCGCCGCCGCCCGGCAGCTTCCAGCACTGCCGCAACTGGGCGCTGATCTGGCTGCGCAACAGATCCTGCTCGCGCACCGAAAGCACGGGCGCATCGCCTTCGCGGGCCCCCGCCGTCGGGCCGGTGTAATCGGTCGGATTCTGCGGTTGGGTCGCCGAGTTCGGCGCCCCCTTGCGGGTCGGATCCTTGTCGAGAAGAGCGGCCAGGCGATCGGCCTCCTGCTGCTTCTTCTTTTTTTCCTCTTCCTTGCGCTTCTGCTCGGCGAGCTTCTTTTTACGCTCTTTCTCTTTTTGCTCGGCCTTGCGTTTTTCCTCGGCCTTCTTTTTCTCTTCCTCGTCCTTTTTCTTTTTTTCCTCTTGCGTCTTCTGCTGCGCTTCCGCCGCGCTCAGCTCCTCGGCTTTCTTCTCCTCTTCGATCTTCTTCAGCTCGTCAGGCGTCGGCCCAGGCGGCGGCTGCTCGACCGGCAGCGCGGCGAGCTTCTCGGCGATCGGGTCCTTCTTCGGCTCTTCCTTCGGCGGCTCGGGCGGAGGTGCTTCAACCTTCTTCTCTTCGACCGGCGGCGGAGCCGGCTCGACGGGCAGCTCCGGAGCCACGACAGGCTTCGGCTTCTCGGCCTCGAGTTTCGACACCTCGGGCTTCGGCTCGTCCTTGGCCTTCGCCTCGAGCTCGGTTGCCGTCTCGCTGCCCTTCTTGAGCGCAAGCAGGTCCGACGGCGTGATGAGCGCGACCGTGATCGGCTCCGGCTCCGGCGGCTTCAGCGGCGGCGTATTGAGCATGGCGAGGTACATCCACAGAAGGGCCCCGCCATGCAAAAGGATGGAAACGGTCAGTCCGAACGGCACGGCCAGACCTCACCGTCAAAGACTTCGTCATTGCGCAGCCGGGCCCGCGCAGGTGCGCCCGCCGCCAACGATGCCACGGGGCCGGCGCTCATCCGCGTCTCGCGCGCTCGCCTGTGCTGCACCATGCCTTCGTCCTCGCACTCGCCGTGAGCCGACACGGCGCCGGCGAGCCTCCTGACTGCATCCGCTTCGCACCCCCTGATGGGCCGAAGCACCGATCGCCGGCCTCGTCTATTGGGGGGCAGCCGCCCCTCCCTCGACCTCGGTCACCAGCGACACTTTCTTAAATCCGCCGGCACTGATGCGGCCCATGACCAGCATCACCTGCCCGTATGTGATCCCCTTGTCGCCACGCACAAAGATCTGCTCGTCGACGCCGTTCTTGGCAATGGCCTTGAGTTTCTCGGCGATCTCGTCGAGCCCGACCTTCGTCTCGCCGATGAAAACATCCCCGTTGGACGAAACCGAGATGGTGAGCGGCTCATGATTGCTTTCGAGCTGTTTTCCCTGCGATTGCGGCAGCTCGATCGGCACGCCGACCGTCAACAGCGGGGCCGCCACCATGAAGATGATGAGCAGCACGAGCATCACGTCCACCATCGGCGTGACGTTGATCTCGCTCATGGGAGCGTGCCCGCGGCCGCGCCGGCTTCTGCGCCGGCCGCCGCCACCCCCGGCTTTGATGCTCATGCCCATCTAGTGTCCCGGTTCCGAAGTTCGCTTGAGTTTGCGGCTAGGTCCCAGAGCGAACTTCGGAATCACAAGAGACACTAGAATCATGGACTTGCTCGTGTGATCGAGATCGAGAATTTCGCTCGGGACGAGACCGCTTGTTATGGCGAATTTCTCGATCATCATACGAGGCCGTCAGCTCCGGACGTCGATCTGGCGCGAAACGATGGCGGCGAACTCGTCTGCAAAAGCTTCGAGCCGCTGATTGATCTGGGCCGAGTCGGCGGAGAACTTGTTGTAGAAGACCACCGCCGGGATGGCGGCCATCAGGCCGAGCGCCGTCGCGAACAAGGCTTCCGCGATGCCGGGCGCGACCACGGCCAGGTTGGTGTTCTTCGAGACCGCGATAGCCTGGAAGCTCGTCATGATGCCCCAAACCGTGCCGAACAGTCCGACGAACGGTGCCGTCGAGCCCACCGTGGCGAGAAACAGGAGTCGCCTATCGAGCCGCTCCATCTCGCGGCTGATGGTGACGTCCATCACCTTTTCGACGCGAAGCTGGATGCCGCCGAGCGCGCGGATGTTGCCCTCGACGGAGCGCTTCCACTCGCGCATGGCCGCCACGAACAGCGCCGCCATGGTGATCGTGTGACCGCGCGACAGGCCGTTGTAGAGCTCGTCGAGCGATTGGCCTGACCAGAACGTCTGCTCGAAGCGGTCCGCCTCGATGCGCGCGCGGCGGAACGCGATCAGCTTCTCGATGATGATCGCCCACGACCAGATCGAGGCGAGGCCGAGGCCGGCCATCACGAACTGGACGGTTGGCGAGGCCTGCAGAAAGAGTTCGATGAAGGAGACGCCATGCGCCTGGGGCGCAAGGGCCTGTTGGGTCACATCAGCCGGATTCATGAGCTACAACCGTCTCTCGAGGCTTGGACCATGATCGCGTCGGAGCCAAATCCTCCGAAGCGTGACTCATCGGTCTCGATAAAGAATGGGCGGCCGAGTGCCCGAATTGATGTGTTTGCCGAATCGGCAACCGCGCCCCCCTGGCGGACTGCAACGTGCACTGGCGCGCACGGACCATCAAGGTCCTTGTTGCCGCGCAATATGACCAAACAAGGGCTGACAACGCTGGCCGAAAGGCCGTTGGTCCTCAAACGGATCGGGGTCCGTAGAGAATGAGCAGCGCGCCGAGCACGCACACCGCCCCGCCCGCCACGTCCCAGCGGTCGGGCCGCGTCCCCTCGAACGCCCAGAGCCAGGCGAGCGACGCCACGATGTAGATGCCGCCGTAGGCCGCATACGCCCGCCCCGCGAACTCGCTGTCGATCCGCGTCAGCAGCCAGGCGAACGCCACCAGCGCCGCCACCCCCGGGATCAGCCACAGCGCCGAGGCGCCCTGCCGGGCCCAGGCCCAGAAGGCGAAGCAGCCCGCGATCTCGCAAAGCGCCGTCAGCGTGAAAATGCCGATCGTCGTCATGAACCCGCCGTTTCGAGCAATCCGCGCCACGCGCCCGTCTTTGGGTCGTAGGCCTGGATCTCGCCCGCCTCCATGTCGTAGAGCCAGCCGTGGATGCCGACACGTCCTTCGGCAACACCCCTGGCCACGATCTCGTACGTCATGAGGTTGTCGAGCTGGAACTGGATATGCGCGCGGATCGTCGCCAGGCTGCGCTCCTCCTCCGGCACACGCGCCGCCGCCACCAGCTCGTGCGCCCGGCGCGTGTACTCGACCCAGCGCCCGAGGTGGGCTTCCTCGTCGGGCGGGATCGGTTCGGCCAGCGCCTGGATGCCGCCGCAGCCCGTATGTCCGCACACCACGATGTCGTCGATGCCGAGGTGCGCGAGCCCGTACTCGATCGCCGCCCCCACCGCCTCGTCCGCGGCCCAGGCCGGCGGCACGCAGTTGGCGATGTTGCGCACTTCGAACAACTCGCCGGGATCGGCCTGTGTGATCTGCGACGGCACCACGCGGCTATCGCAGCAGCCGATCCACAGCAGCCGCGGCTTCTGCTTCTTGGTGGCGAGGCTCTTGTAGAAAGCCTTGTCGCGTTCGAACTCGAGGCGGAAGCGCTCGTGCCCCTGCATCGCGTCCTTGATGTCGAGATCGATCCCGCTTCCGTCTTTCGCGGTCGTCATGGCGCCCCCCGGCAAAATTGAGCCCGGCATCATCCCCGGATGCCCGCACCTTGTCTATGCGCCTCAGATGACAGGCCCGTTGCCAAAAGTCGCGCGCGAGCGGGGCTTTTCCGCAGCTCAACCGGCCGCTTTGCCCATGTCCGCGCCCTCGAAGGCGCTCCTGACCGCCGTTGAAAGCCGCAGCGGCTTGCCGGAAACCGCCACCAGAACCACGGTCACCTCGGCTTCGAACACGCGCTTCTCGCCGTTGAGAACCGCCTGCAGCAGCGTCACGCTGGCCCCGCCGAGCTCCTTGACGCGCGTCTCGACGATCAGCACGTCGTCCATGCGCGCAGGACGCAGAAAATCGCAGTTCATGCGCCGCACGACGAAGGCCGCGGGCTCATGGCTTGCCGAGCCGTCGATGAGCCGGCGCGAGTCGGTTCCGAGCAGCCGCAGGAAATCCGTGCGCCCGCGCTCGCACCATCGGATGTACGACGCGTGGTAGGCGATGCCGCCGGCGTCCGTGTCCTCGAAATAGACGCGCACCGGCAGAATGTGCCGGCGCCCGCTCTCGTCGTCGATGATGCGGCCGGCGAGATCCGGCCAGGCGTCTTGTGTCTGGCTCATGACGGTGAATGGCTTCCGATCTGGATGATGCTCTCGTGTCCGCCGCGCACCGTAACGTCAAGCGACATTGTGCCCGGACTCGACGGTAACCAGCAGGATTTCCGGCGGCGCCCCGAACCGGATCGGCAACGTCGAGCAGCCGAGCCCCGCCGACACGATGAGGTTGCGGCCGTCCTCGACGATATGCCCATAGCGATAGCGCTGGCCGTACTTGGACGGAATGAGCGGCGCATAGCCGGCAATGGTCACCTGCCCGCCGTGCGTGTGGCCCGCGAGCGTGAGCGCCACCCGCCGCGGCACCTCCGGAAAGATGTCCGGCTCGTGAACCATCAGGATCACCGGAGCATCGTCCGTGACCTTCTCGAGCGTGGCCGGGAGATCGTCCACGCCGTCGAAATCCTCGTTGCGCGTCTTCGCCTCCCAGAACGCCCACTGATCGCCGAGACCTGCGAGCCAGAACGGCACTCCGTCCTTCTCCAGGCGCACCGCGTCGTTCTCGTAGACGGAGATGCCCGCCGCCTCGAGCGCAATTCGGGATTTGATCGGACCGCTGCGCCGCTCCTGCGCCGCCATGTCGTCCCACCAATCATGATTGCCGAGCACCGCATGAACGCCGAGCGGCGCCTCGAGCCCGGCCAGCACGGCGGCCCAGTCCTCGTGCTTGACCTCCCGGCTCCACCCGCCCATGCGCCCGCCGCGCACGTAGTCGCCGAGCAGCAGCACCGCGTCCGGCGCCAGCGCGTTGGTGCGCGCCACGATGCGCCGCAACCGTTCGACGCTGAGCCACGGATCGCACACATGCAGATCCGTGAGCACGGCGAGGCGCAGCGAGAGCCCGCCCGGCCAGTCCGGCGGAGAGACCGAATAACGCGTTACGCCCACGCGCAATGGCTCCGCAAACACGTAGCCGCCGAGGCTCAGGGAGCCGACGCCCGCCAGCGCGAGCACCTTCAAAATCTGTCTGCGTGAAAGCACGACCACTTCCGTGACAAAACCGTTGAGCAGATGAGCATTGAAAAATGACCATACGGGCGCGGCGCGTACGATTTCGGCGACGACAATCCGCCCACCACCGATCCGACGGGAAGCCTAAGTTCCCTTTTTGATTAAAACATAAGACAATTCACCACGCCGCGGGCCCGATGGCCTTCGCCGCGGCTACTCCTCGTCCGTCTCCAGAGGCAGCTCCGGGCTCGCCGCGCGCGCCGGCCCCGAAAGCCCGAGGTGACGGAAGGCCTTGAGGGTCAAAACGCGGCCCCGCGGCGTCCGCCCGATAAACCCCTGCTGCAGCAAATAAGGCTCGACGATCTCCTCCAGCGCATCGCGCGGCTCGGAAAGCGCCGCTGCCAGGGTCTCGATGCCCACCGGGCCGCCCTCGTAAGTGCCGGCGATGCAGGTCAGATAGCGATGATCGAGCGCATCGAGCCCGGCTTCGTCCACCTCAAGCGCGCGCAGCGCCACATCCGCCACGCGCGCGTCGATGATCTCCGCACCCGACACGGCGGCGAAGTCGCGCACGCGGCGGAGCAGTCGTCCCGCGATGCGCGGCGTGCCCCGCGCGCGCCGCGCGATCTCCTTCGCCCCGTCCGGCGCGATCGGCGCGCCGAGCACGCGGGCCCCGCGCGTCACCACGCTCTCCAGCTCCTCGACCGTATAGAAATTGAGCCGAACGGGAATGCCGAAGCGGTCGCGCAACGGCGTCGTCAGTAGGCCGAGCCGCGTCGTCGCGCCGACGAGCGTGAACTTCGCGAGATCGATCCTCACCGAGCGCGCCGCCGGCCCCTCGCCGATGATGAGGTCGAGCTGAAAGTCCTCGAGCGCTGGATAGAGGATCTCCTCCACCGCCGGATTGAGGCGATGGATCTCGTCGATGAACAGCACGTCGCGCTCTTCGAGGTTGGTGAGCAGCGCCGCGAGATCGCCCGCCTTCGAGATCACCGGCCCGGACGTCGCCCGGAATCCGACGCCGAGCTCCTTGGCCACGATCTGCGCCAGCGTCGTCTTGCCCAGACCCGGCGGGCCGGCGAACAGCACGTGATCGAGCGCATCCCCGCGCGTCTTCGCCGCCTCGATGAAGACGCGAAGATTGGCGCGTGCCTGCTCCTGGCCCACGAATTCGGAGAGCGAGCGCGGCCGGATCGATGCCTCGTAGGCATCCGCCTCACGCTTCGCCCCGCTGATGAGGCGGTCGGTCATGTTTTGTTCCTGACCGTGTTCGCCGCCGTCGTCAAGCGCAGGACCGCAACACGCAACGGGCGCCGCAGCCCGCCGCGGCGTAAGGGCCCGCCCGGGCGATGAATCACCGAGGGGCTCACCGGCGTCCAAACACGAAAAAATCTGTTACGCTTCTCACTCCGAGGAACCATTCGAGCTTCGCTGACAAATGGCCAGCTCTCTCAAAGACCGCGCAGGTCAGCTGATCGCAGGCCTATAGCCCTGGCTCGGCGGTCCACTGGCCGAGCCAGGGACAGATCCGTTTTGCCCTATCTGGACCCCTTCGCCACGGCCGCACGTCCGGCCCGTGGGACGGAGCTTGCGATGACATTTCACGAATGCCAACTGACCGCCAAGGACTTCACCTACCTCCAGACGCTCCTTGCCTCCAAGGACTGCGCCGAGCCCTATCTGCATCTCCTGCGTGAGAAGCTCGGCAGCGCCACGCTGCTGCTCGATCACACGATCGACCGCCGCATCGCCACCATCGATAGCCGGGTCGAGTTCAGCATCGGCGGCGCGTTCATGGAGCATCGCGTTCTGACGCGCGACGAGCAGGGCGCGACGCCCGGTCTGTCCCTTCCCGTCACGACGCTGCGTGGACTGGCGTTGTTGGGGTTGAGGGAGCACGAGGTCTTTCGGCTGCGCAAAGCCGACGGTACCCGCGAAGCCATTCGCCTGATCAAAGTTGCCTATCAGCCCGAGGCCGCCCGGATGGCGCGGACGGCGACCGTCGTTCCGTTCCAGCCGCGCTGGAGGAAAGAGCTGACCGGCGCCGACGGCGCAGGCTCGGATCCGGCGGGCGACGATCCCGGACCGGGCGCGGCCTGACGAAAAGGCGGCAGCCCGCTAGCCGCGGCAGACGACCCGCCCGAAGATCAGCGCGATGGCCGGCGGCATGGCCGCAAGCAGGCCATACATCAGCGCGTGCTTGGTCGTGGCCGCGCGCAGCGCCTCGATCGTCGCCGGATCGGAAGCCGACATGTCGAGCGGCACGTGCGGCGCGGTCGTATAGCCGAAATAGGCGACGACGCCGGTCCAGATCAGCGACAACCCGAGCCACACCGGAAACGAGAATACCTTACACATCGTCACCTCCAGAAAAGGAGCGCGAACGTGCATTGATGACCTTCGGCATGTCAAGATCACCGGCAGAAAGCAGCTGGATCACGAACCTCCCGCACCACCGGGTGATGCCCGACACGGGGCCATGAGCAGACATGCATCGTTGCACGCGCCCGCCCGTTGCCCCGTGTGCCTCGTTCCAATAGCGGTCTACCCATCGCTTCGGGCACCCGGCGCGAACGCGGCCACATCGCCCGTCCGCAACCGAAATGAAAGCTGACGCTTTGATGGGGACAGAAGCCGCGGGCTTAGGCGACGCGCGCCAGCGCCTCAGCGTCAGGGCCCGCCGGGTATCTCAGCTGCGCGGACATATCGTTTGCTGCGCGCCAAACGACTTCCGCCACGTCGCGCTCCGTGGTGACCGCGGTCGGCTGTCCGAAGGCCGTGAGTATTGAGTGAGCGTAAGACGCATAGGCTTCAGGGATCGTCGCCTCGATCGGCGTTTGAACGTTCTGGGTGAAACGGGTCGACGGGCCATAACCCGGCTCGACCAGCTTGACGCGGATGCCAAAGCCATCGAGTTCATGCGCGAGCGACCCGGTAAAGCCTTCGATGGCCGTCTTGCTCGCCGTATAGGCCGCGACCAGCGGCATCGGGGCCAGCGTGGCGCTCGACGTCACATTCACGATCACGCCCGAACCGCGCGCACGGAACTGCGGGAGAACGGCTTGCGTCGTCGCCATCACACCGAACGTGTTGGTCTCGAACAGCTTGCGTACAACCGACATGGGGGTCGCCTCGAACGCTCCGAACATGCCGATGCCGGCGTTGTTGACGAGCACGTCGATAGGACCGCTGGCTTCGAGAGCGGCGGCAATACTTTGTGGCTGCGTGACGTCGAGCGCCAGCACGCGCAGTCGGTCGGCTGGCGGCAGAATTTCTTCGCGGGGGGTGCGCATCGTCGCGATGACGCTCCAGCCCTGAGCGTGGAAGTGGCGCGCCGTCTCCAGGCCATAGCCCGAGGAGCATCCGGTAATCAGCACGGTTTTCATCGTCGTCCCTCCTGGTTTGAACGACGCGGACGATATACGGCGCCTTCCGGACGATCTGCGATTGATCGTCCGGATTTCGTTTGCTAGCGTCCTGAAATGATCGATCCTCTTTCAGAAGTCATCGCGCTGCTGCGGCCTCGCACCGTCCTCTCCAAGATCATAAGCGGCGCTGGCCGCTGGGCTGTGCGCTATTCCGATTTCGGCCAACCGAGCTTCTGCACCGTGCTCGACGGGAGCTGCCGTCTCACCGTCGAAGGACAGGAGTCCCTGACGCTCGAAGCCGGAGATTTCCTGCTCCTGCCAAAGACGCCCGGCTTCACCATGTCGGGATTCATGCCGGCTTCGGCGAAGCACATCGATCCTAAGGTGTCGCCGGCTCCAACGAACGAGGTGCGTCATGGTACGCCTGATGGCGATCCTGACGTGCGGCTGCTCGGCGGATCGTTCGCCTTTGACTCGAAGGACGCCGATCTCCTGATATCGTTGCTGCCTGCACTGGTGCACGTGCGTGGGGTGCAACGGCTATCCACGCTCGTGCATCTCGTCCGAGATGAGGCAACTGCCGAGAGACCCGGTCGCGATCTTGTCCTGGGGCGCCTCGTCGAGGTTATGCTGATCGAGGCGCTGCGAACGATCCAAGGTGAAGCTGCACCCGCTGGGCTCTTGCGTGGCCTCGGCGACGCACGCCTTGCGATTGCGATACGGGAGATGCATGCCGATCCCGCGCACACCTGGACCGTCGAGCAGCTTGCTAAGAAGGCTGCTCTCTCGCGCTCGGTGTTCTTTGATCGCTTTACACGCGCGGTCGGCGTCCCGCCGATGGAGTATCTCCTCTGTTGGCGCATGGCCCTTGCCAAGGATCTCCTGCGCGAACAGGATATCAGCCTCGCCGAGGTTGCAGAGCGCATTGGCTATAGTTCCGCGAGTACATTCAGCACGGCGTTCAGCCGATGTGTCGGGCAGGCTCCAGGCCGCTTTGCACGAGAGCGAATTGTAGAAGATTGACATCGGCAGCGGCCAGGTGCCGAGCCGAATACTTGCTTCGTCCGGCGTGCTCAGAGGTTCGCTGCAGGTCATAGCCACCGAGCGCACACGCGCCTGAGCCCCTACCGCGCCAGCTCCTTCAGGCCGCGCCGGATGAGCTTCGCCGTATCCGCATCCGCGCCGAGCTCCTTGATCGCCGCCGCGACGGCCGCAGAGGCCTGCGCCGGATTGTAGCCGAGGTTGGTGAGCGCCGAGATGGCTTCCGCCGTGGCCAATCCTTCAGGCGGAATCTCGGCTCCCGCAATGCCGCCCGGGCCCTGAACCGGCACATGAAGACCTGCCACCGACAACGCTGGCGCCTTGTCCTTGAGCTCGGCCACGATGCGCTGCGCAAGCTTCTTGCCGACGCCCGGCGCCTGCTCCACCGCCGCCCAGTTGCCGAGCGCGATGGCGTTGGCGAGATCCTGCGTCGACAGCACGCCGAGCACGCCCAGCGCTACCTTTGAACCTACGCCCTGCACGTTCTGCAGCGTGCGGAACCAGCTGCGTTCGACCTCGCTCTGAAAGCCGAACAGACGGATCGCATCTTCGCGCACGTGCGTGTCGATGGTGAACGTCACCGTTTCGCCGAGCTTGAGGTTCCGGAGCGTGCGGGCCGACAGCTGCACCTCGTACCCGACACCGCCGACATCGACGATCGCGTGCGCTTCGCCGATGGCGTCGACCTTTCCCTTGAGTTGCCCGATCATCGCTAGACGCCTTCCTTCAGCACCCGCTTCGCCAGCGCCGCCGCCCCGCGATGGCTGGCATGACAGATGGCGATGGCGAGCGCATCCGCCTCGTCTGCGCTCTCGAAGCGCGCTTTGGGGAGCAGGAAGCCGATCATGGCCTGGATCTGATGTTTATCGGCGTGCCCCGCGCCGACGACCGCCTTCTTGATCAGGTTCGGCTGATATTCGGCGATGCTGAGGCCCCGCATGGCCGGCGCGAGCAGCGCCATGCCGCGCGCCTGCCCGAGCTTCAAGGTCGCCCGCGGATTCTCGTTGACGAACGTCTCTTCGACCGCCGCCTCGCTGGCCCCGCAGGAAGCAATGACGCTCGAAAGTCCCTCGAACAGCTCCCGCAGCCGGTAAGCGAGATCTTCGTCCGAGGTCGAGGTGATGAGTCCGGACGAGACGTACGTCAGCCGGACGCCATCGGTCTCGATGACGCCCCACCCCGTGCGCCTGAGCCCCGGATCGATGCCGATGATGCGAACCTGTCTCTCTCCCCGCATGCGTCTCGCATACCACGGGCAGGACTGATTCGTCGTCATGGCGCCGGGCGCGAGCCTAGAGTCGCACCTCCGCATGCTTGCGCAGCCTGAGGCCGAAAAGGATCAGGAGCGCCCCGTACATGATCGCGAACGCGCCGATCACCAGCACCATGGCCAATGCGCCCGCCCCCGGCCACGCCGCGAGCAGAACGCCGAACGCAACCGACAGCACGCCGCTCGCGATCAGAAGCCATTCGTCGTCGATCTCGTGCCGGAGCTTGATGGCACCGATGATCTGCAGCACGCCGGTCGCGATCGCCCAGCCGGCGATGAAGAGCAAGAGCACCAGCGCCGTGATCTGCGGCCACACCGCCGTCAAAACGCCGGCCAGAATGCCGAACACGCCGACCAGCACCAGCCACCATCGTGGCACCGGCGATCCGCCGCGGATCGCCGCCGCGATGGCCAGCACGCCATCGGCAAAGGCAAACGCGCCGTAGAGAAAGATAAGCGTGATCAGCGTGATGCCCGGCCAGATGAAGGCCAGAACCCCGAACACGACGGCCAGCACGCCGCGCAGGACGATGAGCCACCAGTTCCGGGCCAGAGCATCGAGCATCGGACGCATCCGCACGCTGCCCGGAGGATAGACGTTGGGTGTTGCTTGCATGGGTCACGCTCCTTGTCGCCCGAAGCCACGCGTTCCCCCCTTCCATCAGTGTAGTCCCGCAGACGGCGCCGTCCACAACGACGACAACATTGCGGTTACGAATGCGCTCACGTAAGACCGTTCACCTTAACTGAGGCGAGGGGGCCATGACCTTTCCGACCGAGCTCGGCAGCAACGAATGGATGATGATCTGGGGCGCCGTCGTCGCGCTCCTTGCCGTCATCATCATGTGGCGCGTATCCCGCTACGACCTCGCCGGCGCGGCGTTCGACAGCGCCTGGCAGGTCGCCCGCGGCAAGCGCTCGGCCGAGAGCCCGACCGCACTCGAGGAAAAGTACAACGAGATCGCCCGCGAAGCGTCCGTCACCGGTAAGGCCCGCCGTGCGGCCGGCACCGTCATCGGCCACTTCGCAGCCAAGGTTCTGAACCTCGTCGCCATGCTGATGCTGCTCGGCGGAGCTGGCCTGATCGCCCTCGGCTACTTCTGGCGCTGATCGTTCTTGAACGAAGAAGGCTCCCGCGAGGGAGCCTTCCGCAAACCCAAAAAGGACGCGCCGTTACGCGCTACACGCGCCCGGGCAGGCTAGATCAGCTTGCCCATGGCGACGGCCGTGTCGGCCATGCGGTTCGAGAACCCCCACTCGTTGTCGTACCAGGAAAGAACGCGCACCAGCGTGCCGTCCATCACCTTGGTCTGGTCGAGATGGAAGATCGACGAGCGCGGATCGTGGTTGAAGTCCGAGGACACGTTCGGCTGGTCGGTGACGCCGAGGATGCCCTTGAGCGCCTGCGCCGCCGCTGCCTTCACGCCGGCATTGATCTCGTCCTTGGTCGTCTCGTGCTTGGCGATGAACTTGAAGTCCACCACCGAGACGTTGGGCGTCGGCACGCGGATGGAGGTACCGTCGAGCTTGCCGTTGAGCTCCGGCAGCACGAGACCGACGGCCTTTGCCGCACCCGTCGTCGTCGGGATCATCGACAGCGCCGCCGCGCGGGCGCGATAGAGGTCCTTGTGCAGCGTATCGAGCGTCGGCTGGTCGCCCGTGTAGCTGTGAATGGTTGTCATGAAGCCCTTCTCTATGCCGACGAGGTCGTGCAGCACCTTGGCCACCGGCGCCAGGCAGTTCGTCGTGCACGACGCGTTGGAAACCACCAGGTGATCCTTCGTCAGCTTCTCGTGATTGACGCCGTAGACGACGGTGAGGTCGGCCCCGTCGGCGGGAGCCGAGACGAGCACGCGCTTGGCACCGGCCGCGAGGTGGGCTGCGGCCTTCTCCTTGCTGGTGAAGATGCCCGTGCACTCGAGGGCGATCTCGACGCCCAATTCCTTGTGCGGCAGCTCCGCGGGGTTTTTCACCGCCGTGACCTTGATCGGCCCGCGCCCCAGGTCGAGGCTGTCGCCCTTGACGGTCACCTCGCCCGGAAACCGTCCGTGCACGCTGTCGAAGCGGAGAAGGTGCGCATTTGTCTCCACCGGGCCGAGATCATTGATCGCCACCACCTCGATGTCAGTCCGGCCCGACTCGTAGATCGCGCGCAGCACGTTGCGGCCGATGCGGCCAAATCCGTTGATCGCGACCTTGAGAGCCATAGGCAGTTCCTCCAATCGATGGGCAGGTTTCTGTTGGGCGGGATGACGCAATCTACGGCGCAGAGTGCCGTTTGGACCGCCGAGCGGGCGCCATTAAGTTTGGCAGCGCCGGGGCTGTCAATCCTGCGCTGAGCCACACCCTGTTGCGCGCCGGAAAGTGATCCTCGTTTTGTGACGCCGGCACCGGGTGATTTCTTGCACCGCGGCATGAGATTTCCTATGCTGACGGCTGCATGCACACCGTTGAGGGCGACGGTTGCAGGTCTGCGAGGAGGGGTTGGGTCAGCTCATGGCTCAGCGGACAAAAGAGAAGGTTAAGCGTCCCGCCAGTCGCCTGAAAGAGCCGACCACCGCGGCTCCGGGCACTGCGGACCAGCGTATCAAGGCGCTGGAGCAGGAGCGCGACGGCTTGAAGGGCGAGCTCGAGGCGGCGAACCAACGCATCGCCGCGCTCGAGGAAAGCCGCAGCCTGGTTGCGAGCCGCATCGATTGGGTCATCGAGTCGCTCTCGGGCGTTGTCGATAGACGCGAGTGAGCCCTCGCTTTTTGGCACCCCGCGCATTATCTTAGCCCCGCTGCGGGGTTCGTCAGGAACACATGAATCTCCAGGGCCTATAAGATCTGCCTGGGAGCTGTCCCTGGCCGGGGCCGTGGCCCCGGACATATGGCGCCCACCTTACATTTGTAGGGACCCGGCGAGATCAACCGTTCCAACGGCCACCGCGGCACTTTCCTTCCGTGCTGCTCTGTCCCGCATCCGTGGCGATGCGGTTAGAAAGATTTTCACTCGGCCATGTCCACGGACGATTTGAAGAAGGCCATGCGCCGGGAGGCCAAGGCAGCGCGGAGCACGGCGTTCGCGCGCCTTGGCGCAGGCGCGGCGCAAGAGATCGCACGGCACGGTATCGGCTTCGCCCGGCGCCCGGCCCCTGCAATCGTCTCCGGGTTCCTGTCCATCGGCGAGGAGATCGACCCCACTCCCCTCATGCAGCGCCTGCTCGGCGAAGGCTACCGCCTTTGCCTGCCGGTGATGGAAGGCAAGGCACGCCCGCTCGTCTTCCGTGCCTGGTCGCCCGGCGATCCGCTCGCCGAAACCACATGGGGCATCCGCGAGCCGCTGCCCGAGGCCCCCGTGCTGGACCCCGATATCGTGCTCGGCCCCCTGCTGGCCTTCGACGCGCAGGGCTACCGGCTCGGCTACGGCGGCGGCTTCTACGACCGCACGTTGGCCCGTCTGCGCGCGCTGAAACCCATCGTTTCCATCGGCATCGCCTTCGACGAGCAGAAGGTCGACGCCGTTCCCCATGTCGACTATGACGAACGCCTGGATTGGGTGCTGACCCCCGCCGGGCCCCTCGAATGCGGCAAAGACGCAGGATGAAACCAAGCAACGAAGTCAGGAGCTGATGCGTCTTCTCTTTCTCGGCGACATCGTCGGACGCGCCGGCCGCAAGGCGGCTGTCGAAGCCATTCCGCGCCTGCGCGAGCGCTTCAAGCTCGATTTCCTCGTCATCAACGGCGAGAACGCCGCCGGCGGCTTCGGCATCACCGAAGCCATTCACCTTGAGCTGATCGATGCCGGCGCCGACGCCGTCACGCTCGGCAACCACGCCTTCGACCAGAAGGACACCCTGGTCTTCATCGAGCGTCAGGACCGCCTGATCCGGCCTCTCAATTTTCCGCCCGGCACGCCGGGCCGCGGCGCCGGCCTGTTCAAGGCGAAAAACGGCGCCGACGTGCTCGTCATCAACGCCATGGGCCGCGTCTTCATGAGCGAGATCGACTGCCCCTTCCGCGCCATCGACCGCGAGATCACCGCATGCGGGCTCAAAACCGGCGCCGATGTCATCCTCGTCGACTTCCACGCCGAGGCGACGAGCGAGAAGCAGGCCCTGGGACTCTTCCTTGACGGGCGCGTTTCCGTCGTTGTCGGCACACATACTCACACGCCGACCAGCGACGAGCGCATTCTGGCTGGTGGCACGGCCTACATGTCGGACGCCGGCATGTGCGGCGACTACAATTCCGTGCTCGGCATGGATCCCGACGAACCGATCAACCGTTTCCTCACTCGCCTGCCGCGCGAGCGTTTCGAGCCCGCGCTCGGTCCCGCCACGGTCTCGGGTCTCGCCGTCGAGATCGACGACAGGACAGGCCTCGCCACGCGCGTCAAAAGTTTGCGGCTCGGTGGCGTTTTGGAGCCGACCGAGCCGCTGTTTTGGGTAGAGTGAGAGAAGTATGGCAACCGCTCGAGGAAAGGCTTTGCCCAGCCCTCGGCGCAATGGTGAGACCTGCTCACCCTGGTCCGCAATTGGGCGATAGCGGCATCCCCCGAGACTAGGCGATTCTGCGCCCCCTCGCGAGGCCCCTTGGACAGGCCTAAAGCACCATCGAACCCCGAAAAATAGGCGTTTTTGCCGGGCGAGGGGGGTTGACCGGCACGAGGCCGCCCCGCATTAAATCGGACCGAAGCTGCCCAGGGGCAGCCCCCCACCTCGAAACCGCTTCGGAACACCCATGGCCGGCCACTCAGCGTTCAAGAACATCATGCACAAGAAGGGCCGCAAGGACGCGGCCCGCGCCAAGATGTTCGCCAAGTTCGCCCGAGAGATCACCGTCGCTGCGAAGTCCGGAATGCCGGACCCGGCCATGAACCCGCGCCTCCGCCTCGCCATCCAGACCGCGCGCGCCGAGAACATGCCGAAGGACAATATCGAGCGTGCCATCAAGAAGGCATTGGGCGGAGACAGCGAGGCCTACGAGACAATCCGCTACGAAGGCTACGCTCCGGGTGGCGTGGCCGTCATCGCCGAGGCCCTGACCGACAACCGCAACCGCACCGGCGGCGCCGTGCGCGCCGTCTTCACCAAGTACGGCGGCAACCTCGCCGCCACCGGCGCCGTCGCACACATGTTCCAGCACGTGGGCGAGATCCGCTTCAAGCCGGGCGTCGGCTCCCCCGACGCGGTGCTCGAAGCCGCCATCGAGACCGGCGCCGACGATGCTCAATCCGACGACACCGGCCACATCGTGACCTGCTCGTTCGACAGCCTCGGCACCGTAGCCGGCGCACTCGAGGAAAAGCTCGGCGAGCCGGACAGCGTCAAAGCGGTTTGGAAGCCGAGCCTCACCACGGAAGTGGACGAGGACAACGCCGAGAGCATCATGAAGCTCATTGCCGCCCTCGAGGACGACGACGACGTCCAGAACGTCTTCGCGAACTTCGAGGTCTCGGAGGACGTTCTGAAGAAGCTGACAGCCGCCTGAACGCAGAAGCGCGGCGCCATATCGCAACCTTTCACATCGATGGGACCAGATGCCATGACCGAGAAGCTCGAAGATATTGCCCAAGCCATGGTGGCGCCCGGCAAGGGCATCCTCGCCGCCGACGAAAGCTCGGGCACCATCAAGAAGCGCTTCGACAGCATCAGCTTGACCTCGACCGAGGACGCACGCCGCGACTATCGCGAGATGCTGTTCCGCGCCAACGACGCCATGAAGAACTATGTCTCCGGCGTCATCCTCTACGACGAGACCATCCGCCAGAAGGCCAAGGACGGCACCACCCTGGTCGACGTCATGAAGGCCGCCGGTTCCATTCCCGGCATCAAGGTCGACACCGGCGCCAAGCCGCTCGCCGGCCCCACGTCGAAGATCGAAACCATCACCGAAGGCCTCGACGGCCTCCGCGAGCGCCTCGCCGACTACTACGCGCTCGGCGCCCGGTTCGCGAAGTGGCGCGCCGTCATCACCATCGCCGACGGCCTCCCCACCTGGAACTGCGTCAAGGCCAACGCACATGCCCTCGCCCGCTATGCGGTGCTCTGCCAGGAAGCCGGCATCGTTCCGATCGTCGAGCCCGAAGTGCTGATGGACGGACCCCATTCCGCCCATGACATCGACGAGTGCTATCGCGTCACCGAGTGGACGCTGCGCACGGTCTTCCGCGAGCTCTACGACGCACGCGTCTCGCTCGAGGGCATGGTGCTGAAGCCCAACATGGTCATCGCCGGCCAGAAGAGCGCCCGCCAGTCCTCGCCTGAAGAGGTTGCAGAGAAAACCCTCCGCTGTCTCAAGGCCACGGTGCCCGCGTCCGTGCCCGGCATCGCCTTCCTCTCCGGCGGACAATCCG
This sequence comes from uncultured Hyphomicrobium sp., assembly GCF_902826555.1. Taxonomy (GTDB): domain Bacteria; phylum Pseudomonadota; class Alphaproteobacteria; order Rhizobiales; family Hyphomicrobiaceae; genus Hyphomicrobium_C. The sequence goes on from NZ_CADEFI010000032.1 coordinate 25,922, forward strand.
ACGAGGCGGCAACCCAGCACCTCTCGCTGATGAATGCGGCCGGCAATCTGCCGTGGGCGCTGACCTTCTCCTACGGGCGCGCGCTTCAGGCAGCGGCGCTTAAGGCCTGGGGCGGCAAGCCGGAGAACGTGGCAGCCGGCCAGCGCGCCTTCGCGCACCGCGCGCGCATGAACAGCCTCGCCGCGCTCGGCAAGTGGGACGCCAAGCAAGAGAAGGCCGCCTGACACCTGCGCCTTATTCTCGGAAAGAGCTATCTCTCGGATTTTTTTCGGGATTTTTCGCACGCACCGCGGAACAACATCGCCGCTGACGCGTTGTCTCGTTGGGCCCGGTGCGGAGCGCCGCGCGGCAACGCGAGCGTGTCCCTGCACACCGACCGACCGGAATGGGCCCCAACGTTACAGTCTTCGGCCTTTGGGACGAGGGCTTAGCAGCAAGGCGCAGCGAGCCCCCCTCGTTGCGCCTTGACTGTTTTTGAAGGCAAAGGGCGATCGGCCTCTCGAAACGCCAATGGCCAGGCGCTGAGCCTGGCCATCTGCAAATGCGTCTTCGCCGCGCGCGTGTGTCAGTTGAGCCAGAAGCCCGAGATCACGTCCGACAGCGTCTCAGGCGGCTGCTTGGATTTCTTCTTCTTCGAGTTCGAGCTCGAGGTGCTCACCGGCGTGTACTCGGTATCGTCCGCAGCCACGACCTCGGGAGCCGGGCCGGAATCGAACTTGATCGCCCGCCCGGTGAGCGCCGACGAAAGCCGGCTGTCATGCCCGTAGAGATCGCTGAAGGTGGACACGCGCCCCTCCGCGTCCGCGACCGCCGTCAGGTAGGTGATATGCACCGGGATGGGGTTCTTGAGCTTGATCTCTCCCCCGCCCGCGATGACGTCATCCGCCGCCGCCTGCGTGAGACCGTTGCCTTCCATCAGCATGATCTCGGCAAAGCGCGTCGGGTTCTGCACGCGGATGCATCCGTGCGACAGCGCCCGGTTCGGTTGCGCGAACAACGCCCGCTCGATGGTATCGTGCATGTAGACGTCGTGCCGGTTGGGGAACAGGAATTTCACGGTGCCGAGCGGGTTCTTGCCGCCCGGCGGCTGAATGAAGCTGTAGGCGCGCACGTCCGCCGTGCTCCAGTTCACGGTGTCGGGATTGATCTCCCGACCGTTCTGATAGACCTTGAGGCCGTACGCCCGGATCGATGCACCGCCACCGCCTCCGCCGCCGAACAGCTGTGAGAAGAAGTCGCCGCCGCCCGCCGCACGCAGACGCGGCTGCAGCTCGCGCATCTTGATGCCGTCGGGCATGCCCCACGACGGATTGAAGGCGATGGTCTTCATGCTCTCGGAGAACACCGGCGTCGCCCACTGCGGCAGACCGACGATGATGCGCTCCTTGAACAGCACCTCGTCGCCCTTCAAGGTGCGCGTGGTGTACTCGGGAATGTTGTTCCAGACATAGACGCGCCCGAGATCCTCCGGCATCCACCGCCAGCGCTCCATGTTGAGCACGATCAGCTGCGTGCCGCGCTCGGGATCCGGCGCGCGTTGGGCGTCCACCTCTTTATTGAGCGAAACACGCGTCGCTCCCGAAAGCTGCCCGGTGGCCTTGATGCCCTTCTCCACCTGGTAGGCTTTGAGCGCGAGCTCGAGCTTCTCGTCGAACAGGGTGTCCTTGGCCCCGCCCTCGGCGGGCACCTTGAGCCGCTGCCTGAGCAGCGCCACGTTCGGATGATCGATGCCGACCTTCAGCGTCTCCTTGGTCTGCGGCAGGCTGACCTTGAGCGCCGGATCGACCTCGACGGCAGGCTCGGCGGGACCGCGCGCCTTGAGCAGCGCCTTGTGCAGGAGCTGGAACTGCGTGTGCTTCGGATGCTGCTCGCGCAGATAGGCGTCCGGTGCCGAGGCCGCGGCGAGATCCGTGACCACTGTATTCGGATCCTTGATCGGCGGCGTCACATCCAGGATGCGCGACAGCGACTGCGGATTGACGCGCCCGCCCCGCGCGAAGCGCACGTATTTGAGAAGCTCGAGCGTCAGCTTGCCTTCGGCGTCGGCCTGCGCGTCGGTCGCAGCCGATGCGGCAAGCGACGGCAGATCGAACGCCGCCGCCGAAAGCCCCCAATCGTCTGCCTTGCGCACTTCGTCGATGGCGCTCTTGGCCTTGGCGTTGAAACCCGAACTCTCGACCCAGAGCGGACCCTGCGTGCGCGCACCATAGAACGCGACGGCGGCCGCCACATCGTCCTTGTTCGCCTTGGAGGTATTCGCCGCCGTTCCGAGCCACGTCCGCACCGCGGCAACCACGGGATCGACCGGAGGCGCGGGAGGCGGAGCAACGGCAGCCGGTTGCGCCGCTGCGGGAGCGGTTGCGGCCGGCGCAGGTGCCGCCGATTGGGCCGGTGCCGCCGATTGAGCGGGGGGCGTCGCCGTGGACGGAGACGGAGATGCGGGCGCAGCCGTCGTGGCTGGAGGCGTCGGAGAGGCAGCAGGTGACGGAGCGGTCTGAGACGGCTGCGGCGTCGCCGCGTTGGCGACGGCTTCGCCCGGCTTCGTCTCACCGGCCGGAGCAGCCGTTGCCCCGGTGGCCGTCGGCGCCGTAGTCGTCGCGGCGGGAGACGCAGGCGCGGTTGCCGCGGGTTTGTTCTCGGGAATGCCCCCCGTCGTCTGACCCGCAGGCGGCGTCGCCGCGGGCGCAGTGGCAGGCGGGGTTTGCGCTCCGACGTTCGAGGCCGAGATAGCGAACGCAACAACTGCGGCCGCAGTGGCGGCAACACGCGTGAAAGCAGTCGTGAGCATCAATCTGGCTCCGTCAAAGCGGGACGCGGCACCACTAGAATCCCAGACAAGTGCAGATCCAGCATGGCAATTTCATGCCCATGCATGGTACTTAAACAGTACGCAAACGCGACGCGAAAAACCGGATTCGCACCGCCACGATAGACGCAACGCCTCTGAGGGAACAGACCGGTTTCCACTCAACGACCTGTTCTCCAAGGGCATTTCAGCCACATGAGCAGAAGGGTCGCTTTTCCGCCTGATTTGAGCTGGATACGCTCGCAGAGCTGAGCCGGACTGCCCGCTGGCACTAAAATATCTACCGAGGGACATGCCCCGAGCGACATGAGCCGCGCCCAACCAACCCCTGGCCTTTGCCTCGTCGCCTCCGCCGAAAGCGGGGCAGACGGAGCAACCCGCATCGCCTCCGCGCTCGAAGCCACCGGCGCCATAACCCTCATCCTGACGCCACCCGCATCCGGTGCCTTCGATCCCGCCGCCACCCGGGCCTTGATCGAGGCGGCACACGCGCGGAAAGTCGCCGTCCTTCTCGCCAACGACGTGCCGGCAGCGCAAAGGCTCGACGCCGATGGCGTCCACCTCTCCTGGCGCCCCGAGATCGAGGACGCCTACGAGGCGGCGCGCGGAACGCTCGGACCTGACGCCATCGTCGGCGCCGACGCCGGAGACTCGCGTCACGACGCCATGACCCTCGGCGAGGCTGGCGCCGACTACGTGGCCTTCAGCCTGCTGCCCGATGCCGATGATCCCGCCGAAGCCCGCGCCACGCAGCGCGATCTCCTGTCGTGGTGGGTCGAGGTCTTCGTCGTGCCCGCGGTCGCCTTCGACGCCGGGACCCCCGCCGACGCACGCGAGCTTGCACGGACGGGCGCCGATTTCGTCGCCGTTCGCTTGCCCGCCGATGTGCCGGCGGAAAAAATGGCGTCCTGGGCGCAGCCTTTCATCGCCGCGCTCGGTGCACCCGCAGACGCGGCCTGAGGAGCAGTCGTCGTGAGAACGATCAATCTCGTCATCCTGGGCTGCGCGGGCCTTGCCCTGGGCGTCATCGGCGGGCTCGCGGCCACGGGCATGCTGACGCCCTACCTTCCGCAATGGGGACAGTCGGCGCCGGCCGATCTCGCGTCCGAGCCCGATAAGTTTCCGGCCGACGACGCAGCCTACCTCGCCTTCGACCAGGGCAAATACCTGACGGCTCTCAAACTCGCCGAGCAGGCCGCCGCGCACGACGATCCCGAGGCCCACACGCTGATCGGCCGCATCTATGCCGACGGCCTCGGCGTTCCGAAGGACGATGCCACCGCCGCACGCTGGTACGCACGCGCGGCCGAGCTGGGTGACATCCAGGGCATGCAGGCGCTTGGCACCATGCTCGCCGAGGGCCGCGGCGTCGCCAAGGACATGAACCTCGCCGCCGAGATGTTCGAAAAAGCGGCAGCCACCGGCGATCCCGTCGCCAACTACAATCTCGGTCTCATGTTCCTGCGCGGCACCGGCAAGCCCGAGAACCCCTTCCGCGCCGCCCAGCACATCCGCTATGCGGCCGAGAAAGGCGTGGCCACCGCTCAATACGATCTCGCCGCCCTCTATCTTGAGGGCAATGGCGTTCCCAACGACGCCCTCGAAGCCGCCCGCTGGAGCGCCAAGGCAGCCGAGCAGGGCCTGCCCGCCGCCGAGTACGACTACGCCGTCATGCTGCTGCAGGGCCGCGGCCTGAAGGTCGACGAAGGGAAGGCTGTGGCGCTCCTGCAGTCCGCATCCGACAAAGGCGTCGCCGGCGCCCAGAACCGCCTCGGGCATCTCTATGCCGAAGGCGTCGGCGTGCAATCCGATCCCATCGAGGCCGCCAAGTGGCGCCTGATCGCCAAGGCCGCGGGCGTCGTGGATGACAAGCTCGACCTCTATGTCGCCGCGCTCCCCGATGCGGATCGCGCCAAGGCCCAGGCCGCCGCAGCAGAATGGCGCGAGAAGAAGCAGGTCTTGGCCATGCCGTGATCGAAGGGCGCACCATTAAGCAGTTGCGGCCGCCGCACAGCAAAAACAGTTGACGTTCCAGCCCGAAACCGTCAGAGCCTGCCAACCCAACCCCCTTGATGAGCCCGCGCCACCCGGCGCGGCATCCCGGAACGCATCGCCGCCATGCCTGCCTCAGCCTTGATGAACGTGATGATCGCGGCCGCCCGCAAGGCCGGCCGCTCGCTCGCACGCGACTTCGGCGAGGTCGAGCAGCTTCAGGTCTCCGTCAAGGGACCGGCCAACTTCGTTTCCGCCGCCGACCACAAGGCCGAGGACATCATCTGGAAGGAATTGTCGAAGGCTCGCCCGGGCTACGGCTTTCTGATGGAAGAGCGCGGCGAGATCGAGGGTGTCGACAAGACCCATCGCTGGATTGTCGATCCGCTCGACGGCACGACCAACTTCCTGCACGGCATTCCCCACTTCGCCATCTCGATCGGTCTCGAGCGCGACGGCGTGCTGGTGGCCGGCGTCGTCTACAATCCCGCGACCGACGAGCTGTTCACCGCCGAGAAGGGCAAGGGCGCGTACCTGAATGACAAGCGCCGCCTCCGCGTGGCCGCCAGGAAGACGCTCGCCGACGCCGTCGTCGTGACCGGCATTCCCCATCGCGGCCGTCCGGGCCACCCGCGCTTCCTCGAAGAGATGAAAACCGTAATGATGGAGGTCGCGGGCCTGCGCCGCTCGGGCTCGGCCGCGCTCGATCTCGCCTACATCGCCGCCGGCCGCTACGACGGCTACTGGGAGCGGAACCTGAAGCCGTGGGATCTCGCCGCCGGCATCGTCCTGGTGCGCGAGGCGGGCGGCCTCGTCACCGACGTCAATGGCGGCGACAAGGCGCTCGCGACCGGCGACGTCCTCGCCGGCAACAGCGCCGTCACCAAGGCGCTGCTTCCGCTGCTTGCCCACTAGCGCGCAGAGCTTCTCCCACCGCCAGGCACCCCGTCTCTGACGACTGCTTCGAGCCGGAAGCAGAACTCGATATCAGTCGATATCGAGAGCGAACGGCACATGATGACCTCCGCTCAAAAACTGACATCGAATCCTACGGTCCCGGTGACATCATAGCTGTCGGCGAAATCGATCAGGCTGGTGTTGAGCGCAGCTTCACCACGAATGGCATATTTGCTGTCGGCCCAGCTGTACGTGCCGCCGGCGCCCACTCCGCCCCAAAGCGCTTCCCGCTCATTGATGAGACTGACTCCGGCGAGATGCGCGGCGGTCTCCGGCCTGAAATCGTAGTAGAGGTTGGCGATCCAATAGGCGTGAAGGCGGCTGGTTTCTCCGGTTTCGCCGGTCCACCTGTTCTGGTAGTCGGCGGAAATGCCGAGACGGGCTTTGAGACGATCACCATCGGCCAGCGACACGGCGGCGGCGAAAACGTCCGCGAAGTCCTCGAAGTCGATCTCCGAATACACTAGCTGCACCTGCGGGGTAACCGACCAGTTGGATCCGAACGCGATCTGCTGACCCGCTTCCAGGCCCAGCGCATAGCCGAAGCCATTGTTGCCCTCGACCAGGCGGGTGGCGGCCGTGGAGGAGAAGAGATCGCTGTCATACCGGGTGAGCCCAGCCTGGCCGTCGAGGTAGAAGCCACCCGCGCCATACCAGGTCAAGGCTCCGCCCATTCCGTACCCGGTGCTGTCGATGGAGCCCGCGCCGAAGATCGAGCCGACGTTGCTCGAAATCGTGCCGTAGCGTGCCCACAGACCACCGATCAACTCGCCAGCGTCTCCGGCATAGAACTGACCGTCAGCGCCGGCCTGCAATTGCCAGGCGTCGCTCTCGTAGTCGGCACGCGTCGTGGAGAACTTGGAATCGGCGTTCGCATGGCTGGCGACGATCCGGGCCCAAGTCCCGCTGGCGGCATCGGGCCGCGCAACAGTCTCGACGGCGCCATTGGACCACGTGCGGTTGCCGACTCGCTGTTGCAGCGTGCCGAGTTCGTTGAAACTCTGCAGCACGGCAGGATAGGCCTCGTAGATGGGAGCGCCCGGCTGGTAGAGCGGGGTCGACGGACCGGCCGTGTCGAAGAGGGAGGAGCGCAGATACCAGTCGCCGTCGGCCGGCGCGCTCACGCTGCCCTGATGGAGGCGATACGCATATGCGCCGGCGACCACCGCCGGGTCGCCTTGGAACATGTAATTCCCCAGTAGCGTGAATTGGCCGCCCGAAACCCCGCCGACATCGACGATCTTGATGCCTTCGATCGTTTGAGCACCGGCTCCGCCGAGGTTGATCACCCGCACGCTGGTATTGCCGGACGTGTCGCCAGTCACCACCAGCACGTCCGAAGGCGAGCTGTCGCCACCGAGCACGGTCTCGATTTCGAGCGTTCCGCCATTGCCGACATAATTTCCGGCAACGGTGAGCACGCCGATCGAATTGCCAGGTGCGACCGTGCCAGCGGCAAAGTTTGTGGTGTCGCCGACTTGACCGATACCCTGCAGCCGGCCGCCCACGACCGCCATGGTGCCGCCCACAACGCCGTTCACGGCCAGAGTGCCCGCCGACACCGTGGCCGCACCGATGAAGCCGGAGCTGTCGCCGGTCAGCGTCAGCTTGCCCAGGCCCAGTTTGTTGAAGCTCGACGTACCGGAAAAATCGGTGCTGACCGCGATGTCGTGTGCGTTGCTATCGAACCATGCGCCCTCGGCGCCTATGGTCAGTGTCGCAAAGCCGTTGAGGAAATTGGCTTCGTCTCGCGTCGCTCGCAGAATGCCGCCGTTGAGGTCGAGGATCGCGGTGGCACCGAGTCCATGGATCACTGAGCCGGTCTCGACAATACCGCGCCCGGTGGCATCGCCGTTGAGATGGAGCGTTCCACTGCTCGTGCTGCCATTGGCGATACGAACGTCGCTACCCACGCTTACGAAGCCGCCTTTGCCAACGGTCATCGTGCCGGTGCCATCGGAACCCACCTCGATACGGTCGGTAGCAGTCAAGCTCGAGAAATCGCCGGTGCTGCTCGAGACTGTCACCGTGCCCGTGCCGCCGGCGGCGTAGCCAATAAAAACAGCGGCAGCGCCGCCGCCCGACGCACTGGTGCTCACGGCGGCACCATCCTCGATATCAAGCGTGCCGTCGCCTGAGAAACCCACGTAAATATTGTTGGCGGCATTCCAGATCGACGCATTGCCGTTGACGTCGCGGCCCGAGACGACGACCGAGCCCTCGCCGCCGCTGCTGTAGCCGATAAGGCCTTGTCCGCTGTTCAACGCGCCGCCGTCCAGAACGCCGAGCGTGTTGTTTATGCCGCCGTCGCCAATATAGATCTGGTTGGTGACGTTCCAGGTCGAGGCATTGCCGTTGATGTCGCGGCCCGAGATAACGACCGTACCGGTGCCGCCGACATTGGCGCCGATAGAGGCCAGTCCGCTGTTCACCACGCCGCCATCCAGGATGGTGAGCAGGCCTGCGCCGTTGTCGCCGATGTAGACCTGACCGGAACTCGTCCACGTCGAGGCATTGCCGTTGATGTCGCGGCCCGAAACGATGACTTCGCCCTGGCTGCCGGCCCCGGCGCCGACATAGCCCCAATCGTTGTACACCACACCGCCATCTTCGATGCGGAGCATACCCATGCCGTCCTGACCGACAACGAGATCCCCGTTATTGGTCCAGGTCGAGGCATTGCCGCTGCCATCGTGGCCCGAAACGGTGACCTCTCCCTGCTCGGAGACACCGTTGCCGATAAAGCCGGTGTCATTGGTCACCGTGCCGCCACCCTGGATGACGAGCGTGCCCACAGCAGGACTGGGACTACCAACGTCGAGGTCGCTACCGACCGACCAGTGCGGCAACGACACGGTGCCACCCGGATTGACGCCAACGCCCGTCACCGATTGCGCACGCGCTGGCCGAAGATCGGCAGCCGCACAGGCAATCAACATCGCCGCGGTCGTCGGAAACAAGGATCGGCGGTAGCCCACGGCATGGGCGCCGTTCTTCGCACCTAGTCTCAACGTCGGCCCCCCTGGCTCACGTCGTGTGGAGAGGGGCGATTGTCCGCCTTGCTCCGCCATACGGACGCGACGCGCCTCCGGCAAAGCCGAGTCAGATCGGACCCGAATCATTGCGGATGCAGCAAATTATTGCGGGCTATAATTAAATTTGGATTGCTGAAAAACCGAGACCGTCAGCCAACATGCAATCGCACTGACGATGCGGCCCATGGAGTTCGGACGCGCCGATCCTTGATCGGTCCAGGCGTCCATCTGCAGTGCTGCCTGTTGACGAGGAGGATGTCTCCTTCCGGTCATGCTCCGACCACCACAGTGGCCGTGCGCGACGTGGCGCAAGAACGGCCCATCTCCGGCTCCGGCCTGCCCCACCGGCCGGGATTGGCCCCAACTTAACCAGCCGGAGGGCGAGCCAACATGTCCGCTGGTGGAAAAGCGGAAAACCAACTAGGCATCGCGGATCGCGAAATCCCAGGCAGTGGCGTCGGCTCCCCTACCGGAGCCGTCAGCGCCGCCCTTATTTGAAAAGCGCCCCCCGTCATGACCTTCCCGTCGGCTCATCCCGCGCTCGGACGCGCCCTTGTGGCACGCGGCTACTCGGTCCCGACCCCCGTGCAGCTTGCGGTTCTCGAAGCCGACGCCGCCGGGCGCGATCTGCTGGTCTCGGCCCAGACCGGCTCGGGAAAAACGGTCGCCTTTGGATTGGCCATAGGCCCGGCGCTGCTCGGAGACGCGGAACGCCTGCCCCAGGCCGCCGCGCCGCTGGCCCTGGTCATCGCACCGACGCGGGAGCTGGCGCTCCAGGTGCAGCGTGAGCTCGACTGGCTGTACAAGGACACCGGCGCGCGCGTGGTCACCTGCGTCGGCGGAATGGACGCACGCGCGGAGGCACGCGAGCTCGGCTACGGCGCCCATATCGTCGTCGGCACGCCCGGGCGTCTGCGCGACCACCTGGAGCGGCGGCGCCTCGATCTGACCAAGCTCGCCGCCGTCGTGCTCGACGAGGCGGACGAGATGCTCGATCTCGGCTTCCGCGAGGATCTGGAATTCATTCTCGACGCGACTCCTGAAAGCCGCCAGACACTGCTGTTTTCCGCCACCATGCCGCGCGAGATCGAAGCGCTTGCCCGCCGCTACCAGCGCGACGCCGTCCGCATCGAGACGCTGAGGCGCAACGAGCAGCACGCCGATATTGACTATCGCGCCATCCGCATCGTGCCCGGCGATACCGAGAACGCGGTCGTCAACGTGCTTCGGTTCTACGAGGCGGGCGCCGCGATCGTGTTCTGCTCGACGCGTGAAGCCGTGAAGCGGACGCACGCGCGCCTCGTCGAGCGAGGGTTCTCCGCCGTGGCGCTTTCAGGCGAATTGACCCAGAACGAGCGCACGCATGCGCTGCAAGCTCTCCGCGACGGTCGCGCCCGCGTTCTGGTCGCGACGGATGTGGCGGCGCGCGGGCTCGACCTGCCCGCGCTCGCACTCGTCATCCACGCCGATCTCCCCAACGATGCCGAAACGCTCCTGCACCGCTCGGGACGCACGGGCCGGGCCGGCAACAAGGGCTTGTGCATGTTGATCGTGCCGTTCAACCGCCGGCGCAAGGCCGATGTGCTGCTGGCCGGTGCCAAGCTGAAGATCACGTGGGGCCCGGCGCCGACGGCGGAAGAGATCCGCGCGCGCGATCAGGAGCGGTTTCTCGCCAGCTCCATCTTCACCGACCCTGCGAGTGAGGAGGACATGAAGCTCGCCGAGGCCCTCAAGGCCGGACGCACGGCCGACGAGATCGCTCTCGCTCTTGTCCGCACGCATCGCGCCCAGCTTCCGGCGCCGGAAGACTTGGCTGAGGACAGAGGCCCGCCGCCCCGGCGCGAGGCTCGCTCGCCGTCGTCGCGGGAGCGCTTCCAACACCGGCCGGATCACGCGCGGGAAGCTCTGAGCGACACTCCGCACGATCGAAACGGCAGCGCGAACGCCGGCGAGCACCGCCCCCCGCGTCCCGCGAGGGATCATGGCCGCGAGATGGTGTGGTTCCGGATTGATATCGGCCGCGAGCGCAAGGCCGATCCCCGCTGGCTGCTTCCGCTCCTCTGCCGTGCCGGCGATGTGACGAAGTCTGAAATCGGCGCCATCAAGATCTTCGACCGCGACACGCGTTTTCAGATCGCCGCCGAATTCGCCGACAAGTTCGCAACCGCCGCGCGCGCCATGAAGCCCAACGAAGGGCGGATCTCCCGCATCGGCCCGACAATGGGAGACGATGCCGGAATGAGGGGCAATCCCACCCACGCGGCTCCGGCGCGTGAACGTGGAGACGCCAAACCCGTCACCTCGTCAGACCGCCCGGCGGACTTCCGCGCCAAAACGCCTTGGCAGGATCGAAAGAAGGCAAAGCCCGGCGGCCGCCCGCACCGCAAAGGCGACGCGCCGAGAGCCCATTCCAAGCCGCAAAAGCCTCACGCCGGATCTCCGAATGCCCACGGAGCACACAAGCCTGTGTCGAAGTATGCCCGCAAGAAGAAGCATCGCGCGCCTGCGCCGACCTAGGTC
>NZ_CADEFI010000033.1:0-11404 GCF_902826555.1 uncultured Hyphomicrobium sp.
CGTCTCGGGGCACCGCATGGGCACTGCCGAGGTGGAGAGCGCGCTGGTCGCCCATCCCAAGGTCTCGGAAGCGGCCGTGGTCGGCTATCCGCACGACATCAAGGGGCAGGGCATCTACTGCTATGTGACGTTAAACGCGGGCGAGGTTGCTTCCGACGAGCTGCGCAAGGAGCTGGTCGCGCACGTGCGCCGCGAGATCGGGCCGATCGCCTCGCCGGACGTCGTGCAGTTCGCGCCCGGGCTGCCGAAGACGCGGAGCGGAAAGATCATGCGGCGCATCCTGCGCAAGATCGCCGAGGACGAGTTCGGCAGCCTCGGCGATACGTCGACGCTCGCGGATCCAACAGTGGTCGACGACCTGATCTCGAACCGCCAGAACAGGAAGGCGGGTTAGCTCTCGGGCGGGAGCGCCTACAGAAAGGCTTCCGTCCTCCCATGCGTAAACATGGGTCCTAGGCACAAGGCCTAGGATGACAGTGAAGAATGAAACTACCGCGTGGGTTCGGCCTGCGCGCATCCGAAAACGCAAAGGTCGCCCTCCACGGGCGGCCTTTTTCGTCCGAGCGCTCGATCAGACGAGGCCGCGCTTCTTGAGGAGGCCGTCGATCTCGGGCGGGCGGCCGCGGAAGGCGACATAGGCATCGAGCGCGTCCTGTTTGTTGCCGGCCGAATAGATGAAGGTCTTGAGCTTGCCCGCCGTCTTCTTGTCGAACACGTTGCCGGTCTCGACGAAGGCCTGGAACGCATCGGCGTCCATCACCTCCGACCACAGGTAGCTGTAGTAGCCCGCCGCATATCCACCGATGATGTGCTGGAAGTGCGGGATGCGGTGGCGCGGCGTGATCTCGGCCGGCATGCCGATGCGAGCGAGAATCTCGCTCTCGAAAGCATCGACATCGAGGCCCTTGGCGTCGGCGAGCGAATGCAGCTCGAGGTCGAGCAAGGTCGAGGCCGTGTACTCGACCGTCTGGAAGCCCTGGTTGAAGGTGCGCGCCGCTTCGAGCTGGGCGAGCAGCCGTTCCGGCATAGGCTTTTTCGTGCCGGCCTGGAGCGCGAAACGCTTCAAGACCTCCGGCCGCGAGAGCCAGTGCTCGTAGAGCTGCGAAGGCAGCTCTACGAAGTCCTGCAGGACGTTGGTCATCGCCAGCGAGGGATAAGTCACGTCCGAGAGCAGGCCGTGCAGGCCATGACCCAGCTCGTGGAACAGCGTGCGCGCGTCGTCGAAGGAGAGCAGCGTCGGCGTACCCGGCGCGCCACGTGCCACGCTCATGACATTGACGACGATGGGACGCACGTTGCCGGTGAGCTTCTGTTGCGTGCGATAGGAGGACATCCAGGCGCCTGAGCGCTTCGAGGGGCGCGCATAGTAATCGGTGTAGAAGAGGCCAACGTGCTCGCCGGCCTTGGTCTTCACCTCCCAGGCGCGGACGTCGGGATGATAAACCGGCACGTCCTTGCGCTCCTCGAAGAGGATGCCGAACAGCTTGCCCGCGGTGTCGAAGGCCGCCTCCAGCACGTTCTCGAGCACGAGATAGGAGCGCACCTCCGCCTCGTCGAGGTCATAGCGCGCCTTGCGCTCCTTCTCGGCGTAGTAGCGCCAATCCCAAGCGGCGATCTTGAAGTTCCCGCCTTCGGCGCGGGCGCGCTTCTCCAGGGCCTCACGCTCGCCGCGCGCACGGCGCAGGGCGGCCGGCCAAACCTTATCGAGGAGCTTCCTTACCTCGGCCGGTGTCTTGGCCATGGTGTCTTCGAGCGCGTAGGCGGCGAAGCTCTCGAACCCCAGGAGACGCGCGAGCTCGGCCCGGAGCCCCATCATCTCGACGACGATCTTGCGGTTGTCGGTCGCGCCGCCGTTTTCGCCGCGCTTGATCCAGGCGCGCCAGGCTTCCTCGCGCAGGTCGCGGCGGGCGGAGAACTGCAGGAACGGCTCGACGCTGGAGCGGGCGAGGGTGATGGCGTGCTTGCCGGGCTTGCCCAGCTCGGCTGAGGCCTGGGCCGCCGACGCGCGAAACGACTCGGGGAGGCCCGCGAGATCGCGCTCGCCATCCAGGACCATGTGCCAGGCCTGCTCGTCGGCGAGCACATTCTGCGTGAAAGCTGTGCCGAGCGTCGCAAGCGCGGTGTTGATTTCGGCAATGCGCTTGCGCTTCTTGGCATCGAGCGTGGCACCGGCGCGGACGAAGCCCTTATACGTACGCTCGAGGAGGCGCAGGGCCTCGGCGTCGAGGTCAAGCTCGGCGCGGCGCTCGTAGAGGTCGGCGATGCGCAGGAACAGCCGGCGGTTGAGGAGCATGGCGCTCTGATGCTTGGCGAGCTTCGGGGCCATGTCGCGCTCGACGGCCTGCAGCGCCTCATTGGTGTCGGCACTCGTCAGATTGAAGAAAACGTCGGCGACCTTGGAGAGCAGCGCGCCACTCTTCTCAAGCGCGACAATGGTGTTGGCAAAGGACGGCTTTTGCTCGCGCGCGGCGATGCCGGCAATCTCCTGCTTGTGCTCCTTGAGGGCGAGGGTAAAGGCCGGCTTGTAGTGGCGCGGCTCGATGGCAGCGAAGGGCGGCGCCTTGAAAGGCGTGCGCCAAGGCGCGAGAAGCGGGTTCTTCGGGCTCTTGGTCGTCTGGCTCGTCTTGCTAGCCTTCTTTGCCATCGTTCGTCCTTTCGAAGTGCGCCCGGGGTCGAAATCGATAGCGGAAGACGCGCGCAAAGACAAAGGGCCAGCTCGCACCGGCCCTTTGCCTTCTTGATGAAACCGATGATGCCGCTTCGCACAGACCGGCCCGGAGCGATCACGGTTTCGGACGAGGAGCAAGATTGGAGACGTGGGCCCGCCCGGTGCCGCCCCCTGACCAGACTGGGGGCTCGGGTTTCCGGTCAGCGACGGCGGCCGAACGGGTGATCCACGCCTGCTAGCCTCCGCCTGCACTTGGGCCGCGCAAGGGCCGCACGGCGACGCCAATCCGGCGGCACGAAGGATTTTCTGTGCCGGACAAACGCGGTGATGGGGGAGAGATTGAGGCCCGGTCCAGGGAGATTGGCCTCGGATGGGGGCTTGGGGCATTGATCCGAAGCTGGGGATGGACCGGGCCAGGCGCTGTTTCTTGCATCATACGGGGCAATGGGGCTTGCCCGAGGACGCTTTGTGGCGGCCATGTGAAATCTTGGAAGGGACTGCTTGAAAAATTGCGAGTCCGGCGCGATCATGATGCGGCGATAGCAGGGAGGCGCGCTTGAGCGAATCCGACCCCATACGTTTCCGCCCGCGTGAGTCGGGCGGCTCTTCACGCACCCAGACGCAGCTCAGCCCCGCATCCGCTCCATCCCGTATCGGCTCGCCCGTCGTCGCGTTCAATCGCGACGAGCTCGATGCCATTCTTGCCGTCTACGCGCGCAAGGTGGCGGCCGGCGAGTGGCGCGACTACGCGCTGCAGATGGGGCGCGAGAAGGCGGTGTTCGCCATCTTCCAGCGGACCTCGGAGTATCCGCTGTTCCGCGTCGAGAAATGTCCGCGGCTCGCACGCCGTCAAGGCGCCTACAGCGTGGTGCTCCGGAGCGGGGCGATCCTCAAGCGCGGTCATGATCTCGCGCGCGTGCTCCTGGCCTGCGAGAGCGTAAAGTTCAGCCACTGAGGTTGGCGCACCGCTTGCTCCCAGCCCGGCGCACGTGATCCGAAAAGATAAAGGGCCCCGCACGAAGCGGGGCCCTTCGATTATCGAGCCGGTCTCGGGTCTCGTCCTACTCGCGGTCGCCGAGCAGCGACAGCAGGTTGACGAAGAGGCCGACGAAGTCCTGGTAGAGCGAGAGAGCGCCCAGGATCGAAGCCTTGGCGGTTGCCTCGGCGCTGCCGGCCACCTCGTAGTAGACGTCCTTGATGCGCTGCGTGTCGTAGGCGGTGAAACCAGCGAACACGAGGACGCCGATGACCGAGATGGCGAAGTTCATGGCGCTCGACTGCGTGAACAGGTTCACGAGGCTGGCGATGATGACGCCGATGAGGCCCATGAACAGGAACGAGCCCCAGCCCGAGATGTCACGCTTGGTCGTGTAGCCCCAAACGCTCAAGCTCGCGAACGTCGCCGCCGTGATGAAGAACACGTTGGCGATCGAGGTGCCGGTGAAGACCAGCAGCAGCGAGGAGAGCGACGCGCCGACGAGGGCGGAGTAGACCCAGAACGAGGTCTGGGCGGCACTGACGCTCATCGTGGCCGCCTTGAACGCGAAGAAGAACACGAACGCGATGGGAGCCAGGAACAGAACCCATTTGAGCGGGCTCGTGTAGAGTGCGACGCCGAAGCTGGTCAGCATCTTGCCGTTGGGAAGCGTCGCCGCGGCGGAGGCCGCGTCATTCGTCACGGCCATCGAGAAGATCAAGTAGGCGACGATGCCGGTCAGCGCGACGCCAGCCGCCATGTAGTTGTAAACGCCCAGCATGTATGCGCGCAGACCTTCGTCGACGTCGGCGCGGCCAACGGTCGTCGCTTGCGGATATCTGCTGTCAAACTGTGCCATCGTGTTCGAGTCCCCTTAAAGACCTCTAGCGCAAAACGAAATTTGCCATCGGCATATTGGAAAGGTGCGGCTCCCATTCAAGAGAGTGCTTCTCCGCAACGCCGAGTTCTTGGGCTTGTATATAGGGTAATTCGGTCAAAATGTTAATGCGGGCAGTCCCGTAAAACGGCGCCAAATACTGAGGGGTGGCTACGTATGCAGCAATCTATCGTTTATTTAATCTTTATTCGGACCTGAGGATTGCCGCGGGCTTCGCGCGCAACACGGCCCAAGTTCCCAGCGAACCGAACGCCAGGACAAGCCCGATCGCCAGCACCAGAGCGCGCCCCACCGCAGCGGCGCTGAACGTGAAGGGAATTTTCATCACCTCGGAGACGCCGATCCAGGCGGCGAACGTGCCGAGCACGGCAGCGAACAGCCCGGCGACGACAGCCAGAAGCAGGTATTCGAGCACGTGCGAGGTGAGAACACGCCGGCGCGTGGCTCCCAACACCTTCAAGACGACGGCTTCCAGGATGCGACGACGCTGCGCGGTGGCGAGCGCACCCGCCAGCACCAGAGCCCCGGCGATCAGCGTCACGCCGCCGGCAACGCGCACCGCCACCATGACCTTGGACAGGATGGCGTTGACGGCCTCGAGCGCATCCTTGACGCGGATCACGGTGACGGAGGGAAACGCCTTGCCGATGGCGCGGCCGAGGTTGGCCTCCGTCTCGAGCGGGGTGTCATCCGGCAGGCTGACCGTCGCCAACAGATTGTGCGGTGCGCCCTTCAGCGCATTGGACGAGAACACCATGACGAAGTTCAGCGTCAGGCTTTCCCATTTCACCTCACGCAGATTGGCAATGCGCGCCGTGAGATTGCGGCCGAGCACGTTGACGGTGACGGAATCGCCAATCTGCAAGCCGAGGTGGCCGGCGAGGTCACGCTCGAAGGAGACCAACGGCTCGCCGGAATAGTCTACCGGCCACCATTCGCCTTCAACCAGCGTCGAGCCCTCGGGCAGGGTATCGGAATAAGTGAGACCGCGGTCGCCATTCAGCACCCACTGGGCCTCGGGCGGCGGCTTGAACTCCTCGGCCTTGCGACCCTTCATCTCGACGAGGCGGCCGCGCAGCATCGGCGCCTCGACGACGTGCGCGCCGGGCGCTTCCTTCTCGACAATGCCGATGAGGCGCTCGGCGTCGGCTTTCGGCACGTCGAGCAGAAAATGGCTTGGGGCCTTCTGCGGCAGGCGGCTCGTCAACTCCTCGATCAGCGATGCGTCCGCGAGGGCGACGGCAACGAGCAGCGAGAGCCCGGCGCCGAGCGAGACCACGACCGAGCGCGTCAATCCGCCGGGCGCACCCAGGTTGCCGATGGCAAGCGCCAGCTCCGGCCACTTGGGACGCGCGACGCGACGCGCCAGCATGGTGACCAGATTGCCGAGACCGGCAAAAACGAGAAACACGAGGATCAGTCCAGCGCAGAAGTAGAAGGCGATGCGGGCGGATTCCGCCATGGTCAGCACGAAGCCCAAAAGCGTGGCGGCGATGAGCGCGGTCATGATGACGATGCCGCGGCGCGGCCAGACACGCTCGGGCGCGACCTCGTCGCGGAACAGAACGGAGGGCTTGATCAGCTCGGCGCGACCGAGCGGCCAGAGCGTGAAAAGCAGCGCTACGAGAATGCCGTAAGCGGCGCTGGCGAAGATGCTCGCGGGGGAATAGGCAAGCTCGGCCTTGATCGGGAGCTGATCGCCGTAGGCAGAGATCAGGAAGTAAGGGGCGCTGAGGCCGATCGCGAGCCCCACGACGACGCCGATGACCGCAATGGCGAGAACCTGAACGAGAAAGATCAGCAGCACGGTGCGGCTGGTGGCGCCGACGGTCTTCATGGTGGCGATGACGTTGCGGCGGCGCTCGATGAAGGTCGAGACGGCGCTGGCGATCCCGACACCGCCGACCAGCAGGGCAGCGAGACCGAGGAAGGTCAGGAACTGGCGCAGGCGATCGAGGGTGCGCGTGACCTGCGGCGACGGATTGCGCTTGTCGGACACGACGAAGCCCGACTCGGCGAGGTCGGCCTTGGCTTTGGCGCGAAAGGCGGTGAGATCGGCCGGACGGCCGTCGTCGCCGGGCGCGAGTTTCACGGCGTAACGAAAGCGCACGAGCGTGCCCGGCTGCACGAGGCCTGTCTTCGCCAACGTCTCTCGCGAGACGAAGACGCGCGGTCCATAGGTCAAGCGGTCGGCGACGGCATCGGGTTCGGTCTCGAGCGTCGCCAAGACGGTCGCCTCGGTGTCACCGATGCGCACCCTGTCGCCGAGCTGCAAGCCGAGCTGGCTCAAGAGCACGGGATCGACGACGGCGCTGTCGGGCGCCGACATGGCGTCGGCGAAGGGCTTGCCCTCGACCTCCACCGTACCGGCGAGAGGATAGGCGCCGTCCACCGCCTTCACCTCGATCAGCGCCTGCTGCTCGCCGTCGAGACGGCGCGCCATGGTGCGGAGCGTCGCCGATTCGCTCACCGTGCCGCGTGCTTCGAGCCACTTGCGCTCGGCGTCGGTGGCACGCGCGTGCATGCGCGAGAATGTGGCGTCGCCGCCCAGGATGATCTCGCCCTGGGTCTCGAAGCCGGCACGAATGGCATCCGACAAGGTGCTGACGGTGGCGATAACGGCGACGCCGAGCGCGACGCAGGCCATGAAGATGTAAAAGCCAGAGAGGCCGGCGCGCAGCTCGCGCAGCGCGATGCCAAAAAGGCGCGAGGGGGCAAGGCCCGCGCGAGGGCGCGACACGGCGCCAGCCACATCGGCGGCGGTGCTCATGCGGCCACCACGGTCTGCTCGTCGGCGACGATCTTGCCGTCCGCCATGCGGATGGTGCGCTCGCACTGCTTGGCGAGGCGCTCGTCATGCGTGACGAGCACGAGGGTGGCGTCGCTTTTCCGCTTCAGGCCGAACAGGAGGTCCACGACTTGACGGCCGGTTTTGCCGTCCAGGTTGCCGGTGGGCTCGTCGGCGAGAAGCAGCTTGGGCTGAGGTCCAAGCGCGCGGGCGAGTGCCACGCGCTGCTGCTCGCCGCCCGAAAGCTGGGCCGGGAAATGATCCATGCGAAGGCCAAGACCCACATCCGTAAGCAGGCTCCGGGCGCGCTCGCGCGCATCCACCTGACCCGAAAACTCGAGCGGCAAGGCCACGTTCTCGAGCGCCGTCATGGTGGGAATGAGGTGGAACGACTGGAAGACGATACCGATGTCCGCGCCGCGCGCCAGCGCCATACGATCCTCGTCGAGGGCATTGAAATCGCGGCCGACAACGTGCACATCCCCACTGGTGGCTCGCTCCAAGCCGGCGAGGATCATGAGAAGCGACGTCTTTCCCGATCCCGAGGGCCCGACGATGGCGAGCGACTGGCCGTGCTCCACCTCCAATGTGATGCCCTTCAGGATCTCGACCAGGCCGGCCCGGCTTTCGAGGTTGAGCCGGACGTCGTCGAGGCGGATGATCGGCTGGGGCACGTGTCAGGGCTCCATCAGGAAGCGTGCTCGGGAATCGGCAGGCGCGACTGTCGCTGTGCGGTGAGGAAAAATGAAGGCAAAGCAAAGCGCTTCGACCTTCCGAGGTCAAATGGTGAGATTGATGGCAATCGTCAACCTCTGTCTCGCGGCCGTCACGGGCGCGGCCCATGCCGGCGATGAGGCGCCGATCCGCATGGTGGCGTTCGGCGACAGCCTGACGGCGGGCTACATGCTGGCGCCATCCGAGGCCTTTCCGGTGCAGCTCGCGGAAGCCCTCAAAGCCAAGGGCGTCGCGGTCGAGATGGCAAATGCGGGCGTTTCGGGCGATACGACGGCAGCCGGCCTCGAGCGTTTCGACTGGGCGATCCCCGAGGGGACCGAGGCCGTCGTCCTGGAGCTCGGCGCGAACGATGCGCTGCGCGGCATCGATCCCGACGAGACACGCAAAAACCTCGACGCAATTCTCGCCAAGCTCGGAGAGCGGAAGATCGCCGTCCTGCTCGCCGGCATGGCCGCCCCCAAGAACTGGGGCCGGGAGTACGAGGCGAAGTTCTCAACCATCTACACGGATCTTTCGGCCAAGCACGGCGCGCTGCTCTATCCGTTTTTCCTCGAAGGCGTGGCGCTCGACGCCAAGCTCAATCTGCAGGACGGCTTGCATCCGACGGCGGCTGGCGTCGGTGTCATCGTGCAGGGTATCCTGCCGAAGGTCGAAGAGCTGATCGGGCGCGTGCGCGAGCGACGCGCGACGATCTCCAAATCCTGATCGCGGACGATTGCGTCATGCCCCGCCTCTTTACCGGCCTTACACTGCCACTGGATCTGGCGGACGAGCTTTCGGAGTTCGCGATGCCGCTCGCAGGCGCGCGCTGGATCGAACCCGAGGACATGCATCTGACGCTGCGCTTTGCCGGCGACATCGACAACCCGACAGCCGACGAGTTCCACGCCGCACTATCGTCCATCGACGAGCCCGCGTTCACGCTCACGCTTTCGGGCTTTGGCGCGTTCGGCGGGCAGCAGCCGCGCTCGCTGTGGGCAGGCGTAGCGGGGAACCCCTGGCTCGATGCGCTGGCGCGCGCCAACGAACGGGCGGCGCGGAGCGCGGGCCTCAAGCCGGAGAAGCACGCTTTCAAGCCGCACGTGACGCTGGCCAGGCTCAAGGGAACCCGGCCTGAGTCCGTCGCGCGCGTGCTGGAGCAGCTCGGCGGCTTCACCAGCCGGCCGTTCCAGGTCGAGAGCTTCGTGCTTTTCTCGTCGCGGCCCAAGGTGGGCGGCGGGCCTTACGTGGTCGAGGACACGTTCGCGCTCCGAGGGGCGGACTATGCCGGCCATTGGGCGGGCTAGAGGCGTCGCGTTCTCCCGATACCTGGCAAAACAACGGGGTCTGAGCACCGGCTCGCCTAAAAGCGCGCGCTTCGTGTCCGGCTGGGCTATAGAACTGACACGGGAATTGATGGGGGGACGAAACCGTGCAGGACGCTGCCACCGACACTGGGCCTCGCGTGGCCGCGCCGCGGCGTGCGCTCGCCTCCTGGGTGATGTTCGATTGGGCAGCGCAGCCCTACTACACGCTTGTCGTGACCTTCCTGTTCGCGCCCTATTTCGCCAATGCGGTGGCGGCGAACCCGGCACAGGGTCAGGCCCTGTGGGGCTATGCCGCCGCTGCTGCGGGCGTCATCATCGCGATCGGCAGCCCCTTCCTCGGTGCGGTCGCCGACGGACGGGGCCGGCGCAAGCCCTGGATGGCCCTGTTCTCGGTGCTGTTCGTTGCCGGTCTCGCAACGCTGTGGCTGGCAGTCCCGGGCGCGAGCACGACCACCGTCGCGCTCGTCCTCATCGCCTTCGTGCTGGCGACGGCCATGGCCGAATTCACGACCGTGTTCACGAACTCGATCATGCCGAGCCTGGTGCCGCACGATCAGCTCGGGCGGCTCTCGGGCACCGGCTGGGCCGTGGGGTATGCCGGAGGCCTCGTAAGCCTCGCGCTGGTGGCGGGTCTCATCGTGCCCGACCCGGTGACGGGAAAAACTCTTCTGGGACTGGATCCGCTGTTGCCGCTCGACACGGCCACGCGCGAGGGCGACCGGCTCGTCGGGCCGTTCGCGGCCATCTGGTACGCGCTGTTCATGATTCCCTTCTTCCTGTTCGTGCCGGACCCGAAGCGGCCGGCCGGCGCGGCAAGCGACCGGCCAGCTCTCGCGGAGCTGTGGGAGACGATCCGCTCGCTGCCGTCCAACCGCGACATGCTGCTGTTTCTCGTCGCGCGCATGATCTATTCGGACGGCCTGTCGGCGATCTTCGCCTTCGGCGGCATCTACGGTGCGGCCGTGTTCGGCTGGGGCGCCCTCGAGCTTGGACTGTTCGGCATCGTGCTGACGATCGCCGGCGTGTTCGGCGCCCTGATCGGCGGCGTGCTCGACGACCGCGTCGGATCGAAGACCGTGATCATCCTGTCGCTGCTGCTGCTGCTCGTCGGTGCATTGGGCATTCTTTCGGTCGATGCCGGTCACGTGCTGTTCGTGAGCGAGGTGGCGCCGAAAGTTACGGGCTCCGAGCCGTTCTCGTCGGCGGGCGAGCGCGTGTTTCTCGCCTTCGCGGTGCTGGTCGGACTGGTTGCGGCGCCGGTGCAAGCGGCGAGCCGCGCCTTGCTCGCTCGCCTCGCGCCGCGCGAGAAGATGACGCAGTACTTCGGCCTGTTCGCGTTCTCGGGGAAGGTGACTGCGTTCATGGCACCGCTTCTCGTCGCGGTGGTCACGCAAGCGACGGACAGCCAGCGCATCGGCATGGCCTCGATCGCGGTGTTTCTCGTCGTCGGCTTGATCCTGATGATCCCAGTGCGGGCGCGCTGAGCGTGCTCGATTACTGCGCCTCGCGCCGGGAGACCATGAACCAGGCGGGTCCGGTGGTGGGGTCGTGCCAAACGCTCTGCCAGCGGAAGCCCGCCTTCTCGTAGGCGCGCACGGCGCGCTCGTTCCTCACCGATGGAAAGATGCAGACCGCAACCGCGAGCGTGGTGGCGAATACCTCGTCGCGCAGCAGCTTGAGCGCCGCCTGCCCAACGCCCTTGCCGCGGCTCTCCTCCGAAGCGACAAAGAGATCGAGGTCCCAAGTGCCGGGCTCGAGATCGTCCGGCAGGTTGGCACCCCAAAGGGTGGCATCGACGGCATGGGCGTAGCCTACGGGCTCGCCGTCCGCCTCGATGATACGGCAGATCGCGTGCTCGGCGCCGAGCGCCATGTTGACCTCGGCCTCGGTCGCGGCCACCGGTCCCCACCACTCCTGGATGTCAGGCCGCGCAAGCCAACGGCGGATGAGCCCGAAGTCGGCGCGCGTGGCCGTTCGCAGCGCGATGCGCGGGGAGTCCGCCGGCTCCATTGGGCGTCCTGTATCCTGGGTT
>NZ_CADEFI010000033.1:11504-37062 GCF_902826555.1 uncultured Hyphomicrobium sp.
TTGTTGAGCCCGATGATTCACGCTCCGGGCGGATAGGGCCCGAAGCGATCATGGGTTTTGTTGAGCCCGATGATTCACGCTCCGGGCGGATAGGGCCCGAAGCGATCATGGGCTAGTGCCGGAAGTGGCGCATGCCGGTCAGGACCATGGCGAGACCCGCTTCGTCCGCAGCGCGGATCACCTCGTCGTCACGCATGGAGCCGCCGGGCTGGATGATGGCGGTGGCGCCAGCCTCGGCCGCCGCGAGCAGCCCATCGGCAAACGGAAAGAAGGCGTCGGAGGCGACCGCCGAGCCCTTGATGTCGAGCCCGGCCATCTCCGCCTTGATGGCGGCAATGCGCGAGGAGTTCACGCGGCTCATCTGGCCGGCGCCGATGCCGATGGTGGCACCGTCCTTCGCATAGACGATGGCGTTCGATTTCACGAACTTGGCGACCTTCCAGGCGAACAGGAGATCGGCCATCTCGGAGGCACTCGGCCGGCGCTTGGTCACGACATCGAGGCGATCGTAGAGCGCAAGATCGGCGTCCTGCACGAGAAGGCCGCCGGCAATCGTTCGCGCATCGCGGCGCGGGGGGGCAACTTCGGGCCATGCTCCGGTGACGAGAAGACGAACGTTCTTCTTCGCCGAGACCGCGTCCCTCGCCTCGTCGGTCACGGACGGCGCCAGGATCACCTCGACGAACTGGCGCTCGACAATGGCAGCGGCGGTGGCTCCGTCCAGCTTGCGATTGAACGCGATGATGCCGCCGAAGGCCGATTCCGGATCGGTGCGGTAGGCGCGATCGTAGGCGGCGAGCGGCGAGTCCGCCTCGGCGACCCCACACGGATTGGCGTGCTTGACGATGACGCAGGCGGGCTTCTCCGTGAATGCCTTCACGCACTCGAGCGCGGCCTCGCTGTCACCGACGTTGTTATAGGAAAGCTCCTTGCCCAGGAGCTGTTTGGCGCTCGCCACGGTGCCGGGTTCCGGGTTGCCCGCCACGTAGAAGGCCGCGCTCTGGTGCGGATTTTCGCCGTAGCGCATGTCGAGCGCCTTCTTGTATTGCGTGGTGAAGGTGGGGGAGAAGGCGCTGGCATCACCTCCAGGGCCGTCCGCCACGGCGCCGAGCCAGTTGCTGATGGCGCCGTCATAGGCTGCCGTGCGGGCGTAGGCCTTGGCCGCCATGCGCTTGCGGAACTCCGGCGTCGTCTTGCCGTGGTTGGC
This sequence comes from uncultured Hyphomicrobium sp., assembly GCF_902826555.1. Classification (GTDB taxonomy): domain Bacteria; phylum Pseudomonadota; class Alphaproteobacteria; order Rhizobiales; family Hyphomicrobiaceae; genus Hyphomicrobium_C. The sequence continues at coordinate 12,712 of NZ_CADEFI010000033.1, forward strand.
GCGCATGTCGGCGAGCAGCGGCGTGTAGTCGGCGCGATCGACGATAACGGTCACGGAGGCATGGTTCTTGGCCGCCGCACGGATCATGGCCGGACCGCCGATATCGATGTTCTCGACGCAGTCGTCGAAGGATGCACCACTCGCGAGCGTGGCTTCGAACGGATAGAGGTTCACGACAAGGAGATCGATGGCGGCGATCTTGTGCTTTTCGGCAGCCGCAACATGCTCCTCGTTACCGCGCACTCCGAGCAGGCCGCCGTGGATGGTCGGATGCAACGTCTTCACGCGGCCATCCATGATCTCGGGAAAGCCCGTGACATCGGAGACGTCGCGGACGGCAAAGCCAGCCCCCTTGAGCTTGGCGGCCGTGCCGCCGGTGGAGATCAGCTCCACATTCCACTCGGCGAGCGCGTGAGCCAGGTCATCGAGGCCGGTCTTGTCGGACAGCGAGATCAAAGCGCGGCGGATTCTCGGGTTGGGGTCTTTCATGGGCGTGTCCCTGGGCGTTTCTCGTTTGTCTTTCCGATCCGGCGTGCGGCACGCATTGAACCGGGCGGGCGATAAAGCTTCAACAGTCTAGTCCTGTCCTTCGAGCACCCAGCGCACTTCCGTCTCGCCGAACGTGGCGCCACGCGCGACGATCTGCAGCGACCTCCGGGGGCCGGCGGAATCGGCGAAATAGGTGCTCTCCTCGATGGCGAGACGCGCGCCTTCGAGGCTAAACCACCAGGTGTCGCCACCAGCAAGCTCGATGATGGCGATGCTCGGGTTGTCGCCGCGGCGGCAACGGACGGCGGGATGAAGATGGAAGTGGATGGCGAACGGCACATCCTGGCGCAGCCGCATGTTGTCATGCTTTCCGGCGATGCGGTCGATGCCGAGCAGGCGGCGGCCAGAGGCGGCAAGCGCCAGCCTTCGGCGATGGATTAGATCGAAGCGGCGCATGTAGCCATCGTGCTCGGCAACCAGCTCAAGCGTGCCGTCGTGCTCCTCGACCTTCGCCATGACGTCGTCGGGAAAGCGAATGGGTGCGCCGCCGACAAGGCCTTCGAGCATCCTGTGGCGAATGAGCTTCGATGACGACTTTTCGCCAAGGCAGAGCGTGTTGTGGCTCGCGGTGGCGCGCGACGCCGCCCGCCATTCGGCGTTGGACGACGACGGCGCGCCGCCGTTGACCAGCATCAACGACGTTCCGACGCTGAGTTCGAAGGAGAGGCAGCCTGCGTGCGCCTCCGCGGCAGATTCGAGTGGCGGCGGCTGACCCGCATCCATGATGAGGACCGACGCACCGCGCTCGAGACGGACGTATCTCGAGGCCGGTGCGCTCGCCGGAATGGCGCCGGGATTGTCGTCGTAGACCAGGACGGTCGCGAGGCCTGCGGGAGAGGCGACGCCCATGCCGTTGAAGCGCGCCAGCATGCCGTCGCCGAGGCGCATGTACTTCAACATGCCGAGCATGGCCTTCAAAGCGGCGGCGAATTCCGGCGGCGTGGCACGACTCCTGGCCGCGAAGCACTGGCTCAGCGGGAGGAGGTCCAGAATCAGCTCGACGAGGATGCCGGGATTACGGCCGATGTGACCGCCGTCAGGCAAAATCTGACGGTCCAACTCCTGCACGAACAGTTTTTCCGTCTCCGGCACGTGGCCCTCGTGACCGGAGATGCAGAGTTGGGCGAGCAACAGCGACAGAAGCGACAGCAAGCGCGGGTAGCCGCTCGGGCTGGTGCGCCAGCCCGCGCTGAGGCGGACGAGTTGGATGCCGAGGCTTTCGGTGACGATGTCGTAGGTCTCGGGATCCGCGTCCTCCAGCAGCAGACTCGAATGGGAGATCCACGAAATCAGACGGCGCCCGATGATATGGGGCTCCCAGGCTATGCCGCTGCCGCCGCGATGGCGCATGGCCCACTCGGCCGCAAGAAGTTGTGCCGTCTCGCGCGCTTCGGGACGGTTGGCGGCGGCAAGATGGCGGAGCCAGGCGAACCCGTGCAATGCACGCGTCCAGCCTTCGCTCGGCGGAATGATGTCGAAGGGCGACACGTCATCGGCGAGTGCAACAGACCCCGCGAGCCCAAACTGGCCGACCTCCACCTCGTCCCAGAAGCTCGGATCGGCGGTTCGCAAATCCTGCGGCACGATGAGGAGCTGCTCGGCCGCCGAGGCGCCGAACTGCCAGCGGAAGGGTGGCGAATAAAGTACGGACGAGATCGCTTCGCGCCGCAGACGATCTGCAGCGAGATGCGTAATCCTAATCCGTTCCGATAGCTTGAGCCGGGAGGCCATGCTTTTCCTCTGCGCCCGGTCAGATAGCGCCGGCAATGGTAGCACGCCGGCTTCCGCTCTCAATCGGCGGCACGTACAAGGAGGTGGAAAGCATGCCGCTCAGCCGCGTCTTTCAAGGCGTGCGGCATAAAATCCATCCAGGCCGGACAGCTCTGCATCCGGCTGCTTCAGGTGGCAGGGCAGTGTTCTCAGATCGCCCTCGGCCGAGATCCAGGCCCCGTCGATGCCGGCCTCGCCTGCGACGACCGGAACACGCGCAAAATCCGGGTTCGACGCCAGGAAGCGCGCAATCTGGGCTTGGCCCTCCTCGGGCTCGAGCGAGCAGGTGGCGTAGACGAGGCGGCCACCGGGCGCGACGCAGCGGGCCGCGCTGTCGATGAGACGCTGCTGCAACGCGACGCGCTCCCCGGTATCGTCCTTGCGCCTCAGATGCAGAATGTCCGGATGGCGGCGGATCGTGCCGGTGGCGCTGCACGGCGCGTCGAGAAGCACGGCGTCGAACGTGCGGCCGGGGTCCCAAGCCAGCACGTCGGCCTCGACCACCGCGACGTCGAGCTTGAGACGTGCCAGGTTCTCGCGCAGGCGCGCCAGGCGTGCGGGGGACTGGTCGACAGCGGTGACATTGGCGCCGGCGGCCGCGAGCTCCGCGGTCTTGCCGCCCGGGGCCGCGCACAGGTCGGCGACGTCGCGACCGGCGACGGCTCCGAGCAGGCGCACGGGAAGGGCTGCGGCGGCATCCTGGACCCACCATGCACCGTCGGCATATCCCGGCATCTCCTCGATGCGGCCGGCACTCGCGCGGCGGATGCGGACCGTGCCGGTCGGAAGCAAAAGGCCGCCGAAGCGCGAGGCCCACGCCTCGGCATCGGATTTGACGGAGAGATCGAGCGGCGCCTCGGTGAGTGACGCCTCGGCGATCTCGCGGGCCTGCGCTTCGCCGTAGGCCTCGCTCCAGCGGGCAAGAAGCCAGGGCGGGATGTTGGCGGCAATCGGGTCAATTCCGCCGAGCCTCTCTTTGCCCGTTGCCGCCACACGGCGCAGGACGGCGTTGACCAACCGGTCGAAGCGGCGCGCCTTGGGATCGGCGCGGCACTGGTCGACGGCGAGGCTGATGGCGGCGTGCGGCGGCGTCTCCAGGATCAGAAGCTGAGCCGATGCCGAGAGCAGGATGGGCCACAAGCGTCCAGTGTCGTCAGGCAACGGCTTTTCGAGGAACGACGAGACGGTGGCCGCAAGCTCGCCCTTGCGGCGGAGCACCGTCATGACCACGAGACGCGCGAAGGCGCGGTCGCGGGATTCGAGTGCGCCAGCCTTGCTCGCGGCGGCGTCGAAGGCATCATCCAGCGGGCGACCGCGATGGAGGATGCTCGTCAGGCACGCAACCGCGACCTCGCGCGCGCCGAAGCCCGCGGGCTTTTTCGGCTGCGCCTCCGGCCGGCGCGGGCGCTCTGGGCCCTTCCGCTTCGCAGCAGGGTGCTTCGGGGGTGGTTTCATCGGCATGCGCTTCCTTGGCGGGAGCAAAGGCAGGCGTCAAGCGGAGAGCACCCACGCGCCCTAACGGATTCGCGCCTTAGCCCCAGGGGCCGCGGGAGGAGCCTGAGTCCCGGGAGGGCGGACTGGACCAGGGACCTTCGTCGTCGCCGCGCCGGTCGTCGGCAAGCGGCGCACCCACATCGATACCTTCGCGCGCCAGCTCCTGGGCCAGCGCCTCGAGGGCGGCAATGCGGTTCTCGGTATTGGGATGGGTCGAGAACAGGCTGTCCATACCCTGGCCGGTCAAGGGATTGACGATGAACATGTGGGCTGCCGCCGGCACGGCTTCGGCCTCCTCATTCGGGATACGGCGCGCGGCGCGGTCGATCTTCACAAGCGCGGAGGCGAGCCAGCGCGGGTTGCCGCAGATGAGCGCGCCCATACGGTCTGCCTGATACTCGCGCGAGCGGCTAATGGCCATCTGCACGAGCATGGCGGCGAAGGGAGCAACGAGCATGGCGAGAAGGGCGCCGATCATGCCGATGCCGCCGCCGCGCTCGTCGCGGTGGCCGCCGAACAGCATGCCGAACTGCAGATACTGCGCGAGCATGGAGATGGCGCCGCCGATGGTGGCGGCGACGGCCATGGTCAGCGTGTCGCGATTCTTGATGTGTGCGAGCTCGTGGGCAATGACGCCGGCTGCTTCCTCGCGCGAAAGCATCTCAAGCAGGCCGGAGGTTGCGGCGACCGCGGCACGCGACGGGCTGCGGCCGGTCGCAAACGCATTCGGCTGCGGATTGTGCATGATGAAAACGCGCGGCATGGGAAGATCGGCGCGGCGCGCGAGGTCGCGCACGAGGTTGTAATAGTCAGGGGCCGTGCGCTCGTCCACCTCCTGGGCGCCAAACATGCGCAGCACCATCTTGTCCGAGTTCCAGAGGCTGAACAGGTTCATGGCGAGCGCCGCAACGAAGGCGATGACCATGCCCTGCTGGCCGCCAATCGCGGCGCCCATGGCGACGAAGATCGCGGTCAGGGCCGCGAGCAGAAGCGCCGTCCTGGCGTAGTTCATCGGCATTGCGTCACTCCACAATCGTACGGCGCGCGCCGCTCATCGGCCGCATCGCGCCACTCTTCGGCCATGCTATATAGGAAAGCGGCCGTCCAACGGCCAGCATCCCTAGGGAAATGTTTGCGCGGGCCGCTGCAATGACATCGCTCGAGAAAAACAGCTCCGAAAGCGTCGAAGCGGTCGCTGCGCCTCCGCGCAAGCCGCTTTCGCCCGCCGCAGAGCGTGCCCTTGCCGAAGCGGCCGAGCGGCGGGCTGCGGCCGAGCGCGCAGCTCATGCCCGGCCGTCGGAGATCGGCGGCCGGGATGGACCCGAACCGACGCGCTACGGCGATTGGGAAAAGGGCGGCATCGTCAGCGATTTCTGACGCGCTGCGTCTCGGATCGCCGCGGTCAGTCCGCCGGCGGATCGCTGCCGAAAACCCGGGTTCCCACTTTTCCGGAAGCGCTCTAGGCTAGCCCAGGGGACACGTCTGCCCGGGGGCGGGCATATCGGGGTTGCGGGGGGAAGCCAATGGATCAGTCGGCGAAGAAGCGGCCACGTCATCTGTTCGCGAAGATCCTCCTCCTTCTCTTTCTGTTCGTGGGCATTGCCGGCGGCTCCTGGTTCGGCCTCATTCCACAGCGCTTCATTCCGCTCAGCGCCATCTCCCTCGACGAGCGTCCGTCGCTGCTCGTCGATCCGCGGCTTTCGGCGCTGCGGTTCGATCCAGCACTCTGCCGGACGGTGCTCAAGGAGCCGTTCATCGATGCGTCGCCGATCCCGGACCGGCTCACGGACAACAACTGCGGCTGGGTGAATGCGGTGAAGTTCACCCACACCGGCGGTGCCAAGATCGGCGTCGAGCCCCTGACCTGCGAGATGGCGGCGGCGCTGACGCTGTGGGTGCAGCACGAGGTGCAACCGCTGGCGCGCGAGATGTTCGGCCAGGAGGTCGTGCGGCTCGGCGACATGGGCACCTACGATTGCCGCAACATCGTCGGCAATCCGTTCTGGAAGGGCGTGCGCAGTCAGCACGCGGCCGCCAATGCGATCGATATCTCGGGTTTCACGCTCGCTGACGGGCGTTCGATCTCGGTGCTGCGTGACTGGAAGAGCAAGGGGCCGGAGGCGACATTCCTGCGCGAGGTGCACCGGCGGAGCTGCCGCTATTTCCGCGTGGCGCTCGGCCCCGAGTTCAACGCCTCGCACGCCAACCATTTCCACTTCGACCGCGGCCTGATGTGGACGTGCCGGTAAGCGCGCTTGCGCTCCCGATCTATCGCGTGCGCACGCGGGACACTTTTCGCCAGCACCCCATGCGGTCATCGACGGACGTTGATCAAGGTCGGCCGAGGGCAGGAGCGGCGATGCCTAGGGCCCGAGGCTGGTAAATCCCTCTTAAAACGGTGAAGGTGCTATAGAAAAACCACCGGCTCAGAAGTAGCTTGTGCGGCATGTCCGCTTGGGCGTAGCTCGCGTGGGGACTGCCACCGCGGAACTGGCTGGCCAGACAGGTTTGAGGGCCCAATGGCATCTTTGTATCGGTACGCAGCCATAGCGATTGCAACTGTGATCTTTTTAACGACGATCGGCTTTCTCGTCGTCGGTTCTCAGCCAAGGGAACTTCAGGATCTTATAGGTCCGGCAGTCGCCATGGACGGAGACGATTTGCTGCTCGGTGACGTGGACGCCAGGCTCTTCGGGGTCGATGCACCTGAAAGCGACCAGTGGTGCGAGGATGCCGGCGGTCAAAAGTACCAATGCGGAGAGGTCTCGCGGAAAATTCTCGCTGATCTTGTCGATGGGCGACTAGTGACATGCAAAACGGTTGGCAAGCGTTCAGACGGAAGGCCGTGGGTTGTTTGTTATATCGAAGACGGGACGCTGGTAAACGCCGAGCTGGTGCATGCCGGTGCTGCGGTTGTCTATCATAGAACGCCCAACGTCTACGCGCTCGAAGAGCGAGAGGCGAAGGCGGAAATGCGCGGAATTTGGGCCGGAAGATTCGATCCGCCGCATTGTTTTCGACGGTGGAAGGATAAGCGCCTCAGCGCAAGTTGCGCTCCGCGGCTGTCGGTAAACTGATCCCCGTGTCGGGAGCATTCGACCTGACGCCCACCGGCGTCGGCGGGCAACGCCGACTAGTCGCCGAGGCGGGCGGCGCCGATGATGGGGCCGGCGCGAGATTCCTGAATGAGCACGACCAGCTCCTCGGTCTCGGGGCGCATGATATCGGCGCGGGCGAGACGGATGGTCGTCGGGCGGCCGTTCCAGACGCCCACCGGCGTCAGCTCGCGCACGACGTTGTAGTAGGTCAGCGTCTTGCCCTTGTTCTCGCCGCCCTTGACCGCGACCTCGATCTTCTTCTGCACCACCGCGAGCCAGATCGTGGCTTCCTTCGGATCAGCATCCTGGGGAGCGGAGCCGGCCTCGATGACGACGCTGTTGCCGTAGTGCCAGAAATGCACGGGCACGCGGCTGATCGAGAGCGCGGTCTCGGTGGCGCTGATGGCGCGATCGATCTCGGATGCGCTCGAACCGATGACCTCGGCGGCGCCGTTCACCACCGCCTGCGGCGTATAAACGGTGCCGATGCCGAAGCGCTCCGCGTATTCGCGCTGGCGTTCGCCGTTGCGCGAGCCGGCGAGCGTGTCCTTCCAGCCGAGGTAGTCCCAATAGTCGACCGGCAACGTCAGGCCAAGGATGTTGTTGTTGTCGAGGTACCGTTTCAGAAGGGCATCGGCGGCGGGGCAGTCGGAGCAGCCTTGGCTCGTGTACATCTCGATGACGGCGAGCGGCGGAGACGCCTGCACACCAGCCGGCGCATCCGGTGTCTCGGCCACGGCAAGGGCTGGCGCAAACAGGAGAGCAAAGGAGCAATTCGCCAAACGGCGCATGAGAGACGTGCTTTCCACACGATCCAAACTGCATGGTCTCGACCGGGGCCCGGCCTCGGGGCCGTCCCGTACATTGTAACAAATAGGGGTTGACCCGCCCGTGGTCCAGACCCGCCGGATACGGAGGCGTAGCGCATTTAAAGGGATCGCCGGCCGTGGTGCCTCGTCAGGCGGCCAGATTTCGCAGCACGTACTGGAGGATGCCGCCGTTTTTGAAGTACTCGATCTCGTCCAGCGTATCGATGCGGCAGATCAGGGGCACGGTGAGCTTGCTGCCGTCTTCCTTGACGATCAGGGCTTCCACCACCTGGCGCGGCCGGACGCTGGCCAAGCCCTTCAGTGTTACCTTCTCGGTGCCGTCGAGGCCGAGCGACTGCCAGCTCGTGCCTTGCTCGAACACGAACGGCACGATCCCCATGCCGACCAGGTTGGAGCGGTGAATGCGCTCGAACGACTGTGCAACGACCGCCTTGACGCCGAGCAGGTTGGTGCCCTTCGCGGCCCAATCGCGCGACGAGCCGTTGCCGTACTCGACGCCGGCGAAGACGACGAGCGGCACGCCTTCCGCGGCGTAGCGCTGCGCCGCGTCGTAGATGGCCAGCTTCTCGCCCGATGGGTGATGGATCGTGTAGCCGCCTTCGACCACATTGCCGGCCGCATCCTTCACCATGTGGTTCTTGATGCGGATGTTGGCGAAGGTGCCGCGCATCATCACCTCGTGATTGCCGCGGCGGGTGCCGTACTGGTTGAAGTCGGCGGGCTGCACGCCTTCATCGATCAGATACTTGCCGGCCGGCGACGCCGTCTTGATGGATCCGGCCGGTGAAATGTGGTCGGTGGTGATCTTGTCGCCGAAGAGCGCGAGAACCCGCGCGCCCTCGATGTCGGTGATGGGCCGCGCGGTCTTGGTGATGCCTCTGAAGTAAGGCGGGTTCTGCACGTAGGTGGACTTGGCGTCCCAGCCGTAAGTGAGGCCCGAGCCGGCCTTGATGGTGCGCCAATGGTCGTCGCCGCTGAAGACGTCGGCATACTTGGTCTGGAACAGGTCGCGCGAGATATTCTCGGCAATAAACTTCTGCACCTCCCGGTTCGAGGGCCAAATGTCCTTCAGGTAGACCGGCTTTCCGTCGCTGCCGGTGCCGATCGGTTCCGTCGAGAGGTCGCGCCCAACCGTGCCGGCCAGCGCATAGGCGACGACGAGCGGCGGGGAGGCGAGGTAGTTGGCCTGCACGTCGGGGCTGACGCGGCCTTCGAAATTGCGATTGCCCGACAGAACAGCAGCAGCCACGAGCCCGTTGTCGTTGATCGATTTCGAGATCTCGGGATTGAGTGGCCCGGAGTTTCCGATGCAGGTGGTGCAGCCGAAGCCGACGAGATTGAAACCGATCTTGTCGAGGTCCTTCTGCAGTCCCGACTTGGCGAGGTAGGCGGCCACGACCTGGCTCCCAGGTGCGAGCGACGTCTTGACCCAGGGCTTCGACGTCAGACCCTTGGCGGCAGCGTTGCGCGCGAGCAGGCCGGCTGCGATCAGCACCGACGGGTTCGACGTGTTGGTGCAGCTAGTGATGGCGGCGATCACCACGTCGCCGTGGCCGAGATCGAAGTCGCGGCCCTCGACGGCGGAGCGCTTGGCGGTCTCGCCCGGCTTCTTGTATTCCGTTTCAAGCGCGGTGAGGAAGCCAGACTTGACGTCGGGCAGCGCGATGCGCCCCTCCGGCCGCTTCGGTCCGGCCATGGACGGCACGACGCTGGCAAGATCGAGCTCGAGCGTATCGGTGAAAACGGGATCACCGGCCTCTTTGGTGCGGAACAGGCCCTGGGCCTTGGAGTAGGCATCCACGAGGGCAATGCGCGACGCTTCGCGCCCGGAAACGGTGAGATAGTTGAGCGTCTCGCCGTCGACCGGGAAGAAGCCGCAGGTGGCGCCGTACTCGGGCGCCATGTTGGCGATGGTGGCACGATCAGCGAGCGTCATGCTGTCGAGACCGGGCCCGAAGAACTCGACGAACTTGTTCACCACGCCCTTCTTGCGCAGCATCTGCGTGACGGTGAGCACGAGATCGGTGGCGGTGACACCTTCCAGCAATGCGCCGGTCAGCTTGAAGCCGATCACCTCGGGGATCAGCATCGACTGCGGCTGGCCGAGCATGGCCGCTTCCGCCTCGATGCCACCCACGCCCCAGCCGAGCACGGCGAGGCCGTTGACCATGGTGGTGTGGCTGTCGGTGCCGACGAGCGTATCGGGGTACGCCAGGATCTCGCCGTCGGACGACTTGGCCGTCCATACGGTCTGCGCCAGGTATTCGAGGTTCACCTGATGGCAGATACCGGTGCCGGGCGGCACGACGCGGAAGTTCGCGAAGGCATCCTGGCCCCACTTCAGGAACACGTAGCGCTCGCCGTTGCGGTCGTATTCGAGCTCGACATTCTTGCCGAAGGCATCGGCGTTGCCGAAGGCGTCGACGATGACCGAATGGTCGATGACAAGGTCGACGGGTACCAGCGGATTGATCTTCTTGGCGTCGCCGCCGAGCGTCAGCATGCCGTCGCGCATGGCGGCGAGGTCGACCACGGCGGGAACGCCCGTGAAGTCCTGCATCAAGACGCGCGCTGGGCGGAAGCCGATCTCTTTCTCCGCCTTGCCCTTGTTCGTCAGCCACTCTGCCATGGCAACGATATCGGCCTTGGTCACCGAGCGGCCGTCCTCATGACGGAGCAGGTTCTCGAGCAGCACCTTCATCGAATAGGGAAGCTTCGAAATCCCGGCGAGGCCGTTCTTCTCGGCCTCCGGAAGGGAGTAGTAGACGTAGGTCTGACCTTCGACCGTGAGTGTCCTCTTGCACTTGAAGCTGTCCAGAGAGGCCGGCGCAGATGTGACGGTCGTGGGAGCGCTCACGTTTCTTCTCCTCGAAGCAGGATTTGATCGGCGGTACGCCAGAAATGAACGCGTTGCGTTGCGCCGCCGTGACTTTGCCCGCCGAGCAGCGGGAGAGCCCATCTTTTGCAGTGGCGAAGCGCGAAGCAAGCCAATTATATAGGCAGCGAAAGTCGAGAACTAGCACGCTCGTGCTTGTAAATTTTGCATACCTTAGTTTGTCGCAGACCAAAGCCTAGCGGGAACCGGTCGATCATTTGCTTCTTCATGCGGATCATCTCACGGTCGAACGCGGGACGCGGACCGTCATCTCCGATTTGTCCTTCACGGCGCGTGCCGGCGAGGCGCTTCTCGTTGTCGGCCCCAACGGTGCCGGCAAGACGACGCTGATCCGAACCATCGCCGGCTTCATCCCGCCCTCTGCCGGCGTGATCTCACTCAAAGGCGACACCTCAGATCGGGATATTGCAGAGCTCAGCCACTACGTGGGTCACCTCACGGGTGTGAAGAGCAATCTCACGGCGGCGGAAAACCTTGCCTTCTGGGCCGCCTATCTCGAGGGCGGAGACCGCGCCGCCGTCAGCGACAAGGTGGATCACGCGCTGTCGCTTTTCGGACTCGGAGCGCTCGCAGACTATCCCGCGGGGCTTCTTTCCGCCGGGCAGAAGCGGCGCCTCGGATTGGCGCGCCTCAGCGTTGCGGCACGGCCGATCTGGCTTCTCGACGAGCCGACGGTGTCGCTCGATGCGGCCTCGACGGAGCTTCTCGCGGGGCTGATCCAAGAGCATCTTGCCGGCGGCGGGCTCGTGATCGCCGCCACGCACCTGCCGCTCGGCCTCGAGGAGCCGACCTATCTGCGGCTGGGCGCGAAAGGCGCTGCCGACCTTTCCCCGGAGGCGCAGCCGTGAGCCCCTTCCTCGCGCTCTTCAAACGCGATCTCACGCTGGCGGTGCGCGAGGGTGCCGCTCTCGGGACGGCACTCGGCTTCTATCTGATCGTGGTGGCGATGCTGCCGCTCGGGCTCGGGCCCGATCTCAAGCTGCTGGGCCGGATCGCGCCCGGCATTCTCTGGATCGCGCTGCTCCTGGCGGCGCTGCTCTCGCTGCCGCGTGTCTTCGAAGCCGATCACGAGGACGGATCGCTCGAGGTGATGGCGACGGCACCGCTGCCACTCGAGCTGGCGGTGGCGTCCAAAGCGCTGGCGCACTGGGTCTCGACAAGCATCCCGCTCGCACTCCTGGCGCCGGTGCTGGGACTGATGCTCAATCTCGACATTGCGATTGCGCCGGTGTTGGTTGCGACCATGCTGGCCGGCACGCCTGCCATCAGCTTCCTGGGCAGCGTCGGGGCAGCCTTGACGCTGAAAGCGCGACGCGGGGGGCTGCTGCTCGCGCTCCTGGTGCTGCCGCTCTATATCCCAACCCTAATTTTCGGCATTTCAGCCATAGGGTTCGCGAACCTCGGGCAGGAGGGCTTTTCGGCTTCGTTCCTCATTCTTTCGGCGACCTCGCTTGCCTCGGTGGCGCTGGCCCCGATTGCGGCGGCCGCGGCGCTGCGCCTCCAGCTCTCGTAGAGGTGAGAGAGGACGGCCACAAATTCGTGCCGCTGCGGCCAACCTAAATATTGCTTAACGCCCTTCCGGCCCGAAAATGCGTTCCCACATCTCCGGACGTCCTCACTTTCGCGCACTTCTTGTCGGAAAAACCGGTTTCCACTTTTCCGCAAGCGCTTTAGATGAAGCCATGCAAACGCTGACGCAACGCCTCGCCAATCCGACCCGCTTTATGGAGATCTCGCGCGCCGCCCTGCCCTGGGTGACGGCGGGCGCGGCCCTTTTCATCGCCTATGCGATGTATCTCGTGTTCTTCGTGGCGCCGCCCGACTACCAGCAGGGCGAGACGGTCAAAATCATGTACATCCACGTGCCGTCGGCATGGCTGGCAATGATGGGCTACTCGATCGTCGCCATCTCGAGCTTCGGCCTGCTCGTGTTTCGCCATCCGCTGGCGGATGTCTCGGCAAAAGCTGCAGCACCGATCGGCGCTGCGTTCACGCTGGCAGCGCTCATCACGGGATCGCTGTGGGGCAAACCGATGTGGGGCACGTATTGGGTGTGGGATGCCCGGCTGACGTCGGTGCTGATCCTGTTCTTCCTCTACCTCGGGCTGATTGCGTTGCGCTCGTCGCTCGACGACGAGGCGCTCGCCGGCAAGCTCACCGCCGTGCTGGCCCTGGTCGGGGTCGCGATTTTGCCGATCATCAAGTTCTCGGTCGACTGGTGGAACACGCTGCACCAGCCCTCGACCGCCTTCACCTCGACTGTGGATCCCAGCATGCGCACGCCGCTTCTCATTGCGGCGATCGGGTTCACGCTGCTGTTCATCGCACTGCATCTCAAGGGCATGCAGAACGAGATCCTGAGGCGGCGGGTCAAAACCCTGCGGCTCGCCGAGGTCGAACGTGGCGAGCGGCTGTTCTCGGCGCGCGCGGAGTAGCCCATGGATCTCGGACCGCACGCGGCATTCATCTGGGCGTCCTATGCGGCGTTCGTCGCCATCGTCGGAGCCCTGATCGGCTGGACGTTTTTCGACGGCAGGCGGCAGGCGGCCGCTCTGCAAGATGCCGACCGGCGCGGACTCAAGCGCCGCTCCGAACCCGGGCCGAAGCAGGACGGGGCATGAGCATTTCCTCCGGTAACGAGAAGGACACGTCCACCGCGCGCGCCGGAGGGCGCAGTTGGGTGTTCGCGCCGCTCATCATTTTCGTGGTCATGGCCGGGCTGTTTGCGTTCGCGCTGACCTCGGGCGATCCCTCCAAACTGCCGTCGGCGCTGATCGGGCGGGCGGTGCCGCAGACGGATTTCCCGGCACTCGAAGGGCTTCTCGACAACGGGCAGGCGGTTTCCGGCTTCCACGCCGCCGATCTCGCGAAAGGCCGCGTTTCGGTGGTGAACTTCTGGGCCTCGTGGTGCGGCCCCTGCATCGAGGAGCATCCGCTGCTGATCGCCCTCAAGGCGCGCTCGGGCGTCGACATCTATGGCGTGAACTACAAGGATCAGCCCAAGGCCGGGCGGCGCTTCCTCGGGCGCTACGGCAATCCGTTCACCGCGGTCGGCACCGATCGCGCGGGGCGCAACGCCATCGAGTGGGGCGTTTACGGCATGCCGGAAACGTTCGTGATCGACGGCGCCGGCAGAATTGCCTTCAAGCACGTGGGCCCGATCTCGGAGGAGAGCCTCAAGAGCAAACTGCTCCCCGCCATCGAGGCGGCGCGGGCGGCGAAAAGCTCCTCTCCGTAATCCGATTCCGGCCGACGCCTAGAGCGCGAAGAACTCGCCGCGGGAGTGGTTGAGGACGCTCAACGTGCCGGTGGCGATATCGAAATATGCGCCGTGCAGCGACAGGCGGCCCTTGTCCTCCTCCTTCTTCACGAAGGGGAAGGTGCGCAGGTTCTTGATGGAGTTCTTGATGCCCTCCAGCTCAAGATACTTCAACTTCTCGGCCGCAGGCGCCATCTGGTGGGCCGATACGACGCGAAGGCGGGCCTCGTCCAGCATCGACATCCAGCGCGAGATGAACATGGCTTCCGTCTGGATGGCGGCGCTCTGGTCGAGGGCAGCCTTGATGCCGCCGCAGCCCGAATGCCCCATGACGATCAGGTGCTTCACGCGCAGGTTCATGACCGCGAACTCGATCGCCGTCGAGACGCCGTGGTACTTGCCGCCGGTCTCGTAGGGCGGCACCAGGTTGGCCACGTTACGCACCACGAACATCTCGCCCGGCATGGCCGTGAAGATCGTCTCCGGATCGACGCGGCTGTCGCAGCAGGAGATGATCATGACCTCGGGATCCTGGCCGTAGGTGGCCAGCTCCTCGTATTGGTCGGCGTTGGGAACGAAATGGCGATGCTTGAAGCGGCGGAAGCGGTCGGTGAGTTTTTCGGGGAAGCTCGACATGCGGATCAGCCCAGTTTGAAGGAACCGGATCTTTTGGTCCGGGCGTCCCTAGCGGACGCTCGTTTACCGTGTGTGTTCTTACTCTAAGCAGAGAAGCACGCGAGCAAGCAATCGTCGCACCCCCGCAGCAGCAACCTTACAAACTCAATTCCTGCCCCTCCCCTCTCCTACTTACGGTTGCGACAAGCTGGCACAGCCGCTATCGTCCGCCGGTTTTTGGCTCAGACGGCCATACCAACAACGGATTTATCAATGGGGCGTGTCGATCCTGACAGGGCTTGGCACGAAGGGGAATGACCGAGCAGGCATCAACGTCCACTCTCAGCCGGGATTTGCTGGCGTCTGTCGTCGTCTTCCTCGTCGCGCTGCCCCTGTGCATGGGCATCTCCATCGCCTCCGGCATGCCGCCCACGGCCGGCATCATCACCGGCATCATCGGCGGTATCATCGTCGGCGCGCTCGCCGGCTCGCCGCTCCAGGTGAGCGGACCGGCGGCGGGGCTCAGCGTCCTCGTACTGCAGTTCGTGCAGGCCAACGGCGTCGAGATGCTCGGCGTGGTGGTGCTGTTCGCAGGCCTGCTGCAGCTCACAGCCGGAATCTTCAAGCTCGGACAATGGTTCCGCGCCGTGTCGCCCGCGGTGATCCACGGCATGCTGGCCGGCATCGGCGTCTTGATCCTGGTGGCTCAGTTCCACGTCATGCTCGACGGCAAGCCGATCGGGACCGGCATTCAGAACCTGATCGGCATGCCCGGCGCGCTGATGGCGGCCATCGAGGCAGGCGACCACCGCCTCAAGGCCGGCGCCATCGGGCTGCTCACGATCCTGACGATCGCCGGCTGGTCCTATACCCCAAAATCCTGGCGGCTCATGCCGGCTCCTCTGGTCGGCGTGATCGTCGCCATGGTGGCGGCCGGACTGCTCGGGCTTTCGGACATCCACTATGTCGAGGTGCCGAACAACATCTGGTCCACGGTGGCATTTCCGACGATCGACAACCTCGCGCGCATCGTCGAGGCTCCCATCCTCATCGGCGCCATCTCGATCGCTTTCATCGCCAGTGCCGAGACGCTGCTCTGCGCCACCGCGGTCGACCAGATGCACAGCGGGCCGCGCACCAAGTACGACAAGGAGCTTTCCGCGCAGGGCGTCGGCAATACCATCTGCGGCCTGCTCGGCGTGCTGCCGATGACCGGCGTCATCGTGCGGTCGAGCGCGAACGTGGACGCAGGCGCCGTGACAAGGGCCTCCGCAATCCTACACGGCATCTGGCTTCTGATTTTCGCCAGCGCGCTGCCGTGGACGCTCTCCTACATTCCAATCTCGGCGCTGGCGGCGGTGCTGGTCTTCACGGGCTACAAGCTCGCCTATCCGAAGATCGTGCCGACGCTGCAGAAGTTCGGCACGAGTGAGGTTGCAATCTATTTCATCACGATCGCCACCATCGTCGCGACGAACCTGCTGGCAGGCGTCGTGGTCGGACTGGTGCTGTCGCTCCTGAAGCTGCTCTATGCCTTCTCGCACCTGGAAGTGGAGAAGACGGAGGATCCCGCGAGCAACCGCGTGGACCTGCGCCTCAAGGGTGCGGCGACGCTGATCCGTCTCCCCCTGCTCGCGAGCGAGCTCGAGCAGCTAAAGCCCAACACGCACGTGCACGTGCACATCGATGACCTCGACTACATCGATCATGCGTGCATCGATCTGCTCACGAACTGGGACCGCCAGCACAAGACAACCGGCGGCTCGCTCGAGATCGAATGGGACGGCCTCACGCAGAAGTACAAGGCTCGCAGCGGGTTGCGTGCGCGTGCCGAGGCCACGGGGCGGTAACGCCGGCTCGCCTATGATCTCACGAGGGTGGCAACGTCGCGGGTGACGGCGCGGCGCGGCGCAACAGCAGATAGCCGAGCACTGCGGAGCAGATGGAGCCGGCCAGAACGCCGATGCGGATGTCGGCCGCGTATTCCGGTTGTGGAAATGCCAGCATGCCGATGAAGAGGCTCATGGTGAAGCCGATGCCGGCGAGAATGCCGACCCCGAACAGCTGAAGCCACGTGCTGCCCTCGGGCCGTGTCCCGATCCCGAGTGCGACCGCAATCCGCGCGAAGAGAAGCACTCCGACCGGCTTGCCGATGAGCAGGCCGAGCGCGATGCCGAGCGGGATCGGGCTCAGGAGCTTTTCCAGCGAGACGCCCGAGAGCGAGACGCCGGCATTGGCAAAGGCGAATGCCGGCAGCACGCCGAACGTCACCCAGGGGTGGAGGCTTCCCTGCAGGCGGGCGGCAAGAGACTCCGTTCGTCCGCCTTCCTCGTACGGCGTCAAGGGAACGGCCAAGGCGGTGGCAACACCTGCGAGCGTTGCATGGACGCCGGATTTCAACACGCAGAGCCAGACGAACACACCCAGCAGCACGTACGGCGCGGTGCGCGTCACGCCGCTTCTGTTGAGGAGCACCAATCCCGCGATCCCCACGGCAGCCAGGCCCAGCGCCTCCGGCGACAGGTTGGCCGTGTAGAAGAGCGCAATGATAACAATGGCACCCAGATCATCGATGATGGCCAGGGCGAGCAGAAAAATCTTCAGCGAGGCCGGGATGCGGGAGCCGACGAACGCCAGCACGCCGACAGCAAATGCGATGTCGGTTGCCGTCGGGATGGCCCATCCGCGCAAAGCGTGCTCGTCGCCCGCATTCAGCGCGACGTAGATCAACGCGGGGACCACCATACCTCCGAGCGCGCCGACGGCCGGCAGTGCCGCCTGCCTGACCGTCGAGAGCTCGCCCTCGACCAGCTCGCGCTTGATCTCGAGGCCGACGAGAAAGAAAAAGACGGCCATCAGCCCATCGTTGATCCAATGCAGGAGGTTCTTGTCGACGCCAAACTCGCCGATTTGCAGCGACAGGTGCGCATCGAGAAGGGCTCCATAGAGCGGTGCAGCGGCCGAGTTCGCCAGCACCAGCGCCAGGAGCGCGGCCAAGAGCAGAAAGACGCCGCCGGAGGCTTCATGGTGGCTAATGAACTCAAGAGCGCCGCGGAGCTTCCGGACCATCGCTTCCCTTCAAATCTTTTTGATTTGCCATAGGCTTGGCTTTCCCCTGGTAGCGTCAGTGGCGCACAGGAGTCAATCGATTCCGGCCAGGGAAAGCGGCGGGGCTTCATGCCACCCCGCCGTGCCCGCCAGCTGAAGCTCGTCGGTGCCCCGGCTTTGCGCGATGGCTCTCGCGACGCCACCTGCCGCGAACGCTGCGCTCGTTTGCGGGCCCTCGCCGTCGAGCAGATGGGCCGTGAAGAGCGCCGCCAAAAGGTCGCCCGTACCGTGGGGAACGCCGCTCTCGCGGGGGACGGTGCAGGCATCGGCGCGCCGGCGCGTGACGATGATGTTGGCCAACCGATCGCCCGGCGCGGTGATGGAGCTCGCCAGCGCGACCGGGGGCGGGAGCGCGCGCGCCGCCGCCACGACGTCCGCTGCCGTCTGCACCGGCTTGCCGGAGAGCAGTTCCAGCTCGAAGCGATTGACCTTCATGTGGGTGGCGAGCGGAACCAAGTGGTCGCGCACGCTCTCGGCGACGCTCTGGGGCACATAGAGCCCCTCCGGATCGTCTCCAAGGACGGGGTCACATACGATCAGCGCGTCGGGCCGCACAGCGCGGAGACGCGTGATGGCCGCCTCCACGATACGGACATGCTCGGGGCTCGGCAGGTAGCCGGTCAGCAGGGCATCCACCCGGGCCAGCCAGCCGTTGGCCTCGAGGGCGCCGAGCATTGCCGACAACGTTTCAGCCGCGACCGGACTGCCTGCGGCCCGCGCATGCCCGAGGTGGTTCGACAGTACGATGGTCGGACAAGCGATGGTTTCGTGGCCCATGCGATCCAACGCGGGCATGATGGCCCTGAGCCCGACGGTGCCACGTGCCACGAACGAGGAGATTGCGATGACGGTGCCCATTCCGCTCAATCGTCCCTGTGCCCGGTCCCTGCCCTGTCCACTCTCATATCCGAACCGCTTTCACCGACCGATGACAATTCCCGTGAATTGAACATTGGTCGCGTTGGTCGCGCCCCGGGTTTGGTCTAACGTTTGCACTGCAGCATCTCAATGGCCTCCGAGCAACGAGGAGAGAGATACAATGGCTCCCATCCGCCCGCGGCGCAGCGTTCTCTATATGCCCGGCGCGAACGATCGTGCGTTGGAGAAGGCGCGGTCGCTCCCGGCCGATGCCGTCATCCTCGATCTCGAGGATTCGGTCGCGCCGGACGCCAAGATCGAAGCGCGCGCGAAGGTGGTCGCGGCGGTGAAGGAGGGCGGCTACGGGCGGCGTGAAGTCATCATCCGGCCGAATGCGCTGGAAACGGCATGGGGCACGGCGGACATCCTAGCCGCGGCATCGGCCGCGCCGGATGCGATCCTGATTCCGAAAGTGCAGCATCCGGGCGACATCATCAGCGCGGCCAAGATCCTCAAATCGGTGAATGCTCCCGAGAAAACCAAGCTATGGGCCATGATGGAGACGCCGCTGTCGATCCTGCATGGAGCCCAGATCGCGGCCGTAGGTGCGGATCCCGAAAACCGGCTCGTCTGCATGGTGATGGGCACCAACGATCTCCTGAAGGAAAGCCGAGCGCGGGCGCTGCACGATCGCTTCGCGGTCGTGCCATGGCTGGCGCTGACCGTGGTGGCGGCGCGCGGCTACGGCCTCGACATCATCGACGGCGTCTACAACGACTTCAAGGACGAGCAGGGATTCCGCAACGAATGCGAGCACGGGCGCACGCTCGGGATGGACGGCAAGACGCTGATCCATCCTTCGCAGGTGACGCCGTGCAACGAGATCTTTTCGCCCACGGACGAAGAGGTGGACTGGTCAAAGAAGATCATCCGCGCCTTCGACGAGCCCGAAAACGCCAGCAAGGGCGTCATCACGGTCGGGGGGAAGATGGTCGAGCGGCTGCATCTCGTGCAGGCGAAGCGGACGGTGGCCATCGCCAACTCCGTGAAGGAGATCGAGGACTGGTTCTAGTGCGATTAACCTCGTCATCGCGGACGGACTGGGGTCCTCTCGCGCTTGGCGGCGAGCGAAATGGCGCACTCGCATCTCGGTGCCGAAAGTGGCATAGGACGGTCTGAATTTCATTGGCAGGACCGACGAGAGCGATGACCAAGACCAACCCGGGCAACTTCTTCGAGGACTACAGCGTTGGGCAGATCCTGAACCACGCCACGCCGCGCACGCTGACCGAAGGCGACGTGGCGCTCTATACGAGCCTCTACGGTCCGCGCTTTGCCGTGCAATCCTCGGATCAGTTCGCCCGCGCCATCGGCTATCCGCGCTCCCCGGTTGACGACCTGCTGCTGTTCCACGTCGTGTTCGGAAAAACCGTGCCGGACGTCTCGCTCAACGCCATCGCCAATCTCGGCTATGCGGGCGGGCGGTTCCTCAAACCTGCTTACCCCGGCGATACGCTATCGACCGTGTCCGAGGTGATCGGCATCAAGGAAAACTCCAACCGTGAGACGGGGACGGTGTACGTCCGTTCGACGGGCCGCAACCAGAAGGGCGAGATCGTCCTCGAGTACACGCGGTGGGTGATGGTGCGGAAGCGGGACAAGGCTTCGCCAGCTCCCGAGGCCGTGGTGCCGCAACTTCCCGACCGTGTCGATCCCAAGGACATCGGCGGGGCGGTGCCGCCGCTCGACATCGAGGCCTACAACTTCGCCGAGGCTGGGGCTCCCTACCGCTGGGGCGACTATGCGGTCGGCGAAAAGATCGACCATGTGGATGGCATGACGCTCGAGGAAGCCGAGCACCAGATGGCGACGCGCCTCTACCAAAACACGGCAAAGGTCCACTTCAATCAGCATACTGAGTCGAAAGGCCGGTTCGGAAAGCGCATCGTCTACGGCGGCGTCACCATCTCGCTTGCCCGAGCGCTCTCGTTCAACGGCATGAACAACGCGTTCCACATCGCAGCCATCAACGGCGGCCGGCACGTGGCGCCGCTGTTTGCCGGCGACACCGTGTACGCATGGTCGGAGGTGCTGGAGAAGGCCGAGCTGCCCGGGCGGAGCGACGTCGGGGCGCTCAGGACTCGGCTGGTGGCGGTCAAGAACCAGGACGCGAGCGGCTTTCCTTTCAAAAAGGAGAGCGGCGAGTATGCGGATGGCGTCATCCTCGATCTCGACGTCTGGCTCCTGTTACCCCGCTGACGGGCGTTTTTGCCCGGCATTTTCGCACCAAGATCGCGCCGCCTGCCGCCGTAGACGGATGGATCGATCCGAAGTGCGGTCTGAGTAGTTGCAAATCGTTGGCGATTCATCCCTTGTTTCAGGGCTGCCGACGCGGTCCGTCGCGACAGTCGAAATTTTCGTGTTCGGAGGGGCGGCCTCTGCCGCCAGTTGATCCTTGACCCACAAGGTCGCTGTCATCGGTGCAGGCTTGGCCGGGCTCTCGTGCTCGTCCGCCCTTCGCCGTGCCGGATGCTTCGTCGAAATTTTCGAGCAGGAGAAAACCCTCGGCGGACGCGTCGCGACGATCCGCAACGGGCTCGTCGCTTTCGATGCCGGCGCTCAGTATCTCACGGCTCGGGGAGACAAATTCCGCTCCTATATCAATGAGCTTGTGGCGTCCGGATACGCGGCCCGCTGGGATCCCAAGACGACTTCGGGCGAAAACAAGGGCGTGCAGCTCCACACTTGGTATGTCGGCACACCGGGCATGAGCTCGATCGTGCGGCCGTTGGCCGAGAGCGTGCGCGTGCACATGGGCAAGAAAGTCCACACGCTGAGCCAGACCGATAAAGGTTGGATGATCTGGTTCGAGGACCAGACCAACGTCGGGCCGTTCGCGGCGGTTGCGGTGGCTGTTCCGGCGCCGGCGGCCCGCCTGCTGCTGGGACGCGTCGAAGGCATGGACGAGGCGCTCTCGCGCGTGCGCATGATGCCGACCTGGGCGGTGATGGTGCGGCTCGCGGAGCGTACGCTGCCCGACCAGGACGTCTTTTCGGACATGTCCGAGGTGCTGCGCTGGATCGCCCGCAACAGCTCGAAGCCGGGGCGCACATCGAGCGGCGGGGGCGAGACGATCGTGGTCCATGCGTCTCCGAACTGGAGCCGCGAGACAGAGGATGCCGATCCTGAAGCGGTGGCGCAGGAACTGTGGTCCGAGGTGACGCGCCAGCTCGGCCTACCTGCCGTCACGCCGCAACAAATGAGCGCGCATCTCTGGACCCATGGTCTGGTCGACCAATCGCTCGGGGAGTCGTTCATCTACTCCACGCATTACAAGCTCGGTGCGGCCGGCGACTGGTGCCTCGGGCGACTTGCGGAGCACGCTTACGAGAGTGGACAAGGGCTTGGACGCGCCATCGTCGCCTCGCTAACCTGAGCGGGGAAATCGCCATTGCCGCGCGGCGATCGGTTACGGCACGCGTACCATTTGGCGAATTGCCCCGCTGGGTTGCGCGCGCTAAAAGGCAAATTGCGCCTTGATGGCGCTTCGGCATTCAGGGATCAAACAACAGATGGCTGACGCCAAGGCCAAGCATGGCTCGCCAGCGGCTCGTCCGCTTTCGCCACACCTGCAAATCTACCGCCCGTTGATCAACATGGTGATGTCGATCCTGCATCGCCTCACGGGTGCGGCGCTCTATGTCGGCACGTTGCTGGTGGTATGGGTGCTCATCGCGGCGGCGAGCGGACCGGATACCTTCTCCCATGTCACCGGGCTTCTCGGAACCTGGCCGGGGCTCATCGTGCTCTTCGGCTACACCTGGGCGCTGCTGCACCACCTCGTCGGCGGGATCCGGCATTTCATCTGGGATACGGGGCATGGCTACGAGCTGGCGACGATCGATTTGCTATCGTGGGGAACGCTCGCCATTTCCGCGACGCTGACGCTGGCGATCTGGGGCTATGTGCTTTCGTCGGGAGGCGCCACGCCATGAGCATGCGCACGCCGCTGAAGGAGGTCCGCCGGCTCGGTTCGGCCAAGGAGGGCGCAGATCACTTCTGGCTGCAACGGGTGACGGCCGTCGCCAACCTCATCCTCGCCATTTTCGCGATCGGGCTCGCCGTCAGTCTCGCAGGAGCCGATCACGCGACAGTCGTGCGGACGCTTGCGCACCCGCTGGTGGCGCTGGCGCTCATCCTGTTCCTTGTGTCCGCCGCGATCCATATGCGTATCGGCATGCAGGTCATCATCGAGGACTATGTACACGGCGAAGGGGCCAAGATCTTGCTTCTGATGCTCAACACCTTCTTCGCGATCGCCGTCGCGGCGGCGGGCGCGCTTTCCATCCTCAAGCTCACGTTCGGAGGCTAGCGCGCAGATGGCCAAGACCAACGGAAAGGATCCGGCTCCTTCGGTCGCCGCTCCGGCCATCAGCGGCAAGGCCTACCCGACGTTCGATCATACCTATGACGTGATCGTGGTCGGTGCGGGCGGAGCGGGCCTGCGCGCGACGCTGGGGGCGGCCGAAGCGGGCCTCAAGACGGCGTGCCTCACCAAGGTGTTTCCCACGCGCTCGCATACCGTCGCGGCACAGGGCGGCGTTGCCGCCTCGCTCGGCAACATGGGCCCAGACAACTGGCGCTGGCACATGTACGACACCGTCAAGGGCTCGGACTGGCTCGGCGATCAGGACGCCATCGAGTACCTCTGCCGGCATGCGCCCGATGCGGTCTACGAGCTCGAGCATTACGGCGTGCCGTTCTCGCGGACCGAGGACGGCAAGATCTACCAGCGCCCGTTCGGCGGCATGACGACCGAGTTCGGATCCGGACCGCCTGCGCAACGCACGTGCGCCGCCGCCGACCGCACCGGCCATGCGATGCTGCATACGCTCTACGGGCAGTCGCTCCGGCATTCGGCGGAGTTCTTCATCGAGTACTTCGCGCTCGATCTCCTCATGGACGAGGACGGCGCGTGCCGCGGCGTCATCGCCCTCAACATGGAAGACGGCACCATCCACCGCTTCCGCGCCAAGCGCACCATCCTGGCGACGGGCGGATACGGGCGCGCTTATTTCTCCTGCACGTCGGCACACACGTGCACCGGAGACGGCAATGCCATGGTGCTGCGCGCAGGTCTGCCGCTGCAGGACATGGAGTTCGTGCAATTCCACCCGACCGGCATCTACGGCGCCGGCGTGCTGATCACCGAGGGCGCGCGCGGCGAGGGCGGCTATCTCACGAACGGCCAGGGCGAGCGCTTCATGGAGCGCTATGCGCCGCATGCGAAGGATCTCGCCTCGCGCGACGTCGTCAGCCGCTCGATGACGATCGAGATCCGCGAGGGGCGGGGCGTCGGTCCCGACAAGGACCACATCTATCTCCACCTCGACCACCTCGACGCGAAGATTCTGGCCGAGCGGCTGCCCGGCATCACGGAAAGCGCGAAGGTGTTCGCGGGCGTCGATCTCACGCGCCAGCCGATCCCCGTGCTGCCGACCGTGCACTACAACATGGGTGGCATCCCGACCAACTATCACGGCGAGGTCTTGACCCTCAAAGGGGACAATCCCGATCATATCGTGCCGGGCCTGATGGCCATCGGCGAAGCGGCGTGCGTATCGGTGCATGGCGCCAACCGGCTCGGCTCCAATTCGCTCATCGATCTGGTTGTGTTCGGGCGCGCGGCGGCGTTGCGCTGCGCGTCGTCCATTGAAAAGGGCGCGTCGCAGCCGGATTTCGTCAAGGCCGCAACGGAGGCGTCGCTTTCACGTCTCGACCGCTATCGCTACGCCAAGGGCAGCGAGCCGACGTCGGCACTGCGCCTCAGGATGCAGAAGGTCATGCAGACCAACTGCGCGGTGTTCCGCGACG
>NZ_CADEFI010000034.1 GCF_902826555.1 uncultured Hyphomicrobium sp.
GCCTGCGAGCGACCTACTTCTCGGTCTTCTCGAAGTTGTCCTGGACGAAGCGGTCGAGCAACTGCACGCCCCAGCCCGAGCCCCAGCTGGTGTTGATCTCGTTCTTCGGCGCGTCCATGGCGGTGCCGGCGATGTCGAGATGGGCCCAGGGCACGTCCTTCTTGATGAAGCGCTGGATGAAGGCCGCGGCCGTGCAGGCGCCGCCCCAGCGCCCGCCGATGTTCTTCATGTCGGCGTTCTTGCTGTCGAGCAGCTTGTCGTAGCTCTTGTCGAGCGGCATGCGCCAAACACGCTCGCCGGTCGCCTTCGAGGCGGCGATGAGCTGATCGGCGAGCTTGTCGTCGCTGGCGAAGAGGCCGGCGAAGTCCTTGCCGAGCGCGACCATGATGGCGCCGGTCAGCGTCGCGAGATCGATGACGAAGCGCGGCTTGAAGCGCTCCTGCACGTACCAGAGCACGTCGGCGAGCACGAGGCGGCCCTCGGCGTCGGTGTTGAGGTTCTCGACCGTCTGGCCGGACAGCGAGACGACGATGTCGCCTGGGCGCGTGGCGGAGCCGGACGGCATATTCTCGACGATGCCGATGGCGCCGATGGCGTTGACGGGGGCCTTGCGCTCGGCCAACGCGACCATCAGGCCGGTAACCGCCGCAGCGCCGCCCATGTCGCCCTTCATGTCCTCCATGCCGGCCGACGGCTTGATCGAGATGCCGCCGGTGTCGAAGACCACGCCCTTGCCGACAAAAGCCAGAGGCTTGGTGCGTTTCGACTTGGCGCCATGCCACTGCATGATGGCGACGCGCGCCGGGCGCACGCTGCCCTGCGCCACGGACAGAAGCGTGTTCATGCCGAGCTCTTTCAGCGTCTCGGCGTCGAGGATCTCCACCTCGAGGCCGATGCTCTCGAGCTCTTTCACGCGATCGGCGAACTCGACGGGGCCCAATATGTTGGCCGGCTCGTTGACGAGGTCACGCGCAAAATAGACGCCTTCGGCAAGCGCGCGCTTGTCCTCGTAGGCGGCGCGAGCCTTCTCGGGATCGGGGCAATGGATGACGAGCTTCGTCAGGCGATCGGAGGCGGGCTTGTCTGCGGCGCCGTTGGCGCCCCCCTCCTCCCCGTTCTTCTTGGTGAGGTATTTGCGGAAGCTGTAGTGACGCAACAGGGCGCCGAACGCGAGATTGGCGGCGACCACCTCCGGCTTCTCGCCGCCGCTGCCGACCTCGGCGATCAGGCTCGCTTCGGTCGTCTTGCGGGCCGAGATCTGCCCGACCGCGTAGCCGCCGAGGCTCGCCCAGTCGCTTTCGCTCTGGTCGGCCGCCTTGCCGGTGCCGATGACAAGCAGGCGGTGAATGTCGAGCTTCTGCGGAGCTAAGATCTCGATCGCGGACTTCGCCTTGCCCTTGAACTCGGCCGCCTCGGCGGCCTTGAGGAGCAAGCCCTGGCTCTTGGTGTTGAGGGCCTGGACGGCGGACGGCAGAGCCAGATCGTGGCCGACGAGCGCGGCGGTGGTCGGCAGATGCGCCGCATCAAGCCGCGCAAACGAAATATCGAGCGGAGTGGTCATTCTCTTGCTGGTGCTCCTTGAGGAACGTGCCATATGGGGCCGGGCACCCTGCACATGGGACATCGCTTTGGGCGTTGGCGCGCGTGACAACGTCCTTCGCGGGACGCCATGGCTGGCGCGTCGCCCGGCAGGCGTCTGCCGAGGCCGGGCTACGAACAGGGCGGGGAATGCTTTTCGATCTTCGCTGTGGAAATTAGCGGCTTGCCCCAGAAGTGCAAGCCGGGAGCGCTTAAAAGTATGGATCGAGCTTAAGAGGCGTGGGAGGCTCCGAAGGGGGCCTCAAGGGGGTGTCGAGGCTCGGCCGCCACACCCCCACTCGGCAAGCTAGGTGTTTGGAGTACAGCCGAAATTCCGCCATGCTGGCATGGAACCAGATTGCTATCGAATTGAGGGATTCGGGATCGCGCCAGGGCGGGAACGGAGTACGGAGCATGCGGCCTAACGGCTTGCACCCGTCACTTCGGGGGCTTGGCGCTTTCGCGATGGGTGGCGAGCAGCCGGGCGTGATCGATCTCGCATGACCATTTTCTCGCGATATGTCTTCCGGCAGACGAGCAGCGCGCTGTTGCTGGTGCTGCTGTCGCTGACGGGCATCGTGTGGATCTCGCTGGCGCTGCGCGAGCTCAACGTGGTGACGAGCCACGGGCAGAGCGCTCTCACTCTCATCAAAATGACTACGCTCGGCTTGCCGAGCTTCGTTGCGGTGATCACACCGTTCGCACTCCTCATCACCGCCATCCATACGCTCAACCGCCTCAACAGCGACAGCGAGATCATCGTGCTCACGGCGTCGGGGGCAACGGCGTGGACGATCGTCAAGCCGCTCGTGACGCTGGGGCTGCTGGTGGTGGCGTTCATCTCGTTCGTCAATCACCTCGCCGCGCCGTGGAGCTATCGGCTGCTGCGCGACATCGTCGTGCAGGTCCGAACGGACCTCTTGACCCAGGTCATCCAGCCGGGCCGTTTCTCGTCGCCCGAAAAGGGGCTGACGTTCCATATTCGCGAGCGCACGCTCGACGGGACGCTGCACGGGCTCGTCATGCATGACGCGCGCAAGGACGACGAGGTGCAGTCCTATCTCGCGGAGAAGGGCGTGCTGGTCGAGGACAAGGGCGGCACGTACCTGTTCATGATGGACGGGCACATCCTGCGCCGGAACGGCGGTATTGCCGAGCCGACGCAGATCATTGCGTTCGACAAGTATGCGGTCGATCTCAACAGCTTCGAGAAGCGCACGGCGGACGGTGCCGCGGAACTCAGGCCGCGGGAGCGCTATTTCAGCGAACTCGTGAATCCGGAGCCGCAGCTGGTCGCAGCGGAAGCCCCGGCGACGAAGCAGGAGGCCAACCCCAAAGCTGACGACGCCAAGGTCAAAAAGCGGAAAGCGGCAGCGCGCGAAGACGACGCCGGCCGGCTGCGCTCCGAGTTGCATGAGCGTTTCTCGAGCGCGCTTTATCCGCTCGCGTTCGTGCTGATGGCGGTGGCGATGGTCGGTCAGGCGCAGAGCACGCGCCAGAACCGGAATGCCCGGATGGGGCTCTGCTTCCTGATCGGTGTCGGGCTCCGGCTCAGCGGGCTTGCGGTCAACAACATCGTGACGCTGCATGCCGGCGCGGTGCCGATCCTCTATTTCATCCCGGTGGCGGCGATCGCGGTTTCGATGCTCCTCATCGTCCGAGGAACGCGCGCGACGCGCGGCCCGGGCCGTCTCGACGTCGTGGTCGATGCCGCGGGCGCGTTTTTCGAGCAGATCCGGAAGAAGTTCTCCCGGCGCAGGCTGGCGCCGGCTGCAGGCGTGGGGAGGTAAGACGGGATGCCACGCGTCTCCACGCTCTCGATCTACATCGGCGCGCGCTTCCTGGTGGCGATCTTCGCCGTGTTCGGCCTGTGCACGGTCCTGATTTTCATGATCGATTTCGTCGAAATGCTGCGGCAGGCGGGCAAATACGGCAGCGTGCCGGCCTGGATGCTGGCCTGGATCACCATCCTTCGGCTGCCGGCCTACACGGAGATGCTGCTGCCCTTCGCGGTGCTGGTCGGCTCCATCGCCGCCCTCTTGATGCTGGCGCGGAAGAGCGAGCTCGCCGTGATGCGCGCCGGCGGCATGAGCGTCTGGCAGTTCCTGCGGCCGGGGCTGTTCGTGGCGCTTATGCTCGGGTTCGTGAGCTCGACCTTGTTCAACCCCTTGGCCGCCCATGCCCGCGACCGGGCGGAACGGCTCTATGCCGATGCTTTCGGCCGGGAAGCCTCCGCGCTCGGCAGCAAAGGCTCGGGGGGGCCCTGGCTGCGGCAGGACGGTCTCGACGGCCAGTCGATCCTGAACGCGGTCTCGGCGCGGCGGCGCGGAACCGAGCTCAATACGGTAACGGCGTTCGTTTACGATAAATCGGGCAACTTCACCGAGCGGATCGATGCCAACCGGGCGATCCTCGAGGAAGGGTTCTGGGTGCTCCGGAACGCGGTCGTTTCCGCGGTCGGGCGGGAGCCCGAAACCTTCGAAAGCTATCTGCTCTCAACGTACCTTACCCCTGAGCGCGCCGCGGATGCGTTCGGCAGCGTCATCTCAGTGTCTTTCTGGGAGCTTCCGGATCTCATCTATGTTGCGGAAAAGGCTGGACTTTCATCGAGCGGCCTGCGCACCCAATACGAGCTTCTTCTGACCCGCCCGCTGCTCTGCATCGCCATGGTTTTTTTGGCGGCTACTGTGTCGTTGCGGTCATTCCGCTCGGGCGGCATCCAGACTATGGTTGTTACAGGAATGGTTGGGGGGTTTGGATTTTTCCTTTTTGCGGAAATCTCTAGGCAGGTCGGGACGGCTGGCCTCGCTCCAGTGTGGGCGGCGGTTTGGGTCCCTGTGCTTCTAGCCATTCTGTGTTCGGTCACGGTGCTCTTGCACCAGGAGGACGGCTGAGTGATGCGTGTTGCACGAAAATTGTCGGCGACATGCACTGAGTTTTTCACCTCGTATCCCCGTCTTCAGGCGGTGGATAGGGGGCGTTTGCGCTTGACCCTTCCCAACATTCCTGACCTTTCCGGCGGCGCACGCTCCCTCGCTCAGTCGACGATTGTCCTTGTTCTTCTGGCGTTTGCCGTGGCTTCCGCCACCCCGGCGGCGGCTCAGTACCGGGGCGCGCCCGGCACGACCAGCGGCAAGCCGGTCTCGGCGTTCCCGGAGCAGCCGGGCGGCATCTTCGGCAAGCCGCAGAAGCTCGATAAATCCCTGCCCCTCTACCTGCAGGGCGACGAGCTCATCTACGACAACGGCGGCAACCGGGTGATTGCCCGCGGCAACGTCGAAATCTTCTACAACAAGAACGTGTTGACGGCTGACGAGGTCATCTACGACCAGAGCGCCAACACGCTGACGGCGCGCGGCAATGTCGAGCTCAAGGAAGCCAACGGCAACGTCATCCGAGCCGACGCCTATACGCTGACCGACGACTTCCGCGACGGGTTCGTGCAGTCGCTGTCGGTGGTGACACGCGACGACTCCCGCATCACGGCCGAGCGCGGCGAGCGCCGCGAGGGCAACGTCACGGAATTCTCGGAGGCGACGTTCACCGCCTGCAAGAGCGAAGGCAACGTGCCGCCGCTGTGGTGCATCGGCGCCAAGCGCATCATTCACGATCAGACGGCTGCGACCATTGCGTACCAGGATGCGGAGCTGAAGCTCTACGGCGTCACGGTCGGGTACCTGCCCTACTTCGAGCACCCGGACCCCTCGGTCAAGCGCAAGAGCGGCTTCCTGGCGCCCGGCTACGGCACCTCGGACGACCTCGGCTTCTTCACCGAGATCCCGTACTATTTCGCGCTCTCACCCAACTACGACTTCCTGTTCAACCCTCGCTACATGTCCGAACAGGGCGTGCTGTGGCAGGGCGAATGGCGCCAGAAGCTGGCCAACGGCGACTACAACATCAAGTTCGCTGCCGTCGATCAGGATTCCGACAATCTGCCGAGCGGCAACGAGAACCTCGACGGCTGGCGCGGAAGCGTGGAGACGCACGGCAAATTCTCGCTGTCGTCCTGGTGGAGCTACGGCTGGAATGCGACCGTCGAAAGCGACGACACCTTCCGCCGCTTCTACAAGCTCGACAGCGTGCTCCTGACGGACCGCGTCAACGATCTCTGGCTCAAGGGGCAGTCCGACCGCAGCTACTTCAGCGCCAAGATGTATCAGTTCGGCGGGTTGCTGGTTGAAGACAACGATCAGTCCGAATCCTACGTGCATCCGGTCATCGATCACAATTACGTCTTCAGGGATCCGGTGCTCGGCGGCGAGCTGTCGTGGAAGTCGAATGCGCTGAGCTTCTCGCGCTCCGACGTGTCGAACCTTGCCGGCACCGACTTCGTCTCGCAGGACATGAACCGTGTCGTGACCGAGATCAAATGGCGCCGGCGCTTCACGGATGCGCTCGGCATCACCTACACGCCGTTCGGCGAGCTGCGCGGCGATGCCTATCAAATCAACTACGAGGATCCGACCGATCCGACGACGTCCAATCTCGACGACACGTTCCTGCGCGGCCTCGCAACGGGCGGTGCCACCGTCTCCTACCCGTGGGTGGCAAACCTCGGCTCGACCTCTCACGTGATCGAGCCGATCGGACAGGTGGTGGCGCACAATTCGCATGTCGATCAGGATTTCCTGCCGAACGAGGATGCTCAGAGCCTGATCTTCGACGATACCAACCTGTTCGATACGACGAAGTTCTCGGGATACGACCGTTTGGAGACGGGCGTGCGCGCCAACGTCGGCGTGCAGTACACGTTCCAGGGTCCCGTGGGCTACGCGCGCGTGCTGGCGGGCCAGAGCTTCCATCTCTCGGGCGAGAACGCCTATGAAGAGAACAACAGCGGGTTCAATCCGAAGAGCGGTCTCGAGACCGACGATTCCGACTACGTGCTCGGCGTCTATCTGGCGCCGACCGACATGTTCCGCGTCATCTCGCAGTCGCGCTTCGACGACAACGATTTCACTCTGCGCCGCCAAGATGCCACGGCCCTGTTCAGCTACGGACCGCTGAGCGCCGGCACCACCTATACCTATGGCGCGGCGTTCAACGAGGATCTGCTGGCCTACGAGCAGCAGGAGGACATCCTGGGCTTCGCCACGCTGCGCCTGACCGATCGCTGGTCCATCGGCGGCACGATCCGCTACGATCTCGACGACGACCGCGTGCTGACGGACAGCATCCGCCTCGCCTATCTCGACGAGTGCTTCATGCTGAGCGCGACCTACAGCGAGACTTACATCAACGATCCGACGCGCGATATCGAGCCGGATCAGGTTGTCATGCTGCGCTTCGAGTTCAAGCATCTCGGCGGCTTCAACTACGAGACCAACGTGGTCGACTTCGCCGGTGGCGAGGATGCCTCCGCCGTGCACAACCCGTAAGGCGCGCGAAAGCGACCTCCGCTCAAGCTTTCGGTGGGTTAATGGCCCCCATGCCCGGATTGGTCCCCGAGGCCATTTTTGCCTTGTGGGTGCCACGGTTGGTGTGGATAAGCGGGTTCGGCGGCATGGCTCGTCCGGTGCCGGAACGGCGCTATAGGTAGCCCGTGCTCTAATATTCGATCGTGGCTCTGATTCACGTCTGCTGCGGGCTCAGACTCTAACTTTGCGGGCGTCCTGGGTTGGGCTTATGCTCGCTCGCAAGTTTCGCCGGCGGCTTGTGAGCCGCTCAAGCGTCAACGCAAGTCCCGCTTTTCTGCTGACGAGACGGCACCCATGTCCGATCTGATCCGCATGTTCCTCAAAGTTTCCGGCCTCGCGCTTGCCGGCAGCGCCGCTGCGGCCGTTGTCGTGCATGCGGCCGAGCCCGCGAAGCGCGTTGCCCAGGCCAACAAGACGGCGAATGCCGAGCTGGCCAACCCCGCGGAAGGCGGAGCCGCGAAGAAATCGCAGAAGGGTGGGCAGTCGATCGCGGTACTCGTCAACGACGAGCCGATCACAGCCTACGAGATCGAGCAGCGCGCGGCGTTTCTTTCGCTCCAGGGCGGCGGGGGCGGGGGCAGCCAAGGCGACTTCAAAGCCAAGGCCGAGGCGCGCTGGAAATCGATCGTCAAGGATCCGAAGACGAACGAGCGCTTCAAGGAGCTCATGCGCAAGAACAACGTGCAGAGCCAGGAGGAAGCGCGGGCGCTGCAGACGAAGTTCGTGAAGGACCTGCAGGCGAACATGGTGGCGCAGCTCAAGCGCGAGATGCGGGTCGGCATCGTTGCCGGGGCACGCGGCAAAGCGCAGGAAGAGCTGATCGAAGAAAAGATCAAGCTGCAGGAGGCCAAGCGCCTCAACGCCGTCAGCGACGAAGCGGAGGTGAACCGTATCCTTTCGGGCATCGCCGAGCGCAACAAGATGACCCTCGACCAGTTCGGCAAGCACATGAAGGGCATGGGTGTCGACATCAACACCATGCGCGCCCGCTTCCGCGCAGAGATGAGCTGGCGCGAGGTGGTGCGGCGGCGCTTCGGACATATGGTCTCCATCACCGAGCGCGATGTGGACCAGGTGCTCGCGAACACCTCCTCGGCCGCACAGAGCGACGTCGAGTTGCAGGTCCAGCGGATCACGCTTCCGCTGCCGGGTGCGCTCGATCAAGCGGTGATCGCGCAACGCATCGCGGAGGCCGACGGGCTGGCGCGCCAATACCAAGGTTGCGCGTCGCTGCCTGCGCTCGCCCAATCGGCGGGCGGCAAATTCGAAGATCTCGGCGCACGAAAGCCCTCCACGATTCCCGAGCCGACGCGCAGCCTGCTTCTGAATGCCAGCGACGGCGACCTCCTGCCGGCGAGCGTCAGCCAGGCCGGGGTCGAGCTTTGGGCGCTGTGCGGGCGAAAGGCCGAGTCCTCGGCGCGCGAGACGGCGCAGAACACGCTGCGTCAGAAGGAGTTCGAGGTTCTCGCCCAGAAGCATCTCAAGGATCTGCGGCAGGACGCGTCGATCGAGATCCGCTGATGAGCCGTGCCGCGCGGAGCGCGCCGTACGCTGCCAAGAGGACACAACTCCCTCTCGTGCTGACGATGGGCGATCCGGCCGGGATCGGCTTCGACATCGCGCTCGCGGCCTGGCAGGCGCGGGAGAGCGAGGGGCTGGCGCCGTTCGCGCTGCTCGGTGATCCCAATGCGCTTGGCGCGCGTGCGGATGCGCTGGGTGTCGATGTGCCGATTGCCACGATCTCCCGTATCGAAGACGCTGGTTCTGCCTTCGCGAACCGGCTTCCCGTAGTGCCGGTGCAGTGCGCAGCTCCCGTGGTGGCCGGCAAGCCCGATCCGCGCAACGCGGCGGCCGTGATTCACGCCATCGAGCAGGCCGTGCTCGCGGTCAAAGAGGGTGCCGCACGCGCGCTGGTGACGAACCCGATCGCCAAGAGCGTGCTGATGGCCGATGGATTTCCGCATCCGGGCCATACGGAATTTCTTGGGGCGCTGGCGGAAACGCATTTCGGCGTGCGGAACCCGCGCCCGGTGATGCTGCTCGCCAGTGACGCGCTCAAGGTCGTGCCGCTCACGGTGCACATCCCGCTGGTCCAGGTGCCGGACGCGATCACGGCGCGGGGCATCGTGGAGACGGCCGAGGTGCTCAACCGGTCGCTGGTCGAGGATTTCGGTATTGCCGAGCCGCGCATTGCTATTACGGGGCTCAATCCGCATGCGGGCGAGGACGGCCGACTTGGCGATGAGGACGCGCGCATCATTTCGCCGGCCATCGCGACGCTACGTGACGGAGGGTTCGACGTCACGGGGCCGCATCCGGCGGATACTCTGTTCCACGCCGCGGCGCGGGCGACCTATGACGCGGTGCTGGCGATGTATCACGATCAGGCGCTGATCCCGATCAAGACGCTCGCCTTCGATACCGGCGTCAACGTGACGATCGGGCTGCCGTTCGTCAGGACGTCGCCGGACCATGGCACCGCCTTCTCCATCGCGGGCACCGGGCAGGCACGCGCCACGAGCCTGATCGAGGCCATCAAGGTTGCAGATCGGATGTCAGCGCGCCGCGCCGCTTTGCTGGCCGAGCGCGTCTGATGGGCGGGGCAAGCGAGGACGAGGAACTTTTCGCGGACGCACGGCCGGGCGCGAGTCCGGATGGTCTGTCTCCGCTGCGCGAGGTGATCCGGCGCCACGATCTCGCGGCCAAGAAGAGCCTCGGACAGAATTTCATCCTCGACCTCAATCTCACGCGGCGTATCGCGCGCGCGGGAGGCTCAATTGCGGGGCGTACGGTGGTCGAGGTGGGGCCCGGTCCCGGAGGACTGACGCGCGGACTGCTGATGGAAGGCGCGGCGCGGGTGATCGCCGTCGAGCGGGACTCGCGCTGCCTCCCAGCGCTTGCGGAGATCGCGCAGCGATACCCCGGACAGCTCGATGTGCATGAGGGTGACGCGCTGGAAGCGGACTGGAGGTCGCTGCTCGGTGCCGGGGGGCAGAAGGCCGTGATCGCGGCCAACCTTCCCTACAACGCCGCGACGACACTGCTGGTCGGCTGGCTCGAGACGGAGCCGTGGCCGCCATGGTGGGACCGCATGGTGCTGATGTTCCAGAAGGAGGTGGCGGAGCGCATCGTGGCGCAACCGGGCACCAAGGACTACGGCCGCCTGTCGGTCATCGCACAGTGGCGCAGCGAGGCGCATATCGCGCTGACCCTCAAGCCGGAGGCCTTCACGCCGCCGCCGAAAGTGTCCTCGGCGGTGGTCGTCTTCACGCCGCGAGAGGCGCCGCAGCCGGCGTGCTCGGTCAAGACACTCGGTCGCGTGACGGCGGCAGCGTTCGGCCAGAGACGCAAGATGCTGCGGGCTTCCCTCAAAACGCTGGTGCCCAATCCGGAGGAATTGCTGGATGCGGCCGGCATCTCTCCCGAGCTCAGGGCGGAGCGGCTTTCGGTGCGCGACTTCGCCAAGCTGGCGCTGATCTACGAGCGCTCCATCGCGGGGCGTTGACAGCGCGCCGCGTGGCGCCTCGTCGTTGCGGGCGAAGCGCTCACTTCACGCCGAGCTTCTTCTGCAGGCTCGACGACGAGGTCGTGTACTGGAACATCAGCTTCTTGTCGGGATGCACGATCTTGTGCGCGGCCTGGGCCATGAGGGCGACCTCGTGGAAGCCCGAGAGGATCAGTTTCAGCTTGCCGGGGTACCAGTTGATGTCGCCGACCGCGAAGATGCCCTTCTCGCTGGTCTCGAACTTCTCGGTGTCGACGAGGATCAGGTTTTCATTGAGGTTGAGCCCCCAGTGCGCAACCGGCCCGAGCTTCATGGTGAGGCCGAAGAACGGCAGCATGGCGTTGACCGTGACGTGCTCTTCTCCGCCCGCGGTCTTGACCGTCACCGCCTCCAGGCTGCCGTTCTCGCCGTGAAGCTTGGTCATCTGGCCGATCAAAAGGCGCACCTTTCCCTCGGCGACGAGGGAGCGCATCTTCTCAACGGAGTGGGGCGCGCCGCGGAACTCGTCGCGCCGGTGCAGCAAGGTGAGCGACTTGGCGATGGGTGCGAGGTTCAGGGTCCAGTCAAGCGCGGAGTCGCCGCCGCCGACGATCAGCATATCCTTGCCGCGCATGTCCTCCATGCGCCGCACGGCGTAGAATACGGAGCTGCCCTCGTAGACCTCGATGCCGTCGAGCGGCGGGCGCTTCGGCGTGAAGGAGCCACCACCGGCGGCAATAACGACCACCTTGGCGATCAGCGCGCGGCCGGCGTCGGTCTTGAGGTGGAAACGGCCGTCCTCGGCGCGCGCGAGCTCGTCGACGCGCTCGCCGAAAACGAACTCGGCGCCGAAGGGCTTGATCTGCTCCATCAGGCGGTCGGTCAGCTCCTGGCCGGTGACGGTCGGAAGCGCCGGAATGTCATAGATCGGTTTCTCGGGGTAAAGCTCCGCGCACTGGCCGCCGGGCTTGTCCAGGATGTCGATCACGACGGTCTTGATGTCGACCAGGCCAAGCTCGAACACCGCGAACAGCCCCACGGGGCCTGCGCCGATCACGACTGCATCGATCTCGGTTGCGGCGGTCTCCACGACCTCTGCCGCGTCGTCCAATGCCATCGGTCGAACTCCTCGCTGGCGCGCTGCCGACGCGCGCTCATTCAATATAAATGCGTCAGAACTGCTTTGCCGGCACGCGGACCGTGAGGCCATCGAGCTCCGGCGTTACCTTAATCTGGCAGGAGAGGCGGCTCTCCGTGCGCACGTCGAAGGCAAAATCGAGCATATCCTCCTCGATATCGGCGGGCTTGCCGGTCTTCTCGACCCACGCGGGCTCGACGTAGACATGGCAGGTGGCGCAGGCGCAGGCGCCGCCGCATTCCGCTTCGATGCCCGCGATGTCATTGAGCTTGGCCGCTTCCATGACCGTGAGGCCGGGCTCGGCTTCGACTGTCTGGCTCGCGCCGTCGGGCTGAATGAAGGTGATTTTGACCATCGACGGCGGGCTCCAAGATGCTCGGGCTTCTCCTTCTCATGAAACCTCGATCGCGCTCGGGACACCGGGACCCAGGCGCTCATGGTCATCTACGGAGAATGGTGGCGGCAGGATTAATGGCCCCGGTCCTTTAATTCAAGATCCCGAGACGCCGCGCATGGGCGGTTGTGGAGCTTGGGTAAAAAGCTTTGTGGCGGGACGAGTTGTGCCGGAAATACGATCAGGCTCCCCGTGTCTCAGGACCGGGCGCGCTCGGAGGGGAAGGTGTCGTCGACGTAGGTCTGGACGACCTCGGACGCGGCCTCGAGGGCGGTCAGGAGGCGATCACGCTCCTCTTCGTCGGCAAGACCGGCGCTTTGCTCGGCTTCGAGGGCCAGGCGGGCGACTTGCCAAGCACCGACGGCGCGCGCCGAGCCCTTGATGGTGTGGGCGGCAACGTGCCATTCGCGGTCCGTCGCGGCAAAGCGCAATTGTTCAATCGAAAGCGGAAGCTGGGCCAGGAACAGGCCCAGGATCTCGCGCTCGAGGGTGGGACTGCCGAGGGTATAGCGACTGAGGTGGGCCCGATCGATCGCCTCGGCATCGGTGCCCGGCAAGGCAAGCGGCTCGGTGCCGCGGTTGCGGGCGTCATGGCGGAGTCCAGTCGCGCGCTCTCTCAGGGGGCCCATGGCGTTCAGAACCTGTCTCGGGAGGGTCTGGAGCTACCCTATGGCCGGTCCCGGCGGCCTTAGGATGTAGCGGCACGGAAGGCAAATGATCCGTTTCGCTATAACGATTTCTGAACGCAATACGCTAAGTAACTGTTAATACGTACTATAAAATCGGCACTGATTCAATAATTTTTGACCCGGCGCGGTGCGACGAACGGCGTTGTGAGCGAACTTCATTTGGCCCCAAACGAAGCCTACTCGGCTCATTGGCGGGATGCGGCCAGGCGGGCTTCCGCCTCCGAGACAAAAAAGGGCGTTGATGGGACGGCTTACGGCGAGAAATCCCGTTTGAGCAAAAGCCTTGTACTGCAGTAGCATGTTGAGGGGCAGCCGGCGTATTCCGGCACGGACGGGTGGATGGCTCAAGATCAGAAATCAGGCGCGGCGGCGTCTCAGAAGGCGCCAGCTAACGGTGCCGGACCGGTGGTTCCGTCCAAGGTCGGGCCTGCCTTGCCGCCGCCCGTACCGCCTAGCCTGACGATGCCGCCGGCCGCGGCAAAGCCGGATGCCGCCAAACCCGACGCCGTGAAGCCCACCGACGCTGCCAAGGTGTCCGCAAAATCCGCAGGCGACGGCGGTGCCGATCCCCTTTCACTCGCCGTGCCGGCAAGCACGGTCGTCAACCTCGGCTCGCCGACGGCGACCGTCAATCATCGGCTGCCGCCGCCGCTTCCCAACATGGCCGCGCAGGCGCAAGCCGCCAGCCCACCGGTACCTGCGAATAACGAGCCGCAGGTGGAGCCGGTGCGGCGCATGGCCCGGCGGCGTCCGGCCGGCCCACCGCGCGGCAAGATCGCCGCCAACGACGACGCGCCGTCCATCGGCGGCCTCATCTATGCGCTCGAGCAGAAACCCTCGACGACGCCTTTCAAATACGCGGCGATCGCAACCGTCGGCTGGACGGTCATCTGTCTCATCTTCTCGTGGATCATCGTGCGTGCGGAGCTGGCGTCGGGGGCGACGTTCCTGTCGCTGTTCGAAAAGCCGTCGACGTTCCTGACGGTGACGGCGATCATCGTGCCCATTGCCGTACTCTGGGCGCTGGCGCTGCTCGCGTGGCGATCGGACGAGCTTCGCTTGCGTTCGTCGACCATGACCGAGGTCGCCATCCGGCTGGCCGAGCCCGACCGCATGGCGGAGCAGTCCGTCGCTTCGTTGGGTCAGGCCGTGCGCCGGCAGGTGTCGTTCATGAACGATGCCATCTCGCGGGCGCTGGGCCGCGCGGGCGAACTCGAGGCGTTGGTGCACAACGAGGTCACAGCGCTCGAACGGTCCTACGAAGAGAACGAGCGCAAGATCAAAGGCCTCATCCAGGAGCTCGCGGGCGAGCGCACGTCGCTGCTGTCGACCAGCGAGCGCGTCACGGAGACGCTGAAAACGCTCGGCACCGATATTCCGACCCTGATCGACCGGCTGTCGAACCAGCAGATCAAGCTCGCAGGTATCATTCAGGGTGCCGGCGAGAACCTGGTGCAGCTCGAATCCGCCGTCGGGCAGAGCACCGACCGGCTGGAGAACGCCCTCGGCGGCAAGACGATGCAGCTCCAGACCATGCTCGAAGGCTACACCACGGGCCTCGCCACGGCTCTCGGTGCCAGAACCGACCAGCTGCAGTCCGCCATCGCGAGCTACGTCGATACGCTCGATACCTCGCTCAGCCAGCGGACCGAGAAGCTTCAGTTCGTGTTCGAGGAGTACGCGCGCGCGCTCGACACCTCGCTCTCCAATCGCGCGCAGGCACTCGACATGCAGCTCGTCGAGCGGACCAAGGCGCTCGACATGGCCTTCGGTCAGCGGCTCAAGTCGTTCGACGAATCCATCGTGCGCTCGACGATGAACATCGATTCCGCGGTCGCCGAAAAGGCACGTGCCCTCACCAGCGCCCTCGACAGCCACGCCCGTACCTTCAGCGAGACGATTGCGCGCCAGGCCGTCAATCTCGACGAGAGCCTGATGCACGGCATCAACTCCGTGCGCCGCACGAGCGAGAACATCACGCGCCAGTCGCTCAAGGCCATCGAGGGCCTCGCAGGCCAGTCGGAGATGCTGAAGCGCGTGTCGGAAAATCTGCTGTCGCAGGTCAACACCGTCACCAATCGCTTCGAGGGCCAGGGACAGGCCATCCTGCGGGCCGCCAGCTCGCTCGAGAACGCCAACTTCAAGATCGAGTCGACGCTGCAGGGTCGCCACGCCGAGCTCACGCACACGATGGAGCAGCTGACCGGCAAGGCCGACGAATTCGGCCGCTTCGTGCAGGGTTTCTCGTCGTCCATGGAAGGCTCGCTGACGAATGCCGAGCAGCGTGCGCGGGCGGCGGCCGAACAGCTTCGCAACAGCACGGAGGCCGCGCAGCGGAGCGCGCTCGCGGATCTCGAACGGTTCCGCCTCGAAGCGGGCGCGGAAGGCGAGCGCACGATCGACGACCTGCGCAACCGCTTCTCCAACATCTCCAACGTCGTCAATGAGCAGCTCACCTCGCTCACGAGCCGGTTCGACGAGACGTCGGACGAGGTACGCCAGCGTGCAAGCCGGGCCGCCGCCGAGATCGCAGCGGAGCAAGCGCGCCTCAAAGAGCAGATGGACCGTCTGCCGACGGCAACGCGCGAGAACGCAGAAAGCATGCGCCGTGCGTTGCACGACCAGTTGCGCGCCATCGAGCAGCTCTCGAACCTCACCACGCGGTCGATCGCCGGCCGGGACGTGGCTCCGCCGCAGCAGTCCCCCTACAGCGGCGCAGGGTACGGCGGCAGCGGCGGATCGGGTACCCTCACCGGCTCCTATGTTGCCGCGGCTTCGCGCGTGCCTCCGGCCTATCAGCCGGCCTTGCCGCGCCCGAGCGCTGCTGCATCGGGCGACAACCGGGATACATGGTCGCTCGGCGATCTCCTTGCGCGCGCCTCGCGTGACGATGAGGGCCACGGTGGCGGCGCTGCCCCCTCGTCCGCGCCCGCGCCGATCCCCTTCCACAGCCAGATCGACATCATTGCCCGCGCACTCGACCCGGCGACCACGGCCGCACTCTGGCAGCGCATCGCCCAAGGGCAGCGCGGCGTCATGGTGCGCAGCATCTACACGCCCGAAGGCCGGTCGATCTTCGACGATCTCAGCATGCGCTACCGGGCGGATGGGGACCTGCAGCGCACGATCAATCACTACCTGATGGATTTCGAGAACATTCGGCGCGATGCCGAGCAACGCGATCCTTCGGGCCGCGCGGTCAATGCGCACCTGCTCTCCGACATGGGCCGGGTCTACCTGTTCCTTGCTCACGTGAGCGGGCGCATCACGTAAGCCGGCGCCCGGGTCTCTCAGATGTCCGTCACCCTTGCCGTTGCGATCGAGCGTTTTCCGCTGAACGTGCCGTTCGTCATTTCGCGCGGAGCAAAGACGGACGCCGTCGTGGTTGCGGTCACGCTTTCCAACGGGACGACGTCCGGGCACGGCGAATGCACGCCCTATGCCCGTTACGGCGAAACGCCGGAGAGCGTCGTGGCGGCGATCGAGGCGGCAATCCGCATCCCGGGCGCGCTCGAGAGCCGCGCAGTGCTCAACACTGCGCTTCCGGCCGGCGCGGCGCGCAATGCGCTCGACTGTGCGCTGTGGGATCTGGAAGCGAAGTCGTCAGGCGTTTCCGTGGCCGAGCTTGCGGGGGTCAAACCCGCGACGGCCGTGGAGACGTGCTTCACGCTGAGCCTCGACACGCCCGAGGCGATGGCGCGCGCCGCGCGCGAGGCGGCCGCACACAGGCTCCTGAAGCTCAAGCTCGGCGGCGATGGGGACATGGCGCGTATGGCGGCCGTACGGCAGGCGCGTCCCGACGCGCGGCTGGTCGCGGATGCCAACGAGGCCTGGACCGAGGACATGGTCGGCCCCTTTCTCGGAGCAGCCGACGAAAGCCGTTTCGAGCTGATCGAGCAGCCGCTGCCGGCAGGGGCGGACGACATGCTCGACGGGCTCATGCATTCCGTTCCCGTCTGCGGGGATGAGAGCGTGCATACGCGGGCCGATCTCGCCGCGCTCGTGCACCGCTACGCGGCCATCAACATCAAGCTCGACAAAACGGGCGGGCTCACCGAGGCGCTGGCGTTGCGCAAGGCCGCGCTCGATGCCGGTCTTCAGGTGATGGTCGGCTCTATGGTGGCGACGTCGCTCGCCGTGGCGCCGGCGTTTCTGGTGGCACACGGCGCCCAGTGGGCCGATCTCGACGGCCCTCTGCTGCTGGCCAGCGACCGAGATCCACCGGCGCGTTTCGAGGGCGGCCTGCTTCATCCGCCTCCTCCGCAGCTCTGGGGCTAAGTGCCTAGGCGCGGTCGGGCGTATCGTTCCAGAGAAGACTGCC
Source organism: uncultured Hyphomicrobium sp. (assembly GCF_902826555.1). Lineage (GTDB taxonomy): Bacteria > Pseudomonadota > Alphaproteobacteria > Rhizobiales > Hyphomicrobiaceae > Hyphomicrobium_C. The sequence continues at coordinate 17,025 of NZ_CADEFI010000034.1, forward strand.
GGTCCACCGGGCGCGGATAAAGAGCGCCGCGGCGAGACCCACGGCGGCGAGTGCGGCCATGGCGAGGTAGGCGTGGCCGCCGATACGCGCCCAGATCCAGCCCGACGTCAGCGTCGCGGCGCCCATCACGAGTCCCGACGCCACGGTTGCATAGAGGGCCTGCGCGGTGCCTTGCGTTCCTTCGGGCACGGCGCGCGAAATGAAATGCATGGCGCCCAGGTGGGAGGCGCCATAGGTCAAGGTGTGCAGTGTCTGCAGCGGGATCAGCAAAGGGAGCGGCGGCGCAAAGCTCATCATGATCCATCGCGCCACGGACGCAGCGGTGGCTGCGAGCAATAGCGTCTCGGCGCCCCAGCGGCGGACCACACGACCCGAATAGGCGAAGAGCACCACCTCACCCGCAATGGCGATGGCCCACAACGCGCCGACCCAGGCGTTCGACACCCCTTGCGCATGCCATTGCAGGGCGCCGAATGCGTAGAACATGCCGTGGCTCCCCTGTGCGGCGCCAGCCGCTACGAGGAAAGCGAGGAACACCGGATTGACGATGAGCTTTCGGGCGTCGCTGAAATTGCCGCTCCTCGATGCTGGGCCCTGCTCTTGGCGCAATGGCGATCCTTCGATGGCGACCGCGGGAATCGTCTCCACCTCGTGGATAACGTCTGCAACGACCGGCGCGTCGGCTGCCTGACCTGCCGGAGATTTGCCTTTTGAAAGATCGGCCGCGGCGACGGTGTTGGCGCGTTCCGGCAGGAACCAGGCGCAAACGGCCGTTGCGAAGGCACCGGCAATGATACAGCCGACGACGGCGCCCGCGCCCACGTGGTCGATCAGCCAGCCGCCGACAAAGCCCGCGGCGACGAATGTGAGCGAGCCCCAGAGGCGCATGCGTCCATAGTCGAGCCCATGCGCGCGCACACCGGCGACGGCAATGGTTTCTGTCAGGGGGACGGTGGTCGACAGCGCAATGGCAAACGGAACGGCGAGAAGAAAAATCGGCCAGAAGCCCTGGGCCTGAGCGAACAGGAGCGCAAGGAGCACGACAAGCCACGCGAGCGCGTTGATCAGCATGCGATGCGTTTCGGTACGGTCGCCCCACAACGCCACCGTGGGCGTGATGAAGACACGCAGGAAATACGGAGCGGCGGTGATAACGGCGATTTCCTCGGCCGAGAGCCCCCGCACGTCGAGCCAGACGGGCAGATACGGAAGATGGACGCCGTAGATCGTGAACAGCGCGCCGTAGAACGCCGCAAGACGGAGGCTATAGGATGTGCGGACGGAGGCGGTGCCGATGCCCCTCCCCTCGGCGTCGTCGTGACTGTCTCGCCCCATGCCCCGCGGTCCGTCTGTGCCCCGGGTCATGCCCAGGTTGTGCCGGCGCGTTTAGCAGAGGCGTTGTCCGAGCGCGAGGAGATCCTGCCGGCCGCGCGAGATCGCCGGCCACTCCAAACAAAGAAAACCGGCCCGGATGGCCCGGACCGGTTTTCATTGAGCTGAACGACGTCCCTGATCGCCGGTCGGCTCCCCCCAAAGAGTCGTAGTCTAGTTGTGCGCTGCTCGATCGCCCCCCGACGTCGGCGCTGCACGAGGGGGAGAGTTGCAGAAGGGAGCGCGCGAGACAAGACCGTGGCGGCATTGAGGCATCGCATTCGGCATCCGGCGATGCATTGATGTCACATGCACATTGACGACGATCCGGATGCCGATTTTTAGGGATCGGAATCTGCACTCGATATCAGGATCTTGTCTCGGATTTGCGTAGGGCGTGCAGATGGTCGACGGGACCGTCTCCTTTGCCGACGCCGAGCGTGCGGCCGGCTTCGATGGCCTTCCAGACGTACGCTTTCGCGGCGCCGACGGCGGCCGCCAGATCATCACCTTCGGCGAGACGGGCGGCGATGGCAGCGGCCAGCGTACAGCCGGTGCCATGCGTGTTGCGGGTGGCGACGCGCGGCGCGCTGAACCGTTCGGATCCTTCCCTGCGCACGAGGAGGTCGATGGCCTCGGGACCTTCGCCATGTCCGCCCTTCATCAACACGGCTTTGGCGCCGAGTGCCAGGAGTGCGCGGCCCTGGGCTTCCATCTCGGCTTCGGTCACGGCCACCGGCGCATCGAGCAGACGGGCGGCTTCACGCAGGTTGGGCGTGACGATGGTGGCAATGGGGAACAGGCGCGTGCGCACCGCATCGATGGCGTCGGGGGCGAGCAGCACGTCGCCGCTCGTCGCCACCATGACCGGGTCGGCCACCAGTGGGGCGCCACCAAACTGATGGAAGCCGTCCGCTACGGTCTCGACGGTGGCGCGGTCGCCGAGCATGCCGGTCTTGACGGCCCTGACGGCGAGGTCGGAGGCAACCGATGACATCTGGGCTGCAATGATGTCGGGCGGCAGTGTCAGCACGCCCTGTACGCCCTGGGTGTTCTGCGCCGTGATAGCGGTGATGACGGTGGCGCCATAGACACCCAGCGCCGAGAACGTCTTGAGGTCGGCCTGGATGCCGGCACCGCCCGAGCTGTCGGAGCCGGCGATGGTGAGCGCGATCGGCCTGCCGTGCTTGCCTTCCGTCACGGGCTAGCCTCCGGGCGTGAAGTTGCGCAGGTCCTGCTGCAGCTTCTCGGGGGTCATCAGCTCCTCGATGCGGGCGAGCCCGGGGAAGGTTTCGATCAGCCACTGTCCGAGCGACTGGATGGAGAACCAGTCGAAGACGTTGAGGAAGGCGATGCCGGTCAGCACCAGGAGCGCACCCATGAGCTTCTCCATGAGACCCAGATGGCGGCGGAAACGCTGCATGAAAGACAAGAACGGGCGGATGGCGACGGCCGCCAGAACAAACGGAACACCGAGCCCCAGAGAATAAACGGCGAGCAGGCGCACGCCCGCTCCGAGGCTCGCCTCGTTGGCGGCCAGCGCCAGCACGGTCGAAAGGATGGGGCCGATGCAGGGTGTCCAGCCGAAGGCAAAGGCGAGACCCATCACGTAGGCACCGGCGAAGCTCGCGCCCTCGTTGGCGTGATGATAGCGCGTGTCGGTGGCCAGGAATGGAATGTGCAGCAGCCCGAGGAAATGCAGGCCGAAGAGAATGATGACGACTCCCGCGGCCATGGACAGCTCGGCGCGCCAGGTCTGGATGAATTGCCCGATGAGCGACGCGCTGGCGCCGAGCGCGATGAAAACCGTGGTGAAGCCCAGCACGAAGAAAATCGACGCCAGCACGACGCGGCGCCACACGGTCCGCTCGAGCCCCTTCTCGTGCGACAGCTCCTCGAAGGTTGTACCTCCGAGGTAGCCGAGATAGGGCGGCACGAGGGGCAACACGCATGGGGACAGGAAGCTCACCAGACCCGCGAGCGCGACGCCGAGATAAAGGTGGGCTTCAGCAAACAAGGTTCACTCCCCTACTTCGCAAGCGCGGCGACGCCAGGGAGCTCACGGCCTTCGAGCCATTCGAGGAAGGCTCCGCCGGCGCTCGAGACGTAAGTGAAGTCGTCGGTCACGCCGGCTGCGTTGAGGGCCGCCACCGTATCGCCGCCACCGGCGACGGAGACGAGTGTTCCGGCTTTGGTGCGCTCCGCCGCAGCACGCGCGAGCGCAAACGTGCCCTCGCCGAAGGGCGCGATCTCGAAGGCGCCGAGGGGGCCGTTCCAGAGCAGCGTCTCGCAACGCGACAGCACATCGACATAGTGACCAACTGCCTTCGGCCCGACGTCGAGGATCATGTCGGCCGGCTCGACGTCGGTGGTCAGCACGGTGCGGGCGGGCGCGCCGGCCTCGAAGCGCTCGGCGACGACGAGGTCCTGCGGCAGCACGATCTCGCAGCTGCGGGACTTGGCCGCGTGCATGATCTCGCGCGCCGTCTCGACGAGGTCGGGCTCGGCCAGCGAGCGGCCGATCTCGAGGCCGCCAGCGAGGAGGAATGTGTTGGCCATGCCGCCGCCGATGATCAGCTTGTCGACCTTGGCGGAGAGATTGGTGAGAACCGGGATCTTGGTCGAGACCTTGGCGCCGCCGACGACGGCTGCGACGGGGCGCTTCGGATTCTCGAGCGCCTTACGCAGCGCGTTGATCTCCTCCATCATCAAGGGCCCTGCATAGGCCGGAAGGAGGCGCGCCAGGCCTTCGGTCGAGGCATGGGCGCGATGGGCCGCCGAGAAAGCATCGTTGACGAAGATGTCGCCCAGCGCTGCGAGCGCCTTCGTGAACTCGGGGTCGTTCTTCTCCTCACCTTTGTGGAAGCGCGTGTTTTCAAGCACGATGATGCCGCCATTGGGGAGCGCGGTGACGGCGCTGCCGGCAGCGTCACCCACACAGTCCGGCGCGAGCGCGACCGGCAGCCCGGCGAGCTTGCCGAGCTCGGCGGCCACCGGAGCCAGCGAGTTCTCCCGGTCGGGGCCATCCTTGGGGCGGCCGAAGTGGGACAGCACGATCACGCGGGCGCCGCGGCTGGCGAGGCTTTTGAGTCCCGGCACGACCCGCTCGAGACGCGTCGCATCCGTGACGACGCCATTCTTGGCCGGCACGTTGAGGTCGGCGCGCACGAGCACGCGCTTGCCTGAGAGGTCGAGGCCGTCGGTCGTCTTGAGCTTGTCGAGATCCATTTGTGTCTCAAGCTTTCTTGGTGATGTCGCGGGCGGCGTCGGCGATCTTGGCGGCGGTCAGGCCGAAGTGCTCGAACGCCTTCGGGCCGGGCGCCGAGACGCCGAAGTCCGAGAGGCCGATGAAGCGATCGCCCGGACGCAGCCATTCGTGCCACCCCTGGGCAACAGCAGCCTCGACGGCGATGCGCGGCGCGGTGCCGAGCACCTCTTCACGGTAGGATTGCGGCTGGGTGCGGAACAGCTCGAACGACGGCAGTGAGACGACGGCGGCGTTGATACCGTCTTTTGCCAGCGCGGCTGCGGCCTCGGCGACGAGCCCGACCTCGGAGCCGGTGGCGATGAGCGTGACGTCGCGCTTCTTGCCGCCGCTCACCACATAGCCGCCCTTGGCGGATGCGTTCTCCGCTGCGGCTCCGCTGCGGAGCACGGTCGGCACGGCCTGGCGCGAAAGCGCGAGAACGGTGGGCCGCGCGGTGTTCGAGAGCGCGATCTCCCAGGCTTCGGCCGTCTCCAGCGCGTCCGCCGGGCGGAGCACGAGCAGGTTCGGGATGGCTCTCAGCGCGGCCAAGTGCTCGATAGGCTGGTGCGTGGGGCCGTCCTCGCCGAGGCCAATGCTATCGTGCGTCATGACGTAGATGACGCGCTGATGCATGAGCGCGGAGAGGCGGATCGAGGGGCGGCAGTAGTCGGTGAAAACGAGGAACGTGGCACCGTACGGAATGAAGCCGCCATGCAGCGCGATGCCGTTCATGGCGGCAGCCATGCCGTGCTCGCGCACGCCGTAGTGGATGTAATCACCGGTGAAATTGCCGGGCTCGATGGCCTTGTGATGCTTGGTGCGCGTGCCGTTGGAGGGCGTGAGATCGGCCGATCCTCCGAGCAGCTCCGGAACGGCGGGCACGAGATGCTCGAGCGTCAGCTGCGACCAGACGCGGGTCGCGCGCTTGGCCGTGTCGGCGGCGAACTGTGCCTTGGCGGCGGCGATGGCGTCGGCGATGGTTTTGGTGCGCGAAGCGGCGGCCGGTGTCTCGAAAGCGGCCTTGGCCTCGGCCGGCGCCTTGTCTAGACGCTTTTTCCAGGCGGCGTTCTCGGCCGCACCCTTGGCGCCGAGCGCGCGCCAGGCGTCGAGGACGGGAGACGGAATTTCAAAAGGTGCCGCGCTCCAGCCGAGCTTTTCGCGCGTGCCCTTGATCTCCTCGGCGCCGAGCGGCTCGCCATGGGTCGACGACTTGCCGGCCTTGGTCGGTGCGCCGTAGCCGATCACCGTCTTGCAGGCGATCAGCCAGGGTTTGGCGCTGTCGCCGCGGGCCTTCTTCAGAGCTGCGGAGATGGCTTTCGGATCGTGGCCATCGACACGGATGGTGTTCCAGCCCGAGGCCTCGAAGCGGGCCACCTGATTGTCGGACACGGACAAGCTGGTCGGGCCGTCGATGGAAATCGAATTGTCGTCCCAGAGCACGATCAGCTTGCCGAGCTTCAAATGGCCGGCGAGCGAAATAGCCTCCTGGCTGATGCCCTCCATCAGGCAGCCGTCGCCGGCAAGGCAATAGGTGTGATGGGCCACCAGATCGTCGCCGAAGCGGGCGTTGAGCAGACGCTCGGCGAGCGCCATGCCGACGGCGTTGCCGATGCCCTGCCCGAGGGGGCCGGTGGTGGTCTCGATGCCGGGCGCGTGGCCGTACTCGGGGTGGCCAGCCGTGCGGAAGCCGAGCTGCCGGAAGTTTTCCAGCTGGCCGATGTCCATGTCCGGATAGCCCGTGAGGTACAGCAGCGAATAGAGCAGCATGGAGCCGTGACCGGCGGAGAGCACGAAGCGATCGCGGTTCGCCCAGGTGGGGTCCTTGGGGTCGAAGCGCAGTACGTCCGTGAACAGCACGGTGGCGACGTCGGCCATGCCCATCGGCATGCCCGGGTGGCCGGAGTTGGCCTTCTGCACCGCGTCCATGGCGAGGGCGCGGATCGCGTTCGCCATGTCCCGGGTGCCCACCGGCGCCGATTTCGTCTCTGCTGCCTCACCCATTGCTGCCCGGTCCTTCCCGCAAAATGAATTGGGGGCACATTTAACGGGGGGATGGGGCCGCGTCTACCGCGCTAAAGGCGCGCGCGACGTATCCACACGCGGGCTCATGTGCAGTGCAGCACGCGCCAATTCAAGGCGTCTGCTCGGCAACCGGCGCATCCGGAGCCAGCGGCTTCTCCTGGGGCAGCGCAGCGGGTGCGGGAGGTTTGGCGGCTTTCGGCGGCTTGTTGTCCTTTTCACGCGCCTGCTCGGCCGCATCCTCGGCAAAAAGCTGCTCCAGCGTGGCGAGGTCGCTCCGGGCCTTGGCCTGCAGCTTTTCCATGTCGCTGTAGTGGGCGTAGTCCTCCATGAGGCGGCGCTCGTCGTGCTCGCGGAAGGTCTCGATCACGCGCTCGCTCTCGCGCTCGGTGTGGCCGAGGCCGACCAGGATCTCGCGCGTGGTTTCGAGAGCCGAAAGGAACGTCTCGCGCTGAATGTTGGTGACGCCGGCATCGAGCAGCTTGTGGGCGTGGTTGCGGTTGCGGGCGCGGGCGAAAACGGGCACGTCCGGATGGCGGGTGCGCACGTACTCCGCCGCACGCAGGGATGCTTCGATATCGTCGATGGCGATAACGAAGGCGCGCGCCTTGCCAATCTGGGCCGCCTCAAGAATTTCGGGTCGGCTGGCGTCACCATAGAACGCCTTGGAGCCGAATTTCTGCACGAGATCCACCTGCTCGGCCGAGATCTCCAGGGCGATAAGGGGGATTTTCTTGCCGCGCAGGATGCGAGCGACGATCTGGCCGTAGCGTCCGAAGCCGGCAATGACGACGTGCTCGTCCTTGGATGGGAGCTTGTCGTCGTAGACGGGCAACGCGCCTTGCGCGGTCCGCCGTGTTGCCAGGAACCGCTCGGCGGCGAGCAACAGGGGCGTCGCCGCCATGGAGAGCGTAACCACGAGGACGAGGAGATCGCTCATGGGGTCGGACAGCACACCCTGGGCGACGGCGGCCGTGAGCAGCACGAACGCGAACTCGCCGCCCTGGCTCAGCGACAGGCCGAGGCGCACTGCCGGCCGCGATGCGAGGCCCGAGCGGCGGCCGAGCCCGTAGAGGATCAAGGTCTTTGTCGCCACAAGGGCGGCTGCGAGCAGCAGCACCTTCACCGGATCAGCAAAGAGGATCGTGAGATCCATCGACATGCCGATGGCGGTGAAAAAGAGGCCCAGGAGCAAGCCCTGGAAAGGTTGCAGATCGGCCTCGAGCTGATGGCGGTAGGAACTTTCGGCCAGAAGCGCACCGGCGATGAAGGCCCCCAGCGCGGCCGACAGGCCGGCCATCTGCATCAGCATGGCGACGCCGACGACGGTCAGCAGGCCGGCGGCCGTCATGGCCTCCTTGACCTGCGTGCGGGCGACGAGGCGCAGGAGCTTGTCGAGCACGAAGTGACCGATCAGCACAACGATGACGATGACAGCCAAACCGCGGACGGCGGCCTTAAAGTCCATGGTGCTCACGACGTCGGCAGCGGTGGTGGCAAACAGCGGTGCCAGTGCGATCAGCGGGATGGCGGCAAGGTCCTGGAACAGCAGCACGGCGAAGCCCAAGCGGCCGTGGCGTGCCGCGAGGTCGCCCTGCTCCTCCATCACCTGCAGCGCGAACGCGGTCGAGGACAGCGCAAGCGCCAGCCCGACGAACAGGGCCGGCTTCCAGGTGAGCCCGAAGACGATCGCGGCCGCGGCCAGCAGTAGGCCCGTCACAAGCACCTGAGCGCCGCCGAGATTGAAGATGGCATTGCGCATGGCCCAGAGGCGCTTTGGGCGCAGCTCGAGACCGATCAGGAACAGCAGGAAGACGATGCCGAACTCGGAAAGCTCAAGAATCTCGTGGGCGTCGTACGGCGTGAAGACGTGGCGCAGAACGTGCGGGCCGAGCAGGATGCCCGCCAGCAGGTAGCCCAGCACGGTGCCGATGCCAAAGCGGCGCGCCAACGGTGGTGCGATGGCCATCGCAGCGAGCAACAAAGCGATCTCGGACAGCGTCACGTGCAGCATCGTTCACCGAGTCGGTGGAGGGGTTTGGTACCTATCTTCACAGGCCGGCAGGGCCCGCGTCCAGTGTTCCGGCCTCCGTGCGCGCATTTGCCGATCCAAAGGCCCGTTTCCTGCGTATGTCCCCAAAATGGGGCGGATGACGCGCTTTTAAGCACGTCGCTGGATTGGCCGCGGGGTTCGGGTATGCTCAAGGTTCTCCAAGAGGGACGCGCCCGGCGATCCCTTGCTGCCGATGCCCCGAGGACGATGGCTGATCTCCTGCAACGTGTTGCCGCGAATGGCGACGTCGAAGCCTTCAAGGCGCTCTTCGAAGCGTATGCGCCGCGCGTGAAATCTTACATGCTGCGGCAGGGGGCCGACGCCGCCACCGCGGAGGAGCTTGCGCAGGAAACCTTGCTCGCTGTGTGGCGGAAGGCGGCGCTCTACTCCGATGAAAAGGGCAGTGCGACAACGTGGATCTTCACGATCGCACGCAATCTTCGCATCGACCGCCTGCGCAAGGAGGTGGTCTGGCAGCCTTTGCCCGAGAACAATGACGAACGCCCGTCGGAAGATCCGTCGCCCGAAGAGGACCTTTCGGAGCGCGAACGCGCCGAGCGGGTGCGTGCCATGCTCTCTGAATTGCCGCCGGACCAATCCGAAGTGGTCAATCTCGCGTTTATCGAGGGTCTGTCGCACAGCGAGATCGCCACGCGACTGGATTTACCGCTCGGCACGGTGAAATCGCGCATGCGCCTCGCGTACCAGAAGATCCGCGATGCGCTCGAGGACTTGAGATAGCTATGACGATGACGATCACGCATCACCCGGATGTCTCGACGTTGATGTGCTGCTCGGCCGGGAGCCAGCCCGAGGCTTGTGCAGCCGTCATCGCGTCGCATCTTGCCGTGTGCCCCCAGTGTCGCGCCGAAGTGCGTCGCATGCAGAAGATCGGCGTGGCGCTGTTCGAAAAGCTCGAGCCCGAAAGTGTTGCTGTTCCTCCTCCCGTCGTGAAGCTTCGAGCTGCGGAAGCGGACGATGTTGAAACGAGCAAGCCGTGCGTGCTCAGTGCGGGCGAGATTCCCCAGTTCCTGGTCTCTTGCGTCGGACCTTGCCTGGACGGGATGACGTGGGAGCCGGTGGCGCGCGGGATATGGACGCACGCCATTGCTCTGTCGCCAGGAGCTTGCGGGGACTTGCGCCTGCTCAAGGTTGCGCCGGGCGGCTCGTTTCCCGAGCACGGTCACGTAGGCTGGGAGCTCACCCTCGTGCTCCGCGGAAGCTATTCAGACGAGTTCGGGACTTTTCTGGCTGGAGATGTGGCGGATCTCGACGAGGATGCGCGCCATCATCCGGTTGCCTGCCCGAACGCCGGTTGCATCTGCCTGATGGCGAGCGAGCACAAGCCGCCTCTGTTCGGTGGTGCGGATCGCCAAAAATAACGCCGTCCAGCCGAGGCTAGACCGCCGCGCGGCTCTTCGTCAGCGCGTCGAGCGCCATCAGTTCGCGCATCAGCGGCTCGAAATCCTTGAGCGGCAGCATATTGGGCCCGTCGGAGGGCGCGATGTCGGGCGCCTCGTGGGTCTCGATGAAGAGCCCCGCGACACCCACAGCCACAGCGGCGCGCGCGAGCACCGGCACGAAGCGACGGTCGCCGCCCGAGCTGCCGCCGAGGCCGCCCGGTTGCTGCACGGCGTGGGTGGCGTCGAAGATCACCGGCGCGCCGGTCTCGGCCATCTGCGGCAAGCTGCGCATGTCGACCACCAGCGTGTTGTAGCCGAAGGACGTGCCGCGCTCGGTCAGGAGCACGTTCGGATTGCCGGAACCGACGATCTTGGCCACCACGTTCTTCATGTCCCAAGGGGCCAGAAACTGCCCCTTCTTGACCTTGATGACACGGCCAGTCTTGGCGGCGGCGATCAAAAGATCGGTCTGGCGGCAGAGAAAGGCTGGAATCTGCAGCACGTCGGCGACCGGTGCCACGGCGGCGCACTGCTCCTTTTCGTGCACGTCGGTGACGATGGGGAGGCCGAGCTTCTCGCGGATCTCGGCGAAGACGTCGATGGCCGCGTCGAGGCCGATGCCGCGCTTGCCGGAGAGCGACGTGCGGTTGGCCTTGTCGAAGGATGACTTGTAGACGAGCCCGAGGCCGAGCCGGCCGGCCACCTCCTTCAACGCGCCCGCCATCTCCAACGCATGCGCGCGGCTTTCCATCTGGCAGGGACCGGCGAAGACGACGATAGGGGCGTCGTTGGCGGCGGAGAACGCGCCGATGGCGACGCGCGAGTTCGGCTTGATCGGATCGTGCTGGGTCATGGGGCCACTTATAATTGCTTCTGACGCCCAGGGGGAGAGCCCTTTCCGGGGTCTCCTCAGCCAATTCAGCCCGCCCCGCGCTTGACGCTTGCGCGCCAGGTTTCTACACCCACATCAGGGCATTGGGACGCCGGGCCGGCTGGCGTCTCCTGGATCCCCCGAGGCCTGCTCAGAAATGCTCGTCCTGATCGATAACTACGACAGCTTCACCTACAATCTCGTGCATTTTCTGGGCGAGCTCGGCAGCACGAGCGAGGTCATCCGCAACGACAAGGTGACGGCCGAAGAGGTCATCAAGATGAAGCCGAAGGCGATCGTGCTGTCGCCCGGCCCGTGCACGCCCAACGAAGCCGGCGTGTGCCTTGATCTGATCGCGAAAGCCGGATCCAAGATCCCGATCCTGGGCGTCTGCCTCGGCCACCAATCCATCGGGCAAGCCTACGGTGGGAAGGTGATCCGCGCGCCGGAGCCGATGCACGGCAAGCTCTCCACGATCACGCACACGGACAAGGGTGTGTTCGAGGGCCTGCCGCCCAAGATCGAGGTGACGCGCTATCATTCGCTGATCGTCGAGCGCAAAAGCCTGCCGGATTGTCTCGAGGTCAACGCCGAGACGGACGACGGCATCATCATGGGCCTGATGCACAAGACGCATCCGGTGCATGGCGTGCAATTCCACCCCGAGAGCATCGCCTCGGAGCAGGGCCACGCCCTGCTCGCCAACTTCCTCGACATCGCGGGCCTGAACCCGCGGCGTCGCAATGCCTCGCGTCCGCGCGATGCTGCGTAACGGCGAGGCATCGGGGGCACGATGAGCAGCGCGGTTGGCGTCAAGGGTGTGCTGCAAGCCGTCGCCGCGGGACAGCGCTTCTCTCCACAAGCAATGGCGGACGCAGTCGATGCGCTGACGGCCGACGGGACGCCGGCGCAGATGGCGGCGTTCCTTATGGGCCTGCGCGTGCGCGGCGAAACAGTGGATGAGATCGCCGGCGCGGCGCGCGCCATGCGCGAAAAGATGAGCGCCATTTCCGTGTCCCCGGAGGCCATCGATATCGTCGGCACGGGCGGCGACGGGCACGGCACGTTCAATGTCTCGACGGGCGCGGCGCTGGTTGCGGCCGGCGCGGGCCTCAAGGTGGCGAAGCACGGCAACCGCTCCGTATCTTCGCTCTCGGGCGCGTCGGACGTGCTCTCGGCGCTCGGCGTCAAGCTCGACTGCGCGGCGGCGCTGATCGTGCGCGCCGTGGAGGACGCGGGCGTCGGCTTTCTTTGGGCGCCGCAGCACCATCCCGCTTTCAAGGCCTGGGGGGCGGCACGTGCCGAACTCGGCGTGCGCACGCTTTTCAACCTGCTCGGCCCGATCTGCAATCCGGCCAACGTGCGCCGTCACGTGATCGGCGTGTTCGCGCCGGAATGGGTGAGCCCGATCGCCGAGGTGCTGCGCGCGCTGGGCTCGGAACGGGCGTGGGTCGTGCACGGCCACGACGGGCTCGACGAGCTTTCGACCACGGGGCCATCGATCGTCTCCTGTCTCGACCAGGGTAAGATCACGACGTTCGAGGTGACGCCGGAGGAGGCGGGGCTCACTCGCGTCTCGCTGGCGGAGCTCAAGGGCGGCGATGCCGCCCACAACGCGCGCGCTCTCAAAGATCTGCTCGGCGGCGCCAAAGGGCCCTATCGCGACATCGTGCTTCTCAATGCGGCGGCGGCGCTTGTCGTGGCCGGTCGCGCCTCGTCTCTCATCGAGGGCGTGGCGCTGGGGGAAGAGTCCATCGGCTCGGGACGGGCCGCAGCGGCTCTGGACACGCTCATCGCCATCAGTCAGGCGCCGGCTTAACCACACCGCCGCGCCGGGCGCGCGGCAATGCGCGGGCGTTGTGCTATCGTTCGCCTTTGCTCCGTATCGAGGCTTCACCCATGGTCCGCACCGCTGCTCCTGTCCTGATTGCCCTTCTCGTCTCATCTGCTTCACTCGCGCCTGCATCGGCGGAGAACGCGACGATGCCGAAGACCCTCGTCGTCGGCTACGACGAAGAAGGCAAGGTCGACGCCTCCGAGGCCGCGTGCCGGGTGTTCGTCGAAGAGGTCGTCGAGTGGGAGAAGCCGCAGATGGACCAGGCGGTTCGCGATGTCTGCGAGGTTCGCAAGCGTCATGCCGATGCCTACGCGGCCCTGCAAAAGGCCTACCAGGATTTCCGAGCGGAGCTGGTCGAAGCCACGCGCTTCGACGGGCCCGCAGCTGCCAAGCATGCGGGTCAGATGATCAAGAGTTGCATCGAGCACAAATGGGCCATTTCGACCGGTGGTCACAACATCGGCATCGACATGGTGCCGAACACCATCGATGCCGATTGCCTCACCATCGGGCGCGATCTGCTGGTGAAGGAGACCGCGTATCTCAAGGGCGAATGAGCGAACACGACCGTTCACGCTTGCAACACGGGGCGCTAGCACGCGCTCCTCACCCAACGTAAAGTTCGATATGGCCGACATTCTCGACAAGATCACGAAGTACAAACGCGAAGAGGTTGCTGCGGCGCAGGCGGCGTTGCCGCTGCAGGTACTGGCGGAATATGCCCGTAGCGCCCCGCGCGTGAGGAGCTTCGCAGGTGCTCTCGACGCCAAGCATCGCGCCGGTGAGCCAGCGCTGATCGCCGAGATCAAGAAAGCGTCGCCGTCGAAGGGGCTCATCCGTGCCGATTTCAACCCCCCTCTCCTCGCCCGCGCCTACGAAGCCGGCGGCGCGGCGTGCCTCTCGATCCTGACTGATGGACCTTCGTTTCAGGGTGCTCCGGAATTCCTGACCAAGGCGCGCGAGGCGGTCTCGCTGCCGGTGCTACGCAAGGATTTCATGATCGACACCTATCAGGTCGTCGAAGCGCGCGCGTGGGGCGCCGACTGCATCCTGATCATCATGGCGGAAGTGGATGACGCGCTCGCCGCCGATCTCGCGTCGGCCGCCAAGGACTGGGGCATGGATGCGATCGTGGAGGTGCACGACGCGGCCGAACTCGACCGCGCGCTTCGACTCCCCTGTCGCCTGATCGGCATCAACAACCGCAACCTCAAGACCTTCGAGACCACGCTTGCGACGACGGAGGATCTGGCGCCGCGCGTGCCGGCCGATCGTATCGTCATCGGCGAGAGCGGCATCTTCACGCCCGCCGATATCGCGCGGCTGAAGAAGGTCGGCGTCGCGACGTTTCTGGTCGGCGAAAGCCTGATGCGCCAAGCGGACGTAACGGCCGCGACGAAAGCGCTGCTCACACCGGAGGCCGCATGAGCAAGCTCACGCATCTCGACGACTCCGGGCGGGCACGCATGGTGGACGTGGGCGCTAAGGATGCCACCCAGCGCACGGCGGTTGCCGAAGGCTTCGTTGCCATGACGGCGGAGACGCTGGCGCTCGTAATCTCGGGCGGCGCGACCAAGGGCGACGTGCTGGCTGCCGCCCGCATTGCCGGCATCATGGCGGCAAAAAAAACGAGCGAGCTGATTCCGCTCTGTCATCCGCTGGCGCTGTCGAAGGCTGCGGTCGAGTTCGCGCCCTCCGAGACGCCCCCCGGGTTGCATATCCGCGCGGAGGTGAGCGTCACTGGGCCGACGGGCGTCGAGATGGAGGCGCTGACAGCGGTCTCCGTGGCCGCGCTCACGCTCTACGATATGCTGAAGGCTGCCGACCGCGGCATGGAGATCGGCGGTATCCGTCTGGTCAAGAAGTCGGGCGGGCGCTCGGGCGACTACGTGGCGCCGTCGCGCCCCTCGCCGGGCCCGCCGCAGAAGTCCGGAGGCTAGGCGCATGGCGCTGCTGCCGGTCGCGGACGCGCTCGCCCAGGTGCTGGCCGACATCGGGCCGCCGGACGAGGAGGTGGTGCCGCTCGAGGACGCCTGCGGGCGGGTGCTGACGCGAGATCTTGCCGCCCGTCTTACGCAGCCGCCGTTCGCCGCCTCGGCCATGGACGGCTATGCGGTGCATGGCGACGGCGCGGCCGCGATCGGCACGCAATGGACGGTGATCGGCGAGTCCGCTGCGGGGCGCGGGTTCCAAGGCGCGGTGGCGCCCGGACAGGCGGTGCGCATCTTCACCGGCGCGCCGGTGCCGGCCGGCGCGGGCACCGTCGTCATCCAGGAGAACGTGTCGCGTGCCGGCGAGCGCATCACGGCCATCGATGCGACGGCGGCAGGCGCCAACATTCGCGCCGCGGGCGTGGACTTCACGGCCGGCGACGTGCTGCTCGGGCGCGGGCGGCGGCTCGATGCGCATACGGTGACGCTGGCAGCGGCCATGGGCTACGGCGACGTCACTGTCGCGCGGCGGCCGGTGGTGGCGATCCTGGCAACCGGCGATGAGCTGGTGCCTCCCGGCGTGCGTCCGGGGCCGGATCAGATCGTCTCGTCGAATCCGCTCGGTCTCGCGGCGCTTGTCGCGCAGGCGGGCGGCGTTGCAAAGCCGCTCGGCATCGCACCGGACCGCCTGGACGAGCTCGCGGCGCGCATTGGGGAGGCGCGCGGCGCGGACATTCTCATCACCATCGGTGGTGCCTCCGTCGGCGATCACGATCTGGTCGGGGCGGCGTTGAAAGCCCAGGGGCTCGATCTCGCGTTCTGGAAGATCGCGCTGCGGCCCGGGAAGCCTTTGATGTTCGGCCGTCTCGGCGCCATGCGCGTGCTCGGCCTGCCCGGCAATCCGGTTTCGGCGCTCGTCACGGGGCGCGTGTTTCTGGTGCCGCTGATCAAGGCGCTGCTCGGTGCGCCTGCGGAAGCGCGCGTGACGGAGACGGCGACGCTCACGGCGGCGTTGGAAGCCAACGGGCCGCGGCTGCATCTCATGCGCGCGACGCTCGGGCGCGATACGGCGGGCGCGCTGACCGTGACGCCGCTGGCGTCGCAGGATTCGTCGCTTCTCAGTGCGTTGGCGAAGGCGGACGGCCTGATTTGGCGGGCGCCTGACACCCCTGCGCTCGATGCCGGCGCGAGCGTCGAGATCGAACGGCTGGATTGACCCATCGCTAACCATCACCCTGGTATACGGGTGCCTGTAACGGGCATTTGGAGTGGGTGAGCCTTGGATTTCTACTCGATGACGGGCGACGTCGTTTGCTACCTCGCCGACGGACGCTACCTTTTTCTCTGGGACGGCAAGCCGATCGCATACTTGACGGAAGACCAGCGGGTCTATGCCTACGACGGACGGCAGCTCGGCTGGCTGGAGAACGGGTGGCTCTACGATCGCGGTTATCAACCTGCTCTTTTCTCGGTGGATGCGACGGGTGGTCCGGGCCGCCCGGTGCGAAAGGCGCGGCCGATCAGAAGTACTCCGCAGCGCAAGCCCGCCATGGCAGTGCGCCAGGTCGGCCTTGCCAAAGCGAAGCGCGCGTTCGAGTGGTCGGGCGCGGTCGGACCGGCCTATTTCGCGCAGTAGCGCTGCGCTTCGGCGTCAGAGACCGGTGACGGCGGGCCTGTGCAGCTCCTCCGCGCTCAGCGAACGCACCGAGTAAACGCGCTCGCCGGGGATGGCGTCGGGACGGTTGCGCGCAAAGGCAATGGCGCTCGCCTCATCCGCGATCTCGACATCCATGAAGATGAATGTCGAGAGATCGGCATAGGTGCACTGCGGCGTCACTTGGATCCGCCAACCTGCTACGGTTTTCATTGTCCCACCCTCGATCTGTGACCCAGAGATCGTAACGTCGCGACTATAGTCCGTCCGATAACGGATAGTCCGGCGTTGGAGCGGTACGGTAAATTTTTCGAGGCGATGCGCGAGAAAAGTTCCCGGGAGCGGTGCTCGCCGGCCGTCCAGCCAAAACATCACGTTCGCCGGCTCGCAAGCGCGTGGCGCGTGGAGGGCGGTGCTGTCCTCGGACAGCACCCCCAGCACCCGGTCGTGTCAGTTTGATTTCAAACTGAGACACGACCATGCGCCCGGAGGGCCTTGCGGAACCTTGCAGGAACGATTAGGGTACATTCACGATTTGTTTAGGTGAGTCTTGCGATGCACCCGGTTGCAGCATCATCGGGTCGCTGAAGGTCCGCACGCTGTGTTCAACGCTCGGCGTGTTTCGCGGCCGCGTCAATTCCAACTCTCGGCCTCATGCGTATCGGGCCTTTGACGGGAGGCACAATGCTGACTTCGAAGCAGAAAGAGCTGTTGCTCTTCATCCATGATCGCATGCAGGCCGACGGCGTTCCGCCCTCGTTCGACGAGATGAAGGATGCGCTCGATCTCAAGAGCAAATCCGGAATCCACAGGCTCATCACGGCGCTGGTCGAGCGCGGCTTCATCCGCCGCCTGCCGCACCGGGCGCGCGCCATCGAGGTTCTGAAGCTCCCCGAGACATCGAGCGTGGCGGTGAGCGCGGCATCGGCGTCGCAATCCGCCGAGCCAAGGCGAATCGGATTTCAGCCGAGCGTCATCGAGGGCGCCAAGGCGCGCAATATCGCAACGCCTCCCTCGCACATGCTCGACAGCCGCACGGTTTCGGTGCCGGTCATGGGCCGCATCGCCGCCGGCGTGCCGATCTCGGCGATCCAGCACCACACGCACGACATCGCCTGTCCGCCGGATCTGCTCACCAACGGCGAGCACTTCGCGCTGGAAGTGAAGGGCGACTCGATGATCGAGGCCGGCATCCACGACGGCGATACGGTCATCATCCGCCGCTGCGACACGGCCGAGAACGGCGACATCGTCGTGGCGCTGGTGGAGCAGGAAGAGGCGACCCTGAAGCGTTTGCGCAAGAAGGGCTCGACCATCGCGCTCGAGGCGGCGAACCCCGAGTTCAAGACGCGCATCTTCGGGCCCGACCAGGTGGACATCCAGGGCCGGCTCGTCGGGCTCATCCGGCGGTATTGAGCTCTGCGGACGGCGGCGTATATCGAGGGGCTCGTGACGAAAGCCAGTTTCGTCACGAGCCCCTCGATCGTTTTGGGAAGCGGCTCACGCGCTTTTGCGTTTTTTCCGCGAGGGGGCGGGGCGCGCGGCAGCGGTCTTCGAGATATTGAATGCCACGGCGGCGCGAACGAGTGCCTTCAGCGCCTTTTCGTCGAGCTTATCGCCGTCGCGGAGATCGATGGCGCGCCTCACCTTGCCGTCGAGGCTGGCGTTGAAGAGGCCTTTCGGGTCGTCGAGCGCGGCGCCATGGGCGAAGGTCAGCTTCACCTTGTCCTTGTAGGTCTCGCCGGTGTAGAGGGTGCCGGCGTGCTCCCATACCGGAACACCCGACATGGCATTCGACGGCTTTCTCCATTTCACGTCCTCGACCACGCCGGGGTCGGCTGCCTTGATGAGCGCGCGGACGCGCGCGAGCATCTCGCCGCGCCAATCGCCGAGTGCCGCGATGCGGGCGTCGACGCGTTGGGAGGGGGTGTCTTCTTTTGCGTCCTTCGATGCAGCGGTCTTCGTCGTCTTCATGTGGAAGCTGTTCGTTGATGTCGGTGGTCGTTGCGTCATACAGCGGGCTTGAGAAATCGGATTACGCCCGCGCGCAGAGAGTCGCGAGAATGGCATCACGGGTCTCTTCTGGAGTCTTGCCTTCCGTATAGATCACGACCTTTGCTAAGTCGCAATTGGAGCGATGGAGGACGAAATGCATATTGAGGTCGAGGGACTCTGGAGGGCCGCTCATCCTGCTGCGCAGGATTTGAATCGACACTTGCAGGTCGGGCGACGAAATCGATGACGCAGTCTCGATGCTCGGCGAGCAAGCGCTCTACAGCGTGCACCTCGAATGGTTTCCAATAGCGATAAACGCCCTGAATACCTTCTTGTCGAGCAATTTTCCGCTGCTCGCCGGCATCGAACCCGATCTCCCGATAGTACGCCCATCGGACGTCATCCATCGAGCATTGTGGTAGACCAAGCGCCTCTGCGAGCAGCTTTCCCTGCGTGCTCTTGCCGGCGCCCATCGGCCCTATCAAAAGAAGGAAAGCAATGGCTCAATTTCCAGCTATCGAACCCTACACGACGGGGATGCTCGACTCGCGAGATGGCCATCAGATCTATTGGGAGTGCTGCGGCAATCCCAACGGGAAGCCAGCGTTGTTACTGCACGGCGGTCCAGGCACGGGATGCTCCACAGGTCAGCGCAGGTTCTTCGATCCGGCCATCTTCCGGGCAGTCTTGTTCGATCAGCGGGGCTGCGGCCGCAGCGTTCCGCTCGCGAGCCAGCCGAGTTCGAATCTCGCAAACAATACTACGCACCATCTTGTTGCCGATATCGAGAGGCTTCGGGAGATGCTCGGCATCGAAAGCTGGGTCATCCTCGCGCTGTCGTGGGGAACCACGCTCGCCCTAGCCTACGCTCACGCCCATCGGCAGAGGGTAAAGGCTATGGTGCTCGGATTTGTGACCACGACATCCCGGCGGGAGGTGCAATGGATCACCGAGGATGTAGGACGACTTTTCCCCCAAGAATGGGATCGCTTTGTCGAAACTGTCCCCCAAGAGCTGCGGGGGGTGCGACTTGTCGCTGCTTACGCGACCATGCTCGCGGATGGCGACGAAGCCGTTCGCGCTCGAGCAGCCGAAGCATGGTGCGCATGGGAGGCCGCCCACGTCTCGCTCACTCCAGGTCACAGGCCGAATCCTCTGTTCGAGGATCCGGGGTTTCGGCTGAGATTTGCAAGGCTGGTCACGCACTATTGGCGTCATGCCGCATTTCTTGAGGATGGTCAGTTGATCCGCGACGCCTCGAAGCTGAATGGCATCCCCGGCGTGCTGATTCACGGCCGCTTCGATGTCAGCGGTCCTCTGGTCACCGCCTGGCAACTTCATAAGCGATGGACGACCAGCAAGCTCCATATTCTGGACGACGCCGGTCACGGCGGCGGCATGCAATTCATTCCGCTGGTAGTTCATACTCTGGCTGACTTCGCGAACCTCTAGGACGGCGACGCGAAAGAGCTA
>NZ_CADEFI010000035.1:0-14168 GCF_902826555.1 uncultured Hyphomicrobium sp.
GGCGACCTCGTGGTGGTGCTTCTCGACCGCGACGCCCATCTCCGACATCACGGAGAGCATCTCGGAGCGGATGTCCTGGCAGGAGTCGATCGGCGGGACGGGGAAGTAGCCGCCCTTGACCTTCGGACGATGGGCCAGGTTGCCCATCTCGTACTCGGTGCCCGAGTTCGTGGGCAGCTCGGAGCTGTCGACCTTGTAGCCGACGTTGTACATGTCGGTGGTGTACTTCACGTCGTCGAAGATGAAGAACTCGGCTTCCGGGCCGAAGTAGACTTTATCGCCGATGCCAAGGGATGCCATGTAGGCCTCGGCCTTCTTGGCGATCGAACGCGGATCGCGCTCATAGGGCTGGCCGGTCAGCGGCTCGATGACGTCGCAGAAGATGGCGAGCGTCGTCTGGGCGAAGAAGGGGTCGATGTGGGCCGAATTCGGATCCGGCTTCAGAAACATGTCGGACGACTCGATGCCCTTCCAGCCGGCGATCGAGGAACCGTCGAAGGCATAGCCCTCGAACATGGCCTCATCCACGGTGCTCACGTCGGCGGTGACGTGCTGCATCTTGCCCTTGGTGTCGGTGAAGCGCAGGTCGACGAACTTTACGTCCTTATCCTTGACCAGCTTCAGCACGTCACTGACCGTTGTCATAGACACTCCCCTTTGTTTTCGAATTTTTCAGACCCTGCGTCGATGACGAGCGGGGATCAGATGGCTTCCGCGCCAGTCTCGCCTGTGCGGATGCGGATCGCCTCCTCGATCGTCGAGATGAAGATCTTGCCGTCACCGATCCGGCCCGTCTTAGCGGCCTTCTGGATCGCTTCAACTGCTTTTTCGAGCATCTCGTCGCCGAGAACGACTTCGATCTTCACCTTGGGCAAGAAGTCCACCACATATTCTGCGCCACGGTACAGCTCCGTGTGACCTTTCTGGCGGCCGAAACCCTTCGCCTCGATGACCGTGATGCCCTGCAGGCCGATGTCCTGGAGAGCTTCTTTGACCTCGTCGAGCTTGAAGGGCTTGATAATTGCTTCGATTTTTTTCATGCGCCCTTTGTCCTCCAGTAACCCCGGTCGCCAGCCTGATGCCGCGGAGCGGCGATCGGGTAGCACGGGATATGCCAACTCATTTGCCTTTTAGTTATACCTTGCAGGTCAGTGCGTTAGTAAATATTTGCCTCGTAGATAGGCAGGGGAGCGCCCTTTGATAGCCTAAAAAATAGGCTTTCTGTCCAGAATTTGTGCTCGCTATTTGCGCCGTGGGTGGACGGATCAAAATCCACTGTTCGATGGGTGGCGCAAGTCCTCATACACTCAATACGGGCCTGAGCCGGAACTGGGAGACGCACTTGCAGAACGAGACGATCTGGACGGACGGGGGGCTCGAGCTTCTGACGCCTGCGGAGATGGGGCGTGCCGATCGGCTCGCGGTGGAGCACGGCAGCGAAAGCCTCGCCCTCATGGAAGCGGCTGGGCGTGCCGTTGCGGATGCGGCGCGGCGCCTCGTGAAGCCTGGCGCGCGGGTGGCGGTTCTTGCCGGGCCGGGCAACAACGGTGGCGATGCGTTCGTTGCCGCGCGCCTGCTCAAGCGTGCGAGCTACGACGTGCGTTTGTTTCTCGCGGGCACGAAAGCGGCGCTCAAGGGCGATGCCGCCGAGATGGCGCGCCGCTTCGACGGCCCAATCCGTCCGCTCGATCCGTTTCAGCTCGAAAGCCTGCACCTCGTCATCGATGGTCTTTACGGCGCCGGCCTTACGCGGCCGATCGACGGCGTTGCCGCGGAGGTGGTCGCCGCCGTTATGGATCATGGAACACCTGTGCTTGCCATCGACGTGCCGAGCGGCCTCGATGGGGCGACCGGCGCGCCGCTGGGGCCGGTGCTGCGGGCCACCGAGACCGTGACGTTCTTCCGGCTGAAGCCGGGGCACCTGCTCTATCCGGGGCGAGCGCTCTGTGGAACGGTGCGCGTGGCCGACATCGGCATCCCGCCTTCCGTATTGGCGGGGCTCGGGATCAAGACATTCGCCAACAAACCAGCCCTATGGCGTGCGCTGTTTCCGTGGCCGTCGGCGGATGGACACAAGTATGCGCGGGGGCACGCCGTGGTGGTGTCGGGGCCTCCCGAGGCGACGGGCGCGGCGCGTCTCGCGGCCCGTGGAGCGCTGCGCGTGGGGGCAGGGCTGGTGACGGTCGCTAGCCCGCTCGATGCGGTCGAGGTCAACGCCCGGCACCTGACGGCTATCATGCTGAAGCCCTTCGAGGGGCCGGAAGGGCTCACGGAGCTGCTTTCGGACACACGGAAAAACGCGGTGCTGATCGGACCGGGCGGCGGTGTCGGGGAAGCGATGCGGCGGCTCGTCGAGGCGGCGTTGCGGTCGGACGCGGCGGTCGTGCTCGACGCCGATGCGCTGACGTCATTCGCCGGCGACGAGTTTCTACGACTGCGTTCGGCGATCGCGCAGCGGCGTGGCCGGCCGGTGGTTCTCACTCCGCACGACGGAGAGTTCGCGCGCCTGTTCGGCGAGGCGCCCGGCACGCGCCTCGATCGGGCCCGTCGCGGCGCGGCGGAGATCGGCGCGGAGGTGCTACTCAAGGGGTCCGACACAGTGATTGCCTCGCCTGAGGGGCCGGCTGCGATCAACGCCAATGCGCCCCCGTGGCTCGCTACGGCGGGCTCCGGCGACGTGCTCGGCGGGTTCATCACGGGGCTTCTCGCGCAGGGTATGCCGGCCTTCCAAGCGGCCGCTGCCGCGGCCTGGCTCCACGGCGAGGCGGGCGCCAACTTCGGCCCCGGCCTCATCGCCGAGGACCTGCCGGAACGGCTGCCCGCTGTGCTCGCGCGGCTGCAAGGTGCGCGGCCTGCTTGACGGCATCGACCTAGGCGTTGGCATCGCGGCCGGCTTCGCGCATGGAGCGGTCGGCTGCGAGGAACGTTTCGAACTCCTCCGGCAGCGGCGGGCTTTCGATCGAGGCGCCGATTTCCTGCATCATCTCGGAGACCGCAACGTAGCGGCGGGCCTTGCGGTCGTAGAGGGCGCCCTTGAACAGCGCGCGTGCGGAAACCTGGCCGTCACGCTCTCCGCCGGCAAAGACGAACCTCTGCTCGATCAGCACAGCCTGTTCCTGCCAGGCGACGACGCGCGTTTCGAGCCGGAAGCGGTCGAGGGCGCGCAGCTCGCGGCGGAAGCGGATGATGGCCGCGTTGGCCACGGGCGTCCAACTGTTGCGCCATACGGCGCTCCCCAAGCCGCTGCGTAGCAGCAGGTCGAGGCGCCCCAGATCCATGACGGCGAGGTAGCGTCCGTTGTTCATGTGCAGGCTGAGGTCGAGATCGTTCGGCAGCACGCGGAGCGTGAGTACGGAAACGTCGGTTGGGGCGGCCAGCCGCGGACGGAAGGGGGCGGTGAGAAACAGCCACAAGAGGCGCAGCCACAGGTTCATGTGATCGGTCCTTCGTGCGGCTCTCTAGTGCCGAATCGGTGGCGTCGGCACGTTCTCCCAACAATTCTTCTCACGTTTCTCCAACGTTTCTGGGCCACATTCGGCGTTTATTGACCGGTGTCACAGATTCAGAGGAAGATTCAATGGTGACGTCAGTCTACCATGGCGATCTTTCCTGACGTGGCGAAGAGGCGCTTTTGACCGCTCTGGGTATCGTTCGTGCCGTTTCCGTGTGTGCCGCGCTGGCACCGGCAGTCGTGGCCGGAGGCCCGATGGCCGCTGCGCCTGCCGAACCGGCGCAGATCGCTGAGGAGGGAGCCGGGGCACTCGTGCGCGGGGAAGCGCAGGCCGCGGTCTACAATTACACGGAAGCGCTCAAGGACACGGCGCTTCCCAACGACCGGCGGGCGGCCATTCTCAACGACCGCGGCGTCGCCAACGTCAAGCTCGGCCAGACACGGCAGGCGTTCGAGGATTTCAATCTCGCGGCGCAACTCTTTCCGGAGTTTGCCGCCGTCTACAACAACCGCGGCAATCTCCTGCTTTCGCTCGGGCTCCCCAAGGAGGCGATCAAGGACTTCGACCGCTCGCTCGTGCTCGCGCCCGGATATGCGGCCGCCTACAACAACCGCGCCGGGGCGCTGATGCGGCTCGGGCAGACCGAGGATGCGATCGATGACTATACGAAGTCGGTCAAGCTCATGCCGGCCAACCCGGCGCCGCTGAGCGGCCGCGGCCTTGCGCACCTCAAGCTCGACCGGCCGCAGGCGGCGATCCGCGACTTCTCGCGGGCGGTGAGGGCGGACGCGCGCTTCGCCGCCGGATACCGCAACCGGGCGGAGGCCAAGCTCGAGGTCGAGAGCTTCGACGAAGCGATCGAGGATCTTTCACGCGCCATCGCCTTCGATCCCAATCATGCGGAAAGCTATCTGCTGCGAGGGCGTGCGTATCTCTCGGTGCGCAACATGGCGTCGGCGATCAAGGACTTCTCGAAGGCGGCCGAGCTCGACCCGCGCAATGCGGAGGCTTTTGCGGAGCGTGGGTTTGCCTATGCGCTCGCGGAGGTCAACGAGGAGGCGTTCACGGATCTCAACAAAGCGATCGAGATCGATCCCAGGTCCGGACTGGCCTTTGCCTATCGCGCTCACGCCTACAAGCGCAGCGGACAAATCGACGTGGCGCTGCGCGATATCGAAGTGGCGCAGAAGCTCTCGCCGTCCGTCCCCGAAGTCTATTGGGTAAGGGCGGAGATCGAGGAAGCTCAGGGACAGACCGAGCAGGCCATCGCCGATCTCCGAAAGGCGCAGGAGCTGCGGCCGGGGTATCGCGCTGCCGGCGAGTCCCTGCAACGTCTCGGCGCTGCGCCCCAGCAGGCCGAAGAGCGCGAGGTCGCGGGCGCCGGTGTCGATACGTGGCGCGTCGTTGCTCGAGGAAAGCGCTTTTTTGCGATGGACGACCGGTATGCGCGCCTGTCCGTTCCCCTCGAGATGTTGGGAAGCGGCCAGCCGAAGCTTCTCGAATGGCAGATCAAGGAAGCTCCGTTCCAGGGCATCGGCACGCTGCGCTTCTTTGCCGGCCAGTCCGGTAAGGACGACATCGAGATGATTGCGGTGGTGGACTTCCAGGCCGGTGTCGTGGTGGCGGTGGAGCCGCACAAGCAAGGCGCCAAGGTCGCGACATGGTCATGGGACGCCGGCAAGGTGACGGTCGCCAGCGTCGACGGCGTCACCGATGAATTCGATCTGCGTGCCGGGGCGGGCGACGCGATGGCCGGTGCCGTGGGTGGGCGGCGCTATACGACAACGCAGACAGGGGCGTGGGCGCCCTGGGATTCACCATTGGGTGGCGGATTCGAGCAGCCCGCTCCGAAGCGCGTCAAGAAGAAATCCAAGACGCTGTTCGATCTTCTTTTCAATTGACGGGTGCACGGCGGGGGATCCGCCGGGCGCGCTTCAACGTTCAAGTTGACGCTTGAGCGGGGCCCCTTCCATGGAAAAGCCGATCATTGTCTGGTTCCGCCGCGATCTGCGCCTCGCGGATCATGCGGCGTTGTCGGCCGCGGTGGCGACCGGGCAACCCGTCGTCCCCGTCTTCGTTCTCGACGATGCGTCGCCCGCACGGTGGCGGGCGGGCGCAGCCACGCGCTGGTGGCTCCACTTCAGCCTCGAGCAGCTTGGCAGATCGCTGGCGGAACGCGGCGGTGCGCTCGTGCTGCGTCGAGGCGATGCTCGCCAGGTGCTCGTGGAGCTTGCCGCAGAATGCGAGGCCGCCGGCGTCTATTGCACGCGCGGATATGAGCCGTGGGCCGGCGATCTGGAAATCGATCTGCGCGATCGTCTTGCCGCGTCGGGCGTGGTCCTCAAACGCTTTGCCGGTGCGCTCCTGCACGATCCGGACCGGCTCAAGACGCAGGCCGGATCCCCGTTCAAGGTCTTCACCCCGTTCTGGAACGCGCTGCGCCGCGTCGAGATCGCGCGACCGCTGGATGTGCCGCCGCGAATTCCGTTGCCGGCAAAGAAGCCCAAGAGCGAACGATTGCAGGACTGGAAGCTTCTGCCGCGACGGCCGGATTGGGCGGGCGGCTTGCGCGACGCGTGGACACCGGGAGAGAGCGCGGCGCGCGAGCGGCTTGTGGCGTTTCTCGACGACGGCCTTGCCGACTATGCGACGCAGCGCAATCGCCCCGATCGCGCGGGTACGTCGCGACTTTCGCCGCATCTTGCCTTCGGAGAGATCAGCGTGCGGCAATGCTGGTTCGCCGCCAAGTCTGCCGCGGGCCGCGTCCCACATTCCGATGCCGGTCCGGAAACGTTTCTCAAAGAGCTCGCCTGGCGCGAGTTCTCCGCGCATCTCCTGCATCATTGGCCGACGCTGCCCGATGACCCGTTCCGCAAGGAGTTCGCGGCGTTTCCGTGGCGCCCGGATGCGAAAGCGCTCAAAGCCTGGCAGCGCGGCATGACCGGTTATCCGATCGTCGACGCCGGCATGCGGGAGCTGTGGGCGACCGGCTGGATGCACAATCGCGTGCGCATGATCGTCGCCTCGTTCCTGATCAAGGACCTCCTGCAGCCGTGGCAGGACGGCGAAGCGTGGTTCTGGGACACGCTTGTCGATGCCGACCTCGCCAACAATGCCGCGAGCTGGCAGTGGGTGGCGGGCTCGGGTGCGGACGCTGCGCCGTATTTCCGCATCTTCAATCCGATCAAGCAGGGTGAGACGTTCGATCCGGACGGCAGCTACGTGCGGCGCTGGGTGCCGGAGCTTGCGGCCCTGCCAGCGGCCGCCATCCATGCGCCGTGGCTCGCGCGCGGCGATGTGCTCGCTGCGGCGGGCGTCGAGATCGGCGTCAGCTACCCGGCGCCGATCGTCGATCACGGTGAGGCGCGTCAAGCCGCGCTGTCGGCATTCGCGTCGCTCAAGGGATCGTCTGCCGACTGACGCGGAGCTTAACCATTTGGTGAGCCGAGGGTCGCCCTAGGGGCTTTTGGTCAACACTCTTCTAACGGAAATGTGCTTCTCTCAGGCTTGGTGCCGCGCCAGCGGCCCGCGCTCTCGTTCGTTCGGAGTAGGAGAGATATGCGTCCCGTTTTTCTCGCGATCGCGCTTGCGGTCGCGTCGGCCCTCGTGCCTCAAGCCGCATCCGCCGAGGTCGTCGCCCGTATCAGCAAGAGTGGGCAGACGATGGATGTCTACGTCCACGGCACCCACTATTACAGCTGGCCGGTCTCCACGGGCCGCGGGCGTTATGCGACGCCGTCCGGAAGCTTCCGCCCGAAGCGCCTTGAGCGGCGCTGGTACTCTACGAAATACAACTATGCGCCAATGCACTACGCCGTGTTCTACAGCGGCGGCTACGCCATCCATGCCACCAGCGAGGTCGATCGGCTGGGGCGGCCAGCCTCGCACGGCTGCGTTCGTCTCGCACCCTCGCACGCGGCAACGTTCTATTCTCTCGTGCGGTCGCATGGGGCTCAGCGCACGCGCATCACGATCACGCATTAGCGGTCCTCGATTTGCCGAGTTTTGATGGAGTGCCTCTGATGAGGGCCAGAGTTTCTTCCGCCATACTGGTGCTGGCTGCTGCTTTTGCCGGCGAGGCCGCAGCGCAGAGCGCTGCCAGGCCGGATACTGCGCAGAACGGCGTTCCGACCGTCACCGTCATCAACAAGGCTCCAGAGGCTTCCGAACCGGCGCCGCCCGAGCTCAAGGTGACACCGCAGGCTGTCGAGCAACGGTCCGCCGCGCCTGTGGCCGCATCACCGCCTGCGACCGCTGCCACCGCGCCGGCGCCCGCGTCAGCCGCGACCGAGGCTGCGTCCAAGAGCGAAACGACCGCTGCACCGGCAAGTGAGCCGGCACCGGGTGCGCCGGCTAGCGAAACGGCGCAGACCACTCCGCCGCCGGAACCGACACTCGCCATCAATATCGATCTGACGCGTCAGGTGATGACGGTCTCCGAGGACGGCATGTCGGTTCACACGTGGCCGATCTCGTCGGCGCGCTACGGCTACCGCACGCCGACCGGCACGTTCCAGCCGACGTGGATGGCCAAGATGTGGTACTCGCGCCAGTATGATTATGCGCCGATGCCGCACGCGATCTTCTTCCATCAAGGCGTTGCGATCCACGCCACCTATGCGACACGAGCCTTAGGCCGGCCGGCCTCTCATGGCTGCGTGCGTCTGGCACCGCGGAACGCCTCGACGTTGTTCAAGCTGGTCAACAAGCACGGCAAGGAGCGCACGCAGATCGTCGTGCACGGGAGGCCCGATCATTCGGGTGGGGAGCAGGTGGCCTATGGGGCACCGGTCGACCGGCGCGAGGCCCCGGACCGGATACGGCGGGGCGCTCCGGCTTTCCGCTACCTGCCGCCGTCGTCCTATGCGCAGCGCGGGCCTGTCTCCAACTATGGATACGCGCGTACACGGCGGTCGTACGGCGGTGCCCCTCGGCGGCCGCCGCGCGGGCTCTACACCGCGTCTCCTTACGGCTATGGGTTCTGAGCGTTTGATACCGGTGATTCACGCCGCGCCCGATAGGAGGCGCGACGATCGGAGCGCAGGGTTCAGAACGGATTCCAGGTCGGGCGCGAGGAGAAACGCACGTAGCCGATGCTGGCGCCAAGTCTCAGCCCCAACCCTGACCGGATCGGCGCCATCGTGACGGCACCGCCCTTGAGCAGGGTCATGCCCACGCCGCCCACGAGATAAGCCGAGCCGTCAACGCCGGTGAAGCGCCGGAACAGGCTGTTCGGCTCGTGGAGTTCGTAGATCAGGAACAGCGTGCGCGAGCCTTCGGCGCCGACGTCGTAGCCGATCGACGGTCCGTGCCAATAGACCTTCTGGCTGCCGCCGTTGCGCAGGTAGAGAGTCCCCTCGCCGTAGCGCAGGCCGGCGAGGAATGCGCCGCCGCCTTCGTTGCCGAGCACGTAGGCCGTGGGGCGTCCGCCCTTGCGGAAGGCATGCTCGATCACGCTCGCGAGCGAGGTCGAGACGGTGCCGAAGAAGCCGCGCGTGGCTTCACGTATTTCGTCGATGGTGTAGCCCCCGCCACCGGCGTCGAACGTGGAAGCGTCTTCCTCACCTTCGCCGGGCGGCGGGGGAGGCAGCTCGTAGGGAGTGCCAGGGGGGGAAACGTCGTAGTTGGGTTCCGGCTGCGGCGGGATTACGGCCTCTGCGGTTGTGGTGCTCCAGCTCGAGGCGCGTTCGGTCTCCACGGGCGGCTTGGGAGACGACGGCTGCGGCTCCGATGAAGGCGCTGGCGATGCGGGCGCTGCGGCGTGAGGCGCTTGAGTTTCCGCCTGAGGCGCAGGGGGCGGAGCCGTCTTCGCGGTCTCGGTCTTCGGAGGATCCCTGCGGATCGGGGAAAGATCCGGCATCGGCTCGGGGGCTTTCGCGGCCGGAGACTCGGATTGCTGAGGAGCCGGCGCCGTGGCAGGTGCTGCCGGTTGCGGAGCTGTCTCGACCTTCGCGACCTCGGTTGTCACGGCGGCTTCGGTCTTTCCGAGCTCGCGGTCGATCTTGGCGATCAGATACGCCGACTTGGCGCGCATCACCGACATCAGCTTGCTCGAGGCCGTCTTGAGCTCGTCAAGATTGGCGCAGTCCGTCGCGCCGTCACTCTCGCTGCTTTCGGGGCTGCCGAGGGTATCGATCTTGCTCAGGAGCTCGCCCGCCTCGGCGTCGAACGCGTCGAGCTTGGCGTCATGGACCAGCTTGAGGCCCTTGGTCTCGTAGTCGGGGTCGGTCCATTTCTTGTGGTCGCGGAGGGCTGTCAGCTTGTCCTTGAGCTTGGGCTGGGTCTCGGCGCTGAACGCACGCAACTCCGCAGCCGATGCATCGACGGCGTCGCCGAAGCTGTCGGCGGTGCACGTGTCGGCCAAAACGCGCACTGGCGCCAGCGCAAACGCCAGCGCGAGGCCGAACCCGGCCAGGCGAACTATCCGTCTCATGGTCATCGACAACTCTCTTCTCGCCCACTTGGGGCGTTTTTAGGGAGTTTATCGAGGAAGGTCAGGCGCCGGCACCTCTTTTTTGGGCGAACCCTCTTTCGCCGCAGTCCGCCGTCTCCCGGGGCCCAGGCGAGGGGGCTCATCTTCACCGGGGCCCGCTGGACCCCGGTGCTTTTCAGGGGACGGTGCGCACGACGCTGGAGAGCGGGCGCTCGCTGCCCGCGGCCGGCAGGCCCTTCACGTCCTTCTCGATCAACGTGTCGTATTCGGCCAGCGTCTTGAGGTCGCCCTTGGCCTTCATCTGCACCACCTTGTAGCCGCCGGCCTTCAACGCCGCCAGCAAGGCGGGCATAGCCTTCGCGGTGTGGGGCTGGATGTCGTGCATCAGGATGATGCCTTTGCCGTTCTTGTCGAGCTTCTTCATGATGTTTTCGACCAGCTTCTCCGCGGTCTGGCGCTTGAAGTCGAAGCTATCGACGTCGGTCGAGAACATGGCGATGTTGCGGCTGGCGAGATGGGCCAGCGTGGCCTGGGAATCGCGCAGATACGGATAGCGGAAGAAGGGAGAGATCGGGCCGCCGACGGCACGGCGCACGCCGCTGATGCCCTTCTCGATCTCGTCCTTGGCCTCCTGATCAGACTTCTTGCGCAGATCCTGATGCGACCAGGTGTGGGTGCCGATGGTGTGGCCGCGGTGGGCGACATCGCGAATGATCTCGGGAAGGCCGATCGCCATCTTGCCGAGCGTGAAGAAGATCGCCTTCGTGCATTGCGCATCGAGCGCGTCGAGGATGGCCTTGGTGGTGTTGACCTGCGGGCCGTCGTCGAAGGTGATCACGACCTCTTTCGGCTGCAGGAAGTCATAGGCCTTGTAATGCTCCATACCGAAGCCAGGGCCGCCCGTGGTGTCGATCTCGACGGTGCGGGCAACGCCGAGTGCGTCGGGGTTGGTGCATGCGGTTTTGGGGGGCTCGGGCAGCGCGGAGGTCTCGGGCGCGGCCTCGGCGGCTTTCGACGCGCCGCCGGCTGCAGCGGGCGCCTTTTGCGATTCGCCGGCGGTCACCGCGGTGGTGGCCAGCATAACGAGCAGCAGCGACAGCATTGAGCGCATCATGTCCTCCCCAGTTTTTCGGCGCCCTTCTTAGCAGCAAATGGTGGCGTCGGGGAGGCCTTCAGCTCCACATGGGGAAAAGCCTGAGGGCGCGCGGTGGGCAACGGGCAAATGGGGGCGCCCGCACGTCAGGGCGATTTGGCTGCGAGCTTGGCCTTGAAGCGCTCTGCATCGACGACGATGCGGGTGTGCGTTGCCTTACCGATCGGCTCCACGGCATCCCGCGCGACGATGGAGAAGACGAGCTTGCGTCCGTCGATCGCCGTCAGCGTGGCGGTTGCCTCGACGGCGACACCCGGCGGGGTGGCTGCGGTGTGACTCACGTCGAGATGCACGCCCAGGGTTGCTTCGCCGGGGGCGAGACGGTGCTCCACGCAATCGACGGCGGCTTGCTCCATGAGGGCGACCATGGACGGGGTCGCGTAGACCGTAATCGTGCCGCTGCCTACGGCGGGGGCCGTCTGCTCCTCGGTGACGACGACGGTCGCGCGGCCTTCGAGGCCCGGTTCGAGGTCGCGGATCGGAGATCGGGTCTGTTCCATGCGCGTTCCTCGGCGACGACGGCGGTGGTTCGAGGTTTTCCAGAAAAGATGCGCGTTGTCACGCCAGGAACAGCTGCAATGACGGATGCGACGTAAGTTGGCGTCATCGGATTACATCGCCTGCGATCGACGGGCGACTAGGAGGCTTCAATGACCACGCTTCGCACCACCGGTTTCGTTGCTCTCGCCATCGCCGCTGCTTTCGCTCCGCTCGTCGCGGGGGGCGCGGCTCATGCCAAGGGCAAGGACTTCTATGCGCAAAGCTACCAGTTCGACCGGCCGATGAACGGCTACGAGGGTTTTTCGGGCGCCTATCATTGCTCTTATGTCAAGACGCCGAAGAACGTCTGCAACAAGGCCGGCCAGTGCAAACGGGTCTGGGAGCTTCTGCAGACCTGTCAGTAAAATTCCCGACTCAAGCTTTCCTCCTCCCCCCGCGCGTTGTCTGGCCCCGGTGCAAATCGGGGCCTTTTTCGTTGCGGGATCGCGAGAGGCTTTTGCACGTCAGCGGGTGACACGCAGCTCCACGCGGCGGTCGAGCTGGAAAAGTGCCTCGCCGGAATAGGCTGCGCGGTCGACACCCATATAGGGCTCTCGCTTGCCCTTCGGCGTCAGCTTCAAATCGCCGGTATAGCCACCGTCTTTCAACAGCCGCGACACGGTTTCGAGCCGCTCGCGCGAGAGGTCGAGATTGTAGTTGTCGGTGCCGCGCTCGTCGGCGTGGCCGGTGAGCTCGACCTGCGACAGGTGCTTCAGCGTCAGATACTCGAGCAGCAAGGCCGCCGCGCGCTCACCGTCCGGGGTGAGTATGGCCTGATTGTAGACGAACATGAGCGGCACCGGGATGACATCGGTCTTCACGCCGGCGGACGCCGACGGCGTGGGGGGCGTGTCCTGGACGGTGACGGTCGGCGCGGCATCTGCAGTCTGGGCTGGCGGAGGCGGAGCGGGCGTTGCGGCTGGGCTCGGCGTCCCGGCGGCTGCGGTCGCGTCTTGCGTTGGTGCGGGCGCTGTTTCCGGAGGGCTCGATTTGGCAGCGTCGGTGGGCGCGGCCTCACTCTTTTTGGCGTCCTCGCTCTTCTTTGCATCCTCTCTGGCCTGCTCGACCAAGTTCTCGAACTTGCGCAGGACCTCGCCGGCGACGGCGGAGGGCGACGTGGGCTCGGCCTTTGCAACCTGGGTCTTGGGCGGCTCGGGTGCCGGCGGCGGCGTCTGGCTGACCTGATACGTCAGGCTCGGATCGGTGCTTGCGAATTTGTGCTCGGTGGAAAGGCTCCATTCGCCGTTCGCATCAGCTTTGACCGTCCCGGCCGGCTTTCCGTTCTCGAGCACGGTGACGTAGCTGTCGGGTGCGGCGCGTCCGGCGAAGACGGACGTGCCTTCGGGCGAGATGCGCGAGATGTCGATGGAGACGTCGCCGTAGCTCTGGGCGGCCGGTGTGTCGCCGAGAGCGGCCGTGGTTTCCTCAACCGTTTTTTCGGCCGTCTTGGACGCGTCTGCGGATGGGGACTGCTCACGATCTTTTGACGCGGTCTCATGCTTCGCGGAGGTGATGCTCCACGGGAACTCGATGCCGAGGTGACCCGCCGCGAAAATGGCGGCCACGCCTAGCACGGCCAGAAAAAACACCGAAAGTGCAACGCGCCGGAGCATTGCCACCTCACCACCTGATCGTTGCTTCTATGCCGATACGATGGTGCAGGTTTGCGGACTTATCAAGGCTTCGGCCGCCGTTTTCTCCTCACAAAGAAGAAGGCGCAGAGTTAATGGCAACCCTGCGCCTCCCGGGCCTATGATCAATCCTCGATTCCGCCGCGGGGCCGGGGGATGCCCGGAGCGGTCAGGTGTCGTCCATCAGCCCTTATCGTCGGGGGCGGCGGCGGGGCCTTCAGGCTCCGGTCCACGCTCGGGGCCGCCCCGATCCCGGTCACGACGCCAGTGCCCTTTGCCTTTGCCGCCGCGTCCGCTGCGGTCGAGCTTGGCCTTCTGATCGTCGGACAACGTGGCGTAGAACTTCTCGGCCGCCGGGCGGAACTGCTTCAGCGCCTCAAGAGAAGCCTCAAGACCGGTCTGCGTCAGGGCGAGGCGCTCGATCGCGGTGCGCTTCGGACGCTCGCCGTTGTCGGCCTTCTCCGGCTCTTTGGGGCAGGCTTCACGCATCTTGTCGGCTGCGGAGCGGGTGGCGGTCTTGAATTCCTCGAAGGCGGCCTTCTGCTCCTCGGTCGGCTTCACGCGATGCTCGATGCGCACCAGAGCGTGGTCGGTCATCTCGCCCGACTGGTCACGGCAGATGCGATAGTTGGGGCCGCCGAAAGAAAGCCCCAGCGGGCCCATGCCAGCGCCGTGGCCGAAGTGGCGGCCCTTGTTGTGGCCCTGCCAGTAGTGTCCGCGCTCGGCCATGGCGCCGGCGGCCACAAGGCCCACCGTTGCAGCGGCGAGACCCGCGATAATGTATTTGCCCTTTGGTGTCATGTACTCGGTCTCCTTGCTCGATCAGCGCGGGGCTTTTCTGGCCCATCTCCGGAGGGGGATCCTGTGCGCCGTCTTGCAAGGAGAAACGGGGCGCGCGCGGATTTCCGTCGCGCGCCTTCCTATTCGTAATGTTCTACTGGCAGGCCTTCTGATGCGCG
>NZ_CADEFI010000035.1:14268-36152 GCF_902826555.1 uncultured Hyphomicrobium sp.
GCACGGTCGAAATGTGGCGCAAAGGAGGCCCGCGTCACGAATGGCGGATTGGCGTGACGCGAATGTCTGAGGCGAGGGCCGGCGGCTTTATTTGCAGATCAGGAGATCGCGCGAGCCGGTGTCGTCGGTGACGGTCAGCGTGTCGCCGGAGACCGTGAGCGCGAACTCGTACGGCTCGGCAGTGCCTTCGATCGTGCACTCGGATTTCACCTTCCACTCGTTGTCCTGCCCGTTGACGGAGGTGAACTTGCAATGGGTCTCGTACTGGTCGTAGCCGTCCTTCGACAGCACGAGCGGCGCTTCCTGGCGGTCCTGTCCCACCTTGCATTGTGCGAGGTCGGAGGCCCAGGTGCCGACGTATGCCGGCGCTGCCGTGCCTTCGGCCAGGGCGGCGAGAGACGACACGACGAGGGCCGATACGGCGAGCGAGAGTGTCGTTGTTTTGGTGCGCATTCGTTGTTCTCCCGTTGCGATGCCGTGGCACAGGGCCCGGACGCGATAATTCCCGCGCCTGCCTCAGGCTCGGGCCTACGCAAGCGTCTCCTGGGCAAATCTGTCAAGAGGGCGGCAGGGTAGTCCGGCGTGTGACACAATGATATGTCATCCGGCACCCTGGCGAATTGGTGAGGAACACTATGCTGAAACGGATCTTTCTCGTGGTCGTGGCCATCGTGGCGCTGTTCTCCATT
The DNA here is from genome assembly GCF_902826555.1 of uncultured Hyphomicrobium sp. Lineage (GTDB taxonomy): Bacteria > Pseudomonadota > Alphaproteobacteria > Rhizobiales > Hyphomicrobiaceae > Hyphomicrobium_C. Next base: position 14,958 of record NZ_CADEFI010000035.1, read on the forward strand.
TACGTGGCGCTGCAGCCGTCGACGTTCCGTATCGAGAGGAGCGCCATCGTGGTTGCGCCTCCGGCTCAGGTCTTCGCCGAGGTCAACGACTTCCACAACTGGGAGGCTTGGTCTCCCTGGGCCAAGCTCGATCCCAACGCCAAGACAACCTTCGAAGGCGCGCCGTCCGGTGAAGGCGCCGTGTTCCGCTGGGCGGGCAACAAGGAGGTTGGCGAAGGCAGCATGACGGTGCTCGAGAGCAAGCCCGACGAGCGCGTGAAGATCCGCATCGATTTCGTCAAGCCGTGGCAGGGGACGAATACCGCGGAGTTTACGTTCAAGCCGGACGGTCCGCGCACCATCGTCACATGGGCCATGTTCGGCGAGCAGGGCTTTATCGAGAGGGCCGTGTGCATGTTCATGAACCCCGACAAGCTGGTGGGCGGTCAGTTCGAGAAGGGGCTTGCGAGCTTGAAGACGATTGCGGAAGGAAAAGCGGCACCGGCCGTCGCGGATCCGGCCCAGCCCTAGCTCTTCGGCTTCTTAACGGGCGACGGTTTGGGCTTCTCCTGCACATGAGGTCTGGTGTCCGCAGGGCCGACAAGTTCTATGAGCGCTTGCGCGGCGGCTGGGGCGCGTACCTTGCCGCCGTGGATGAAATAGACGAACACGTCGCGCGGACGACACTCGGTTTTCGGGGGCGGAACAACGCAATCTTCGGCGACGCGAGTAGGCACGGCGCCTTCCGCCCAAGTGGCCGCGGCCTTGGCCCATGCCGCAATGTCCTTCGCCGGGTAACCTGTCGCAATTTCGTCTTCTCCTTTCTGGAGGCGCGCGTAGACGAAGTCACCGGACAGATCGGCGATGGCGGGATACGTCGGGTGGTCGGCATAGACGACGGGAACGCCGAAACGGCGGATCAGGGCGATGAACTTGGGATCTTTGAACGTCGGGTGTCGCACCTCGACCGTGTGGCGGAGCTTGCGGCCGTCGAAGCTTTCGGGGAGCAGCTCGAGGAAGGCGCCGAAATCGGCGGCATCGAACTTTTTGGTCGGTGCGAATTGCCAGAGGATCGGGCCAAGCCTGTCGCCCATCATGGTCACGCCCGAATCGAGGAAGCGCTTGATGGAATCGCCCGCTTCCGCGAGTACGCGGCGATTGGTGGCGAAACGCGGACCCTTGACGGAGAAGACGAAGCCGTCGGGGACGTCGCGCGCCCATTTTGCGTAGGTCGCCGGCGTTTGCGAGCGATAGTAGGTGCCGTTGATCTCGATCGACGTCAGGGCGCGGCTCGCGAAGTGCAACTCCTTGGCCTGAGGCAGCTTCTCGGGATAGAAGACGCCGCGCCAGGGTTCGAACGTCCAGCCGCCGATGCCAGCTCTGATGGTTCCCATCTCTCATGCTCTCGCAATCGACTATGCCTCTCCACAGCATAAATCGGGCGTAGGAAGGGCGACAACCTGCCGAATGGCGGCCGTGTGCTGATGGCCCTTTCATTGTGGTAAGGAGTGCTTGGCGCGTCGCAGGAGTGAACGCGAGCCCATGGAAACGGCCGAAACCACCCTTACGCTCAGCGAGCGTCTGGTGCAGCCCTTGGACCCCAGTCAGCGGGCCTTCCGGGTTGCGCTCGTCGCTGCGCTGTTGCTGCATGCGGCTCTTTTCATCGAGGTCGGGCGCTCGGTGCCGCGCGCCATGGGCGATCGCCAGGGCGCGCCGGATGCGATTGCGGTCGATCTGGTGACGGAGGCAGATCTCAAGAGCCGCGAGACCGTGGCGATGCCGCCGGCCGGCGTACAGGCGCCGCCGCCTGCCGCGGCTCCGCAACCGCCTCCCGAGCCTCAACCCGAGCCGCAGACCGAAGAAGCCGCGCAGCCGCAACCGAAGGCCGTCGAGCCGGCGAAGGAGCCCCCGCCACCGGACAAGGCGCCCGAGAAAGCTCCCGATAAGCCGCAGGAGCAGGCGGCGCTGCCGGATTTTGAATCGGCGTTGCAAGATCTGGCGACGGCGCCGTTCCCAAACGAGCCGGCGAAGACGCCCGAAAAGGAAAAGCCCGCCGAAACGAAGCCCGAGGCCGCAAAGCCGGCGCAGCCTGCGGAGAAGCAAACGCCTCCCGCTCCGGCGAAGAAAAAGCCCGCGCCGCAAGCCCGGCTCGATCCGTCGCAGCAGGACCTGCAAAATGCGCCGCCGGGACGTTCCGCGGGCGCGACGCGTCCGCCCGGAATTACGCGTTCTGGCGAGAACGACGATTTCGGTCGCGCGGTCGTTCGCGCGTTGCGACAGACGATGCCGCCGCCGCGCGGGATCTTCGGGCGCGTGACGGTGCGGCTCATTCTGACGGAGAACGGCGATCTTGCGGAGGTGCGCGTGCTCGATGCGTCGGGGACCAGCCTCGACCAGAGCGTGGTGTTCGCAACCAAGCAGACGTACTACCCGCTGCCGCCCTACAAGTCGACGGTGGCGGATCGCACGTTCACGATCACCTACGTCTACCGGTAGGGCGCTTCAGTCCTTGTTCAATGTCTTGTCGAGGTCGGTGTCTTTTCCGGCCAGATGCTTGTCCTCTTCGGGGAGAACGTCGGCAACGGCGGAGAGCCGCTTCCATGCGGGATCCGGTGTTTTGGCGTCGGCGTTGGGGACGAAGGTCGACTCCTCCAGCAGCTTCATCTTGTGCACGTAGCGCGGGCAATTCGTGAACACGGATTCGATGGCGATACGCACGATCTGCTGTGCGCCCGGGTAGCGCTCGCGCAAGGGGTCGTCGACGCTGACGCTGGCGGAGCCCATGACGCGCATGCGCGCCTGGCGCTCGAAGTCGACGAAGAGAAGAGCGATCTTGCTCGTCTCGTCGATGTTGCCCATCGAGAGATGCATGCCGTTGCCATTATAATCCGGGAAGGCGAGGGTGCGCTCGTCAACGACGGCGACGAAGCCGCGGGTGCCGCCTTTGTAGGAACAGTTTGGCTGCCCGTAGGCGTCGGAGGTGGCGACGAAGACCATGTTCTGGCGCGTGATGAAGGCGGCGTCGACAGCGCTCAGATGGTCGTGGATGAGAACGGCCTCGAGCCGGTCCGCCAGCTTGCGGGTGGCGAAGCGATCCTGCATGCGCCGGTGGCTGTCGGAATAGAAATCGGCGCGCCGGCTGTCGTCATCGAGCGGAGAAACAAATTTATGCGCCGTGGCTGCGGATTCGAGCTTGCTCATGCACTCGGTCCAGCTCACACGATAGATCTCGGCCTCGTCGCGGCCGGTGAGCTTCTCGTGCGTCAGCGTGAGCTCCGTGAGGTCCGGCTCGAGCTTCTGGATGTCGACGACCACAACAGAAGCGTCGGCGCGGAGCGCCGGCACCGGGCCGTCATACATCCATGAGAGAGCGACGCGCCGGTTCTCCGCCAGCTCCAGATACGTGCCGCAGAAAGAATAGGGCTTGCCGTCGCCGTTGAGGCCATCGAGCCGGAAGCGGCCGCCTTTCCGGAGATCGACGGTGACGGAGGTCACGGTGTCGGCGCCGGGTGCGAGCCATTTGGCGATGAGGCGCGGCTCGGTCCAGGCGGCATAGACGGCGTGCGCCGGCGACTTCAGCTTGCGCACCATCGTGACCGAGACACTCTTATTTTTGTTTCGTGCCGCCACCTTTTCCTCCTTCCACGTCGGAAAGGACGTCCTCCAACGCGCTGAGGCGCTCGCCCCAGAAACTCTCGTAGGCGCTCAGCCATTCGAACGCTTCGCTCAGAGCGTCGGCATTGAGGCGGCATACGTGATTGCGTCCGACGATCTCGCGATCGACAAGGCCGGCGCGCTCAAGCGACTGGACGTGTTTCGATACGGCGGCAAGGGACATGTCGAAGCGCGGCACAAGCTCGCTGATATGGTGGGGCCGCTTGGCGAGCAGGCCGACGATCTCGCGCCGCGTGCGGTTCGCAAGCGCGTGAAAGAGGTGGTCCAGATGCTCGGGGTCGTTGTGATGCTCAACCATGTGATTGAGTGTTTCATTGCCGGAGCGGATTGTCAAACCGGAGGCTTCGGCGGCCGGGTGTTCCACGTTCGATGTGCGCCGTGCGGTGCATTGGCGAATTTCATTAATTTTGGTCTTTGCGATCAGGGGGCTGCCGATCTCTCTTGCCGTGACTTTCGTCGACTTGGGCGCTAAGACGCGGGGATGCAGTCCTCCCGGGCCACGCATCGGCTGGGGGAAATCGAATCCCGCCGGGAGGCCGACCGCTCATGTCTCTGACCGTGACCGAGAGCGCCAAGGCGACGCGGCGCGACTGGATCGGCTTGGCCGTCATCGCGCTGCCATGCCTGTTCTACTCGATGGATTTCACCATCCTGCATCTGGCCGTTCCGCAGATCGCCTCGGCGCTGAAGCCCAGCTCGGCCGAGCTGCTCTGGATCGTCGACATCTACGGATTCATGATCGCGGGCGCGCTCATCACGATGGGAACGCTCGGCGATCGTGTCGGCCGGCGCCGGCTTTTGATGATCGGCGCGGCGGCGTTCGGCGTCACGTCGGCGTTGGCCGCGTTCTCTCCCACATCCGAGGTCCTGATCGCCGCGCGCGCCCTGCAGGGGCTTGCGGCGGCAACGCTGGCCCCTTCGACTCTCTCGCTCATCCGCAACATGTTCCACGACGACCACGAGCGGGCGTTTGCCATCGGCGTGTGGGTGGCCGCGTTCTCGGTCGGTGCCGCCATTGGTCCGGTGGTCGGCGGTGCAATTCTTGCCCACTACTGGTGGGGGGCGGCGTTCCTGATCAACGTGCCGACCATGCTGCTGCTGCTGGTGCTGGGTCCGAGGTTCCTGCCGGAGTTTCGGGACGAGAACGCGGGGCGCATCGACCTCGTGAGTGCCGCCCAGTCCATGGCCGCCGTGCTGGCGATCATCTATGGCATCAAGCACGCCGCCGAGGCAGGTTGGACCCCGCTGTCACTGTTCGCGATCGGGGTCGGGCTGCTGATCGGGGCGTATTTCTTTCAGAGGCAAGCCTCGCTCGCCGATCCTCTGATCGACGTCGGCTTGTTCCGGGTGCGCGGGTTCTCCGCTGCGCTCGCCACCAACATCGTGGCGCTGTTCGTGATCTTCGGCACGTTCCTCTTCATCGCGCAGTACCTGCAGCTCGTGCTCGGCATGGGGCCGTTCGAGGCCGGTCTCTGGACGGCGCCATCCGGGCTCATCTTCGCGCTCGGGTCGGTGGCCGCGCCGGCGCTCGTGCGCCGCTATCCCGCACACATCGTGATCGCGGTCGGATTTTTGATCTCGGCCGTGGGCTTTGCCATGCTGACGGTACTGAGCGCGACCGACGGTCCTTGGCTGATGTTCGCCGGGATGATGATCCTCTGTCTGGGTGTTGCGCCGTGCGGCGCCATCACAACAGATCTCGTCATGGCGTCAGCGCCGCCTGAACGGGCGGGCGCCGCGTCGGGCATCTCGGAAACCAGCTTCGAGTTCGGCGGTGCGCTCGGCATCGCCGTGCTCGGCAGCCTGGTCACGGCGATCTATCGCAGCGCCATGGTGGGAGAAGCGCTGCCGGGTGTTCCTGCCGATGCGGTTATGGCCGCCAAGGATACGCTAGGCGGCGCGGTCGACATCGCGAAGCATCTCTCCGCGGAAGCCGGTGCGAACCTTCTTCATGCCTCGCGCGCCGCGTTCGTGCATGCGTTCGAGGTGTCCTCCGCCGTGTCGGCGGCAGGCTCCGTCGCGGCGGCGGCCTTCGCATACATGTGGCTCAAGAGCGAACGCCGTCGATGAATGGAAATGATGACGGCGCGGGGGAGGTCTCCCGCGCCGTCATCGCCTTGCGTCGGCCTCAACCAGGTTCGCTGGTGTTCAGTAAGCGCAGAGAGCCTAGTTGCGACAGGGGACCTCGATGACGCGGCCAACGTAAGGGATCTTGTACTTGCACTTGCGCTCGGGCTCGAAGCTCTCCTCGACCGGTGCGCCGGCGGTCTGCTCGGGAGCGGACGCCTTCTTTTCCGGAGCGGGCGCCGGCTCAGCCGTGACGGGTGCGGCATCGGTGGCCACCGGTGTCGCGACGGGCGTGGCTTCAGCGACGCGCCGCTTCTTCGGGGTCCCCATGAGTGCGAGCGAAGCGCTGGATGCGCCGGTCGCAGCCGGCTCGATGGACCGCTCCTCGATTTTGGCCGGCTTGGCTTCCGCCGTCGCCTTGGTTTCGACAGCCTTGGCGGGGGCCGGTGCGGCGGCACTCTGCTCACCGCAGCGGGCGACATCGTCGGGTGCGCGGTTCCAGGTGAAGGTTTTGCTGAAGAACGAGCCGGCGTTGCCGATGACGCGCAGTTTGTCGTCGCTCATGCGCGTCAGCGCGACGCTGTATTTCTTGCCGCGTTCGGGGCTGTAGATCCATCCGCCGCCGCTCTCCGTGACGTTGCCGAGGATCTGCATGCCGCAGCGGCCGGAGTTCTTGGCATCTTTGATGTGGACGACGTAGCCGCAGAGGCCGTTGCCGCTGGCGCAGGGTGCGATCTCGACGGCGCCGCGGCCGTTGTGGTCGAACCAAACACCGGTCGGATCGGTGCCGGCGGCTTTTGAACCCGACGACACTATGATGAGTCCCGCCGCAGCGAGCGTCAGAGTGCGAATGCTGTGGTACATGGCGCGTGGTCCCCTTCTCGCAAGGATGAAGTCTCGCGGTCTCGATGGGCCATGTTTGCCGTGCCGGCGGCGCGGCTGCTATTCCGCAGGGAACAGGTGTGGCAGTATCCCGGCCATGAGGCTGCGTCCTGCCACGTCCGCCGATGTCGCCCTGCTCGAGGCGTGGAGCGGAAAAGACCATGTGATCGCGTCGGCGCCGACGGAAGGTCCGTTCGACTGGGCCGGCGAAGTGCCGCGCTCGGTGCCGTGGCGCGAGATCCTGATCGGCGAGGAGGGCGCGCGACCGGTCGGCGTGGTGGTGATCATCGATCCTGCGACCGAGGAAACGCATTACTGGGGGGAGATTGCGCCGGATCTGCGCGCGATCGATATCTGGATCGGCGAGGAGGCCGACCTCGGGCGTGGGTACGGTACGGGCATGATGCGCCAGGCGCTGGCGCGCTGCTTTGCCGATAGCTCGGTCACGGCCGTTATCATCGATCCGTTAGCAACCAACGTTCGCGCGCAGCGCTTCTACGAGCGGATCGGGTTCACGTTCTTCGAAAGGCGTACGTTCGGCGAGGACGATTGTTTCATTTACCGCATCACGCGCGAGAGCTGGGACGCGCAAAAACCGGGTTACGAGAATTTAGCCGTGCGCCGGTGATCCGTCTCATGCCGGTGCGCGTTGTCCGGTAAGTGCAAAACCAGTGGAGTGAGGACCATGCGACGGACATTGATATCGGCGGCTTTGAGTCTCGGCGCGCTTGTCGCGCTCGGTTCGACGGCCGTGCGGGCGGATTCCTATTGGGAGCTCGAGGCGGCGCGGGCCAATGCGCGGGCGGGCGGCCCGGTCAGCGAGCGGGATGCCGAGCTGCTCGAGCGGTATGGCTGCCTCAGCGGAACGAAAAGCGCGTTCTGCCAGCAGCTCAGCCAGCGCGACAAGAAAGTCTATCGCGTCGACCGCCGGCGGGCGCGGCGCGACTAGGTTTTCCGTTTCTACTCGGCGGCGCGGGGCAGCGCGCTCGCCGTCATCGGCGCGAAGGTGTCGGCTCTCGCCATGGCCCAGGCGTCGCGGAAGCGCGGATCCGCCGTGCCCGCTAGCAGCTCGCCCGGCGCGAGCTGGTGATAAAGCTCGGCGAATGTCACCACGCGATCCGGTGCCGCCCGGTGCATGAAATGATGCGGTTTGAGCTCGCCCGGATGGGAGAGCCCCGCGGCCGCGATGAGCTCGGCCAGCGCCTTCACCGTTTCCTTGTGGAATTGCATGACGCGCTCACCCTTGGCCGGCACGACGATGCCGCGCTGGCGCGTCGGATCCTGCGTGGTGACACCCGTGGGGCAGTTGCCGGTGTGGCATTGCTGCGCCTGAATGCAACCCACCGCAAACATGAAGCCGCGCCCGGCGTTGCACCAATCGGCGCCGAGCGCCATGACACGGGCCATGTCGAATGCCGATACGATCTTACCCGACGCTGCGATCCTGATGCGGTCCCGGATATTGGCGCCGACGAGTGCCGCATGCACGAACGTGAGACCGTCGCGCAGCGGCATGCCGAGATGATCCATGAATTCGAGAGGAGCGGCGCCCGTGCCGCCCTCCTTGCCATCCACGACGATGAAGTCGGGAGTGATGCCGGTCTCGACCATGGCCTTGACCACGGCCAGAAACTCCCAGGGGTGGCCGATGCAGAGCTTGAAGCCCGTGGGCTTGCCGCCCGAGAGATGCCGCAACTCGTCGATGAACTCGAGGAGTCCGATCGGCGTCGAGAATGCCGAGTGATGGGCGGGCGAGATGCAGTCGCGTCCTTCCTCGATGCCGCGAATGCGGGCGATTTCGGCCGTGACCTTGGCGCCGGGCAATACGCCGCCGTGGCCGGGCTTGGCTCCCTGTGAGAGCTTGACCTCCACCATCTTGATCTGCGGGTCGGCGGCGACGTCCGCGAACTTTCCAGGCGAGAACGAGCCGTCGGCGTTGCGGCAGCAGAAGTATGCGGAGCCGATCTCCCAGATGAGGTCGCCGCCGTACCGGCGGTGATACGGCGTCACGCCGCCTTCTCCGGTGTCGTGAGCGAAGCCGCCCATTTGAGCGCCCTTGTTGAGCGCGAGAATGGCATTCGCCGACAACGAGCCGTAGCTCATGGCGGAGATGTTGAAGACGGAGGCGGAGTACGGCCGGCTGCAGTGAGGCCCGCCAATGGTCAGGCGGAACGGCTCACGAGCCGGCTGCTTGGGCGCCATGGAGTGGTGCAACCACTCGTAGCGGCTTTCGTAGACGTCGTAGAGCGTGCCGAACGGGCGCTTGTCGAGATCCTTCTTGGCGCGCTGATAGACGATGGCGCGCTTGTCGCGCGGGAAGGGGGCGCCGTCGGTGTCGGCCTCGAAAAAGTACTGACGTATCTCGGGGCGAATGTCCTCGAGTATGAAGCGAAGGTGGGCCGCGATCGGGTAGTTGCGCAGAATGGCGTGCTTGGTCTGCAGGAGGTCGTGGATGCCCAAGGCGGCCAGGGACGCGGCAACGATGAGCGCGCAGACGATACCCAGGTTGTCGGGATAGCGCCACGTCAGGATGGCGAGGCTGACCGTGCACGCGACCGCGATCGTGAGCACGCTGTAGCGCGGCGTGAAAGGAAGCAGGAAAAAACGCATGTGGCCTCCGCTTGGAGGGGCATGTCAGCGAACTCCTCAACGCAACCTTACAAGAAAAGTGATGCCGGTTTCGCGACGGCGCACCTTACATCTGCTGCGTGGCCCGGCGCTATGGCCGATAGACCAATACACGCAGTGATGCACAGGCCGGATTGTGTGAATTGCTGCAGTTGCGTTGAATTCTCCGGGTTTCGCTTGTTAGAATGCTTTGCCGATAATTGGCGTGGAATCAGGCCAATGCTACGCGCTTTGCTCGCCCTGGCTTTTATCGTCCTTGTCGCTGGCGCGACAGGGGCGGGCGAATCGGTGCCCGTCACGCAAATTTCCGCGGCTCCGGCGCTTGCCGAGCAAGCGGTTGCGGGCGGCAATCAACACGCTGGCGCGTTGTCTCAGCCCGGGCCTGCCCAGGGCGACGATACTCCCGATGTCGAGAAGCAGCCGTGCTTCAACATCCAGCACAGAGAGGCAAAGCCTGCCGCTCATGCCCTTGTCGCGGCCGTTCGTGGGCCACGTCCGGCGACAGTCGCCGCTAGCGGCGCCGACCGGCCGCTCCTGCAACGGCATTTTCTCTTCCTCTATGCGTGCGCGCCCCGGGGCCCGCCCAGCCTGGCCTAGCCCCTAACATTTCCGCTTCACTCTCGTCGTCGTTCGACCCGCGCTTGGCGGTCGATGCGTGTTCATGCGCGGGCAAAGTCCGCCGCAGCGAGAGTGCATTTGCTCGTCAACCGCGATCGGCCGTGATCGCGAAAGGACATCGCGTGCTTCTCAAACGCATCCGGCACGGGGCCGAATTCGGTGCGGCCAAGCTTGCCATTTTCATCATGGGACTGTGGGGTGTCGACGCTTCGGCGTATGCGTTCGCTTGGCTGAGCCGCCGCATCGGACCGAGGACCCGGCGGCATCGTCAGAGCCTCGACAACCTGGCCGTCGCCTTTCCGGATCTCGGTCCGGACGCGTTGAATCGCATTGCGCTCGACATGTGGGACAACATGGGCCGCGTGGCGGCGGAGCTGCTTCTGGTCGATCGCTTGATCGCCGATCCGACACGCATCCAGATCGTCGGCGCAGACGGGCTCGAGACTGCCATCAGGGATAAGCAACCTCAGATCGGCGTGACGCTGCACACGGGCAATTGGGAGGTGGCGATTTGGCCGGTGCGCCGCTTCGGCGGCGATCCGGCGGGCGTGTACAGACCGCTCGCCAATCCATATATCGACCGCCTCGTGCGTGGGCGTCGCGATGCTCTTTTCAGCGGCGGCCTGTTCGCGAAAGGGCGGGACGGCGGGCCGAGGGCCGGCAAGGTTCTGATCGATTTCGTGCGCGGGGGCGGTTGGCTCGGCTTCGTTTGCGATCACGTCGACCGGCGCGGCGTTGCAGTCGAGTTTCTGGGACAGACGCCCCACGTCACGCCTGCGCCGGCTCTCATCGCGCGTCACACGGACTCCCGGCTCTGGGTTGCGCGTGCGGTTCGTCTCGGCAGGGCAAGCCGATTTCGAATCGATGTGGTCGAGCTCGACCTGCCGAAAAGCGCCAACAAGCGCGAGGATGCCCTGCGCGCAACGGAGATGATCTTCGCCCAGTTCGAAGAATGGATCCGCGAGCATCCCGAACAGTGGCAATGGTGGAACATCCGCTCACCGTCACGGGCGGCCGTGCGGTTGCGTGCGGCGCGAACGGGTGTTTACCGGCCTTCAAGCCGGTCCGCGGACGAGCGGGACAAGTGGCTGCACCGGGGCCGCGGGGTGAATGCCGGCACGGGGTCGGCGCGTTGAGCCCTCCGGTGCGCATGCACCGGAGGGCTCAGTGCCGATTACTTCACCTCGAGAAGCTCGACGTCGAAGATCAGCGTGGCATTGGGCGGGATCACGCGGCCGGCTCCGCGTGCGCCATAGCCGAGCTCGGGCGGTATGATCAGCGTCCGCTTGCCGCCCACCTTCATGGTGGCGACGCCTTCGTCCCAGCCGCCGATCACCTGTCCCGTACCGATGGCAAACTCGAAAGGCTGGCCGCGGTCGACGGAGCTGTCGAACTTGGCGCCCTTCTTGCCGTCCTGGTACAGCCAACCCGTGTAGTGCATGACGCAGGTCTGTCCGGTTGCCGGCGATGCGCCGGTGCCGACAACGGTATCGATGATCTTGAGGCCGGATGCCGTGGTCGTCTCGTCGCCGGCCGCCGCTGCGGGCGTGACCGCAGTGACGGCAACGACGGCGATGACCGTGCTGCAAAGCGCCGCGAAGGCGCCCAGCGTGCCGAGGCTCGCGCGAAGCAGAGTGCCCATGTCCAAACTCACTTTCTATTCTTCTGTTGCAACTGTTTCGCCGGCCGTGCGCCGCTATTGGGCCTTTGCCTTCGCTTCCATCTCTTTCAGGTAGTTCTCGATATCTTCCTGCGTCACCTCGTTGTTGGTCACGAGGGCCTTCAGGCAATCCTTCGAGAGCTCGGTTGCCTTCGATTTCATGCAAGCACGCAATTCGGGGGTGCCCACCTCGAGCTTGTCGCAGTGTTTGTGGTAGTCGTCCCGGCAAGCGTTTCTCACCGCGTCATTGACCTCGGCGAAGGCTGCAGGTGCGGCGACGCAGGCCGCGAGCGCGGCGGTGGCGAGCAGACGTTTCATCAATAGTCCCCCTTTTCAACTCAAGCCTACCGGCTTGGCGAATCTCTAGCACACCTCCGGGGGCGGAGGTGTGGCAGCTGGGTAAGTCGTGGAAGCTCAATGTGTTTCGGAGCAAGCTCCTGCGGGATTTGCTCCGAACGCCATGGCTAGTGTTGCGGGGCTGCCTTGGGCTTGGGTGCGTGCCCCTGGCCGAGGTGATCGACATAGGCAATGCCGATCGCCGACAGGATGAACGTGATGTGGATGATCGTCTGCCACATCACGCCGGCCTCGGTGAACTTGGCGCCTGCCACGCCGAGGTTGCCGGCCTCGATGAATGTCTTGAGAAGATGAATCGACGAGATGCCGATGATGGCCATAGCGAGCTTGATCTTCAGCACGCTCGCATTGACGTGATCGAGCCACTCGGGCTGGTCAGGATGACCTTCGAGCTTCAGCCGCGAGACGAAGGTTTCGTAGCCGCCGACGATGACCATGACGAGGAGGTTGGAGATCATCACCACATCGATCAGGCCGAGCACGATCAGCATGATCTGCTGCTCGCCGAAGTCCGTGGCGTGGGTCAGCAGGTGCATCAGCTCCTTCATGAACAGGAACACGTAGACGCCCTGTGCGATGATGAGGCCCAGGTAGAGCGGCACCTGCAGCCATCGGGAGCCGAAGATGAGGGAGGCGAGCGTGCGAAGGGGGGAACGGTCGACAGGCGAGGACATCGGCTAAGCCTCCGAGATGCGTTTGGGAATTCCGCGGCGCGAGATAGCATTGCGCCGCGGGAGTCGAAATGCGGCGTTAGAGACGGCGCATACCGACGTGCCGATCCTGATGGTCTCGGTTCGTCTCTCTGATTTTGTTCGTATTTTTTCCCAATCGGGTGGAGGCGGATGCGCCCCATGGCGAAGACCGGTCCTGGCGCGGGTTTCGTTGTGCTCAATTGAACGTCATTGTTTGGGCTCAAAATCATGCAGTGTTATCTGCGCCGGGAGCCCAGGAGTTATCTTTTCAATGATCAAGCGCGCCATTCTTGCGATCGCATCTGCGGTTGCTCTTTTCTTGCCTCTCGCGAATGCCGAGGCGCAACAACGCCGCTGGGAGGACTGGAGACCGGACAACCGCACGGACTGGGACCTCCTGGGGTCGACTCAGATCGGTACGCGGATCGAGCGCGACGCGATCGATATCGGACGCCGCGAAGGCCGCTTCAACTCCATCGGCTTCACCGTCACCGGAGGTGACGCGCGCGTCGAGGAGCTCAAGATCTTCTACGGCGGCGGCGAGTCGGACGTGCTCCGGGTCGGCGAGGTGTTCAAAGCCGGCTCGCGGTCTCGTCCTATCGATCTTCCGGGCCGCGCCGCGTTCATCCAGCGCATCGAGATCGCCTATCGCGCCTTCGGCCCGGTGAAGATCGATTTCTTCGGCGAGAAGCGGCGTGAGGCGCAATGGCAGAACCTCGGGTGCAAAGGCGTCGGCTTTCTCGATGCCAACGACGTGATCCGCGTCGGCCGTCGCGAGGGTGCCTTCAGTGCCATCAAGCTGCAGGTTTCCGACGCGAAGCTGCGGCTCAACCGGATTCGCGTCGTGTTCGGCGATGGAACGGCGCAGAGCTTCGACGTCCGGTCCGTTATTCCGGCGGGGGCCGAGACGCGTCCTATCGATCTCGACGGCCGCCGGCGTGTCATTGAGCGCGTCGATCTCGACTACCTGCCGTCGATCAGCCTCAAGCGCTCCTCCAACGTGTGCGTGCTTGCGCTCGAAGGGCGCGGAGGTCCTGGAGCTGGTCCCGGCTTTGGGGACAGGGGTGATCGCGGCGACAGGGGAGACTGGCGCGACCGGCGCTAAGATGCTGTCTTGAGTCATGCCGGGCGGCCGCTCGCGGCCGTGCCATCGGAATATTTGGATTTAAAAGGAACCGTTCGCCATGAAGAAGTCCACTGCCGCTGCTGTGGCCCTGTTCGCGACCCTGATCGCTGCTCCCGCGGTCGCCGCGCCGCCGGCCGATCAGGACGCCTGCAATAAACTCTCCTTCGATCTCGCGGAGAAGGCCGTTGCCAAGAAGCCGTCGGAAGCCCAGGCCGTGAAGATCGACGAACTGATCGGCAAGCTCGAAGGGCTTTGCAGCGACAGCAAGTTCGCGGAAGCCGAGACGACCTCGAAGGAGATCGAGGCGTTGATCGGCAAATAGCCGCTGCGTTGCCGCTTCGCGGAGTTTTCCGGTGTGTACGAGGGCAGCCCTGGTGGCTGCCCTCGGCATTTCCATGCGCTTGATCCTCACGGAACAGACAAATCCTCCGGGCGGCTGCAGCCTCGCGGAAACCCTCGTGTTTTCAGTGCGGCTGCTTGTCAGGAGGATTTCCATGGGCGTTCGGCGTGTTTTCGACGGCCTATACGTGGACCAGCTGTTTCAGAAGAACGATCGCGGCGAGATCGTCTTCTATCCGAGCGGCCTCATGGGCCGCGGCTATCTGCTTCCGGCGCATCGCGAGGCGGAGATGCGCACCAGCACGCGCCGTCTCATGATCTTCTCCCTCGCTTCCGGCATCGGCTTCGTGCTGATCGCGTCGCGGCTGATCACCGCCAGCGCCTTCGATCCGATGACCGTGCTCCTCTTCTGCGCGGGGTTTCTCCTGCTCCTGGGGCTGGTGTCAGTTCTTCAGCTGCGTCTGGCGCACAATCTGGCGCCGGCCGGCGAGCGGTTGCCGGCGCGGGAGTGGCTGCGGCGCGGGCGCCAGGCGCGTCCGTCCTGGACCTACGGTGCGAGCGTCGTTCTCGGCCTGCTGACGCTGCTGCTTGCCAGCGCCGGTATCGTGCTCGGCTACTCGGACGGTGATCGGTATGCCATCGCGGGCGGGCTGTTTCTGCTCGTGGTCGGGGTGCTGCTCACCTGGGACGGGGTTCTGGGGATGATCGAGCGGTCTCATGGGACAGTGAGGCAGTGAGGCGTAAGGCAGCCGTATAGGGTAAATGCGACGGCCTGGGCGGGGACAAGGTTTTGCGTGTTTCGGGTGCCGTCGCGCTTGCGCATCCCTCGGCCCCATAAGATAAGCATGCGGCCGGGATGGCGGACTGCAAGGAGCTTACACGATGACGGACACCAGAACCCCCACCGAAGAGATCGCCCAGCTCAAGCGCGAGGTCGCGGAGCTCTCGGGCCTTGCGCTGGCGACGGGTGTCATTCTCACCCAGCTCCTGCAGTCGAACCTGAAGCGCGAACTCAACCCGTGGAAGTCGGCGACGAAGATGCTGGACGAGGCGCGCGGCGCCATCGAGGGCTTCAAGCCGGAGACGAACGGCGAGCGCGATCCGATCATGAAGGAGCGTGCGCTCGAGGCGCTCAAGCAATACGAGCTGCAGATCAAGTCGGTGCTGCCGACGTAACACCGGGGGCGCAGCGCCCTCGCACTCCCCTGCTGAACAAAAAAGATGCGTCTTGCCGCCCGGAAGCGATTTGCATTCACTTCCGGGCGCTCAAATCTCTGCCGTGGTGTGCGGCTTACTTCTTCGGCGGTGTGAAGATCTTGGTGACTTCCTTGTCGATCGCCTTCAGGTCGGCCTCGATGTAATCGAAGATGGTCTTTTCCTTCTTCTCGGCGAAGGCCGGAACGGCGGTCAAGGTGCCTACGAGAAGGCCCGCAGCGGCGAGAGCAGCAAGTGTCTTTCCTGCGAATTTCATGAGAGAGATCTCCCTGGCAAACGCTCCCGGCCCCCTCGGCCGAGGACGCGTGCGACTCCCCCCGGGAGCCAGCACACCAGATTAGCGCGCCTCTGGGCGGCCTATGCAACGAAAATTTTCGGATAAGCACCGTGGAGTTTGGGGCGCCTCGCGGCACGGTGCGGGCGTGCGCGCGCTCGTGACATTCTTGCGATGGGCGGTGAGAGCATAAGTCAACGCGGCCGCCGATGAACGGCCGCGTCTGGTGTCCCAGTGGCGTCCGGTGCGTCACGCCAGGAAGACGTAGAGCCCGATCACCACCGCGGCGATGGCGGCGACGGAATAGCGGACGCCGCGAACGAAGCTGCGGTAATTGGCGATATGCTCTGCGTAATCCTGATCAAGGGTGGGATCGGCGGTGGCCATAGGAGTCCTCCTCGGCTGTTATCCCTCAGTTGTTCCCCGTATGCGGAGGATGACGCAGCGGCGCGGCTTTGCAAGGGGCGGCGTTGAAATGTGATCGGCGCTGATCCGGATCCATGGGCGGCGTGCGCGGGCGGCGCTGGGTGATGGATGACCTGAATTCCAGTGATTTCCTTCGACTGCGCGCGTGTGCGCTCGGCGCAGCGCGGCTGCCCGGGATGTGAAACCGAGAGGCGGGGCGGTGCAGGCGCCGCGTAGATGTTTTGAGAGCGGTTCCAACACCGCCCCGCGCAGGATTTTGGGCCGCTCGCCGGTCTTATCTGAGACCAGTGCCGGGGGATTTCACCCGGGCGCCGACGGTGACCTTCGGGGCGTTCCCGTTGCCGGGTCGCGCCGTCCGCACGCGATGGGCTGCATGCTTCGGGCGCGGCGTGATGCACGCCTGCTGCGGGAAGCTGCGTCGCCGCCCGCCGAACCTGCTCCCGCCTGCCTCACAGCGACGCCTCGCGAATGCGGCTCTCGTGTCAGGCGGGATGGGAGGAAGGGTAAGGGAGGCGAGGGGGGGCGGGGATAAAATAGGTTCATGCTACGCGCCGCGCACGAGCCCGATTTCCCTGACCGGTGCCGGGATGAGCAGTGTGCTCACCCTCAAGGGGCAGGTACTTGCGAGGAACCGCAGCAACCCGCTCAGCCTTTGGTGTCGTTTTGCGGCGTGGAGGTAGCAGCTTAAGCTTCTTGGTTCTTATCGGCGTATCGAGGAGCTGAGTGCGGATCTCCCGGGCCAGCACCTCTGCGACAAGCGAGGGGACTGCGTTTCCGAGCATCTTTTGGATCTCCGCTCGGGCACAGTCGAATGACAATCCGTCGGGAAAAGTTTGCAGTCGGCACATTTCTTGAGCGGAGAGTTTGCGATTGCGCCAATGAAATGGTCCGGTGGCGGGACCAGGCTGCGCCTGCAAGGTCCAGGAGGGACGGTCCTTTGCAAGCTTGAGCAGGAAGCTCCAATACCGAGTGCGCCATCCAAACAGAGGACGGCCGTTTCCACGCGGCGTGTGCCAGAGATAGTTCTGCCCTTCAGGAATGCTCGGCAGAAGATCCGCCCATTTGCCGGTCGTCTTGAGGGCGGGATCGTTGGGATCCTCCGGCAGGTCGCCTAGGGCATCCCAAGCCGTGCGGTAGGGCTCCGGCTTCGTGCGGAAAAACAAGTCCTCGACGTTCCCGTGAGTCGCGGCTGGGAACTCAAATGCACGACCGTCACGGCTCGCGACGATGAACACACGCTCGCGGTGTTGTGGGACACCGTAGCTCGCCGCGTCAATCACCTGCCAGAATGGTCGATAGTTTGTACCCACTTCGCGATTGATCTTGCGAAGACCTTCAAGGATGCGCTCGAGGCCCTCATCCTTCCCTTTGTAGGCCAATCCATAGACGTTTTCGAGCAGCAAGGCCTTCGGCTGAGTCTCGCGAACAAAACGGAGGTATGCTGTAAGCGTGTCCGCGCGCGAATCTTTGAGGCGCGCAGCATCGCCGCGTGCCCAGTATCCGGATTTCGAGAATGGCTGACATGGTGGGCCACCGATGAGCACATCGGCTTGTCCCTTCTTAAGGCCCGCGACTTTGAGCAATTCCTTCGAGGTGACGTGATGAATGTCGCGCTCGATAACCGGCCAGGAGCGGTTGAGGCGTAGCGTGCGGCAGCAGGCGGCATCTAGCTCAACGGCTACGGCAGTCTCGAAGCCGGCGGCTTCGAAGCCAAAGTCCAATCCGCCGGTGCCGGTGAAAAGGCTGATAGCCTTTAACATTCTTTGACCTCTGCCGCCCGTAGAGTGTGAGAACAAAAATAGAACGATTTCTGTTGTTGGTCAACCGAGCACGCCGCGAGTTGCGCTGGCAGTAACGCGACAGCGACCTCGAATCGATACACGCCTGCTAAGAGGCTACACTCATGTGGGGTGACGCCACGAGCTGTGTGCGCGCACTGTCCACGATGGTATGCGCGCAACCTGTCTCGAGAGTGATGTTCCCCATGAGCGACGATGACGTTTCCATTGGAGAGGAGACAGCGTTCTCTTGGAAGGCGTACTCCGTCAGCGCTCACGATAAGGAGCCTCTTCTTCAATTCCTTCGCGAGTCCCTCGAGCAGCGTGGCTGTACGGTCGTGAACGTAACGCCCTCTAGCCGCGCTCCGTTTCACATCGTGTTTGATCTGCCTGGAGGCGAGCGCATGAGCGTGCTCGCCTATGCTTTTCTCGCCAACACAAAGGTGACGAAGAACCGACCTGCCGACGAGCACCGCTTTCAAATCAAATATGGCAGCCACCTATCGGGCGTTCTCGATGTCGCGGTTGATCCGTTAGGTGTGACGACGACGATTTTCTTAGGCATTGATATCGAGCGGAAGATTTTTATTGCGGCTGATCCGCTTATGAACAATCCCTCGCCCATGTCCAGATCTGTCGAATTCAAGGCGGAGAATGTGGACCGCATCCTCGAATACGGCTGGTGCGCATGGGAGCGTGATCGCCGCGAGGCGAAAACGACGACGCGGCGCAAGTTCGAGCTGCTGCCAGACATTCGCACTGAGATCCTAATTGGCGGCAAGCAGGGCCGTCTGCTCGATCTTATCCTTCTTGAGCGTATTGCTCGGGGGCTGGATCCTGGTGAGCGTCATCTTGTGGCGGAGAAGCTTCCCGTGTTGCCCGATCCGCGCTCCGCAAGCAGTGCCATCTCTCATATTCTTCTCGACGAGCTTCAGATCGCTCCCGAGGCTCTTCTCGATCTAATCTCCTCTGCGAGCCGGCTGAAAATGGCGGTTCGTGGATGGGTAGCGGAGACGCACCTGGAGAGTTATCTCAAGACTGTTCAAGGCGTCACGGACTGCGCAAGACTGCAGGGCGATGGAAAGCCCGACATCAGCTTGCGTTGGAAGGGAGGCCCGCCGATGCTTATCGAGTGCAAGAATGTGCTGCGCACGACCTATGCGGGGGGCATCCCGAAGCTCGATTTTCAGCGGACGCGTGCCTCGAAAGCCGACCCTTGCTCTCGCTACTATATGCCAGGCGACTTCCAGGTTCTGGCGGCGTGTCTACATCCGATTAAGGAGGAGTGGGTGTTTGAGTTTGCGCTTACCGCTAACTTGCCGCCGCATTCGTCCTGTGCCGGCCGCATCAGCAACAACATTGCGGTGAATGCGCCTGCATTCTCGGCCGACATACAGGATGTGCTTGATCGACTGATTTAGTGGTCGCTGCCAGCCTTGTTTCCGAGGGCTAGTACTGAAGAAATTGTGTTATTGCTCCACGCAGTTGATCCAGATCTTTCAGCTGGCACTCCCATAGGGTCAGGGTTTGCCATCCTAGCTTCTCCAATTGCGCGACGCTCGTCTTATCGCGCTGCTTGTTGCGCTCGAGCTTTGGGATCCAGTACTCTGGCTTGGATCTCGGAATTTTGCGACCGTCAGGGCAGTCATGGCGATGCCAGAAGCACCCATGCACAAATATGACCTTGCGGCGGGAGGGGAACACGAGGTCGGGCGCCCCAGGTAGGTCCCGACGGTGTAGGCGGAAGCGATATCCCATCGCATGCACGAGCTGTCGCACGATCATCTCAGGCTTGGTGTCGACCTTCCTGATCCGCGCCATGTGCTCTGATAGCGAAAGTTTGGTTTTCGATGGTCCGATAGTGGACATCTTTTGAGTTGGTGGCATTTTTACTCCGCCCCACCGCTTTGTTTGCTCCGACTTTCTCTGTTGCCGCTGATCCACAACTCGCTGATAGGCGCTCGGGTGATCGGATCGGGAACATCTCCCTAGGAACCGTCGTCGGGCGGGGCTGTTTCCTCCACCTTCCTGTCATCCTCGGCTTCATGCCGAGGATCCAACCTTCCGCGTGGATGTGTTGAGCTTAGAGGGTGAGCGTTCCCAACTCGCGCATTGGATCCTAGGCACAAGGCCTAGGATGACAGTGTGGTGCGAGGCGATTGCGCTTCTCCGCTATGATCATCAGGGCATCGCTGATCGGGAACATCTCCCTAGGAACCGGAGTCCGTCGCGGCTGTTTCCTCCAGACAAGCAACAAGAACATGGAGGACCACCATGAAGGCCATTCTGGCAGCCACCGCCGCGTTGCTGTTGTCGACGGCAACCGTTGTGGCAGCAGACAGCAAGATGCAGCCGGGTCAGCCGTCGACGGGTGACGCCGGCAAGAGCACGAACTCGGACGGATCGGCCGGTGCGAACCCGTCGTCGGACGGCACGGTGATCAACCAGAGCAAGAATACGGGCTCCAATCCTGACTCCGCCGGCAAGAGCACCAATTCGGATGGCTCCAGCGGCGCATCCGGGGCGTCGTCGGGTGAGGGCGGCAGCTCGGACGGCGAGGGCGGCAGCCCGGCGTCGGATACCCAAGGCGCGAAGTAGTCGGCGCCTCTCTTTGCACCATCTTCTCTCTTTGCATGAGCTCCGCCGTTGCACCATCTTCTCTCTTTGCATGAGCCCCGCCGCGCTTCGGTTGCTGGCGGGGCTTTGCTTTTGCGCGTTGTGTCATCCTCGGCTTCATGCCGAGGATCCAACTGTCCGCCCGGATGATGCGTTGTGCTTCGAGGGGAGGCCGTTCGCGGGTTGTGCGGTGGATCCCAGGGACAAGCCCTAGGATGACAGTGGGCGGCGATGAACCTTTTCCTAGGGGCGGGGGCGGCTGACTCTCACCCCCGGGCTTTTGCCGGGGCGCGGCGGCATCGCCGTGGAGATCGGCGATCTTTGCGACGCGGAAACGCGCGACGTGCTAGGGTCGACTCGTGGGTCCGGCCATGGCGCCGCCTCAGCGAGATCTCAACCAGGGAGGATGTGGCCATGCCGAAGGGACAGCAGAAGAGCAACAAGGAAAAGCGCAAGCCCAAGAAGGACAAGGCCAAGCCGGCCAAGTAGACGAGGGGCTAAGCCCGCTTTCGATCCGTTTGAATCGGATTCGGCGCGCCAGGTTTTTTTGCTGGTCGCATTTTGCTCCGACGACCCGGTATCCGCTTCGCCGGGAAAATGTGCTGTGCCGCGGGGCTATAGGGTTGCAATGCGCATCGGCTCCGCGGACAGTGCGGCGCGCCTGTGCGCGATTTGCTGGGAACGTGCATGATCCATTGGAAACCCGTCGCCGAATATGTCGAACCGAACTGGGTCAAGGACGGCACGGAGCTGCCGCCGTCGTTGTTCTGGCGCACCAAGAAGGGCGCGGTGCTCGGCTATGTCCGCGACGGTGAGCTGTTCGACTGGAAGTGGCTCTATGTGTGCGACGCCAACAAGGTGAC
>NZ_CADEFI010000036.1:0-2943 GCF_902826555.1 uncultured Hyphomicrobium sp.
GCACGCGTCAGTGGGCTACGCGCACGCATCATGAAAGCTCGCCGAGCTGAAAAGCAGCGATGCTCACCGGCATGCGCGCACGATTTAAGTGCTCGGCAGATCCAGTGCACTTGCGGCCATGCCCCAATAGTTCGATCCTCTTTTAACGGAGCGATTCGGCGAATCGAAGGGGGACGCAATGCGAATCAAACTGGCTTTGGCGGTCATCGCGAGTCTCGTGGCGATCCCGGCCTTCGCTGCCGACAGACCGGCACGCGGCATCTACGTCGGCGTTTTCGGCGGCGGCGGCACCAGCACCGACACCGACGTCGTCCAGCGCGGCACCGCGTATTTCATCGAGGCCCAGGGAGGCCCGTTGTCCATCAATGCGATCGGCCAAACCGACAGCGGAGGAGTGGGGTTCGTCGGCGGTCAGATCGGTTATGAAATCTCATATCCCTCGGTCGTGCTGCCCGCGTTCGAGATCGAAGGATTTTATCTCGACGCGGACACGCGGAATGCGACACTGCAAAACAGCAATGTCCGCGGTGCGGAGCAGACGTTCGACAACACCTTCCCGATGCACAGCGCCGTCCTTCTGGCGAACCTGGTCTTCAGCTTTCCGACAGTCTATCCGGGCGTGACGCCCTATATCGGTGGCGGCATCGGCGCCGCGAGCGTCGATGTCGATAGCGCAAAATCTCTGCAGACCAACCCGGCAGAGGGCGCCCTCAACCATTTCAACTCCGGCCCCGACGCCTCCGCCTGGACCTTCGCCGCTCAAATCAAGGCCGGTATTCGCATCGCCATTAGCAGCAACGCCTACGTGTTCGGCGAATATCGCTACCTGTACCTCGGCGCCGTCGATCAGAGCTTCGGGCCCACCGTGGAGGCCGCACATGCTGCCACCTCCGCCTGGACGGTGAGCTTCGACGAGACCTCCTACCATCTGGGAACCGCCGGCATCGGGTTCAATTTCTAGCCTGACGCCGTAGCGGTTAGGTCCACAAGGCCACAACAATCCGTCGTTGTGGCCGCCGGCGGAGCCCCGCCCTACTCTTCCAGCTTCCATCCCGCCCGATCCCCCACTAGTCTCCGCCGCCATGACACGCGGCAAATTCATCACCTTCGAAGGCGGCGAGGGCTCGGGCAAATCCACCCAGGTGGCGTTGCTCGCCGAACGCTTGCGCGCGGCGGGCCTCGGCATCGTCGTCACTCGCGAGCCGGGTGGCACCCCGCTGGGAGAGGGTATTCGATCGTTGGTGCTCGACGCCGCTCCCGAGCCCACGACCGAGCTCCTGCTGTTCGCGGCCGCTCGCGCCGAGCATGTGGCGAAGGTCATCCGCCCCGCACTCGATCACGGCACCTGGGTTGTCTGCGATCGCTTTATGGATTCCACGCGCGTCTATCAGGGTCTGCTCGGAGGCGCGCCCGGAGATCTCATCGGAGCACTCGAAATCCGCACCATCGCGCCCACCTATCCCGATCTGACCCTCGTTCTCGATCTACCGGCCGAAGCAGGATTGAAGCGCACCGAAGCGCGCGGGGCCTTGTCGCGTTTCGATGCCGAAAGCACGGACTATCACAAGCGGCTGCAGGACGGCTTTCTGGCCATCGCTCGCGCCGAGCCGGCCCGCTGTGCCGTCATAGATGCCGACCGGTCCGCGGAAGACGTCGCCGCCGACATCTGGAGCACGGTGAAGTCGCGTCTTCTTGGCGGGGTGCGGTGATGGCCCGCGCGCCGGTCACGCACGAGATCGAGGAGTTGCCCGAGGCCGATCGCCTCGACGGCTTTCCCCATCCGCGCGCGACGGAACGCCTCTACGGTCACGAGGGCGCTGAGGAGATGCTCGCCGACGCCTTCGCCTCCGGCCGCATGCATCACGGCTGGCTGATCACCGGTGTCGAAGGCATCGGCAAGGCGACGCTGGCCTATCGCTTCGCCCGTCATGTGCTCGCCGACCCCGCCGAGCGCCAACACGGCACGCTCGACATCGCACCGGAGACGCGCGCCGCGCGCCAGGTCCTCGCGCTCTCACATCCCGGACTGCTCGTCATCCGTCGCGCCTGGGATCAGAAGACCAAGCGCTTTCCGGCCACCATCCCCGTCGACGAGGTGCGCCGCCTGAAGGCCTTCCTCGGCCGCACGTCCGACGCCGATACCTGGCGCGTCGTCATCGTCGATCGCGCCGACGAGCTGAATATCTCCGCCGCCAATGCGCTCCTGAAATCGCTCGAGGAGCCGCCGCCGCGCACCGTGTTCCTGCTCGTGTCGTCGGCACCGGGACGCCTGCTGGTGACGATCCGCTCGCGCGTGCGCACGCTGGACTTGGCCCCGCTCGCCGGCGAGCCCCTGCGCCGAGCCGTGACGCAGGCGTACGTGTCGAGTGGGGACGAGGTCGAAGGCGCGGCTCCCGCGGCATCGGAGTGGGAGCGCCTGACGCGCCTTGCCGACGGCAGCGTGCGCCGCCTGCTGGCCCTCCAGGCCGCCAAAGGGCTCGTCCTCTATGACAGGATTTCCGCGATGTTGAGCGGCCTGCCGACCGTCGATTGGGCGGCCGCTCATGCCCTCGGCGACGAACTGTCGGGGCAGGCCGCCGATCAGCGCTACGAGCTCTTTTTCGAGCTTCTGATGAGCGCCGTTGCCCGCCTCGTCGATGCGGAGGCCCGCGGCAAGGGCGATGCGGACGAGCTGGCCCTGGCGCACCGCCTGATCGGCCCCGCACGGCTTGCCACCTGGGCCGGCTTGTGGGAAAGAGTGGCCGCGGACAAGGCCGATACGGCAGCGCTCAACCTCGACCGCAAGGCCCTGATCCTCGACGTTCTCTCCCGGCTGGAGACGGCCGCTCGCTCATAGACCATGATCGCTTCGGACCCTATCAGTCCGAGGCGTGAATCATCGGTCTTGCTAAATGACCATGATCGCTTCGGGCCCTATCAGTCCGAAGCGTGAATCATCGGTCT
>NZ_CADEFI010000036.1:3043-14233 GCF_902826555.1 uncultured Hyphomicrobium sp.
TAAATGACCATGATCGCTTCGGGCCCTATCAGTCCGAAGCGTGAATCATCGGTCTTGCTAAAAGACCTTTTTGGAAGCTCGCCCGATGATGACCCGGTTGATCACAGGCTCCGCTTGCCCCTCCCGAATGTGACGCTGATCCCTGCGCGCATCCGGCGACCGAACGCGGTCATTTGAGCAATCTCGACATCAGGTCCTGAAAGGTCCCCAGGAAACGTCATGAGCGACCGGAAAAAATTCTATATCACCACGGCCATCTCGTACCCGAACGGCGTGCCCCACATCGGCCACGCCTACGAGGCCATCGCCACCGATGCCATCGCCCGCTTTGAGCGCCTCGATGGCAAGGATGTCCTCTTTCTCACCGGCACCGACGAGCACGGTCTCAAGATGAAGCAGACGGCCGTGAAGGAGGGCATCGAGCCGCTCGCTCTCGCGGACCGCAACGCCGCGCGCTTCATCGAAATGGTCGCCTTGCTCGGCGTCTCCAACGACGACTTCATCCGCACCACCGAGCCACGTCACTACGAGGCTTCGGCCGAGATCTGGCGGCGCATGGAGAAGGCCGGCGACATCTTCAAGAAGAAGTACGGCGGCTGGTATTCGACGCGCCAGGAGACCTACTACAAGGAAAGCGAGACCGAGCTGCGTGACGGTCAACGCTACGATACCGAGAACGGCACCCCCGTCGAATGGACCGAGGAGGAGACCTACTTCTTCCGGTTGTCGGCATATCAGGACCGCTTGCTCGCGCTTTACGACGCGAACCCGGACTTCATCCTGCCGCCCGAGCGCAGGAACGAGGTCGTGAGCTTCGTCAAAAGCGGCCTCGAGGATCTCTCGATCTCGCGCTCGACGCTGGATTGGGGCATTCCCGTTCCGGACGCGCCGGGTCACGTCATGTACGTCTGGGTCGATGCGCTCACGAATTACGTGACGGCCACGAGCCTGCTTAATACGCCGCAAGGCGCGCGAAAAGATTTCTGGCCGGCCGACGTGCACGTCATCGGCAAGGACATCGTGCGCTTCCACGCCGTTTATTGGCCGGCTTTCCTGATGTCGGCCGGCATCGCGCTGCCGAAGCGCATTTTCTCGCACGGGTTTGTGTTGAACAAGGGCGAGAAGATCTCGAAGTCGGTTGGCAATGTCGTCGATCCGTCCGACCTCGTTCGCGCCTACGGCCGCGATCAGCTGCGCTACTTCTTCCTGCGTGAAGTTGTTTTCGGGCAGGACGGCAACTATTCTCCGGAAGCCATTGCCAACCGCATCAACGCCGATCTGGCGAACAACCTTGGCAATCTGGCGCAGCGCTCGCTGTCGATGATCTACAAGAACTGCGACGGCAAGCTCCCCGAGCCCGGCGAGCTGACCGCCGAGGATGCGGCGATCCTCGCCGCGACCGACGCCCTCTACGCCGAGGCGCGCACGGCCATGGATAGACAGGCCATCACGCGCTATCTCGACGCCGTGTGGTCCGTCATCGCCGACGCCAACCGCTACTTCGCGGCCGAGGAGCCGTGGGCAAAGAAAAAGACCGATCCCAAGCGCATGGAGACCATTCTCTATGTCACGGCCGAGATCGTGCGGCAGTTCGCCATTCTGGCTCAGCCGGCGATGCCGGAGCTGGCGGGCAAGCTGCTCGATCTTATATTGCCCGGCGACGACGATAGTCGCGCCTTCGCAAGCCTCGGAGCGGCGGGCCGCCTGAAGCCCGGCACCGCCATTCCGGAGCCGCAGGGCGTCTTCCCGCGCTACGTCGATCCGGAGGAGCAGCCAAAGCAACAACCCCCTCCGAAGCAGAAGAAGGGCGGCAAGGGCGAGAAGCCGCAAACCTAGAGCAACGCATGCTGGTTGATCACCACTGCCACCTGGATTTCCCCGAGTTCGCGGACGACCTCGCGGGCGTTGTGGCGCGTGCGGAGAAGGCCGGCGTCGGCACGCTGGTGACGATCTCGACGCGCATTCGCAAGTTCGATCAGATCCGCGCCATCGCCGAGCGCTTCCCCGATGTCTGGTGCTCCGTCGGCACGCACCCGCACAACGCCGACGAGGAGCTGGACATTCCCGCGAGCGAGATAGTCAGGCTTTCGCAGCATCCGAAGGTGGTCGCCATCGGCGAAGCCGGGCTCGACTATTATTACAAGCATTCGAGCCCGGCCGGTCAGGCGGAAGGCTTCCGCAATCACATCGCCGCCGCGCGCGAGACGGGGCTGCCACTCGAGATCCACACCCGCGAGGCCGATGCCGACACGCTGGCCATCCTCCGGGATGAGCATCGGAAGGGCGCTTTTCCCGCCGTGCTTCATTGCTACACCGGCGGGCGCGAGCTGGCGCTGCGCGCCGTCGATCTCGGCCTCTACGTCTCGTTCTCCGGCGTCATCAGCTTCAAGAAGACCGAAGCCCTCCAGGAGATCGCCCGCGACGTGCCGCTCGACCGCATCCTCGTCGAAACGGACGCCCCGTTCCTCGCCCCGGTTCCCCACCGCGGCAAGACCAACGAGCCCGCCTACGTCGTGCACACCGCTGCCGCACTGGCCCGCATCCGCGGCGTCTCGGAGGCCGAGGTGGCACGCGCGACCACCGACAACTTCTTCCGCCTGTACGCCAAGGCGCAACGGCCGGCCGCGCGCGAGAGTGCCGCCGAATGAGCCTCCGACTTACGATCCTCGGATGCGGGTCCTCGGGTGGCGTGCCGCGCATCGGCTCGGGCTGGGGCAGGTGCGATCCGCAAAACCCGAAGAACCGCCGCCGCCGGTGCGCGCTGCTGGTCGAGAAGCGTGGACGCGGCGGCACGACGAGCGTCCTCATCGATACGCCGCCCGACCTGCGCGAGCAGCTTCTCTCCGTGCGCGCCGAGGCCCTCGACGCGGTGCTCTTCACCCACGACCACGCCGATCATACGCACGGCATCGACGACCTGCGCATGGTGGCCTACGCCATGAAGAAGCGCGTGCCGTGCTATTTCGATGCGGCGACGCAGTCGAGCATCGTCGGCCGCTTTGCCTACTGCTTCGTGCAACCCACCGGATCGACCTATCCGCCGATCCTGGTGGCGGAGCGCATGAAGCCCGGCGAAAAGGTGGCCATCGAAGGCGCGGGCGGCACCATCGAGGCGCTTCCGATCCGGCAGTTCCACGGCGACATCGAAACTTTGGCGTTCCGCTTCGGCGACGTCGCCTACTCGCCCGATGTCTCGGCGCTGCCGCTCGATTCCGTACCGCTGCTGGAGAACCTCGATCTCTGGATCGTCGATGCGCTGCGCTACACGCCCCATCCGAGCCATTTCTCGGTCAAGGAAGCCCTCGAGCACATCGCCCGGCTCAAAGCCCAACGCGCCGTGCTGACCCACATGACCGGCGACCTCGACTACGACGCCCTGAAGCGCGAGCTTCCGTCCCACGTCGAGCCCGCCTACGACAACATGGTCATCGAGATCTGACGTCTCCACGTGTCATCCTCGGGCTTGTCCCGAGGATCCAACCAGCAAACGAAAGAACCGCTAAGCGTCGTTGCTGGCCGCCAGCGGCGCGGCGGCTTGCGGCGCGTCGGCCCGGAAACGCACGAGACGGCCGTTTTCGGTCGCACTCGGCAGCAACAGCGGCAACGCGAACGCCGCAACCTGTTCCGGCTCCACGAGCTTGCTCTTGTCCTCGCCCGGAAATGCCTTGGCGCGCAGCGCGGTCCGCATCGGCCCCGGATCCAGTAGCGTGACCCGCACCGGCGTGTTGGCCACCTCCTGCGCGTAGGTCTTCGCCAGTGCCTCGAGTCCGGCCTTCGCCACCGCATAAGGGCCCCAATAGGCCACGTCGCCGGAGGCGACACCCGCGGTAATGAACAAGGCGCGCCCCGCATCGCTCCGCTTGAGGAGCGGATCGAGCGTGCGGATCAGCCGCCAGTTGGCGTTGAGGTTGATGTCGAGCACGCTCTCCCACGCATCCGCCGCCACGTGAGGCAACGGCGAGAGGGGTCCCAGGATTCCCCCGGCTGCGACCAGGATGTCGAGTTTGCCCCAACGCTGGAAGAGCACCGGACCGAGCTGGTCGAGGCGGTCCTGGGCCCGAAGGTCGAGCTTGAGGATGGTCGCTTGCCCGCCCGTGGCGCGGATCTCGTCGTCCACCTCTTCGAGAGCACCGGGCGTGCGTGCCGAGATGACGACGTGCGCCCCCTCGCGCGCGAGGGCGATCGCCAAGGCGCGTCCGAGTCCGCGCGAGGCGCCTGTCACCAGAGCGATGCGATCCTTGAAGCGGGGAGGGACTGCCATGAGGCCTTTCTGGCTCTTCGGAGCGGGATCGGGCCCGAGCGGGACATATCGGACGCGTCGAAATCTCGAGGCTGCACTGTAAACGCTTGGGCGGCCGAAAGAGAAGCCCGCTCGCGCCGCTTAGTTTCCAAGAGGCAAGTCTGCGAGATCGATATGCAAGTCAGGCCGCCGTGCGGCAGCCGGCGGGCGACGCCGACACCCCGTCCAAACGCTCGGCAAAGGCCGGGCAAGCCACACCGGTTTCAACCCACGTGCCGGGCAGAAGGGCGCGGGCCTTCGGGAGCGGACGCAGGCTGTTATCCGACCTCCGCGAGCAGCGACAGCTGACGGGTACCGGCTTGGCCGTTCTGGTCGGTGAGTTCCGTCGGGTACTCGCCCGTGAAGCAGTGGTCGGTGAACTGCGGGTTGATGGCATCGCGTCCGTCGTAGCCGACCGCCCGATAGATGCCGTCGACCGAGAGGAACGCCAGACTGTCCGCGCCCATGAAAGCGCGCATGCCCTCGATGTCGTAGTTGGCGGCCAGAAGCGCAGTCTTGCTCGGCGTGTCGATGCCGTAATAGTCGGAATGCGTGATCGGCGGCGATGAGATGCGCATGTGCACTTCGCGCGCGCCCGCTTCGTACATGAGCTGCACGATCTTCTTCGATGTCGTGCCGCGCACGACGCTGTCGTCGATCAGCACGATGCGCTTGCCGCGGATGACACCCGCGTTGGCGGAGTGCTTCAGCTTCACGCCCAGCGCCCGGATGCGCTGCTCGGGCTCGATGAAGGTGCGGCCCACGTAGTGATTGCGGATGATGCCGAGCTCGAACGGCAGCCCGGACTCGCGGGCAAATCCGATCGCCGCAGGCACGCCGGAATCGGGAATGGGAACGATGACGTCGGCATCCGCCGGCGCCTCGCGCGCCAGCTGCGCGCCCATCTGCTGACGCACGTCATAGACGGACCGCCCGCCGATGACGCTGTCGGGGCGTGCGAAGTAGATATACTCGAAGATGCAGGGCCGTGCCGGACGGCGCGGGAAGGGACGGTGGCTTTCGAGCCCCTCGGCCGTGATGACGACCACCTCGCCGTTCTCGACCTCGCGCACGAACTCCGCGCCGACGATGTCGAGTGCGCACGTCTCCGACGTGAGCACGTAGGCCTCGCCCAGCCGGCCGATCACCAGCGGGCGGATGCCCACGGGGTCGCGCGCCCCGATCATCATGTCGTTGGTGAGGCCCACGAGAGCCCAGGCGCCTTCGATCTGGCGGATCGCTTCGACGAAGCGCTCGACCATGCGCCGCTTCTTGGAGCGCGAGAGGAGGTGAAGGATGACCTCGGTGTCCGAGGTTGAGGGGAAGATCGCGCCCGAGTTGATCAGCTCTTGGCGCAGCGTCAGCGCGTTGGTGAGATTGCCGTTGTGCGCGACGGCGAAGCCGCCGGTGTCGATGTCCGCATAGAGCGGCTGCACGTTCTTGAGGGCGGGCTCGCCGGTCGTCGAGTAGCGGTTATGGCCGATGGCCATGGAGCCCTTGAGGCGATGAATGACCTGCGCTTCGTTGAAGTTGTCTCCGACCAGGCCCAGACGCCGCTCGGAGTGGAACTTGCCGTCGTAACTGACGATGCCGGCGGCTTCCTGGCCGCGGTGTTGCAGGGCATGCAGACCGAGCGCTGTGATGGCCGCCGCTTCGGGGTGCCCAAAAACACCAAAGACCCCGCATTCTTCGCGGAGTCTGTCGTCGCCCATCTTGGATAGGCCGAAATCCGGAAAGGTGTCGCTCCCGACACCGGGTGCGTGATCGTGCGCCATGGCTGCCTCCCGCTAAAGCATCCGCCGCAACTACTAAACGCAAGTTCGATGCAACGGCCGCTCGCCGCACGCGATGCCGAGGGTCATACCCCTCTCCGTTGCATGCGCGGAATATATGATAATCGCCGAGCTGTTAAAGAGCTTTATTGCAACTGTCGCAGATCTGTCGCCGGGCTATGGCGCCGCGGGCGCAGTTCCGCCCGCGGAGCTTATCCCAAAGTATAATTGGTTACTTATCGTGCCGGAGGCGCGTGGAACCTACTGCGCCGGAGGCGCGTCCGGAGCCGCCGGCGGCGGAGAAAGGCTCGTCGGCATATAGGTTTCCAGGATGCCGCGGATCGCGGTCCCGGTCTCACGGATGTAGGGCGTGGACAAACCGTCGCGTACCCAGGGCAGGTGGTTCTGCTCGTCGGGCACGAACGACGCGTAGAACATATAGGGAATAACGACCAGCAGGAATCCACGCGCGAGCCCGAACAGGAAGCCCAGGATGCGGTCGATCATGCCGACGCTCGAATCCAGAATCACATCCGAGATGCGTGCCGTGATCAGGTGCACGATGATGAGCACGATGAGGAAGATGACGGCGCCGATGGCGATCTGGGCGACCGCGACCTGGGTCCCCATCTGGACCGCCATGTCCTCGGCCACCTTCTTGTAATTCAATACGAAATAGAGCGTCGCTCCGGCCGCCGCGATCCACGACAGGATGGAGAGCAGCTCGCGCGTGAGCCCGCGATACATGGCGAGGATGGCGGAGATGAAACAAACCGCGAGCACTGCGGCATCAAGGTAGGTCAGCGGCCCGATCATGGTCTCGGCTCCTCCGTCTGGACCATGACCGCGAAGGGCCATGCTGGCCCAAGGCGTGAATCATCGGTCAGAACAACGGTGTTGACGGCGTGCTCGTGTGTTTCCCCGGCTGTTCAGTCGCACGGGGCGAGGCCCGCCGCAAGCTCCTTGAGATGGGAAATGCGGCTGAGCGCGAGCTTACCGCCTTCGCCGCCGGGCTCGCCGCGAAGCTCCCCGCCGGCCGGAATCACGGCACCGGTAAAGCCGAGCTTCGCGGCCTCCTTGAGGCGCAGCCCCATGTGCGGCGACGCGCGCACCGCCCCCGAAAGCGAGATCTCGCCGAAATGAATCTGCTTGGGATCGAGCGCCTGGTTCGCGAGCGAGGCGAGCAGGGCCGCCGCCGCCGCGAGGTCCGCCGCCGGCTCGACGATGCGCAGTCCCCCGGCCACGTTGAGATAGACGTCGTGATGGGCGAACGAAACTCCGCACCGCGCCTCGAGTACGGCGATCAGCATGGCGAGCCGGCTCTGCTCCCAGCCCACCACCGCACGGCGCGGAACCCCGAGCCCCGAAGGCGCGACGAGGGCCTGGATCTCGACCAGGATCGGCCGCGTCCCTTCCATGCCGGCGAACACGGCCGTGCCCGGCGCGCTGGCATCGCGTTCGCCGAGGAACAGCTCCGACGGATTGGCGACCTCCCGCAGGCCGGTCTCCGCCATTTCGAACACGCCGATCTCGTCGGTGGCCCCGAACCGATTCTTGGTCGCGCGCAGGATGCGATACGTATGTCCGCGGTCGCCCTCGAACGAGAGCACGGTGTCGACCACGTGCTCGACCGCCTTCGGTCCCGCGATCTGACCGTCCTTCGTCACGTGCCCGACCAGCAGCAGCGCGCACCCGGCCTGCTTGGCGTAGCGCACCAGCGATTGTGTCGCGGCCCGGACCTGGCTGACGGATCCCGGCGCCGCCTCGAGGGCATCCGTCCACAGCGTCTGGATAGAATCGATGACGACCAGATCGGCCCGCTTCTCCTCGCCCAGTGTCGCCAGGATGTTGGTGAGGCTCGTCTCCGCCGCCAGCGCGACCGGCGCGTCGCCGAGCCCGAGCCGCGCCGCCCTGAGGCGCACCTGCGCGGCCGCTTCTTCACCCGAAAAGTAGATCGCGCGCCGGCCAGCCCGCGCCAGGGCCGCCGCGAGCTGCAGCAGCAGCGTCGATTTGCCGATACCGGGCTCGCCCGCGATCAGATGCACGCTTCCCGGCACGATGCCGCCGCCTGTGACGCGGTCGAGTTCCGGCATGCCGGTCGAGAAGCGCGGTGCTTCCTTCGACGTGCCTGAGAGGCTTTCGAGCGTGAGCGCGCGTCCCTTGCTGGCTTTGGCGAGACCCGACCCGGGCGGCGGAGGCGCGGTGACCTCCTCTACGATAGTGTTCCAGTCGCCGCACGAGACGCACTTCCCCGCCCAGCGCGCCGACACCGCCCCGCAGCTCTGACAGACGAAATTGGATTTCGTGGCCTTGGGCATTCTACGCTCCTCCGCCGAGGTAGCGGCGCGCGAAACGCGGGCCGAGGCGGGTGAGCACCTCGTAGCCGATCGTGCCGGCCGATTTTCCCATGGCTTCGATCGTGAGTCCGGGCCCGACCAGCGTCACGAGATCGCCGCGTGCAACCTCGCCCTCGATGTCCGTCACGTCGACGGTGATGAGATCCATCGATACGCGCCCGACGACCGGCGCACGTGCTCCGCCCACCAGCACGGCACCGCCCTTCTTGCCAGAAGCGGCACTGAGCGCGCGCGCGAAGCCGTCCGCATAGCCCGCCGCAACCACCGCGATACGCGACGGCCGCGCCGCCTGCCACGTGGCCGAATAGCCGACGCTGTCACCGGTCTTGAGCGTCCGCACCTGCAGAACGCGCGCCCGCACGGTGACGACCGGTGACACCGGCGTCGGCCCGCCCTGGAACGCCTGCCCGCCGTAGAGCGCGTAGCCCGGCCGCACGAGATCGTAGTGATAGGTCGCGCCCAGCATCAGCCCGTCCGAAGCCGCGAGGCTCGCCGGCGCAGAAGGCAGCAGCGCACGCCGCTTGTTGAAGGCGGCGCGCTGCTTGGCATTCTGCGGATGCGCGGGATCGTCGGCGCAGGCGAGATGGCTCATGACGAGGCGGAGTTCGAGGGCGGATAACAGCGCCGGTCGCGCGGCCAGCGTCTTCACGTCCGCGGCCGAAAGCCCGAGGCGGTTGAGGCCCGAGTCGATCTGCAGCGCGGCCGGCAGTCGGCGCCCGAGCCGCTTCGCGGCCTCGGACCACGCCGCGACCTCGTCGAGGTTGGAGAGAACCGGCGCCACGTCGGCCGCGATCAGAAGCTCCTCGGCGCCCGGGATCAGCCCATCGAGCGCGAACAGGCGCGCGTCGGGATTGAGCAGCCGCGCCGCGCGCCCTTCCTCGGGCGTGGCCACGAAAAACGTCCGGCACCCGGCCCGCGCCAGCGCCGGGATCACCTCCGTCGCGCCGAGGCCGTAGGCGTCGGCCTTCACCACCGCGGCGCATTCCGCAGGGGCGACGAGGTCGGCGAGCGCCCGCCAGTTGGCGGTAAGCGCGTCGAGATCGACGATGATCACGCCGGTCGCCTCGGGTGGCAGCTCGATCGTCATGCCGCCCCCGCCGATTGCAGCCGCCCGAAGGGCCGGCGAGCTGTCACTCGTAGCGCTCGGGAAGCTGGAACTCGCGCGCAAGGTTGGCGAAGCGCGTGAACTGGCTCTCGAAGGCGAGTTGCACGGTCCCGACCGGGCCATGGCGCTGCTTGCCGATGATCACCTCGGCCTTGCCCGAAACCGCCATCATCTGCGTCTGCCAATCGTTGAACTCCGCCGTCCCCTCGCGCGGCTTCTGCCGCTCGACGTAGTATTCCTCACGGAACACGAACATGACAACGTCCGCGTCCTGCTCGATCGAGCCCGATTCACGCAGATCCGAGAGCTGTGGCCGCTTGTCCTCGCGCTGCTCGACCTGACGCGAGAGCTGCGACAGGGCGATGATCGGCACCGCGAGCTCCTTCGCCAGCGCTTTGAGGCCGGTGGTGATCTCCGTGATCTCCTGCACGCGGTTGTCGCCGCGCTTGGATGAGCCCGAGAGCAGCTGCAGGTAGTCCACGATCAGAAGGTCGAGCCCCTTCTGCCGCTTGAGCTTGCGCGCGCGCGCCGAGAGCTGCGCAATCGAGATGCCGCCGGTCTGGTCGATATAGAGAGGCGATTGACTCATCACCTTGGCGACCTCCGAGAGCTTGCGGAACTCGTCCTCGGTGATCATGCCGCGACGGATCTTCTCCGACGCGATCTCGGATTGCTCGGAAAGAATACGTGTCGCGAGCTGCTCGGCGCTCATTTCGAGCGAGAAGAACCCGACGCGGCCGCCATCGACGGTCTTGTCGGTGCCGTCCGGTTGCTTCTCGGAGCGGTACGTCTTGGCGATATTGTAGGCGATGTTGGTCACCAGCGCCGTCTTGCCCATCGACGGACGACCCGCGAGGATGATGAGATCGGAGGACTGCAGCCCGCCCATCTTGTTGTCGAGATCGTTGAGGCCGGTTGCCAGGCCCGAAAGATGTCCGTCCCGCTCGTAAGCCGCCGCCGCCATGTCGATGGCGTGTGTCAGCGCCGTGCCGAAGGTCATGAAGCCCTGGCCGTACTTGCCGCGCTCTGCGAGGTCGTAGAGGCGCGTCTCCGCCTCCTGGATCTGGCTCTCGGGCGGAAAGTCGATCGGCGCGTCATAGGCCGAGTTGACCATGTCCTCGCCGAGCACGATCAGGTGCCGGCGCACGGCGAGGTCGTAGATCGTCCGCCCGTAGTCCTCGGCGTTGATGATGGTCGCGGCGTTGGTGGCCAGCGTGCCGAGATACTGCGGCACGGTCATGTGCGCATCGATCGGCTCGGCATTCTCGAAAAACGTTTTGAGCGTGATCGGCGTCGCCTGCTTGCCGACCTGGATCATCTTCCCGGTCGTCTCGTAGATCTGGCCGTGCAGGGGATCGAAGAAATGCTCCGCCTCGAGGAACGCGGACACCCGGTCCAACGCCTCGTTGTTGATCAGGATGGCGCCGAGCAGGGCTTGCTCTGCCTCGATGTTGTGGGGGGCTTCGCGGAAATGCACCGGCTCGGTGGCCTGGGCGGCTTCGCGCAGCTTGTCGGTCTGGAGGAGGGCTGTGTTTGTTGTCATGGGGGCACCCTAGCTCAAGGCCCCGAGTCGTCCGCAGGGCTTCCCCGCCCATTCCCCGTTACCCACACACCCGAAAGTTGTCGCTTGAGTGAGGCGAATCGCACCGACCATCCGTGCGCCGCTACAACTCATCG
>NZ_CADEFI010000036.1:14333-35822 GCF_902826555.1 uncultured Hyphomicrobium sp.
CCTACCGCCTCATCGTCCCGCGGCGATGCCCTTCGGCCTGTCGCCGTCGCCCATCACAAGCGGCAGCGCGCGCTCCACGACCGCCATGTAGTCCCGCGTCACCGGAGTGGCGTCGATGCGCCGGGCGAGCTGGATCTGGAACACGACGAAGTTCTGGAACCGGAACGAGGCCTCGGCCCCCGCCAGATAGAATTCCCACATGCGGCAGAACTCTTCGCCGGCGATGCCGACCGCGGCCGGCCGGTTGGCGAGGAAGCGCCGCCGCCACGCCAGCAGCGTCTCGGCATAGTGCAGCCGCAGCACTTCGACGTCGCAGACGATCAGCCCCGTCGCCTCGACCGCCGTCATGATCTCGGACAGCGCGGGAATGTACCCGCCGGGGAAGATATAGCGGGCGATGAACGGGTTGGTGGCGGCCGGCTTGTCCGTGCGCCCGATCGTGTGCAGGAGCCCAACCCCGTTCGGCGCCAGGAGTCGCGCCATCGTCGCGAAGAACGTCTTGTAGTGCGGCAGCCCCACATGCTCGAACATGCCGACAGACACGATGCGGTCGAACGTGCCCTCGACCTTCCGGTAGTCGCGAAGCTCGAACCGTGGCGGATTGGCGAGGCGCGCAGACTGCGTACGCTCGCGCGCAATTCTGATCTGCTCCTCGCTGAGCGTCACGCCGGTGACATCCGCGTTGGCGGCGCGCGCGAGGTAGAGGGCGAGCCCGCCCCAGCCTGAGCCGATATCGAGCACGCGCTGTCCTGGTATCAGGGATAGCTTGGCGGCGATATGCCGCTTCTTCGCCGCCTGCGCGTCGGCGAGGCTCATGCCGGGCTCGGAAAAATAGGCGCACGAGTATTGCCGGTCGGGATCGAGAAAGAGATCGTAGATGCGGGGATCGATGTCGTAGTGGTGGCGCACGTTGCGCGTCGCGCGCCGCGCCGGGTTGAATTGAGCGATCGGACGCACCCAGCCCCGGAGCTTCGCCAGCACCTGCGCGTACGCAGGGAACGGGCGATCGGCGAGATTGCCCATCATGAGCGCGATGAAATCGTAGATCGTGCCCTGCGTGACCCTGAGCCGCCCGCTCATGTAGCCTTCACCGGCGGCCATTTCCGGGTCGAGCGCCAGATGCCACTCGAGGCGGCGGTCGGCGATCTCGATCCTGACCGCCGGGTCATTGCCGTCCCCGAAGTGGTGGACCGCACCGTCGGGATCCACGAACGTCAGGTTCCCGCGACGCACGACGGACGAGAGAATGAGTGAAAGGGGCTTGAGCATGGGAGCATCCCTTGCCAGGTGCCTCCCCCTCGTGGGCACGACCTCTGATCTACAATCTATGGGAACGCGGCCGCGGGATGTCGAGATCCCCCGCGACGCGAAACGGCGGCGCGAAGCTTTTTGCCTCACGCCGCCGTGCGGTATTGAGCCGGAATGGAGAAAAAAGCTTACTCGGCCTTCTCCTCGCCTTCGTCCGAGGGCGCAGCGCCGTCCTCGAAAACGGAGTCGGGATTGAAGGTCTCGAGCTCGAGCGCTTCGCCCTTGACCACCGTGACGTCTTCGCCGCGAGCCTGCTTGGCGGCCTCTTCGTCGGAGCGGGCGACGTTGAGCGTCACCTTGACGATCACCTCCGGGTGCAGCTGGACCTTGGTCTCATGCAGCCCCAGCGACTTGATCGGACGCTCGAGCACGATCTGGCGCCGGTCGACGGTGAAGCCGCCGGCCGTGACGGCCTCGGCGATATCGCGCGTCGAGACCGAGCCGTAGAGCTGGCCCGTATCGCCCGCGGAGCGGATGGCTTTGAAGATCTGGCCTTCGAGCTTGGTCGCGACCGCCTCGGCCTCTTTCTTGAGTTCGAGATTGTTCGCTTCCAGCTGCGACCGCTGCGTCTCGAAGTGGGCGAGGTTGTCCTTCGTGGCGCGCAGCGCCTTCTTTTGCGGCAGCAGGAAGTTGCGGGCAAAGCCGTCCTTCACGGTGACGACGTCGCCCATCTGGCCGAGCCGGCCGATACGCTGCAGTAGAATGACTTGCATGGATTGTGTCTCCTTTGACGAATTCAGATGTTGGAATTGTTGGGTGGTGGCGTGCCGGGCGGCACCGCGGAGCGCGCCCGAAGATGGAGAACGGTTTCTGCCAGCCCGAGCATGGCGATGACGATGCCGATCCAGATGTTGGCGACGAAGAGCGAGCCGTAGAGCAGCCAGAGCGCCATCGGGCGCCACGGCTGGCCGCGCGTGGTGTAATGGAGGATCGCGAGCCCCAGCAGCAGGTAGGCGACGAACAGCCCGCCCGCGAACGCGGAAGCTGCGAGACCGGGAAAGCCCACGAGCGCCGTAGCAAGCAGCATGATGCCGAAAGCGAGCGGCGTGCCTTGCGGATACGTGATGGCCGCAAGATCCGGCCACGGCCGTCCGAGCTGGCCGGAGGCGAGCGTCACCCGCGCCGCGAGCCAAAGGTTGAACAGAAGGCTCGCCATCCACGACGTGGCCGAGGCGGCCGGAAGCGCGCTCAGTGCGATCTCGGACAGTGACGCGATTTCCGCCTCGCTGAGATCGACCTTGCCGCCGCTGGTGGGCAGGCCTGCTTCGACCGTCGCCTTGATGAAGTCGGCGAGTGAACGGCGCAGCGTCTCGAGATCCCCGCCGATGACCATCAGCATGGCGATGGCCATCAGGCCGGCCATCACCGCGGACCAGACCACGAGCCGGCCGGGCGGGTACCACTCGACCGCGGCCTCGTCGGCGTTGGCGGTCCCGCTTTCCGTGATCGGGCGGCTGAGCAGCGCCAGATAGGTGAGCACCACCATCGGCGCCGCTTGCGTGAGGGCGAAGGCGAGAGCGACGGCCGGGCTTGCGAACGCCAGAATGATGACGCTGCCGACGGCGCCGGCAACGACGGCCGAGCGCCACCCCCATCCAAACCCGGCAAGCGCGATGGGAAGCGAAGTCACGAACATCAGCAGGAAGCGGGCCAGCAAAGGTCCCGTGGTCGCGGAGGCGAACACCACCGCCGCAACCAGTCCGAGTCCCGCTCCTGCAAGATAGGTCGTTCGCATTATCCAGCTGTCCCGCATCTGCTGCGGTTAGGGTGAGGGGCAAAAGCCCCTCATCCAACCCAATTCATAAGTGTCGGCTGAACTACTTCAGCACGTAGGGCAGCAGACCGAGGAAGCGCGCGCGCTTGATGGCACGAGCCAGCTCGCGCTGCTTCTTCGCCGAGACCGCCGTGATCCGGCTCGGCACGATCTTTCCGCGCTCGGAGATATAGCGGCCGAGCGTACGCACGTCCTTATAGTCGATCTTCGGCGCCTGATCGCCCGAGAACGGACAGGTCTTGCGGCGGCGGTGGAAGGGCCGGCGTGCGGCGATCTCTTGAATCTCAGCCATGTTCAGCCCTCCGAGCCCGTGTTGCCGCCGTCCGGCTTGTTGTCTCTGAATGCAGGCCGCGGCGGACGCGGACCGCGGTCGCCGTCACGCGGAGGACGCGAATCGCCACCCTCGCGCGGCGGACGTGCCCGGAACGTCGAGCCGCCTTCGCCGCCGCCGTCGCGGAACCCACCGCGATCGCCGCCCCTGTCGCCACCGCGGAACCCGCCGCGGTCACCGCCACGGAACCCACCGCGGTCGCCGCCGCGGAAGCCGCCACGGTCACCGCCGCGCTCGTCGCGGTCCTGCTTGCGCATCATGATCGACGGCTCGCTCTCGAGCTCCTCGACGCGCAGCGTGATGAAGCGGATGACGTCGGTGGAGAGGCCCATGCGGCGCTCCATCTCGGCGACCGCCGCGGCGGGGGCCTCGATGTTGAGCAGTGAATAGTGCGCTTTGCGGCTCTTCTTGATCTTGAAGGCCAGGCCCTTGAGGCCCCAGTATTCGGTCTTGGTAATCTTGCCGCCGCCCTCGGTAATGACGTCGGAGTATTCTTTCGTCAGCGCTTCGACCTGCTGCTGAGTAACGTCCTGGCGCGCCAGGAAGACATGCTCGTAAAGCGGCATGTGTGGCCTTTCAGTTCAGATGTTTCCGCAAGGCTCGTGCCCAGGGGTCACATTGGCTCGGCGCAAAGCCCCTTACAGGCCCTGAAGGCCCAAAGGCACCTAAAAGAGCGGAGACACTGGGGAACAGGATTGTCGGGGTGATGACCCCAACGAACCTTGCCGCCGAGCTGAAAACAGCTCCGCGGCCCCGTTCAGCCTCCAACCGAAGCGCGTGACGGCGCGACTTATACGGGAATTTGCCCGGCCGGCAAGGGGGCGGCCCGAAAAAGTCCGGCCAACGGTGCGGTCATTTGATCGCCCGCTCAGCCGCGTCGGCGCAATCCGCCCCGTCGCAGTCGATCCAGCGTCCGCTTGGCAGCTGCACCTCCCAGACCGCCTCCCGCTTCAGCGGGCCGGGAACCGGCGATTTGTGCGTGTCCTGGCGGGAGTATCTATAAAATTGCCGCGTTTTCAATGTCTTGCCATCGCGCGTCGTCACCGTGCCGGTGGCGATGACCTCCCGCGGCAGGAGATCCCACTGCCACGCGGCGATATACGCGGCCACCAAGGCAATGACGACCCCGACGATCCAAAGCATGCGTCCCCCTCGTTTCACGATCCCGTGCTCCTCGACCGGCGGCGCTGGGCCAACGATTCAGTGCCTCAGCGCCAGCCAGGCATGCAATGCGAGACCCGCACCCCAACCCAGAAAAACCCAATGAACCCAGTAGGGCTCAGCCGTGTACCAATCCAGAATGGCGAGCAGCACGATGACGACCGCGAAGATCGCGGCATGGCGCAAAACGCCGGCCCGGCGCAGGGTCTCGATCGGAATGGACATTGGTCTCTCCTGTTTCGTGCCGGCCGCCCGGATGGGCGCGCGGCAATGAGATCTACGGCCTGCGGCTCTTGACAATCGGGAGGCCACCATGTCGAAAGCGCCGGAACGACTCTGCACGAACGCCTTCAATACTCCGGACCGCCGGACGTCTCCATAAGCAACGAGAGGACGAACGTGGCACGCGCTTTCATATTTCCCGGGCAGGGCAGCCAGGATGTTGGCATGGGCCGTGAGCTGGCGGACACCTTTCCCGTCGCACGGCAGGTGTTCGACGAGGTGGACGACGCGCTGGGGCAGAAGCTGTCCGCCATCATGTGGGACGGCCCCAAGGAAACGCTGACGCTGACGGAGAACGCCCAGCCCGCGCTCATGGCGGTTTCGATGGCGGTCATTCGCGTCCTCGAAAGCGAGAAAGGCATCAAGCTCGCTGACACCGTGAAATTC
Organism: uncultured Hyphomicrobium sp.; assembly: GCF_902826555.1. Taxonomy (GTDB): domain Bacteria; phylum Pseudomonadota; class Alphaproteobacteria; order Rhizobiales; family Hyphomicrobiaceae; genus Hyphomicrobium_C. The sequence continues at coordinate 19,577 of NZ_CADEFI010000036.1, forward strand.
GTCGCCGGCCATTCGCTGGGCGAGTACTCGGCGCTCGCCGCCGCCGGAGCCTTCTCGCTCGCCGACACGGCCCGCCTGTTGAAGCTTCGCGGGCAGGCGATGCAGAAGGCGGTCCCGGTCGGACAGGGAGCCATGGTCGCGCTCCTGGGCGTCGGCCTGGATGTCGCCGAGAAAGTCGCGGCTGAAGCGGCGCAGGGCGATGTCTGCCAGGTCGCCAACGACAACGAGCCGACGCAGGTCGTGCTATCGGGATCCAAGGCCGCCCTTGACCGTGTCGCCGAGGTGGGCAAGGCCCACGGCGTGCGCCGGGCTGTGCCGTTGCCGGTCTCCGCACCCTTCCATTGCGCGCTCATGCAGCCGGCGGCCGACGCCATGGCGGACGCGCTGTCGAAAGTCACGATCAACACGCCCGTGGTGCCCGTCGTCGCTAACGTCGTGGCATCCGCCGTCAGCGATCCGGACGAAATCCGCCGGCTGCTGGTGCGGCAGGTGACCGGCACCGTGCGCTGGCGCGAATGCGTCGGCTATCTCGCCGGGAACGGCGTCACCGATGTGTTCGAGATAGGCTCCGGCAAAGTCTTGGCCGGACTTGCCAAGCGCATCGAGAAATCGCTAGAGGCCCAAAGCCTCGGCACGCCGGCCGACATCGATGCCGCTCTGGCAAAGCTCGCCTGAGCCGCAACGCAATTCACTCCGTGAGAAGGATAGAAGACCCATGTTCGATTTGACCGGCAAGAAGGCGCTGATCACGGGGGCCACCGGCGGCATCGGCGAAGGCATCGCCCGCGCCTTCCACAAGGCCGGCGCCGAGGTCGCGCTCTCGGGGCGCCAGGTGGCGAAGCTCGAGGCGCTGGCCGCCGAGCTGGGCGAGCGTACCCACGTCGTCCCCTGCGATCTCGCCGACAAGGCCCAGGTCGCCAAGCTGATCGACGAAGCGGCCGCCAAGCTCGGGCGCGTCGACATCATCGTCAACAACGCCGGCCTCACCAAGGACAACCTCTTCATGGTGATGAAGGACGAGCAGTGGGACGACGTCATCGCCGTCAATCTCACGTCGACCTTCATGCTGATGCGGGCGGCCACGCGCCATATGCTGCGCTCCAAGACCGGCTACGGGCGCGTCATCAACATCTCGTCCGTCTCGGGCATCATCGGTAACCCCGGTCAGGGCAACTACGCGGCCTCCAAAGCCGGCATGATCGGCATGACCAAGTCGCTTGCCCGCGAGGTCGCGAACCGCGGCATCACCGCCAATTGCATCGCGCCGGGTTTCATTGCCACCGCCATGACCGACGTCCTCAACGACAAGCAGAAGGCGGAGATCTCGCAGCACATCCCGGCCCAGCGCTTTGGGACGCCGGAGGACATCGCCGCCGCAGCGCTCTACCTGGCGAGCCCGGAGGCCGGCTACATGACCGGCCAGACGCTGCACGTGAACGGCGGCATGGCGATGGTCTAAACCACGATCGCTTCAGGCCCTATCAGCCTGGAGCGTGAATCGTCGGTTTCAGCAAAAGGACCACGATCGCTTCAGGCCCTATCAGCCTGGAGCGTGAATTGGCGGTCGAACGAAACACCCCGATCGCCGAGGCCCCTATCGGGCCGAGGCGTCAATCGGTGGTGCAAGGGCGCCGGGTTTGGTTAAGTACCGCTGGCCTTTGGCGGAACGCGCTCCGGGGGCAAAGTGTCGCTCGGACTCCGGCCCCCAACGGGGGGATGGGGCGCTGGCCAAGCCCAGGGAGATGTGTTAACGAGCCTCGTTTTTTTGCTGCGCTACTCTGGGAAAGGCCCTAACGATCAACGCTCGCGCGCTGTCGTCCGGGAGATCCTGATGGCGCCGCCAGCACCGGGACCGAGGCATACGTTGACATACGACGTTGACTTCCGGAGTGCTTCCGGAAAAGTGGGCACCGGTTTTCCGGCAAGGAGTACGGCCGACGAAGGAGTGCTTCCGGAAAAGTGGGCTCCGGTCTTCCGATAGGACGCACGGCCGGTGACAAGAAGCGGATCCGGTTTTCGAAAAGAAGCACGACGAAAATAAGACGTCCCGGTGGACGACGGACCCGATAAGACGATAGCAATCACACAGAAGATAGAGCAGGGACACGAGGGAAGACGATGAGCGATGTCGCAGAGCGCGTGAAGAAGATCGTGGTTGAGCATCTTGGCGTTGAGGCCGACAAGGTCACCGAGAACGCCAGCTTTATCGACGATCTCGGCGCCGACAGCCTGGATACGGTCGAGCTGGTGATGGCGTTCGAGGAGGAGTTCGGGTGCGAGATCCCGGACGATGCCGCCGAGCACATTCTGACCGTCGGCGACGCTGTGAAGTTCCTCGAGAAGAACGCCACCGCGGCCTGACGGCGGACTGGTTCGAGCCGCCTGCGTTGGTGGCGCCGAACGGCGTCCCGACCCGGCGGGGGCGACCCGTTGCTTGTCGATCGGGGGGCGGATCGGCATCCGGCATGACGCCGGATGCAGGGTCCGGCGATCGCAGGCGAGGCTCCAAGAGGCCGAGACCCTCACCGTTTTTGTGCGAGGCCTCTCACCATCGATGGGACCGACATGAGAGAATTGCGCCGCGTCGTCGTCACAGGGTTGGGTCTTGTCTCTCCCGTAGGCTGCGGGGTTGAGCCGTCCTGGCAGAACTTGCTGGCCGGCAAGAGCGGCGCCCGTCGCATCGAAGAGTTCGAGGTTTCCGACCTCTCCTGCCAGATTGCCAATTTCGTTCCGCGCGGCGCCAAGTCCGAAGGCAAGTTCAATCCGGACGATTGGATGGAGCCCAAGGAGCAGCGCAAGGTCGACGACTTCATCATCTACGCGGTCGCTGCCGCCGATCAGGCGCTCGAGGACGCGGGCTGGAAGGCGGACACCGCCGAGAAGCAGGAATCGACCGGCGTCCTCATCGGCTCCGGCATCGGCGGGCTTTCGGGCATCGCCGACACCTCTCTCCTTCTGAAGGAGAAGGGCGCGCGCCGCGTCTCGCCGTTCTTCATTCCCGGCCGCTTGATCAATCTCGCGGGCGGCTATGTCTCGATCAAGCATCAGCTCAAAGGCCCCAACCACGCTGTCGTGACGGCGTGCTCGACGGGCACGCATGCCATCGGCGACGCTGCGCGCATCGTCGCGCTGGGCGATGCCGAGGTGATGGTTGCCGGCGGAACCGAGAGTTCCGTCTGCCGCATCGGCATGGTGGGCTTCGTCGCCTGCCGGGCGCTCTCCAGCGGTTTCAACGACCGTCCGACGGAAGCCTCGCGCCCCTACGACAAGGACCGTGACGGCTTCGTCATGGGCGAAGGTGCAGGCGTTGTCGTTCTCGAAAGCCTGGAGCACGCTCAGGCGCGCGGCGCCAAGATCTACGCCGAGGTGGTCGGCTACGGCATGTCGGGCGACGCCTATCACATCACCGCGCCCTCCGAGACTGGCGACGGCGCCTTCCGCTGCATGCGTGCGGCCTTGAAGAGCGCGGGGCTAGCTCCGAGCGACGTCGACTACATCAACGCGCACGGCACCTCGACGCCGCTGGGCGACGAGATCGAGCTCGGCGCCGTCGAGCGCCTGTTCGGCAATACGCAGGCCAAGCTCTCCATGTCGTCGACCAAGTCGTCGATCGGCCATCTGCTCGGCGCCGCGGGTGCGGTGGAGGCCATCTTCTCGATTCTGGCCATCCGCGATCAGGTCGCTCCGGCGACGCTGAACCTCGACAACCCGTCCGTCGAGACGGCGATCGACCTCGTGCCGAAGGCGCCGAGGAAGCGTGAGATCAACACGGTGCTTTCGAATTCCTTCGGGTTCGGTGGCACGAACGCCTCGCTCGTCATGCGCAAGGTAGCCTAGGCTCCCGTTTGGCGGGGGCTGGCAGCGGTTTGTCCGGGCTTTCGCCACAATCGCGAGGTCACGTCGCCGTGTGAAACTCGGACTGCTCCAGCCTGTGTGCGGGGATGCGCGGGCGCCGGAGACGCGAGACGGGAGCTGGTTAATGAACAAAATGCGCCGGGAAATTCCGCCGACGCTATCGCGGCGCGAGGGCATGCGCCCGAGAAGCCCCGCCGAAGCTCTTGAGCCGGGCCGCGCACCACCCCGTCCCCATGGCGTACGCCAGCGCAAGGAATCGCGTGTCGTGTCGGGCTTCGCCCGTGTCGTGAGCGGCATCCTGACGGTGCTGCTCGTCGTCATGGTCACGGCCGGCGCCCTGACGCTGTTGATAGGCCATCTCTACAACAAGCCGGGTCCCCTGACGGTCAGCCAGACCGTCGTGATCCCGAAAGGCACGAGCTCGAACAAGATCGCCGACGACCTCGAGGCGGAGGGCGTCGTCTCGAGCCGCTGGGCCTTCATGGTCAACTATCTCGTGCAGAGCCGCATGCACCCTGAAGAGGTCTCGCTGAAGCACGGCGAGTATCTGTTCAAGCCGGGCGTCTCCATCCGCGAGGTTCTCGACATCTTGTCCGACGGCAAGTCCGTCCTTTACAAGGTCACGATCCCGGAAGGCCTGACCAGCCAGCAAATCGTCGAGCGCTTGAAGGACGAGGAGAACCTGACCGGCGAGGTGGCGCAGATCCCGGCGGAGGGTTCGCTCCTGCCCGAGACCTACAGCATCGAGAAGGGCATGTCGCGCCAGGAGCTGCTCGAGCGCATGCAGCTGAAGCAGAAGCAGGTGCTGGAGCGCGCATGGGAGCGCCGCCGCAAGGACCTGCCCCTCCAGACGCCGGAAGCAGCCGTCGTCATGGCGTCCATCATCGAGAAGGAGACGGGGCGCGCAGACGAGCGCGAGCGAATCGCCGGCGTCTTCGTCAATCGCCTGGCCAAGGGCATGCCGCTACAGTCGGACCCGACCATCCTTTACGGCATTTACGGCGGCGGCGTGCAGTGGGGCAAGCCGATCATGCAATCCGAGAAGGACGCCAAGAACGCCCACAACACGTATCAGATCAAGGGACTGCCCCCGACGCCGATCTGCAACCCAGGCCGACCCGCGCTCGAAGCCGCCCTCAATCCGTCGGAACACGGCGACCTGTTCTTTGTCGCCGATGGCTCGGGTGGCCATATCTTCTCGGCGACGCTCAAGGACCACAACGCCGCCGTCGTCAATTGGCGCAAGACCGAGAAGGAGATCCGCGCCCGGCAGGCAGCCGCGGCCGAGGGCGCTACGCCCGGCGCGGCAGAGACGGCCAAGAACCCGGTCACCGAGCTTCCCAATCCACCGGCCGAGGATGTCGGTGCTCCGGGCGCCTCTGGCGCCAAGGCCCAACCTGTCGCGGCGAAGTCCAACGAAGCCGCCAAGGCCGAGGCACCCTTCGTGCCGGCGACCGCGACCGCCTCGACAATTCCGCTCCCGGTCAAGAAGCCCAAGCGATAAAGGGGTTTCTGCGGCACGCTGGTGCAGAGGTCACCGGCTTTAAAGCAAACCCCAACGCGCCACTTGCGGCCCGAGGGTGCGCCGCGTACGTCTGTCGCGCGGAGATTGTCCGCATTCCGCGACGCATCCCGACATAAGGCCCGGACAACGACCATGAGCTTGCAAAGCATGACCGGGTTCGCCCGCAGTGACGGCGCCTTGAATGGCACTGCGTGGCACTGGGAGCTCCGCAGCGTCAACAACCGCGGTTTGGATCTGCGCCTGCGGTTGCCGGCCGGGTTCGAGGCGCTCGAGCCGAAGATCCGCGACCGGATCGCCAAATCCATTGCCCGCGGCAGTGTCAACGCCAGCTTGAGCGTAACGCGCCGCACGCACACCACGGAGGTGCGCCTCAATCAGGCAGCACTCGACCGCGTGCTCACGATCGCGACGCGTCTCGCCGCCGACACGGGCGCCGAAAAGCCGCGCATCGAGCAACTGCTGAGCCTCAAGGGTGTGCTCGATGTTGCGGAAGACGTCGAGGACGAGACGGCGCAGGCGGCCGAGCATGCCGCGGTGCTGGCAGGCCTCGAAACCGCGCTCGCCGGTCTCGTCGCCGCGCGCCGGGACGAGGGGAGCCGGCTGAAAGCGGTACTCGGCCAGCAGATCGACGATATCGCCCGCCTGTCGGCCGCCATCGAGGCATCGCCCTCCCGATCCGTCGATGCCGTGCGCGCGAGGCTCGCAGAGCAGGTCGCCCGTCTGCTGGAGACGGGGCAGGGGCTGGATCCTGCGCGCCTTCATCAGGAGGCGGTGCTGCTCGCCACGCGTTCGGACGTCGAGGAAGAGCTGAAGCGCTTGAATGCCCATGTCGAGGCGGCCCGAGCGCTTTTGCGCGACGAAGGCGCCATCGGCCGCAAGCTCGATTTCCTTGCGCAGGAGTTCAACCGCGAAGCCAACACGCTGACCTCCAAGGCGGCCGATCAGGAGGTGGCGCGCTCGGGGCTCGCGCTCAAGGTGGTGATCGATCAACTGCGCGAGCAGGTCCAGAACATCGAGTAACACTGGACCGGCGCCCCCCGACTCCGTAACAGTCGGTCGGCGGCAGCGGGTATCCCGCGCGGGAGACGGGGCAATGACGAGCGAAAATCCGAAGATCGAACGACGCGGCCTGCTCCTGGTGCTGTCTTCTCCGTCGGGCGCCGGCAAGACATCGCTCGCACGCGCGCTCCTCGACGCCGATTCCGGGATATCGCTTTCGGTATCCGTCACGACGCGCAAGCCGCGCCCCGGCGAGGTGGACGGACGCGATTATTGGTTCGTCGACGAGGCCAAGTTCAAGGCCATGAGCGAGAGCGATCGGCTTCTCGAATGGGCCACCGTGTTCGGCAACTACTACGGCACGCCGCGCGAGCCGATCGAGAAGGCGCTCGCCGAGGGGCGCGACGTGCTGTTCGACATCGATTGGCAAGGCACCCAGCAGCTTTCCGAGCGCATGGCCGGCGATCTCGTGCGCGTCTTCGTGCTGCCGCCCTCGAGCACGGCTTTGGAGCAGCGCTTGCGCAGCCGCGCCCAGGATCCTGAGGAGGTCGTGGTCAAGCGCATGGCGCAGGCCTCGTCGGAGATCAGCCACTGGGCGGAGTACGACTACGTCATCGTCAACGCCGATCTCGCCGAGAGCAGCGCCGCACTGCGCGCCATCCTGGCCGCCGAGCGCCTCCGCCGCGATCGCACGACGGGGCTTTCCGCCTTCGTGCGCACCCTTCAGTCGGCGCTGAGTTGAGTGGCAGCCTTCCCCCGCATTGCGCTGGAAACACCTGCGCTCGCGCCGGAGATTCGTAGCCTCTTGCTCGCAGCATTTCCGACGCCGGTCGAAGCCGATCTCGTCGAGCGCCTGCGCCGTGACGGTGATGTCGCGATGGCCCTTGCGGCCTTTGAGAACGACGCGCTCGTCGGCCACGTCGTCTTCTCGCCGATGGCGGCACCCTTCAAGGCGCTGGGTTTGGGCCCTGTCGCCGTCACGCCGAAGCGCCAGCGCAGCGGGATCGGCAGCCAGCTGATCCGCCAGGGCTTGGCAACAGCGACGGACGCCGGATGGGACGCGATATTCGTCCTCGGTGATCCGGCCTATTACGGCCGTTTCGGCTTTCGCGCGGACACGGCTGCCGGTTTCGAGTGTCCCTATGCCGGCCCGTATCTCATGGCCCTGGCACTGAGCGGAAACGAGTTGCCCGGACGAGGCGGGAGCGTCGCCTACGCGCCGGCGTTTCGGGATCTCGAATAAAACCTAAGGCAGCTCGCGCGCGTAGCTGATGACGGAGAGGAATCGGATCGGCAGCTTCACCAGCTCCTCGGGCCCGTGCGGCGCATCCGCGTCGAAGAACAAGCTGTCGCCCGGCTTCATCGGATAGAGCTTGTCGGCGTGGCGATACACCACTTCGCCCTCGAGAACGTAGATCAGCTCGAGCCCCGCGTGCTGGAACAGCGGAAAGACGTCGGACTCTTCCGTGAGCGTGATGAGGTACGGCTCGACCACGACGCCACCCGACACGCCGCCCGTATGCCCGAGCAGCTGATATTGATGACCGGCTCGCGTGCCGCGCCGCTCAATCAGGAGGCCTTGCCCGGCCGACACGAAGACCGCGTCACGCCGTTCCTCGAAGCGCCGGAACAGAGCCGTGACGGGCACGCCCAGCGCCTTCGAAAGCCGCTGCAGTGTCGTCAGCGAAGCGCTCGTCACGCCGTTCTCGATCTTGGAGAGCATGCCGAGCGAGAGCCCCGCCGCCTTCGCGAGATCGGAAGCCGTGATGCCGAGCTTGTTGCGGAATGCGCGCACTTCGCGCCCGATCGCCACCTCGAGCATGCTGTCGCGGGACCCCTGCAGCGCGTGCGGATCCTGCTCTTTGGTCGCGATAGTCGTCATCACCTCGGAGAATTCCTCGGTCGAAAGCAGCCTGCGCGGCTCTTTCGCGGTCACACCGTCCGTGGGCGCTACATCATCTTTTGTAATTTTCTGAGGGCTTGAGGATTTCTGGTTCATGCGCCCCTTGCTCTGGAAAGCGTTCGTGAAAGTCGAAAAATCGCGCCCGGCGATTGGGCCAAAGTTGAAAAATGCCGAAAAACTGCCCCGCGAGACTGCGACATCCGCATTCTGTCCGCCATCGAACCACGATCCGCAATGCCGTGGCAACAGCTCTGACGGATGCACGCAGGAAACACCGGAAATTCCGAGGTTTATCTTGCGAAAGACGGCGTGAGAATAGCTTCCTGATACACGTTCAGATAGCGGATAATTGACTAAATATAAGGCATCATGCCGCCAATAAATCGTGCATTAAACTACGTAGGTATTTCCCTACATGAAGAGTAAAATACCAACATGAAACAATTGCCGATGTGACGCGCCTGATTTGGGCGGTTATGCCTAAATCGAAGGCAAGTGTCCGACCTCGTGTTGACACGCCGCGGCACCCTGCCGCAGATTTTCCGCGCATCAAAAACAGTTGCCTCACAGGCAACAGCGGGCAGGGGAGCGCCATGGGAGATCAACTCACCACGAATACAACCGTTTTTATCGAGTTCTACTACTGGGTCACAGTCGTGATGATGTTTCTCATCCACGTGGGCTTTTGCGTCTACGAGACGGGAGTTAGCAGACGGCGCAACCACATGCATACGCTGATGAAAAATACGATGGCCATCCCCTTGGTCACCATCACGTTTTACTTCTTTGGCTGGTGGATCTATTTCGCCTTCCCGAGCGGCTTCTATTGGTACAATTTCGTTCCCGATGCGATCCCCTACGACCCCAATCTGATCGCCGCGCCCTGGAGCCCGCTCATGGGCACCCATTTATCAGGCGTCAATGCAACCGATACAGCGGCGGGGCTCACGGTCGACGGCGTCAACGGCACGGCCACCTGGCACCGCCTCAACGGTGTGTTCTGGGCGGCCTTCCTGCTGTTCTCCATCACCACCGCCTCCATCATCTCGGGCGCCGTCATCGAGCGCATCCGCTCGGGCGCCTTCTGGATCATCGCCGTGTTCGTCGGCTCGGTCTCCTGGATCACGGACGCGGCCTGGGGCTGGAGCGCGACCGGCTGGATGGTCAAATACCTCGGCTACCATGACGCCTATGCATCGGGAGTCGTGCACGCGATCGCCGGCGGCTCCGCGCTTGCCGTACTGATCGTGCTCGGCCCTCGCATCGGCAAGTTCCGCGCCGATGGCACGCCGCGCGAGATCCCGCCGCAGAACCCTTGGCTCGTCACCATCGGGCTGTTCCTGATCTACACGGGCTTCTGGGGCTTCTACGCCGCCTGCAACATTCCGATGATCGCGCCTGCGACCATTGCCGGCCAGATCACGGGCGAGACGTGGACGGCAACCAACATCTATCTCGCACCCACCACCTTGAGCGCCATCACATTCAACTTCCTGATGTCACTCTCGGGCGGCATGCTGGCGGGCTATATGATCTCCAAGGGGGATGCCTTCTGGACCTATTCGCTCGGACTCGCAGGCATCATCGCGGCGTCGGCCGGCAACGATCTCTACCACCCGATCCAGGCCATGTTCGTCGGCGCGATCGTGCCGTGCATCTCCTACAAGCTGCACTACTGGGTCGAGCGCACGTTCAAGATCGACGATGCTGTCGGAGCCGTTGCCGTGCACGGCTACACGGGCTTCCTCGGCGTCGTCGTCGCAGGCTTCCTCCTGTGGGGCGCGCCGAGCTCGCCTTACGAGGGCTTCCAGGTCATCAACCCGTGGGGCAACTTCATCGGCGCCGTGATCATGTTCTTCGTGTTGGGCTTCTTCCCGGTCTTGATCCTGTCGTTGATCCTCAAGGCGCTCGGTATCCTGCGCGTGCCGCAGCGGGCTGAGATTGCGGGATTGGACTTCGAAGGCGAGGCCGCCTACCAGGCTGCCATCGCGGAGGTGAAAGCCGCTGAGCATGCCACCCTGGCAAGCACGAATGGTCGCTAGGAAACGGAGAGAGCTATGTCGACAATTGGCTATTCGAGTTGGGCAGTAGATCTCAAGGACGTCGGCGCGATCTACCCGTTCCAGGGTTGGGAGACGCCGATGGTTATCGCTGCCGTCGCATTCTGGGTGATCTGGCACATTTGGCAGATCCGCTATGAAAGCGAGGACCTCAGAGCGACCGGCGTCGATGCCGACCTCAAGAAAGGCAACGAGGCCATCGACCGCTACTGACGGCCGCGACTAACGCGGCACGGCGCCGTCCGTCCAGACGACGGAAGAAAGCTTCTGAACACCGCCGACGCAAGTCGGCGGTGTTTTTTTTTGCCGATGAGCGGCCCGCTCTGAACCGGGTTTTTTTAAGGGTGATCAGGCGCTTCGCTAACATCAGACTACTGACGTAATGCTACTGATGCAGTGCACAATCACTAATCAGAATGGCTAAATATACATCAATAAGCTTGACAAAACGTCGCGCCCAAACGCAGAGTTTTCCGCACATAAAAAAAGATTGCCTCACAGGCAACTTCAGGAAACGACCGAAATCGTCTCACAAGGGGGACTTTATGCAGCAAAAACTACCCGATCCACGTATCCACTCGATGTTTTCAGGCGACCGCATCTGGGCGTTTGGAGCCGTGCTGGTGCTCTGGGCCTCCTATGCCTTCACCTTCTGGGAGCTGACCCAAAACCCTGCCGAGCAAGGCGTCATCCAGGCCCTCGCCATCGCCGGCGGACTCGTCTTGCTGTTCAACACCGCATCCATCGTGGCGATGATCGTGCACTATTCCCACGATAAGGATCACATCTACGGGCTCGACATCCACTACCTCGACGAAATGAAGAAGACGAAGGGGTAAGGAGCGAGCCATGGCCAAAGCACCATATCAACCGCCGGTTCAATCGAAACTCGGCCAGACCTTCGACACCCTCTTCCTCCTTGTCCTCGTGATGGCGTCGCTGTTCGTGCCGCTGTACCTGGGTCTCGCCGGAGGCGGCAAGACGACACTCGAGCTCAAGGACCAGACGTGGGCCGGCATGGGGCAGAACGCCACCATGCAGGCTCAATGGGAAAAGCTCGGCTACACCCAGGGCGCCAAGACGGATGCGAACCCCACATCCGCCGCCGACCTGATCTCCGCGCGCTTCGATTACACCTTCGAGCCGCTTGAACTCGTGCTCACCGCTCTCGTCGTCATCGGCTATTTCTTCATCGTCTTTCACTGGTCGAAGAAGGAATACCGCGAAGTGATCGACGAGCGGTTCAACAACAAGTAAGCGGGGGACTGTCCAAATGAACCATTTCCAACTTCTCGAATACGCCGCTTGGGGACTGTCCGCGCTGTTCGGGCTTTGGATGCTGATCGACCTGATCCGCACCGATCGCACGTACTCCGAGGAGCTTCTGACCTCGTCACAGGAAGGCGAGATTGAGGACGCGCTCGTCATCGACCCCACCCATCAGGGAGGTCACCGGTGAGCCAGTCAACAGCAATCCACGGCGAGAAGATCTCGCTGCTTCGCGTCTTGGGTCCCGGCCACGTGTGGGCGCTCGGCGTCGGCATCGTGCTCGTGGGCGAGTACATGGGCTGGAACTTCGCGGTCGGAAAAGGCGGCGCCATCGCCGCGTTGATCGCCTGCTGGTTCGCGGGGCTGCTTTACACCTGCGTCGCCATGATCGACTCCGAGGTGACGTCGACGGTCGCCGCCGCAGGCGGTCAATACGCCCAGGCCAAGCACATCGTCGGCCCGCTCATGGCCTTCAACGTCGGTCTGTTCCTGGTCTTCGCCTACACCATGCTCGAAGCCGGAAACGCCATCACGTTGGGCTATCTCGTGCAGACGGTGGGCTCCATGTCGGGCTTCGCCGACACCCACGACAAGCCGTTCATCGTGCTCACGATCATGTTTCTCGCCTGGCTCAACTATCGCGGCGTCTACGCCACGTTGACCTTCAACCTGGTCATCACGGCGATCGCGTTCGTGGCCATCCTGGTGCTGTTCTTCGCAGTGCAGCCCTGGACCGGCGAGTACATGAAGCATCGCGAGCTCCTGACGGGCCTGCCTTACGGCTGGCTCGGCGTGCTGGCGGCGCTTCACTTCGGCATGTGGTTCTACCTCGGCATCGAGGGAACGACCCAGGCCGCCGAGGAGGTCCGCTCGCCCGCGCGCGCGCTTCCCCTCGGCACGATGACGGGCATCATCACGCTGCTGATTGCCGCGACTTTGACGTGGTACGTCTGCGCCGGCCTCATGCCGTGGGAGTATCTGGGGCAGGCCGTGACGCCGCTGTTCGACGCGGCCCGTCTCACGGACTCGACGGTGCTCATGGTGCTGCTCTTCATCGGCACCATCTTCTCGACGCTGGCTTCCGCCAACGGCTGCATCAATGACGCCTCGCGTGCCTGGTTCTCCATGGGACGCGATCGTTATCTGCCGCAGGTGTTCGGCGCCGTGCATCCGAAGTATCGCACACCCTACCGCTCGATCGTCTTCCTCGTGCCGGTGGCTCTTGTGTTCGCCTACTTCGCGCCCCTCGACCAGGTCATCACCTTCTCGATCCTGTCGGGCCTGCTCGAGTACACCTTCATGGCGATCAACGTCATGATGTTCCGCCAGAAGTGGCCGCTCGGCACGATCAAGAGGGGATACGTGCATCCCTTCCATCCTCTGCCGGCCATCGTGCTCCTGGTCCTATGCTCCGCAACCTACTTTGCGGTGTTCCTGGGCTACGGCACGCAGCTTGTTGCCATGATGGTGTTCTACATCGTCGCGTCACTGTGGTTCGCGTTGCACCGCTATAAGTTCGTGCGGCGCGGCGCGCAGTTCACGATGCCCTGGCCGAAACCGGTGGGCTATTGATCGCACTGAAGCAAGCGCAGCACGGAGGCGGCCGCACCCCCCGCCCTCTGTGCTCCGCCTTGAGGGGGCGGCTGGTCGGCCGCCCCCAAAACACGCAGGAGTGAAGGCACCCCGACCCATGTCGCTCGTCTCGACGATTGCACTCTTCTCGCTCCCCCTCGGACTTCTGTGTTGGATTGGACTTCGTGACCGCCGCATCCTGCGCGCGCGCCGCCGCAATTTGCTCGACGATTGTGCACGTCTGTTCGACCGCTATGCATTGACGTACGCAGGAGACGATTTCCCGGTGCTCAGCGGTCGCAGCGGAGCCCGCAACGTCGATGTGCGCCTCATCAGCGACACCATGACCATCCGCCGCCTGCCTCAGCTCTGGCTGCAGGTTACGGTGCTCCAGCGCCTGCCGGGCGTGACCGCCCTCGCCATTCTCGTGCGCCCGTCGGGCTACGAGTTCTACAGCCTGACGAGCGGCCTCGACCATGTGATCGAGACACCCGCAACCTTTCCTCGCGAGCTCATCATTCGCGCGAAGGACCGGAAAATGGCCGGTTTTCTACCGAAAATGGCGCCCACGCTTGCGCGCATCCTGTCGGATGAGCGCGTAAAGGAGGTCGCCATAACCTCCAACGGCCTGCGCATCATTCGCCAGGCCTCCGAGGGTCGCCGCGGTGACTACCTTTTGCTTCGCCAAGCGGTGTTCGATGACGCGAGCGTCTCTGCCGCCGATCTGGAGCAGGTGTTTAGGGACATCGACGCCCTGAGTGAAAGCATCGTACGCACCGAGAAAGAAGAAGCGTCCACATGACGGCCGAACGCGCCCCCATCCACCCTTACACGGTTCTTGCATTGGCGATCTTGCTGCCCGGCGTCGGACACGTCGCCGTCGGACAGCCCCAGCGCGGCTTTGGCTTCGCGTTTTTCGCGTTGCTCTTGGCGCTGGTGTCCTGGCACACGACGACTCCCGAGCACTCCTTCGTCGGCCGCTCGGCAATGGGGCTTTTCGTCTGGGCGCTCTCCATCCCGGACGCCTACCGCATCGCGCGGCTCAGGTACGAGACCTGGCGGCAGCGGCGTCAGGAAAGAGTATCCTCATAGGAATAATTCTTTCTTAGCAGTTGAACGACAGGAAAGCTGCTGCTAGGATGGTGAAATAGAAAACAGCAAGTCTGGGGGTGCCCCTATGTGTGGAATTGTCGGACTGTTCATCAAGGACAAGGCCTTGGAGCCGCGGCTCGGAGAGCTGACCGCCGGCATGCTTGCAACCATGTGCGAGCGCGGACCGGACTCGGCTGGCTTTGCCGTTTATGGGGCACCGAAGTCCGGCGAGGCGAAGATCACGCTCCAGTCTCCGACGCCTGACAAGGATTTCGACGGCTTGGCCAAGGCTGCCGAGCGCGCCATCGGTGGAAAGACGAAGCTTGAAATCAAGTCCACGCATGCCGTTCTGACCTGCCCGGCCGACAAGGCCGATGCGGCGCGCGAAGCGATCCGCGCCGAGTTTCCCAACGTGCGCATCATGGGCTCGGGCGAGGCCATCGAGATTTATAAGGAGGTCGGCTATCCGACCGAGGTCGCCAAGCAGTTTGCGCTCGCCAAGATGTCCGGCACTCACGCCATCGGACATACGCGCATGGCGACCGAAAGCGCCGTCACCACGCTCGGCGCGCACCCGTTCTCGACCGGCCCGGACCAGTGCCTCGTGCACAACGGCTCGCTCTCCAACCACAACAATCTCCGCCGCGAGCTGAAGCACGACGGCATGAGCTTCGAGACCGCCAACGACAGCGAGGTCGCGGCCGCCTATCTCACGTGGCGCATGAACCAGGGTCTCAACCTCGGTCAGGCACTTGAGAAGAGCCTCGAGGATCTGGACGGCTTCTTCACGTTCGTGGTCGGAACCAAGAACGGCTTCGGGGTCGTGCGCGATCCGATCGCTTGCAAGCCCGCAGTGCTCGCCGAGACGGATCAGTATGTCGCCTTCGGCTCCGAGTATCGCGCCCTTGCCGGACTTCCCGGCATCGAGAACGCGAAGGTCTGGGAGCCCGAGCCCGCCACCGTCTATTTCTGGGAGCGCTAGGACAATGCGATCGATCGATCTTGAGAAAACGCCGCTCCGCGGGCTCAACGAGAGCTTGCACCAGCTGAAGGACGGCACCAACGAAACCGAATGGGAAGTGCTGAACCCGCGCGGCCAGCACGCCGTCGCCGTCGGCATCGATGCGCCCATCACCGTCAACATCCGCGGGCCTGTCGGCTACTACTGCGCCGGCATGAACAAGCAGGCGACCGTCGTCGTGCACGGCTCTGCTGGCCCCGGCACCGCAGAGAACATGATGTCGGGCCGTGTCGTCGTTAAAGGCGATGCCAGCCAGTACGCGGGCGCCACCGGCCGCGGCGGCCTGCTCCTGATCGAGGGCAACGCGTCCTCGCGCTGCGGCATCTCGATGAAGGGCATCGACATCGTCGTCAAAGGCAATATCGGCCACATGTCGGCCTTCATGGCTCAGACCGGCAATCTCGTCGTGCTCGGCGATGCCGGCGACGCGCTCGGCGATTCCATCTACGAGGCGAAGCTCTTCGTGCGCGGATCGGTGAAGAGCCTCGGCGCCGATTGCATCGAGAAGGAAATGCGCCCCGAGCATCATGAGGCGCTGACCGAGATCTTGAAGAAGGCCGGCGTCAACGGCATCAAGACGTCGGAGTTCAAACGTTACGGCTCTGCCCGCAAGCTCTACAACTTCAACATCGATAACGCGGACGCATACTGATGAGCTATCATAATCCTCCGACCACACCCCGCAAGTCCGCGACCTTCGACGATTACACGCTGTCGGAGATCCGCCGTGCCGCCCAGACCGGCATCTACGACATCCGTGGCGCCGGCGCCAAGCGCAAGGTCCCGCACTTCGATGACCTTCTCTTCCTCGGCGCTTCCATGTCGCGCTACCCGCTCGAAGGCTACCGCGAGCGTTGCTCGACGGCCGTCACGCTCGGTACGCGCCACGCCAAGAAGCCGATCGAGCTCAAGATTCCGATCACCATCGCCGGCATGAGCTTCGGCTCGCT
>NZ_CADEFI010000037.1:0-4090 GCF_902826555.1 uncultured Hyphomicrobium sp.
TCGGCGATGATGCCGAGAAACAGGTCCGGCGCCATGTTGGCGACCACGCCCATCAGCATGCCGCCGGCCGATCCGCCGTTGGCGACGATGGCGCCGCGCCGCGTCAGTCCCTGGTCGACGAGATGCTCGCCGGCGGCGATGAAGTCGGTGAAGGTGTTGAGCTTGCGGTCAAGCTTGCCGTCCGTATACCAGCGGTATCCCTTGTCCTTGCCGCCGCGGATGTGAGCGATGGCGAAGATGAAGCCGCGATCGACCAGCGAAAGCCGAGTCGTCGAGAACGAGGCCGGGACCGAGATGCCGTAGGATCCGTATCCGTAAAGGAACAGCGGCGCCGATCCGTCGAGCGGCGTGCTCTTCCTGTAGAGGATCGACACCGGAACCGTTTCGCCATCCTTGGCAGGCGCGAACAGACGCCGCGTAACGTAATCGTCGGCATTGTGTCCGGAGGGAATCTCCTGCCGTTTGCGCAGCACGCGCGTGCGCGAGGCCATGTCGTAGTCATAGGTCTCGGCCGGCGTCGTCATCGACGAGTACGTGAAGCGCAGCGACGTCGTCTTGAACTCGTAGCCCTCCGCCATTCCGAGCGCGTAGGCCTCCTCGGCAAAGGCGATCTGGTGCTCGCCGGAGACGTCGAGAAGCTCGCGTCCGACCTCGAGCCCGGGCGTGATCGGCGTAATGACGATGCGCGGCAAGCCGTCCTCGCGCTCGAGGCGCGCCAGGAAATTCTCGGTGACGTTGACGTCGAGGATCAGCCGCCCTGGCTTGTGCGCCACGATCTCGCGCCAGTTCGCGCGTCCTGGCTGGTGAACGGGCGCATCGACGATGCGGAAGTCTTCCGCGCCTTCTGAGTTGGTCGTGATGATGAGGTGCGACCAGTGGTGATCGACCTGGTACTCGTGGCCGTGCTCGCGGGCTTCGACGAGGCGAAGGGCGCTGTCGGGTTGATCGGCGTCGATCAGGTAGACTTCGTTCGTCTGGTGATCGTGCGCATCCACGATCAGGAATTTGCCCGAGAGCGTCTTGTCGAGCGCAACGTAGTAGCCGATGTTCTTTTCCTCGTAGACGAGAACGTCGGCCGAGACCGGCGTCCCGACGCGGTGACGGTAGACGTAAAGCGGCCGGTGGTTGTCGTCGATCCGGATGTAGAACAGCGTCTCGCTGTCGTTCGCCCATTGGATCTCGCCGCGGGTATCGGGGATCTCATCCGCAAGATCCTGTCCCGTCTCGAGGTCGCGCACGCGGATCGTGAACATTTCCGATCCCTTGTCGTCGACGGCATAGGCCAGCCGGCGATGGTCGGGGCTGTGCGCCTTTGCGCCGAGATCCCAGTAAGGCTTGCCCTCGGCTTCCGCGTTGCCGTCGAGCAGAACCTGTTCGTCGCCACCGTCGCGGGGACGTCGGCAGAAGCGCGGATATTGTCCGCCGGCGACGAAGTTCGAGTAGTACGCGAATGGTCCGTCGAGCGACGGCACCGAGAAGTCGTCTGGCTTGAGACGCCCTTTCATCTCGGCGAACAGCTCGGCCTGCAGCGCGGTCGTGGACGCTAGCGCCGCCTCCGTATGAGCGTTCTCCGCCTCCAGATAGGCGCGGATCTCACGGTCGAGCAGCGACGGATCGCGCATCACGTCTTGCCAGTTGTCTGCGCGCAGCCACGCATAGTCGTCGACCAACGTGACCCCGTGATGGGTCGCGCTCAGCGGCCGGCGCTCGGCGACGGGCGGCGAGGGAACAGCAACGGGCGAGACGGGACCATGCATAGGGACGACCTTCGATATGTGATTGAGCGGACACCCTAGGGGTGCTCGCCCAACGCAGCTGGGTGATTGAACGCGGAAGTGGCCGAGCGGTAGCCCTTTTGTCAGAACCGCGCAGGATGTGACGAGGCCGCCTGCAGTTGCCGAGAAATGCACTCCATCCGCCGGGAGGCAACACGCCATATCTGCCTTGGGCAACTCAATCTTAACGAAGGATTGGAGCTACAAGCAAGCCCAGTGCACCCCCGTTCTATTTGTATTTGCGCGAAATGATATCAGAAAAGCTTGGATGTACGGCCCCCGCAAATGGAAGCGGAAACAAACGAAAAATTGTCAACGGTCCGCTTGAGCATTGAACCGATTAGGGATTTGCTCAAGATTTGTAGAGCTGGCGTTGACATCAAACAGGGAATGATGTCCAAAGACGTGGACGGCATAGATTGTTCGCGCGCCAACACACGCCGAAACCGTTAGGCCGATCATGTTGCGTTCAGCTTGAGGGCGATACGTAAAGACTATAAATAGCCTTGAGCTTGACTGTATCGGCTAAAGATTTCAGGGCCGCGGATCCGCTGCGGGCCTGCTTGGAAGGACAAAGCGATGGAAGACGGGGCCCAACCGGAGCTGGTCGAGCTGACCGCGAGGATTGTTTCCGCATTCGTGAGCAACAATACGATCGGTGCGGAGAACTTGCCGCAACTGATCAACGAGACCCATGCCGCATTGAGTCGCGCCACGGGCACGATCGTTCAGCCCGAGCGCGAGGAGCTGAAGCCCAAGGTTCCGGTCAAGAAGTCGGTGATGCCTGACCACATCGTCTGCCTCGAGGACGGCAAGAAGTTCAAGTCGCTGAAGCGCCACCTGAGGACGCACTACAATCTGTCGCCGGAGGAGTATCGCGAGAAGTGGGGTCTTCCTCACGATTATCCGATGGTGGCCCCCAACTACGCGCGCGCGCGCTCCGACCTGGCCAAGAAGATGGGCCTTGGCACCCGGCGCGAGAAGTAGCGCGAGCTCTCATCCCGTCCACACAATGGGGCGCGGCCGTCGATGCCGGGCCCCTTTCCTTGCGGGCCGCGAGCCGAGGATATGGTGCTGCGCCGCAAACCTCCGGCACCCGCACTTATCCTCGCCGTTCACTGCTCCGCTAGTTTCGGTCTCGGGCACGGTGCGAGCACGCGTATGATCGGCTCGTGCTCCCGAGATTGGACGGTGCCGCATGAGCTTCAGATCCTGTGCCGAACGTGCTGCCCCTTCGAGTGCGAGCCCGGACGGCAGTTTAGGGTGGGGCTTCCTCCATCCTCACGAGCGCGACGGGCTTCGCAAATTCGCTTCCGAATTCGGCGATAAGGCCGGTCGCGGCGTGCTGGACGGCGAGGCACGGCGTCTGCGCCGTGTCATCGAAGCCGCCGTTGGTGACGTGTTCGGCATCGCCCACGCCGATATCTCCCAGCCGTCACGCGGCAAAGCCCCCGTCGCGCGGGCGCGCCAGGTCGCCATGTATCTGGCGCACGTTTCCTGCGGCTTGAGCTTGACCGACGTCGGCATCGTCTTTGCGCGCGACCGCACCACCGTCGCCCATGCCTGTGCAGTGATTGAGGACCTTCGCGACGATCCCGTGTTCGACCGCGCCCTCGAGCTGATGGAGTGGATTGTCCCCACCCTGGCCGGTCGCGACCTGCTGCACACCAATTTCGACAGTTGATCCTGGAGGCATCGATGAGAAGTTCAGCGCGCTTCCCCGCGCCGAAGATTGCTGCGCGCGCGCGCCAGGCGCCCAAGACGCGCGCTCCGGCATCGGACAGCTCCCGGCCCATGCGGAATATCGCGGAAAGCCCCATCGCCTGGCTCTTCAGCCGGCGCGATAGCGAGGGTAATCCCTTGATCAGCGAGGCCCAGTTCAATGCCGGAGAGAGGTTGCGCGCCGATTTCTGGTTCGCGCAGATGTCGCCCAACGTCACGCAAGCTTGGAGTCCGCGCCTGTCGTCAGGCGGCCGCCGTAGCGCTCCCGGTGCCGGCGTCGATGTGGCGGACAACGTCATCGCCGCCGCCGAGCGGGTGCGCCGCGCGCTTGCAGCCGTTGGCCCCGAGCTCTCGGGGGTCTTGATCGACGTCTGCTGTCATTTGCGCGGGCTCGAGGATGCGGAGCGCCGCGCCGGCTGGCCGCAACGGTCGGGAAAGATTGTCCTCAAAGTCGCGCTTTCGGCGTTGGCCCGCCACTATGGATTTACGGCGGCGTCCGCTGTGCCGCGCGCCGCCGGTGTACGCCACTGGGCAACGCCGGACTTTCGCCCTTCCATCGACGGAGCGATTGACGAGATGGACGAAGGCTAGGC
>NZ_CADEFI010000037.1:4190-33258 GCF_902826555.1 uncultured Hyphomicrobium sp.
AGGCTAGGCGAGCGCGGCGCGGGCATCCGATCGAATGCGCTCGACCATCGAGGCGAGCCCGTTCGAGCGTTGCGGTGTCAGGTGATCTTTGAGGCCGAGAGCCTGGAACACCGTCTCGGGTTCGATCGCCAAGATCTCGCGCGCCGGTTTGTCCTGATAGAGCGCGAACAGGATGGCGATCAGGCCGCGCACGATGTGCGCATCGCTGTCGCCCTGAAAATGCAGAACCGGGCCGGCGCCGTTTTCCCCGTCGCGGGCCGCGCTCACGAGCCACACCTGGCTCGCGCAGCCGCGCACCTTCGTCGCTTCCGAACGAAGCGCATCCGGGAAGGGTGAAAGTCCGCGCCCCAGCTCGATGATGTAGCGGTAGCGGTCCTCCCAGTCGTCCAGGAGCTCGAAATCCGACTTGAGGTTTGCGATCGTCATGCCTTTACGTCCTCGCCGCAGCCGCGACCGGGGCTGCCACGTTGGACATATAGGGGTTCCGGCGACAGGGGAAACCGGTTTTCGGCGTGCCGAACGGGAAATGAGCGCTAGATGTCGCCCTGCGGCTTCCCGCGACCCTGCCAATGGGGCGCGAGATCATCGGCCTTCAGCGTACCGCGTTCGCTCGCCAGCTGCGGCGAGAGCGGATCCCGTTGCATGGTCTCCGACGAAGCGCGGATGGCGACGTCGTAGGCGAGCTTGCCGGCAAATTGCGCCTTGGCCAGGAACGTCTCCCAGAACTGTCCGGCCATCTCGCACTGCTGCCCGTTACGGTCGCAGTAGGTCACGGTCCAATGCGCAGCCGTGGCGGCCCGCTCGTAGAGCGCGGCTTGCTGCTCCTCGTCGGATGGCATCACGGCGACGCCAAGCGAAAGCACGACGGCAATCCTGAACAAGCTCATGGCAGGCGATAGCTCCAGTCACGAATGCTCGAGACCCTGGAAGGCCCCGATGCCCGGACGCTACGGCAAAGATTTTGAGGAAGCCCCGCCTCGGGCACGAAAATTTAAGACGATGTTGAAGCAAGTTATCGGAAAACTTGAGACCAATTTTATCGATTCAAAGTGGCTGCAACTTTGAGGAAGGCTTCAGGTTAACGCGATGTTAACGCCCGCCTCGCGATACTCGGCCGAAGGCCTGTAGCGTGTCTTGTCGGGTTCAGCCATGTCGCCAGCTGTTGTGAGATTTGCGTTCCTGACGTTTGCGCTGCTCTCCGGCGCAATGGCCACCAACATCTTTGTCCTGCAGCCTCCGAGCCGCCAATTGGCGAGCGCCGCGCCCGCGCGCGATCACGCCTCCGACGCCATGGCCGGCTGGACGGCCCCGGCGGCGAGTGCGCCCTCCGAATCCAAGATGGTCTCCGCGAGGAAGGACACCGTCGTTCCGCGGCTGGAAACGGGCGCCGTCCACCCCTTGCCCAACACGACCGATCGCTCCGATCTTGTCCGCGCCATTCAGCGCGAGCTCAAGGCCAAGGGCTATGAAACCGGCGCCGTCGATGGCGTGCCGGGTCTCGTCACGCGCGGTGCCATAATGGCCTACGAGTCCGATGCCGGGCTGCCGCTCACAGGAGAGCCCCAGCAGTCGCTGCTCCAACACATCGTTCTGGGATCGGCCGACAGCAGGCAAGCGGGCGCCCAGGACACGCCCGGCCCCGAGGCAGAGGCGGTCATCCGCGCCGTCCAGCGCGCCTTTCGCCAGCTCGGCTACATCACGACCTTGCCCGATGGGCGCTTGAACGACAGCACGAGACGTGCGATCCGGAAGTTCGAGTTGGACCGAAAGCTCAAGGAAACCGGCCGTATCTCAGGCGAGCTGCTGGCAAAGCTCGCGAACCTTGCAGGCGACGCCCTGCAGACGGCCACGCAATAGTGCACACCGGCTGACGGCCGAATGCGAAGCCGCCGAAGGCATGCCTTCGCTTGCGCTCGCGCCCGGTATCTCTCGAAGCAAGGCCGAAACGATGCGGCTCAAATCCGAAATCTGGGTCAAGGCCTACGTGCGCCGGGTGGGGAGCGCCGGGCGCCAGGCTTTTGTCGTACGCCACGGCGACGACGATGCGGGCGCGATCTACATCCGCATCAATCGCCTGGACGGCACCTCGACCCTCTTCGGCCCGGCCCCGGCCAGTCTCTCGGGGCTGGAAACCGATCGCCGCTGGGTCGCCTTCTTCAAAGGCGAGACGCGTTCCGACCTCGAGGTTGAAAGCCTCCTCGAACGCGAGGCGCGTACGGATCCCGATCTTTGGATTATCGAGGTCGAGGCGCGCGACGGCGAGCACGGACTCGAAGGATGGCTGACCGAGATCTGAGGCTTCCGAGACACGCTCTCCGCACGCCGCCGCATCGCGCCCCTGTGCGTTAACCTTTTGTTAACCAAAGCAGCAGCGAGATCGATACATCCGCGATCTGAGCGGTGCCCGAGGGGGAACGGGCTTGAGACAGACCAGAGGGTGCAAGGGTACGGGGGACCCACGCGATGGCCAGCATTCTGGAGTTCAAGCAGCCGGCGTTACATTGTCGGCAAATGAATGGAAAGACAGCAGGGGCCGCGCCGGCCGACATCGTGCTCTTTCCCGGCGTCCGCTACGAGCGCCGGACGGAAGCCCAGCCCGAGACAGCCAAGCCCAAGCGTCGCGCGCGCCGTCGCGATCATCTCGAGCTCGACGACTGACGCCACTGCGTCGGATCTCACGACGCGCGCGTCCGGCGATACCGGCAACTCGCCCGCTTGAGTTCGGCCATGGCGCGCGGACGGTAAGCCTCTCCGCGATCCGGAGCGCGAATGAGGGCGATTCCTTCATTGGCCGGAATCGTCAGCGTATTCTCCTGCACCACCGCCGCTCCCGCGCCCTGTGCCCCGCCCCGCCATGTGTCGTCGCCCGGCACGAGCAGGATCGAGACCTCCGGCCGCCGTTCGGGCGAGGCGACCGATGTGAAGAAATTGTCGCCAGCAGGCGAGAACAGCGCCAATACCCAGCCGGGATCCGGCAGCATCGCCGTAAGGCTCACCGCCCCGTCTCGCGTATCGAACCGGCAAATCGCATAGCGCGCGTCCGGCGATAGGAACGGCAGAGGCTGCGCGTCCGGTGCCACCACCGGCAGGATCTGCATGCTGTTCTCGGGAAGGTCGCCCGCCAGTCGGCCGTAACCCGACGTCGGAATGAGATGCGGCGTCGCGAGCGTCGCCAGGATGTGCAGGATCCCGGCGGCAAAGAGCGCTGCCGCCGCAAGGGGAATATTGATCGACGTGACGCGCGCCCAGAGCCACTTCAGCATGGATCAGCACCCCTTGCGCATGATGGTGGGAACCATGCGTTCCACCTCGCCTTCCTGAGCCACGGCCCGCGTTCCGAGGTCGAGAACGGTGAAGGCCAACGCCAGCCGCCCCGCGCCGCCTGTCGGCAGCCAGTTCCCGCCATGAGCGTCGCGCGAAAGCGTCGCCGCATAGCTTCCGTCCGGGTTGATGGCCATGGTGTCGCTAGTGAACACAGAGCGGCCGAGCACGTTCGGAATGAGCCGGCCTTCTGCGTCGAAGATGGTGAGGCTCCACCAGAAATTCGGAATCTCGCGCCCCACGATCGTATAGGTGCACGAGGAGTGCAGCGTGCGCCCGTCACTGTCGGCGAGCGCAATGAACGTCTGCGAGTTTTCCGTGCTGAGCGGCAGCACGCCGAGGCGAGCCTCGTAGGCGCGCGTATAAGGGTCGGCATCCGTGCGCCCGGCCGAGATCCAGGACACCCAGGGCCCCACCTTCACGGTGCTCAGCGCCGAGCCGCGCTCGATCATGTACCAGCTCGAACCGAGGCCCAGGATCAGCACGATACCGATGAAGAGGGCCCAGTCGGTCGTATAGGAGATCAGCGCCGCGATCCGCTTCTTGAGACGGTGCAGCGTGAAGCTCATGAAGTTGAGCGATGTAAGGGAGCGGAAGGTGCTGGCTACGGACATGGATCAAGGCAGGACAGGAGCGGCGAGGGTATCTCGTCCGCTCGTTTCGGAAGCAAGCGTCGGCCGGGAATTGAGATCGGCGCGGTTTCCGCGCGGCGGCGGTGCCGGCGGAGGCGGAGAACGTCCGTCGATTGGCGTCGGCGAAGCTGGAGCCCCCGGCTGAGGTGCGCCGGGCGGTGGTTCCGCAACGCCAGCGGCCTTGCGCAGCGCTGCCGTAATGCGCTTCAGCGCGTCGCGCGCAGGCTCGGTCATGATGGGCGAGGCAGGCTTCGACGCCCCGAGCTCGGCGGCTGCGGCAGCGGGATTGGTGAGCTTCAGCTCCGCGATGCGCTGCTGCTCTGCGACTTGAACCGGATGCGGTACAAGGCCGGGCAGGGTCGGGATGTTCATGTCGCGATGAGCGACCGACATAAAGGAGTGCCAGAGCGGCGCGGCCAGCTGACCTCCGGTGTTGCCGCCCGCCATCGGACGGTTGTCGTCGTTGCCGAGCCAGACGGCGGCGACGTACTTTCCCGTGGCGCCGACAAACCAGACATCCTTCGGGCCCGAGCTTGTTCCGGTCTTGCCCACGACGTTGGTGAAATCGAGCGCGGCACGTTGGGCGGTGCCGTCGGTCACCACCTTCTGCATCATCTGGTTCATGCCCTCGGCAACCTTGAGCGAGACCAGCTGCGCCGGTTCCGACTCGTCGTGCTCGCGACTGTAGATCATCTCGCCCTTCGAGTTGACCATGTCCAGGATGGCGTACGGCTTTGCGCTCTTGCCGCCATTGGCGAAGGTGGCGGCCGCACCGACGTGCTCGAGCGGCGTGATGCCGTAGTCTCCAAGCGCCATCGAGCAGGACTTGCGGATGCCGGTGATGCCGAGCCGCTGCGTCATCTCGATCACTTTCTCGCGGCCGACCGCGAACGACAGCTCCGAGGCTACCGTATTGAGAGACTTCGCGAGCGCCATCCAGAGCGGCATACGCGCGCCGCTGCCGTGGCTGCCGCCATAGTTTTGCGGGTGCCACCGCCCGCAGGAGCGCGAGGAGTCGCGCACGATCGAGTTCGGAGTGTAGCCATTCTCGAGCGCGGCAGCGTAGACGTAGATCTTGAACGACGATCCGGGCTGGCGGCGTGCATGGGTGGCGCGATTGAACTGGCTCTCGCCGTAATCCGGTCCGCCCACCATGGCGCGCACCGCGCCGTCCGTTTCGAGCGCGACGAGCGCACCCGAGTTGATGCGCAGTCCCCGGCCTTTTTGCTTGAGGAACGTGATCAGCGCCTCGTCGGCCTGCTTCTGCATCGAAAGGTCGACGGTCGTGCGCGCAGTGAGCACGTACTGGTTCTTGCCTTCCGCCAGACGCTGCACTTCCTCGAAAGCCCAGTCGAGGAACCAGTCGGGACTGGTGGTGGCCCGCGTCTCGACGATTTGCGCCGGATGCAGGCGCGCCTCGTGCACCTGGGCGGGCGTGTAGAACCCGGCTTCGACCAGGTTCTGCAGCACCTCGTTCGTGCGCGCGCGTGAAGCGGGCAGGTTGATGTGCGGCGCGTATTTCGTCGGCGCTTTGTAGAGGCCGGCCATCATCGCCGCCTCGGCGAGGTTCACCTCCCGCACCGATTTTCCGAAATAGAACTGCGACGCCGCCTCGACGCCGAATGCGCCGCCGCCGAGATAGGCGCGGTCGAGGTAGAGCTTGAGGATCTCCTTTTTGGTGAAGCGCGTCTCGAGCAGAAGCGCAAGAAACGCCTCCTTGACTTTGCGGTCGAGAGAGCGCTCCGACGACAGGAAAAGGTTTTTGGCGAGCTGCTGCGAGAGCGAGGAGCCGCCCTGCACGACATCGTTGGCGCGCAGGTTCTCCACCAGAGCGCGCGCGGTACCGAGCACGTCGATGCCGAAGTGCTCGAAGAAGCGGCGGTCTTCGGTGGCGAGGGTCGCCTTGATCACGGCATCCGGGATTTCCTCGAGCGGCACGGCGTCGTTGTGCAGAATGCCGCGCTGACCGATCTCGTTGCCGGCAGCATCGAGAAATTTGACGCTGTACTTGCCGGTGAGAAAGCGTCCTTCGTCGAAATCGAGGAAGGCCGGCAAGGCGAGCGCGTAGAGAACGAACAATCCGCCCGTTGCAAGCGAGAGCGCCTCGGACGCGCCCTCGTTGAGGAGCCGTCGCCACCCCGTCAGCTTGAAGCGCGCAAAAAAGCTGGAGCCGGCATCCCAGAGGTCTTTGCCGCGCGATCGGAACTCCGAGACCGAGGAATCGAGACGCGAGTCAAGGGCCATCCAGTCGATGCCCTCGCGGCGTCCGCGCTTGAAAAACCAATCGCTCAACGTGCCAATCCCGTGTCTTGTGCAGTCAAGGCAACCAAACTCGGCGGAGAAGGCTTTGCCCCACCCCGGTTCGGTTTCGCGGACTCAAATCACACTGGCATTATGGTTATTTATGCGGCTCCAGAAAGGCCGGCGACGCACTTGTAAGGGGCAAAACCGGTACGGCATGATCGAGTTATCCCCGGCAGCGCCCGTGCGGATATTCTGAAAGGTCGAGTATTGCAAAGAATAGAATTCACGAAAGAGATGCATTCAAAACAATAAATGAGAAATGTTCTCTTTTGTATTTGACAGCGCAACGGTAGATCTGTAGTATTTTCCTATGGCTGGAAGAGTGTCGCTGATGGCTCGACACCAACGCCTGGGAAAACACCTCATACAATATGGATCCGACCGGTAGCGGCAAACGCCGACGCCGCGGAGTGGCGTCTGTGCCCGCAAAGCCGAGCGACGAAGGGCAGGAAAGTGCCTTGCCGTCGCGCGGGTCGCAGCGGGCGCTCATCGGACGCCTCTACCGCGCCATCAGTCTGAAGCTCGAGCATATGGAGACGAGAATGGCGAGCGGTGAAGCCCGTTCGGCCCAGGACGAGGAGCGCGAGAGCCGTGCCCTCGCCACCCTGATCAACAATTTCGAGAAGGTCACGGAGGCCGTCGCTGAGCTCGACAAGGATGGAAGCGGCAGGCGCAGAGCCGGCGCCGGAGCCGATGCGGAGCGCATGCGCCGCGAGATTGCGGAGCGTCTTGAGCGCCTCGGCAGCGGCGGGGCGACTAAGCGAGGATCTCGCAAGCCTCGACCCTGACACGCTTCACTTCATCCTGTCCGACTGGCAGCTCTGGGCGCGCGACGATCAGCTTCCGCCGCACTCGACCGCGACCGGCGACGACTGGCGCGTCTGGCTGATCCTCGGTGGTCGCGGCGCCGGCAAGACGCGCGCAGGCGCCGAATGGGTACGCGCCAAGGCACTTGGTATCCCGCCGCTCGGCGATGAGGCGGCAACGCGCATCGCGCTCGTCGGCGAGACGCTGGCAGACGTGCGCCGCGTCATGATTGAAGGCGTCTCGGGACTGCTCGCGGTCCATCGCGAGGACGAGCGCCCCGAGCTTGAGGTTTCGAAGTCTCAACTCGTCTGGCCGAACGGTGCGATTGCTCAGATGTTCTCTGCCGAAGATCCTGACAGCCTGCGCGGACCGCAGTTCGATGCCGCCTGGTGCGACGCTTTTCTGGGCGCATGCCTGGAGCGGGCTGGCATCGCCTCGACGCGCTCGCTGCTGGCGCGCTCCTATCTGACGTGGGGCGTGTCTCTCGATACGCCGCGCATCGGCGCCGTGGCCGTGCTGTCGCGCGGCAGCAACCCGGAGCAAGGACATGTCGCCTTTTGGCTCGGCGAGACTGACGATGAGATGGTGCTGCTCGGCGGCAATCAGAAGAACGCTGTCTCTGTTGCGCTCTTCCCGAAATCGCGCGTGCTGGCGTTGCGCTGGCCGGGCGCTGCGGATGCCGAGCCTGAAGACGTCAAAACGGTCGCGGAGAGCGACGCGATCTTCGAGCGCGCGCTCGCGCACGTGCTCGAAATGGAAGGTGGATTTACCGACGATCCCCACGATCCCGGCGGGCCCACCAACCGCGGCATCACGCTCGGCGTGTTCGCCGCCTGGCGCAAAGTCACGCTGTCGGCCGCAAACCGCGCCAGCCTCGTCCGCGACTTGAAGGCCATCGATCCCGCGACCGTGCGCGAGATCTATCGCCGCCGCTATTGGGATCCCGCCCATTGCGCCGATCTGCCCGCTCCACTCGCGCTGATGCAGTTCGATGCGGCCGTGAACCACGGCGTCGGCACGGCCATCCGTTTTCTGCAAGAGGCTGTCGACGCAGGTGTGGACGGCGAGGTCGGTCCCGAGACGCGCACTGCCGTCGCCAGAGCGCCGCTCGACGCCACCCTCGAGGTTTACGCCGCAATCCGCATCCGCCGCTACCGAGCGCTTCCCCACTTCTGGCGCTTCGGCCGCGGCTGGCTACGCCGCGTCGATGCAACTCTGCAGGCGGCCCGCGCCATGACCGCCAAGCAAGCACACCCGACCCCAAACTCTGAAGGAGACATCGATATGACAGCGACATCCGCCGATCCCGCCGCCGGCAAATGGTGGGGCCACTCGATCACCATCTGGGGCACCATCGTCACGATCCTTTCGACCGTAGTGCCGGCGCTGGCGCCGGTGACTGGCGTTGATGTCAGCGGCGACCTGGTTCAGGACGCCGGCCGGCAGGTCGTCGACGCTGTGCAAGCCGTTGGCGCTCTGTTCGGCACCCTCTTGACGATCTACGGCCGCATGCGCGCGACCGTCCCGATCCAGAGGAGCCTCCTCAAATCGAAAGGTTAAGATGATCTCCGCGCACGGGGCGACGGGTCCGTCGCCTCGGGACGTTAAGGGTTGGGAGCGGGAGCGATTGCCGGCCGGCCGCCTCGGTTGCGCCGGAATCGCGAACACTCTAGGCCGGTGAGGGACGGGCGACTATAGTCCCGGCAAGCCGCCACCTTAACCCACGCCAAGAGAGCTCACGTGCGCATACTCGTCGTAGAAGACGACAGGGACCTGAACCGACAGCTCAACACGGCGCTGACCGGCGCCGGCTATGCCGTCGATACCGCATTCGACGGCGAGGAAGGACACTTCCTCGGCGACACCGAGCCCTACGATGTCATCATCCTCGACATCGGCCTTCCTAAAATGGACGGCATCTCGGTGCTTGAGCAATGGCGCCGCGCCAGCCGCAACATGCCGGTCATCATCCTGACCGCGCGCGACCGCTGGAGCGACAAGGTCTCCGGCATGGACGCCGGCGCCGATGACTATCTCGCTAAGCCCTTTCACATGGAGGAGTTGCTGGCGCGCGTCCGCGCCCAGGTCCGCCGTGCCTCCGGCCACGCCCGCAGCGAGATCGAGTGTGGCCCTGTGCGCCTCGACACCAAGTCGTCGCGCGTCACCTGCGATGGCCAGCAGGTAAAGCTCACCTCCCATGAGTACCGACTGCTCGCCTATCTGATGCATCACAGCGGCCGCGTGGTATCCCGCACCGAGCTGGTCGAGCATCTCTACGAGCAGGACTTCGACCGCGACAGCAACACCATCGAGGTGTTCATCGGCCGCCTGCGCAAAAAGATCCCGGCCGACGTGATCGAGACCGTGCGCGGGCTCGGCTATCGCATGAGCCGCGGCGCCGATGAAACTTAAGTCGCTCGCGTTCCGGCTGTTCGCGACATCGGCGGCATGGGTGCTACTGGTGCTGCCGATCGCCGGCGTCATCATCTACCAGCTCTACCGCGACGACCTTCAGACGGCTTTCGATGCGCGCCTCGAGAAGCTCGTCACGTCGATCGCCGTCGACGGCATGGGCGGCGGTCCGCTGCCCATTGCCCCCAAGAACCGCTACGAGCCGCTGTTCGAGGACGCCCGTTCCGGCTGGTATTGGCAGATCGCGCCGATCGACAACAAGAACGCGCCGACGTTGCGCTCGGTCTCTCTCGGCGACTCCAGCATCGAGCTTCCGATCGAGCACAGCATCAACGCCGACGCCGACGGCGCCCGCTGGATGAACGCCGACGGACCCGGCGGCGAGGGCATCCGCCTCGTGGAGTTGATCGACAATCCGGGGCCGCCGGGCCAGGGTCCGCGCTATTCGATCATCGTCGCCGGTCCCATCGACTGGCTTGATAGCCGCCTCGCCAATTTTCTCACCCGCTTGGCAACCGCGCTGTTTCTGACCGGCGTCGGGCTCGTCGCCGTGACGCTGTTCCAGGTGCGCTTCGGCCTCTTGCCTCTGCGCCGCATCGAGCAGGGGCTGTCGAGCATCCGCTCCGGCCAGGCCGAACGGCTCGATGGCGAATTCCCGGCCGAGATCGAGCCGCTGCAGGAGGAGCTCAACGCGCTGCTCGCCTCCAACCAGGAGATCATCGACCGCGCGCGCACGCAGGTCGGCAACCTCGCTCACGCGTTGAAGACGCCGCTTGCGGTGATCACCAACGAGGCCCGTGAGGACAAGAGCACCCTCGGCAAGAAGATTGTCGAGCAGGCCGAGATCATGCGCGATCAGGTGAACCATTACTTGGACCGCGCGCGCGTCGCGGCCGGCGCCGGCGTTATCGGACGCGCGACGCCGGTGCTCGGCACGCTGGAACCGTTGCAGCGCGCCCTCGAGCGCATTCACCGCGACCGCAAGATCGCCATCAGCATCGATTGCCATCCCGACGTTCGCTTTGCCGGAGAGCGTCAGGACTTGGAGGAGATCCTCGGCAATCTCTGCGACAACGCCTGCAAGTGGGCGAAAAGCAAGGTCGCGGTCGAAGTCGAAACCGGCATCAGCCGCCGGCCGCCGAGCCGCTTCAAGATCTACATCGACGACGACGGTCCAGGCCTCTCGGCGGAGGAGCGGGCCCGCATCGGCAAGCGCGGCGTCCGCTTGGACGAGACCAAGCCCGGGTCCGGCCTCGGTCTCGCCATCGTGACGGATCTGGTGCAGTCCTATCGCGGCAGCATGCGCCTCACCGAGTCCCCGATGGGCGGCCTGCGCGTCGAGATCGCGCTCCCCCTCGCCTTGGCAGGCACAGTCGACACGCCGGAACGTCGGAAAACCCCGCAACCCTGAATTGCGGGCGATCCTGTGGAAAGGCGGGGCAACGGTCGGCGCGGAATGGGCGGAACGAGGCTGGACCGGTGGGTAATACCCTACTTTCGCCTGAATCCCGGTAGAAACCGACAAACGGATGTGCTTGAAGACGAGTCACATTCTGGGCAGTGTTTGGGCAGAATGAGGTGGCCCGGCGGAGTGCAGTGCGCGTTGTCTCCGCGGACCGTCCTGCCATTACGACTTGCAGGCGAGCATGACCTGCGGGCAAAAACGGGGATCTGCATGCGCACGACTGGCGCCGCCGCGCTTCTGACGCTGTCGATTGGACTTGCCGGCTGCGGACCCGATGGTCCGAGCAAGGCCGATACCGGCATGGTGGTTGGTGCAGTCGCCGGCGGCATCCTCGGCAACCAGGTCGGCAAAGGCGGCGGCAATATCGCGGCCACCGCTATCGGTGCCGTCGTCGGCGGGATCGTCGGCAGCGAGATCGGCCGTTCGATGGATGCGCAGGATCGCCGCCTCGCGCAGGACGCGGAGTTTGACGCTTTGGAGCGCGGCCAGTCGGGCGTTTCCCGTCAGTGGCGCAACCCCGACAATGGTCGCTACGGTGAGGTCGTGCCGAGCCGTCCTTATAAGCGCGGCACGGTCGATTGCCGCGACTACACCCACAAGATCTACATCGACGGCAAGCCCCAGGCCATGCGCGGCACCGCCTGCCGCAACCCGGACGGCACGTGGAGCAACGTAGGCTGAGCCCGCACGCGCCCGATCAGAGCCGTAACGTCGTCGCTTCGTACCGCAGTGCAGCACGCGCACCCTTGCGAAAAATCGCGCGGAAACGCCGGACTGCGACGTCAAAACTTTTCCATCTCGCAGAGCGACACTTGTCAGCCAGAGCCCTCGCCCCTATTGAACCCGGGACGATGCTCTAGAAGGCTTCTAAATGCTGCTCTGGCTCTGCTTCGCTTTATTGACGGCGGCGGTCGTCACGCTGCTGCTGCGGCCGTTGCGCGAGGCGACGGTCGCCGCGGTCGAGCCCGAGTCGGCTGATCTTGCCGTCTATCGTGACCAGCTGCGCGAGCTTGATGCCGAGCGCGACCGCGGTCTTCTGAACCCGGCCGAGGCCGAAAACGCGCGCGCCGAAATCGCCCGCCGCCTCTTGAAGCGCGCAAGCGGTACGGCCTCTGAAGGCGGTCGCGCTTCGGACGATGCCGCGAGCCTCGTGCGCGCCCGCAGGATCTATGTCGCTATTGCCGCCCTGCTGCCCGTGATCGGCATCGGACTCTACATTGTCGAGGGATCGCCCCACCTTCCGGATCTTCCGTTCCAGGAGCGCAAGGAAGCCGACGCCGGACAATCCAATGTCGGCGAGTTGATCGCGCGCGTGGAGGAGCGTCTGCGCGAACATCCCGAGGACGGCAAGGGGTGGGACGTCATCGCACCCGTCTATCTCCGCCTTCAGCGGTTCGGCGATGCCGCGCACGCGTTTGCAGAGGCGAACCGCCTCGAAGGCGAATCCGTTCGTCGCCTGCTCGGGTTTGCCGAAGCGACATTGCTGGCGGAGGGCGGCGTCGTCACCGAGCCGGTTCGCAAGGCCGCGCTGCGCGTGCTCGAGCTGGAGCCGAAGCGCATCGAGGTGCGCGCATGGATCGCCCTTGCCAAGGAGCAGGACGGCGACCTCCCCGGCGCCGCCGCGGAATATCGCGACATCCTCGCCAAGGCCCCCGCCGATGCCTCCTGGAGGACGACGGTCGTGGAGCGCCTTGCGGTTGTCGAACGCAAGATCAAGGGCGAGCCGGTCGGGAATGCCCCCTCCGCGGCGCCGGCCGAGACGCCGGACGCGGCCACCCCCGACGTAGCGGGCATGTCGGCGGCCGAGCGCGAAGCATTCATCACCGGAATGGTCGATCGTCTGGCCGCCCGTCTCAAGGACAATGGTAAGGATCTCGACGGATGGATCCGGCTCGCGCGCGCCTATAAGGTGATGGGACGCGAGAACGACGCTGAGGGCGCCGTCGCCAGCGCGCGACAGAACTTCGCAGGCGATCGGCCGGCGCTCGACGAGATCGACAAAGCAGCGGCAGGCCTCGGCATCGCCGATCCAACAAAGGAGCCCGCGAACCCGCGATGACCCGCAAGCAGAGGCGAGGGCTCTTGATCGGTCTGGGTGTCGGCGTGTTGTCGCTGGCCGCCATCCTCATGATGTTCGCATTTCGCCAGGCGATCGTGTTCTTTCACACGCCGAGCGATGTGGCCGAGCACAAGATCGCGCCCGGCGCGCGCTTCCGCCTCGGCGGTCTCGTCGAGCAGGGCTCGGTCGTGCGTGGGGACGGAACCAAGGTCGCTTTCACGGTCACGGATACCTTGCAGAAGGTCCCGGTGAGCTATGAGGGCATTCTGCCGGATCTGTTTCGCGAGGGGCAGGGCGTCGTTGCGGAGGGAACACTGAGCCCCGACGGGCACTTTGTTGCCGACACCGTGCTCGCCAAGCATGACGAAACCTATATGCCGCCCGAGGTTGCCAAGGCGCTGAAGGAAAAAGGCGTGAAACTCGGCGAGGGCGCAGAGCACCCCGAAGGGATGACACAGTGATCATCGAGATCGGACACTTCGCGCTGATCCTGGCGCTCTTGGTCGCGGCGGCGCAGATGATCGTGCCTGCATGGGGCGCGCAGAAGCGAGATCGGCGTCTGATGGCCTTTGGCGAGCCCGCGGCCTTGAGCCAGCTCGCGCTGATTCTCATCTCTTTCCTCGCCTTGATGCACGCCTATGTCACCTCGGACTTCTCGGTCGCCAACGTTGCCGCCAACTCCCATTCCTCCAAGCCGTTGATCTACCGGATCTCCGGTGTCTGGGGAAACCACGAGGGATCCATGCTCCTCTGGGTGCTGATCCTCGCCGTTTTCGGCGCCGCGGTGGCGGTCTTCGGCAACAACCTTCCGGCGACGCTGAAGGCGAACGTGCTCGCCGTGCAGAGCTCGGTTGCCGTCGCCTTTCTGCTCTTCATCCTCATCACCTCGAATCCGTTCGAGCGCCTCGATCCGGCGCCGTTCGACGGCAACGGATTGAATCCGATCCTGCAAGACCCCGCGCTCGCCTTCCATCCGCCGTTCCTCTACATGGGTTACGTCGGCTTCTCGATGGCCTTCTCGTTTGCCGTCGCCGCGCTGATCGAGGGACGCACCGATGCCGCCTGGGCGCGCTGGGTTCGCCCCTGGACTCTCTTGGCCTGGATGTGCCTCACCATCGGCATCGCCATGGGATCCTGGTGGGCCTACTACGAGCTGGGCTGGGGTGGCTGGTGGTTCTGGGATCCGGTCGAGAACGCCTCCTTCATGCCATGGCTGGCTGGCACCGCGCTTCTCCACTCCGCGCTCGTCATGGAGAAACGCGAAGCCCTCAAGGTGTGGACCATTCTGCTCGCCATCCTGACCTTCTCGCTCTCGCTGATGGGAACGTTCCTGGTCCGCTCGGGCGTGCTGTCCTCCGTGCACGCCTTCGCCGTCGATCCCGGCCGCGGCGTCTTCGTGCTCTCGATCATGATGCTGTTCACGGGCGGCGGCCTGGCGCTCTTTTCCTATCGCGCACGCGAGTTGCAGCAGGGCGGCGTCTTCTCTCCCATCTCGCGCGAGGGCGCACTCGTCCTCAACAACGTGCTGCTCACCATCGCCTGTGTGACGGTGCTGGTCGGCACGCTCTATCCGCTTGCGCTCGAATCCCTGACGGGCGCCAAGATCTCCGTCGGCGCGCCCTACTTCAACATGACGTTCGTGCCGCTCATGCTGCCGCTCCTTCTCGCGCTGCCCCTGGGGCCTCTGTTGGCCTGGAAACGCGCCGACCTCGCGGCGGTCATGGAGCGCCTGGTCGCCGCCGCCGTTCTGGCCGCGCTCGTCCTTGTCGCGGTGTTCGCGTATGCCGAGCGCGGGCCCTGGCTCGCGCCGTTCGGCTTCGCCATCGGCGTCTGGGTCATGGTGGGAGCGCTCTCCGAGATCGCGTTCCGCATCAAGCTCGGGCAGGCGCCGGCAGCCGAATCCTGGCGCCGCCTGATCAACCTGCCGCGGGCCAGCATCGGCACCACGCTGGCCCACTTCGGTGTTGGCCTGATGGTGATGGGTATCGTCGGCACGACCGCCTACAAGAGCGAGGCCATCCTGCTCATGAAGCCGGGTGACAAGACCGAGATCGCCGGCTTCGAGCTCGCCTTCAAGGGCGCCGCGCCGTCCAAGGGTCCGAACTACACCGAGAGCATCGGCGTCTTCGACGTCACGCGAGGCGGCGCCCCGGTGACGCGCCTCGAGCCGTCGAAGCGCATCTACGACGCCCCGCCGCAGCCGACGTCGGAAGCGGGCATCTATGCCGCCTGGAGCGGTGACCTCTACGCCGTGCTCGGCGACCAGCAGCCGGACGGCGGGTTCGCGGTGCGCCTCTACTTCCATCCGCTCGTGCGTTGCATCTGGTTCGGCGCGCTGATCATGTTCTTCGGCGGTGCCATCTCGCTGTCGGATCGCCGCCTTCGCGTCGGCGCTCCAAGCCGGGCCTCCCGTGCGCCGGCTGGCGTTCCGGCCGAGTGAGGGGATCATGAGGCGCTTGGCGAGACGCATCCTCTCCGCGGCGATTGCCGGCGTGTTCGTCGCCAGCGTTGTGCAACCGGATCCGGTTTACGCCGTCACGCCGCAGGAGGTTCTACCCGACAAGGCGCTGGAAAAGCGCGCACGCGATCTCTCCGCCGGCCTCAGGTGTCTCGTCTGCCAGAACCAGTCGATCGACGATTCCGATGCGCCCCTTGCGCATGATCTCCGCGTGCTGGTCCGCGAGCGTCTGACCGCGGGCGACTCCGACCAGGAAGTGCGCGACTTCGTGGTCGCACGCTACGGCGAGTTTGTACTCTTGAAGCCGCCGTTCTCGGCCGCGACGCTTCTCCTCTGGCTGATGCCGCTGATCGCGCTCGCGGGCGCGGTGCTCATCCTGTGGAACGCGTTCGGCCGCACACGCCAAACGCCCGTCGCCGTCTCGGACAACCGCCTTTCGCCCGAGGAGCAGGCCGCACTCGACGCTCTTCTTAAGAAGGACTAGGGCAGAACGCTGCCGCGAGCCGGCAACCGGGCCTTGTCGCCGCTGACTTCATGCGAGCCGACGCTGCCGGTCTCGATCTCGGCGGGCGGCTTCGCACCCGGAGTGCCCCCGCGCCGCTCGGCCTCGCGCGCCGCGAGCCGCTTCAGAAGCATCACGGTCGCAAGGCCGGTCTCGCTCCGCCCCTCGCTGCGCTCGAACGTGCGCACCGCGGCGCCGAGCTGCGGCCCGTAGATGCCGTCCGCCGGGCCGCCGTAATGCCCTTCGGCGACGAGGAGCCTTTGCAGCTCTTTGACCTGCCCGCGCGTCGCCAGGATGTCCGCTCGCGACAGCGCTTCGAGCGCCGGCCGGAAGGCCCCGGACCCGACGGCAGTGTTGGCCACCGTCTCCGATTTGTAGCGGTGCACCACCTCGCCCCGCTGTGTCAGAACTTTGGCCTGCAGATACGTTCCGACGTTGATGCCGACCACCTCTGGCCCCGACGGGCCGTCGATCAGCATCGGCGAGCCGGAGGATGCCCCACCCGTGTCGCAGGTGTGCAGCACCACGTGCTCCGCATCCACGAAATCCTTGGAGATCGCCTTCCAGTCCGCGCCTTCGAACGAGCGACGGATGGCGCACGGCATGCCGAGCGCGAGCTGCCAATTCGCGAAATCGCGATGATAGCTCACCTGGTAGACGCGCTGCGCTGCCGAGAGCTTGACGAGTGCCTGCGCGGGTTGGCGGCTGACGGGAAGTACGTTCCCCTTGCAGATCGGCGAGGCGAGCTTGATAAGCGCCCAGTCCTGCGCCGCATCGATCGGCGGCTTCACGCGGAGTTTCAGCGATCCCGCTGCCACGTGCTGGGCTTCGCTGTTATGTGCGCTGCCCGCAATACGCGAGCTCGCCGCCGCGCCGCCGTGCGGCTGGAGGCGGAACTCGACGCCCTTGAGACGCAAGGGCCGCTCACCCTCGGTACGGAACAGGCAATGACCCGCCGTGGCGATCACGTCGTCGCCGACGCAGAATGCCGTGCAGACGGAGTGCGAGCGCCCCTCGTAGAGCAGACCGACCGAGCGGCTGAGCGCCGATTTGTCCGCCGGCAGGACGACCCGGTCGTCGGTGCCGAAAACGGCGATCCGCTGCACCACGGTGGGCCGCGAGTGTCCGATTCCGGGACCGTCTGCCGTGAACGGTCCGGCCAATACAACCGGTCCCGCTGTGACGAGCCCCGCGAGTCCGGCCAGGACGGCCACGTCCACGCGCCGGCGCGGACCGGTCGGAACGGCGTGCAAGGCATGGATACGGCGCAAGAAACCCCTCATTACCAACCTTTAACGTGACCGAAAGGCAGCCGTAAGGCCGGAAGGACTACCTCTGCCGGTGACAGTCGATTTCAGCGCTTTAGAGCGGAGGACTTGAATGCTTATTTCCGGTGACAAGACGTCCGGAGCAAAGACCGGGCCAGCGTCGCACGGTGGGTCGAATGCGGCTTCGGCGCGCCGGATGGCACACGCAACCGTTGCCGCACTTGCGTCTGCGGGCATCCTGATGGGTGGGCTCGCGATCAAGCCGGCGTTCGCCCAGCTCGCCCCCGATGCGCCGTCCGTCGAGACGCCCTTCGGCCGCGCGCCCTTGAGCTTCGCCGACATCATCGAGAAGGTGAAGCCGTCCGTGGTGTCCATTTCCGTCGTAGCCGGCGGCAAGAGCGACAAGAACGCCAAGGGCCTGCCCGAAGGCTTCCCCGACATTCCGGAGGACAGCCCCTTCTACGACTTCTTCAAGAATCTGCCGAAGGAGTTCCGCAACATGCCCCAGCAGCAGCGCCCGACGCAGGCGCAGGGCTCGGGCTTCGTCA
The DNA here is from genome assembly GCF_902826555.1 of uncultured Hyphomicrobium sp. GTDB lineage: Bacteria > Pseudomonadota > Alphaproteobacteria > Rhizobiales > Hyphomicrobiaceae > Hyphomicrobium_C. Next base: position 21,967 of record NZ_CADEFI010000037.1, read on the forward strand.
TCACTGAGGACGGCTTCGTCGTCACCAACAACCACGTCGTCGAGGGCGCGACCAAGATCCAGGTCAGCTTCGACGATCAGGAGAAGTTGGAGGCGGAGCTGATCGGCACCGATCCGCGCACCGACATCGCGCTTCTCAAGATCAAGTCTTCGAAGACCTTCCACGCCGTGAAGTTCTCCGAGAAGTCGCCGCGCGTCGGCGATTGGGCACTTGCGGTCGGCAACCCGTTCGGCCTCGGCGGCACGGTCACGGCCGGCATCGTCTCGGCGCAGGGCCGTGACATCGGCTCGGGCCCCTACGACTTCATCCAGATCGATGCGGCCGTGAACAAAGGCAACTCCGGCGGTCCGACCTTCAACCTGCAGGGCGAGGTCATCGGCGTCAACACGGCCATCTTCTCTCCGTCTGGCGGCAACGTCGGCATTGCCTTCGCCGTCCCGGCCCGCACGGCGACCGACGTCATCGCCCAGCTCAAGAAGAGCGGCTCGGTGAGCCGCGGCTGGCTCGGCGTGAAGATCCAGAACGTCGACGAGGATACGGCCTCTGCCATCGGTCTCTCCGAGCCCAAGGGCGCCCTCGTGAGCGAGATCACACCCAACGGTCCGGCTTCGTCGTCGGGTCTCAAGGTCCAGGACGCGATTGTTCAAGTGAACAACGACAAGATCGCCGACAGCCGCGATCTGGCTCGCAAGATCGCCGACTACGCGCCCGACACCACGGTCGATGTGAAGGTCTGGCGCGGCAACAAGGAGGAGACCGTCAAGGTCCGCCTCGGCAAGTTCCCGGGCTCGTCCGAGGAGATCGCCAAGCTGGAGCAGGGCAAGCCCGGCGGCAGCGAGGACCCGACCAACACCGCGCTTGAGCAGCTCGGCCTCACGTTGGCGCCGACCAAGGGTGGCGGCGAGGGCGTGTCCGTGACGGAGGTCGATCCCGACTCGGATGCCGCCGAGAAGGGCATCAAGGCCGGCGACGTGATCCTCGAGGTCGGTGGCAACACCGTCACCGGTCCGGGCGATGTCGCCGACGGCGTCAAGAAGGCGACCGAGCTCGGCCGCAAGGCGGTCATGCTCTACATCAAGTCCGCCGACCAGCGCCGCATTGTACCGATCCAGCTCAAAAAGGGCTGATCCGGCAGCACGGAGCGTTAAGCAGAGGGGCGGCCCGGCTCTTGAGCAGCTGGGCCGCCCCGATGTATCTCACGGGGGACGGAGACGAGGGCGAGGCCACCGATGCGCGTTCTGGTGATCGAAGACGACCGCGAGACGGCGCATTTCCTCCAGAAGTCGCTGAAGGAGAGCGGCCACGCCGCCGACGTCGCCGGCGACGGCGAGACCGGACTGACGATGGCCCAGACCAACACCTACGACATCCTGATCGTCGACCGCATGCTGCCGCGTCTCGACGGCCTGACGGTGGTGAAGACGCTGCGCACGGAAGGCAATCGTACGCCCGTCCTCATCCTCTCGGCGCTCGGCGACGTGGACGACCGCGTCAAGGGCCTGCGCGCAGGCGGCGACGACTACCTGACGAAGCCCTACGCCTACACGGAGCTGCTTGCGCGCATCGAGGCGCTCGGGCGCCGCGCCATCCCCGAGGAGCAGGAGACGCGCTATGCGGTTGGCGATCTCGTGCTCGATCGCCTGTCGCACCGCGTCACGCGTGCCGGCGAGCCGATCCAGCTCCAGCCGCGCGAGTATCGTCTGCTCGAATATCTGATGAAGAACGCCGGCCAGGTGGTGACCCGCACCATGCTTCTCGAGAATGTGTGGGATTACCACTTCGACCCGCAGACCAACGTCATCGACGTGCACGTCTCGCGCCTGCGCTCGAAGATCGACAAAGGCTTCGACAGGCCGCTGCTTCACACTGTGCGCGGTGCCGGATACATGGTCCGTGACGGCGCTCTCTGATCATATCTCCCGCACCATGTCGACGCAGGCGTTTCGCCTCGCCGCCGCCAGCGCGACCGCATTCCTCATCGTTGCGGCGCTGATCGTCGGCGCGCTCTTCTGGCAGACCAACACCCTTTTGACCGACCACGTGGTCGAGGAGCTGCGCGGCGAGGCAATAGAGCTTGCCCGTGAAGCCCAGGTCGCGCCACCGGAAGGGTTCGCCGAGCGGATCCGCGTGCGCAGCCGCGTCAATGGCACGAGCCTCTATTATCTCGCGGACGCATCTGGCGCGAAGCTTGCCGGAAATCTCCCCGCGCTTCCCGAGGATGTCGCCGGGAGCCCGACCGGCGGCGTGTTCCGCTACACCCGCGCGGGCGACGCGCCGGGTGCCGAACGCCTCGCCGTGGGGCTGCCGGTCGCGGTCGCATCCGGCCAGCGCCTCGTCGTCGGTCGCGATATCGAGGAGCAGATCGCACTTGCCGACCACATCAAGCGCACGTTCCTTTGGGGCTTCGGCGTGCTCGCAATCGCGGCCGTGATCGCCGGTCTCGCGGTGGGACGCACGGTGCTGCGTCGCGTCGAGACGATCAACGCCACTACGCGTTCGATCATGGCCGGCGACCTCGCGCGCCGCGTGCCGGTGACGGGCCGCGGCGACGAGCTCGACGAGCTGTCCGAAAACCTCAACGGCATGCTGGACCGCATCGAGCAGCTCATGAACGGGTTGCGTGAAGTCTCCGACAACATTGCCCACGATTTGAAAACGCCCCTCAATCGTCTGCGCAACAGCGCCGAGGCCGCGTTACGTGAATCCCGCGGCGCCGAGGGTTATCGCGAAGGCCTGGAAGGCGCCATCGAGAAGGCCGACGACCTCATCAAGACCTTCAATGCGCTCCTCCTCATCGCGCGGCTTGAGGCCGGCGTCGTCGAGGAGAGCGCGGAGGTGTTCGACCTCGGCAAGCTCGTGCGCGACGTGGCCGAGCTTTATGAGCCTGTCGCCGAGGAGGCGGGCCTGATGCTGTCGATCGAGGTCGAGGACGGCATCGAGGTTCGCGCCAATCGTCAGCTCGTCGGTCAGGCCGTGGCCAATCTGGCCGACAATGCCATCAAGTATTCGGCCGAGGCGGCCGCTGAGCGGCCGGCAGGCGAGGCGGCGGTGTCAGTGAAGGCTCGCGCCAGAGCGGGCGCGGCCGAGATCTCGGTTGGCGACCGTGGCCCCGGCATCGAGGCCAAGGATCGCGAGCGCGCACTGCGCCGTTTCGTGCGCCTCGAAAAAAGCCGCACCCAGCCCGGCACGGGCCTCGGCCTGAGTCTCGTCGCTGCCGTTACGCGCTTGCACAACGGGAGCGTGCGTCTCGAAGATAATGATCCGGGCCTCCGGGTCGTGGTAACTCTCCCCCTTGCGGCGCAGAAGGGTTAGAAGCGACACCTTCTGCCGAAAAAAATGATCCGGGGCAGTTGAAGCCTCGCGACACGATGAGGGAGATGGCATGGCGGGCGAGAACGCGGCGCAAGGCACGCTGCTCGAACGATTGAACGCATCGAAGCGCCTGCCACAGGATCCGAACGGCGGCGCGAGCTTCGACCCTATTCTCGACGACTGGCGTCGCGACAGCGCGCTCACGGGCCTCGTTGCGATCGCCACGCAGGAGCCGGCACGCACGCTCCTCTCTGGTATTGCCGCCGGCTCGCCCTACCTCAGGACCGAGATCACGCGCAACCCGAGGCGGCTCGACGCCTTGCTGCGGGCAACGCCCGAGCGGCATTTCGCGGAGATGGCCGAAAATCTCGCCCGTCGCCTGTTGGAGCTGGACGCACTGCCCGAGGCGATGGCGTCTCTGCGGGCGTTCAAATCCGAGGCGGCGCTTCTCATCGCGCTGTGCGACCTCGGTGGCATCTGGAGCGTCGACGAGGTCACGCGCGCCTTGACCCAGACAGCGGATGCCGCGCTTCAGGGCGCCGTCCGTTTCCTGTTCCGTCAGGCGGTCAAGAAGGGGGATTGGCTGGCCGATGCCGCCGACGAGCGTCCGGACGCCTCATCGGGCTTCATGGTGCTCGGCGTCGGCAAGTACGGCGCTTTCGAGCTCAACTACTCGTCCGACATCGACCTCATCGTCTTCTATGAGCCCGAGCGTGCGCGCCTCAAGCCCGGCCTCGAGTTGCCGACCTTCTTTGTGCGCCTGACGCGCGATCTCGTACGCCTGATCGACGAGCGTACCGTCGGCGGCTATGTCTTCCGCACCGACCTGCGCCTGCGCCCCGATGCCGGCGCGACCCAGATCGCGCTCTCCACCGACGCCGCATCGCTCTACTACGAGAGCTTCGGCCAGAATTGGGAGCGCGCCGCCCTCATCAAAGCCCGCGCTGTCGCGGGCGACATCGAAGCAGGAGAAGCCTTCCTCGCCGAGCTTGCCCCCTTCATTTGGCGGCGCAGCCTGGACTTCGCCGCCATCACCGACATTCACGCCATGAAGCGCCAGATCAATGCCTTCCGCGGCTTCGGCGGCATCGGCGTTGCCGGGCAGAACATTAAGCTCGGACCTGGCGGCATCCGCGAGATCGAATTCTTCGTACAGACGCAGCAGCTCATCGCGGGCGGGCGCCAGCGCAATCTGCGCACGCGCCGCACGCTCGACGCACTCGGCATCCTCGTCGCTTACGGCTGGCTGGATGCGGCCATCGCCGATGAGCTCAAGGACGCCTATCTCTATCTGCGCTGGATCGAGCACCGGCTGCAGATGGTGGCCGACGAGCAGACCCAGGAGCTGCCGAAAGACGACGCCGCACTCGAAAGCTTCGCGCGCTTCTCCGGCTATGAGAACCTGGCCGAGTTCTCCGCCGAGATCTTGTCCGTCCTGAAGCGCGTGCAGGCCCACTACGCGCGGCTATTCGAAAACGCGCCCGAGTTGACCACCGAAGGCGAGAACCTCGTCTTCGCAGGCGAAACCGACGATCCCGGCACCGTCGCCGCGCTCGCCCGCATGGGCTACGCGCGCCCGAGCGATGTGCTGGCCGCCGTGCGCGGCTGGCACCATGGGCGCTATCCGGCCGTCCGCTCGCCCCGGGCGCGCGAGCTTTTGACCGAGGTCCAGCCCACGCTCGTCAAGGCCTTTGCCGACACCGCCGACCCCGATCGCGCCGTCGCCACCTTCGATCGCTTCCTCGCCGAGCTGCCGGGCGGTGTGCAGCTCTTCTCGCTCGTGAAGGCCAATCCCGCGCTGATGCGTCTCCTGGCCGACATCATGGGCACCGCGCCCCGCCTTGCGCGCATCCTGTCGCGCCGCCGCCGTCTGCTCGATGCGGTCATCGATCCGCGCACCTTCGCGGCGCTTCCCTCGGAAAAGGAGATCGACGAGGCCATTGCGTTGGCGCTCGCCGGCGCCGTGGATCCCCAGGACGTGCTCGACCGCGCCCGCGTCGTCGGCAGCGAGCAGGCGTTCCTCATCGGCGTCAAGGTTCTCTCGGGCGCCATCAATGCCGGAGAGGCGGGAGAGGCCTACGCGCGGCTTGCCGAAAAACTGATCGCGGCCCTGACGGCCGATATCGAGAAGGAGATGGAGCGCGTCCACGGCCGCGTGCCGGGCGGCGGCGCTGTCGTGGTCGCCATGGGCAAGCTCGGCGGTCGCGAGATGACGGCCTCATCCGACATCGACCTCATCGTTGTCTACGACTTCGACCCCGCGGCCATCCAATCCGACGGAGCAAAGCCGCTCGCCCCGAGCCAGTATTACGCCCGCTACACACAGCGCTTGATCTCGCACCTCTCCGCGCCGACCGCCGAAGGCACCCTTTACGAGGTGGACATGCGCCTGCGTCCGTCCGGCCAGAAAGGCCCGGTCGCCGCCCAGCTTTCCACCTTCCGCGAGTACCAGTCCAAGGAAGCCTGGACCTGGGAGCATCTGGCCCTGACCCGCGCCCGTGTCGTCTCAGGTCCGCCCGAGCTGCGCCGCAACGTCGAGGCCGCCATCCGCGATACCCTGGTGCGCCCCCGCGACCGCGTCCTTATTGCCAAGGACGTGCTCGACATGCGCGCCCGCATCGCGGCTGAGAAGGGGACGGACAGCATCTGGGACCTTAAGCAGGTCCGCGGCGGCCTGGTGGACTTGGAGTTCATCGCCCAGTACCTGCAACTCGTCCACGCCGAGAAACACCCGGAGGCGCTGGACCAGAATACGTTGGCGGCCTATCGCAGGCTCGCCGCGGCCGGCGTCATTCCCGCCGCCAGTGCCGACCGCCTTATCCAGGCCACGCGCCTCGTTCACAACCTGACGCAGGTCTTAAGGCTTTGTCTCGAAGAAGGTTTTGACCCCGCGACGGCGCCGAGCGGCTTGAAGGCCCTCCTCGCCCGGGCGGGCGATGCCCCCGATTTCGCGACCCTCGAACGCGATCTGCGCGAGACTTTGGCCGGGGTCGAGGTCGAGTTTTCGGAGCTGATAAAGTAAAAGGGCTTGCCGAAATGTGGCGACCGGCATTCCGGCCGGAAGCCCGATAAAAGAGATAAGCGACGGAATCCGAAGGGTACGACCGTTTCCGCCAATGAAATCATCTGCGGATGAGAGACTGGCGATGGTACCCATCGGTCGGGTTCGAGCAGACGGAGCAAGGGTAAGGGCGGGGCCAAGCGGACCGATGGGGACGACGCCGGGAGCCAATGTACGGACTGGCCCGTGGCCGGATGCGCCCGAGGACCGCGTGCTGCTGGCCCGCGTCGCCCGTCAGGACGGCGAGGCCTTCCGGATCCTGGTCGACCGCCATCTCTCCTCCATCGTGGCGCTTGCGCGGCGCATGCTGAGGGACGAGGCGGAGGCCGACGATGTGGCGCAGGAAGCTTTGCTGCGGCTGTGGCGCGCCGGCGAGACGCTCGACCTTGGCCCGCAAGGGCTCCGGCCCTGGCTGCGCCGGGTCACGTCGAACCTTTGTCTCGACCGCATCCGGTCTTCGAAGCGGACGGTCGTGACGGACGAGGTGCCCGAGGTGGCCGAGCCCCCGACCCAGGCGGTCGGGCTCGAGGAACAAGACCTCGCCCGGCGTGTGGGCGAAGCGATGAATGCACTTCCCGAGCGCCAGCGCCGTGCGTTGACGCTCTTTCACCACGAGGGCCTGAGCCAGGCCGAGGTCGGCGAGGTTTTGGGCATCTCCGACGAGGCTGTGGAATCTCTGCTCGCCCGGGCCCGGCGCGCCTTGCGCGCGAGCCTCGAGAACGATTGGAAAAGTTTGCTGCAAAGCGAGAGTTGAATCGGATCGGACACGGAACGACGGTCATGACTGAGAAGAGCAATATGCAAGGAGTGAGCCTCGAGGCTCTTGGCGAGGTTCTCGACCGTTTCGGGGCTGACCGCACGCGTTGGCCGGCACCCGTTCGTCGTGACTTTGCTGGCCTCATCGCCCGCGACCCCGAGGCGAAGGCGCGCCTGCGCGAGGCGGAAGCCCTCGACCGCCTGCTGGACCTCGCCCCCGAGCCTGAGATCGACACGCGCGCTCTGGCGAGCCGTATCGTGGCCGCGGCCCGGGCCGAGGCGCAGGCCGTCCCGCAACCGAGGGCCCGCGTCGCATGGGCGAGCTTTGATCGCCGTGCGGTCGAAGCGCAGTGGCCGGCCGCGGGCCTGCTCGCGGCTTCGCTCGTGATCGGCGCGTTTTTTGGCCTCAACGGTGCATTCGACGCCGCGGTGTCGCCGCTCGTGACTGCGGCTTCGTACGAGACTGAAATCGACTCTGGGCGGATCGCCTTCGACAGCGGCGCGACGGACATGTTTGAGGAGGATTTGCTTTGACCGAGGTTTCTCGACCCGAGCCGCCGCCGCAGGGCTCCGGATCGCGGCGCCTGAAATACGCGTTGATCGCCTCCCTCGCGCTCAACTTGCTCATCATCGGCGCCGCCGCCGGCACCATGTACGGCTTCCGCAAGCATCCGCCGCGCTTTGGCGCGGGACGGGGCGAGGATTTCGGGCTGATGGGGTTGACGCACCGCCTGCCGAGCGAGCGCAAGAAAGAGATCCGCAAGCAGCTGCGCGCCGATCGCGTCGCGCTGAGGCCGCTCGTGGAGGAGGTCCGCGCTGCGCGCCGGGCTGCAGCCGAGAAGCTGGCCGCCGAGCCCTTCGATAGGGCCGCGCTCGATAGCGCCATTACCGCCGCTGCGGAGAAAGACCGGACGCTGCGTCAGGCTGCCGTTACGGCGTTCCTCGGCCATGCCGAGCAGCTGACGTCGGAGGAGCGCCGCATGCTCGCCGATTGGTGGCTGAAGAAGAACGAGGCCTTCAAGGAGCGCCGCAAGAAGAAGGGCGACGACGCGCAAGGTCCGCCAGACTGAACGCTATCGATCGCGGGTGACGAGCTGCGCTTTCAGGCGCAGGCCGCCTGGCAAAGATGCGCCGCCGTTTGGCGATGCGGAGCGGCCTCCTGCGGCGCCAAGAAGAAGTCCGGCTGCGCGACGCAGCGGAGCACGGTCACGGCGCGCCAAGTGGAATGCGGGTCGTCGAGCTCGACGAGCGAGGCTCCGTTGAGCTCCAGGAGCGCCCGCGCGAGGCAGATCGACAGCGACGCCTGACCGAAGCTGGGCTCGCCCGGCTGGCCGCGTAGGAACACCTCGATCTGCACCAGATCGCCGTTGACCGTCGCAACCACGCCGACGTATCCGCCGGCATCCGCCCGCCGCACGGCCTCTGCGAAGAGGTTGATGAGGATCTGGCGCATCGGCCGCCGCTCGACCAGCACCTCGATATCTTCGGCGATCTGCAACTCGAGCTGCAGCCCGTGGCAGCACGTCGGATCGGAATGAAACGCCCAGGCTTCTTCCACCATCAGGCGCAGATCGACTCCCGTCGCGATGGTCGCGCTCGGATCGTGGTCGAGAAGGCAGGTGATCGCGAGCGTATCCTCGGCGGATTTCAGAAGGTCGCGGCCGCAGTCGCCGATATGGCGCACATACTCGCGGTAGCGCGGGTGTCCGACCGGGCCCAGCAGCTCGGACTGCATGACATCGGAAAACCCGATCACGGCATTGAGCGGTGTGCGCAACTCGTGGCTGACCCGGGCCATGAGGTCGCCCCAGGGGTAGACGCGCGCGTGGGTCTTGCGGCTGAGCCGGGCGGCGGCCCGGGCAAGGTCCGCCCGTCCGGCGATGTCCGCGCTGAGGGTAATCCGCTCCCCGATGAAGGGCAGCGGGGAGGGCAAGGCCCCGCTGCCCCCGTTCGCTGGGGAGAGATCGGCTGAGGTAGAGGAAGACACAGGTGCAAGACGAACGCCGAGCGAGGCGTCCTCGTTCGACCAGCCCGCGAGCAATGGCGCCGCAAGAAGGGTGACGACGAGCCCGCTGACGAGAACGACGAGAGACGGCAGTGACATCGGATGGAAGATCGAGAACGCGAGAGCGCACGTGTGAACGAGAACGGCACCCTTGAGGAGATGCTGGGAACCGAGCGCCGCCAAGGGAGAGGACGTGGCCGGTTTGCCGGCCTTGAGTTCCGCCTCGTCGAGGGCAGACTCCTCCCGTGGACAGGCCGCAAGCATCCCCGCCATCCCAGTCTCCAATCCGAATTTTTGAGTGTTGCGCGTGACGAGAATCGGCCGTTACGCCGGCGAATCACAGTGTCTACTTCACCGATTCGAGTCGCGCCTGTCGAGGGAGTTTAAATGAGGCCAATCAGAGTTTTCGGGAGTGTTACTTATCGAGCATCTTGGTCACGATCTCGAACACGTCGCGGCTGAGATTGGGGGTCTTGGATATGCTCTGCAACACGCGCTTCACGGCCCCCCGCCGCTCGGCCTCCAGCACGTGCCAGATGCGAAAAGCTCCCAGAATCCGGGCCGCAATGGAGGGATTGAAGCGATCGATGGCCAACACTTGCTTGGCCACGAACTCGTAGCCGGCGCCGTCCGGCCGGTGGAATTGCACCGGGTTCTGCATGGCGAACACGCCGATCAGCGCCCGCACCTTGTTGGGGGCCGTGAGGCTGAACAGGGGATGGCGCGTGAGGGCCTTGACGTGGCTGAGCGCCGACCGGAGCGGTGACATCGCCTGCGCGCCGAACCACGTGTCAATGACCAAATGATCGTGCTGCCAGCGGTCGAAGAACTGCGCCAATGCCTTCTCGCGCATAGGTCCCGGGCTGCCCGCGAACAGCATGAGGCCGTGCGCCTCGTCGGTCATGTTGCCGGCTTTGAAGAAGTGATCGGCGAGACGCGCTTCGTCCGCCGCTGTGCCGCGTGCGGTGAGAAGCGTCAGGCACGCGTTACGGAGCGCGCGCCGCCCCGCGCTCTGCGCATCGGGAGAGAACGGGCCCTTGGCGCGCATCTCCGTGTAAAGCTCGTCGAGCTGTCCGCCGAGGACCGTTCCGGCGAGCTTTGAAAGCTGCCGATGCGCCCGGAAGATCAGCCCCGGATCCACGTTGCGCCCGATGGTGCGCGCGATGTCGGCTTGGCTCGGAAGTTTGAGAAGCTCGGCGCGATAGGCGGGTGCGAGGTCGCCGTGTCCGATCGCGGCGCCGAGTGCCTTGACGAAGCCCGTCGTGCGCTGGGTCGAGCGCTCGCCCTTGCGCAGGCCTTTCACCATGTCGACCAGCGTGCGCGTGGCGTAGGTGTTGGCGGCCTGCCAGCGGTTGAAGAGATCCTGATCGTGCGCCATCAGGAACTCGAGATCGCGATCCGAGAGATTGAGCGTCAGGTTCACGGGCGCCGAGAAGCCGCGCAGGATCGACGGCACCGGCTGCGACGGCACGTCGTTGAACCGGAACGTCTGCGACCGGCGCGTCACATGCAGCACGCCGTCCTCGATCGCCTCGCCCGTCTCGCGTTTGAGCGCGATTTCCTGCCCGTTGCCGCCGATCAGCCCGATTTTGACCGGGATGTGCAGCGGCCGTTTCTTGGTTTCGCCGGGTGTCGGCGGCAGCACCTGCTCGATTTTGAGCTCAGCCTGCTTCTTCGCTTTGTCGTAGGAGAGCGCACAGACCAGCTCCGGCGTCCCCGCCTGCGAGTACCAGAGCTTGAAGTGCGAGAGATCGCGTCCCGAAGCATCCTCGAACGCGCGCAGGAAATCCTCGATCGTCGCCGCCTGTCCGTCGTGGCGCTCGAAGTAGAGGTCCATGCCGCGCCGGAAATCGGCAGCGCCGAGAATGGTCTCGATCATGCGCACCAGCTCGGCGCCCTTCTCGTACACGGTCGCCGTGTAGAAGTTGTTGATCTCGATGTAGCTCTCGGGCCGCACGGGATGCGCGAGCGGACCTGCGTCCTCGGTGAACTGCGTCGCACGCAGGGTCCGGACGTCGAGAATCCGCTGCACCGTCGCCGAACGCTCGTCCGCCGAGAACTCCTGGTCGCGATAGACCGTGAGCCCTTCCTTGAGGCAGAGCTGGAACCAGTCGCGGCAGGTGATGCGATTGCCGGTCCAGTTGTGGAAGTATTCGTG
>NZ_CADEFI010000038.1:0-24753 GCF_902826555.1 uncultured Hyphomicrobium sp.
CTGGTCGCGCTGACGGCTCCCATCGTGAGCGTGCTCGCGGCGCTCGCCGCGTGCTTCCGGCCGCTGTTCCTGTCGGCCGTGCCGGTCACGGCCGCGCGGTTCCTGGTCGCGACGCTGCTCGCGCTCGCCGCGGCCGCCTTGGCGGCGCTGTCCGCGGTGGGGACTGCTGCTGGTGCGCTCTCCGTCGTCGCGACGGGGCGGTGTCTTGTCTGCGACGATCGTCGGATCGTTGCGGCGATCCTCGTGCGGGATCTGCTGACGGGTCAAACGCTCGATAGCGCGAAGAAGGTCACGTTCCTCGACGTCGCAGAGCGAGATGGCAATTCCCGATGCGCCGGCGCGCGCGGTGCGGCCGATGCGGTGCACGTAGGCTTCCGGCACCTCGGGCAGCTCGTAGTTGACGACGTGGGTGACGAGATCAATGTCGATGCCGCGGGCGGCGATATCGGTCGCCACCAACACATTGATGCGCGACTGCTTGAAGTCCTCGAGTGCGATCTCGCGCTGACGCTGGCTTTTGTTGCCGTGGATTGCGGCGGCCTTCATGCCTACGCCTTCGAGGTAGCGAGCGACGCGGTCGGCCCCGCGCTTTGTGCGCGTGAAAACGAGCGTGCGTGTCATTTCGGGATCGGCGAGCAGCTCGGCGAGAAGCGCGCGCTTCTTGCTGGATTCGATATGGATTACGCGCTGGCGGACCCGCTCGGCCGTGGTGGCGACGGGGGCCACGGAGACCTTGACCGGATCGTTCAGGAGCTCGTTGGCAAGGCCCGCGATCTCGTTCGGCATGGTGGCCGAGAAGAAGAGGTTCTGGCGACGGTGGGAGAGGTGAGAGACGATGCGGCGGATCGGCTTCACGAAGCCGAGGTCGAGCATCTGGTCGGCCTCGTCGAGGACGAAAATCTCGGTGCCCGAGAGGTCGGCTGCGCGCTGCTCCATGAGGTCGAGGAGGCGGCCTGGGGCTGCGACGAGCACGTCGACGCCGCGCGAGAGGGTCTGGATCTGCGGGCGGTGGGCGACGCCGCCGAAAACGACGGAGACGGTGATGCCGAGATGGCGGCCGTAGGCACGGAAGCTTTCGCCGATCTGAGTGCAGAGCTCGCGCGTCGGCGAGAGGACGAGGACGCGGCAGCCCTTGCGCGGAGCAGGACGACGGTCGGCTGCGAGGCGATGAAGAATCGGCAGCGCGAAAGCCGCGGTCTTGCCGGTGCCGGTCTGGGCGATGCCGAGCAGGTTGCGGCCCTCCATGACAGGCGGAATGGCCTTGGCCTGGATGGGCGTCGGGGTGTTGTAGCCTTCACCCTCGAGGGCCTTGAGGAGCGGCTCGGCGAGGCGAAGATCAGAAAATGATGTCAACGGATGATCTTTCATTGTGGGTGGCCGCGCAAGGCGGCGAGCGGCCCGCGCACATATGCGCAAGCAACGCTAAGCTTCTGTGACGCCCCGCGTGGCCTGGGCTGTCGGATGAGGAGAGTTTCGGGGCGCTCAACAGGGGGACGAATTAGGCCGGTTCCGACGGTCGGATTGGGCCTGAGACATGTCCCTTCACGCGGCTGGAGCGCCGGAAGACGCCCGATTCCATCGAGCGTTGGGGGGCTTGTCCCATGTCGGGGGTGCGAAGTCAAGGACGGGCGGGGCGCGGTGTCGTCGCAGGGTTACGCCTTGCATCGTTGCCGAACGCCGGAGACATTGCCCCATGCATCCGGCATCGAAGCACGTCATGGACCTCTACGAGCGTCACGCGCGCACCTGGGACCGCGAGCGCGGGCGGTCCCTGTTCGAGCGGGCATGGCTGGACCGGTTCCGGACCGCGATGGCGCCCGGTGCGTCGATCCTGGATCTCGGTTGTGGTGCGGGCGAGCCCATCGCCCGCTACCTCATCGAGGCCGGCCATCGCGTCACGGGCGTCGATTCGTCACCGTCCCTGATCGGGCTCGCGAAGGCTCGCTTTGCCGAGCACGACTGGCTGGTTGCGGACATGCGCCGGCTCGATCTTGGCGGCTGCTTCGGCGGTATCATTGCGTGGGACAGCTTCTTTCACCTCTCCCGCGACGATCAGCGTCAGATGTTTCCGATTTTTGGGGCGCATGCCGCGCGCGGTGCGGCGCTGATGTTCACGAGCGGGCCCGCCGACGGCGAGGCGATCGGCAGCTACGAAGGCGAGCCGCTCTATCACGCAAGCCTTGATCCCGCGACGTACAGGGATCTGCTCGCTCAGGCTGGATTTGAGGTTGTCGAGCATATCGCCGAGGATCGAGCCTGCGGCGGGCATACCGTGTGGCTCGCGCGGGCGACATAAACGAAAGAAGCCGCCGGCAGGGACCGGCGGCTTCTCTAATTTCAATCGGCAGAGTGGTCTTAGACGAGCTGGACCTGGCCGGCCTGCTTGCCGCGACCTTTGCGGTCATCCTCGAGCACGAACGAGATCTTGTCGCCCTCGTAAATGCCGTTGATGCCAGCGCGCTCGAGCGCCGAAACATGGATGAAGACGTCCTTCGAGCCGTCCTCGGGCTGCACGAAGCCAAAGCCCTTGGCGGTGTTGAAGAACTTCACGGTGCCCGTGATGCGATCCATAGTGGTATTCCTTCTTGCGTGCATAAAAAGCTCAGCCAGTCCAAGGCGGCACGCCGAGCGCCCGGGATCTCAGTCGATCAGGAATAAGGCAAAACGGCCGGTGGCACGCTCTCTCATTCAACTTCGTGAGGGTACGTCCACCTCGGAGCGCACCGGCACGCGGTATATGCGTGTGCGATATGGCGAAAGCAAGGATCAATTCGCGGTGTATTTGCGACACACTGTGCTCGTTCGGTATGCAATAAGTGTACTATTAAGGTATTCAATGTGTACCGAGGGTGTTAAACGTCGGGCTGGGATCGTAGCAAGCCAGCGGCAGAGCTTCCTCTGACGCAAGCCAGCTTCCCATCGAAACCGGGTGAAGAAATCTTCGCCTCGCGTTTTCTTGTGGAGGACAGGATGGCGAACGGAGCTCGCGCGTTTCCCGTGCGGTGCGTGGCGGTGATTTCTGCCGTGGCGATGAGTGCGACGGGAGCCCTCGCCCAACAAGCGGCCGAACAGGCCCAGCCTCAAGGCGGGACCGTCGAGCTGCCCCAGGTGACGGTCGAGACCACGGCCAAAGCCGCCAAACCCAAGACGTCTGCTCCAACCAAGAAGGCGCCGGTCGCCGCTGGGTCCGTGCAAGCGTCTGCTGTCGAGAGCGAGTCGGTGGGTGATGGAAAGGCCGAGACCGGCACCGGTCCGCTCAAGAACGGCTACGTGGCGACGCAGACGACCACGGGCGCGAAAAGCGATACTCCGCTGCGCGAGATCCCACAGTCGGTGTCCGTCGTCGGCGCCGAGCAAATCCGCGACCAGGGGGCCAAGAACTGGCAGGAGACGCTGCGCTATGTGCCGGGTGTCATCGCCGACGGCTACGGCCTCGATAGCCGCGCGGACACGGCGTTCGTGCGCGGCACGGAGGCGGCCGAGTTTCTCGACGGCCTGAAGCGCACGTTCAACTATTACGTCTACAGCTACCGGATCGATCCTTACTTCATGGAGCGCATCGAGGTTCTGCGCGGGCCGCCGTCCGTTCTCTACGGTCAGGCGCCGGTGGGCGGCATCATCAACTCCGTCTCCAAGCGGCCGCAAGAGGAGGAGCACCGCGAGGTCACCGTCGAATACGGCTCGTTCGACTTCAAGCAAGTCAAGACGGACATGACCGGCAAGCTGACCGAGGACGGGAAGTGGAGCTATCGCCTCGTCGGCCTCTTGCGCGACGCGGATACGCAGGTCGACTATGTGCCGGACGACAGGATGGCGATCTCGCCGTCGATCACCTACAAGCCGACCTCGGACACCAGCATCACGCTGCTCGGGCATTTCCAGCGCGATGACATGGGGTCGACGCAGCAGTTCCTGCCGCATCTGGGTACGCGCTTTCCGGGGCCGAGCGGCATCATCCCGTTCGATCGCTTCATCGGCGAACCCGGGTTCGATCGCTACGACACGGATGTGAACAGCGGGTCGCTGTTCATCGACCACAAGTTCGACGACACGTTCCGGCTGAGAAGCAACGTGCGCTTCACCGACATCCACAACGTCTACGACACCTACTATCCCGCGTTCTTCTATGGCGCGCAGGGACCGGGCACCGGTGGCGGATTGCTCACCGATCCGTTCTTCCCCTATTCGGATTCCAAGTTCGAGACGATGCGGCGCGCCAAGGCCGAGGGCTACTCGGATTCCCAGACCTGGAGCACCGACACGAATCTCGAAGCGAAGTTCGACACGGGTGCGCTCCGTCACAAGGTGATCGGTGGCGTGGACACCAGCCACTTCAAATCCAGGCAGGTGTCGGGCGAAGCGATTTCGCTCAATCCCTTCAATGTCTACAATCCGGTCTATGGGCAGCCCGAGGTGCTGGGCATCCCGCAGTACGATCCCGATACCGGGGAGATCGTTGGCTACGATCCCGTCGATGAGATCCCCGTTCAGTTCCTGGACAATCAGACCATCACGCAGACGGGCGTCTACGTTCAGGACCAGCTGCGGCTTGGGAACTGGATCGCAGTGCTCGGTGCGCGGCACGATTGGCTGCACCAGGACAGCACGTCGTTCAATCCGTACTACGGCGTCTATACCGATATCACCGACCAGAAGAACGAGGTGACGACGTATCGCGCGGGTCTGATGTACGAGTTCTCGTTCGGATTGACGCCTTATGTCAGCTACGCGGAATCTTTTGTACCGCTGATCGGGCGCAAGCAGGGCGGCGGCGCGTTCGATCCGCAGGAAGGGCGCATGTACGAGGTCGGCTTCAAGTATCAGCCGCCCGGCTCGAGCTTCATGATCAACAGCGCCGTCTACGACATCTCCGAGAGCAACCGGCTGGCCAGCGGGCCCAACCCGGATTTCTCGGTTCAGACGGGTGAGGTCAGCATCCGCGGTTTCGAGATCGAGGCGGTCGGCAACGTCACGCGCAATGTGAAGATCATCGGTGCGTACTCCTTTACGGACGCCGAGTACGTCGGCGGAGACCAGAAGGGCTTCAACATCGAATCCGTGCCGGAGCATCTGGCGTCGCTCTGGGCCCTGTACAGCTTCGACGATCCGATGCTCAAGGGCTGGTCGGTCGGCGCGGGCGTGCGCTATATCGGGTCGTCCTGGGACGGCACCGATACGCTCAAGACGCCGCCGGTCGGGCTCGTCGATGCGTCCATCGCCTATGACGCCGGCGATTGGCGCTGGTCCATCAACGGCTCGAACCTCGAGGACAAGGAGTACTTGACGACCTGCCTGTCGCGCGGCGATTGCTTCCGCGGATCGCGGCGCGCCGTCACCACTGGATTGACCTATCGCTTCTGAAGTATTGCTTCGCTCGCCTACGACCAGGAGAAGATGCGCACTCTTTTCACAATCGTTCACCGCTGGGCGGGGCTCTTCATCGCCGTCTTCCTGTTCATCGCGGGGGTGACGGGGGCCGTCATCTCGTGGGACCATGAGCTCGACGAATGGCTGAACCCGCATCTCTACGACGCTAGAACCACGGGGGCGGCGCTCTCGCCCTATGAGCTCGTCCGGCGTGTGGAAGCGGCCGATTCCAAGATTCGCGTCACCTACTTCCCGCTGTCGTTCGAGGAGGGGCACAACGCGGATCTGTTCGTGGAGCCGCGGGTCGATGCCAAGACCGGCGAGCTTTATGCGGTCGACTACAATCAGGTGTTCATCGATCCCGCGAGCGGGGAGGTGGCCGGCAAACGTTTCTGGGGCGCGATCTCGCTCGACAGCGAAAACATCCTGCCGTTCCTCTACAAGCTGCACTACTCGATGCATATCCCGGATTTCTGGGGCATCGACCGGTGGGGATATTGGTTCATGGGCATCGTCGGCATCGTGTGGATGTTCGACTGTTTCGTCGGCTTCTATCTCACCCTGCCGCGCCGCGCCGGCCAGAGCGGAGGCGAGCCGGACGAGACCGTCAACAATGGCGCAGCGGCCGTTGCTCCGCGGCGCACGTGGTGGCAGCGCTGGAAGCCAGCCTGGATGATCAAGCGCGGGGCCAGCGCCTATCGCCGCAACCTCGACCTTCACCGCGCCTTCGGACTGTGGCTGTGGGCGGCGCTCTTCATCCTGGCGTTCACATCGATCTCGATGAACCTGACCAACGAGGTGGTGCGGCCGATCCTCAGCCTGGTCTCGTCGCTGACGCCCGACGCGTTCGACGACCGCGCGCCGACGGCGCTCAACGAACCGGTCGAGCCGGTCGTCACCTTCCCGCAGGCCGTCGACATCGCCAGCGCCGAGGCTCGGCGCCGTGGCTGGGAGGAGCCGGCGGGCTCAGCCTTCTACGGCGTGCAGTATGGGCTCTATTCGATCAGCTTCTTCCATCCCGGCGAGGAGCATGGCGCGGCCGGCATGATCAAGATGCTGTTCCTCGACGCGGCAACGGGGGCTATGCAAGGCGGACGCGTGCCATGGGAGGGAACGGCCGCCGACATCTTCATGCAGCTGCAGTTTCCGTTGCACTCGGGCCGCATCGCGGGCGTGCCGGGGCGCGTGTTCCTGTCGTTCATGGGGCTGGTCGTGGCGCTTCTCTCGGCTACCGGCATCGTGATCTGGCTCAAGAAGCGTGCCGGGCGCATCGGGCGCAAGGTCGCCGGGCGGCAGGTCCCAGAGGCTCGGGCGGAGCCTGTCGCCCGGTAGCCGGCCGTGCAAGCCCACCCCCGTGATGCAGGCGCGCCACCATCCACATATTCCACACGTGAGATTTCGCGCCGCTGGTGATAGAGCGCCGACCCTCATTGTGGGTGTCCTGAACGCCTGATACCAATTCAGGCGTCTGGGACGGGGTACGGGGCACACATGCAAGGCGGGTCGGGGACAGGATTTCGAGCGCTTGGGGGCGTCGGGCTTGGTTGCCTTGCGGTGCTCCTGGCGGGCTGCTCGGATATCGTCACCGGGCTCGATACGGCGTCGATCAAGCCGGTTGCGGAGAACGTCAACCAGCAGTTCGTTCCGGGCGTGCCCAAGGGCTACCAGTGTCCGCTGGTGCCGAACGGCTTCGATCCGGCGGGCTCGATCTACCGCCTCGAGAAGGACGGTACGTACTTCCGCGTCAAGGATTTCAGCACCGATCCCGCCATCGTCGCGCTTCCCAACTACAAGCGCGAGGTGCCAATCTCGAACTACGTGCTCTCGGATACCCAGCAAGCGAACGCCGGGATGTCCATCGACCTCCTGCAGAAGGTGGTGCCGGGTCTCACGGCGTCGGCGTCGGCCGACTACAAGAAGACGATGACGGTCGACATCACGGTCGAGGACATGGTGGGCGAGGTGATCGACGACCACGTGGCCGACAAGATCGTCGATCTGTTCAAGGCCAGCATGAAGCCGAAGGCCGGCAGCAAATACTTCCTGGTGCGCGAGACGGTGCGGGCCGGCGCGGTCAGCTACAAGCTCAAGGCGACGGATCTCGGCAAGCTCGGCGGCAAGGCCGAGGTGGAGAAGCTGGCCCAGGGTCAGGCCAACGTCACGGTGCGCGACAACGACGGCGTGTTCGAGATCAAGCAGACGTTCAAGCCGGCGCGGATGCCGATCTGCATCAAGTCGGCCGAGATCGTGATCGAGGGGGGAGCGGGAGCAACCGTCGCCCTCAAGACGGCCGAAGAGACGCCTTTGCCTCAGATCAAGCGCGTCGGCGAAAACTAGCGGTATCCTATATTTGCATGCTGCAGTGCGAGGGCGGGCATCCGCTCCTTGCCGCCAGGACGTGGCCGGATTATCTTTCGGGTAACGAGAGAAAAGACTCGGGGAAACAACCAACTCACGGTGGGTGCGATGACCGATACGCCAAACCGCGAAATCACCAAGGCCGATGTCGACAAGTTCCTGTTCGGCAAGCATTTGACGAGTTGCGCTGTCTGCGGGCGCTTCCGCTCGAAGTGCGATCTCGATGTCCACACGCTGAACTGCAACCGCGGTGCAACCGCGGATTGCTCCTCCAGCTCGACGCTGAACGTGCTCATGATCGTTTGCCACAACTGCGGGGCGATCGAGTTCCACGACCGCACGATCATCGCCAAGTGGCTCGACAGCCAAAAGACGACGCAGCTCGTCTAAGGCTTTGTTCGACCCGCACCTCCTGCGCTGGGGGCTCGTTCCCGACGGCCCTCCCATCGTGACGCGCGCTGCACGGCTGCTTCCCGTACGCCGGGGCGGCGAAGCGGCCATGCTGAGGATCGCGACCCATCCGGAGGCGAAGGACGGCGGCGTGCTGCTCGGCTGGTGGGACGGACGCGGGGCAGCGCGGGTGCTTGCCGTGGATGGCGATGCGCTTCTGCTCGAGAGGGCGCAGGGCGCGCGGTCGCTCTCGGAGTATGCCCGCAACGGGCGCGACGACGAGGCGACGCACATCATCTGCGACGTGGTGGCGGAACTTCACAGGCCGCACGACAAGCCGCTGCCCGATCTCATCGGGCTCGAGCAATGGTTTGCGGCGCTTTGGCCGGCTGCCGCAACCCATGGCGACATCCTTGGGCGCTCGGCGGCTGCGGCACGGGATCTGCTTTCGGACGTGGGAGACGTCGGGGTCCTGCACGGCGACATTCACCACAGCAATATTCTCGATTTCGGCTCTCGCGGCTGGCTCGCCATCGATCCGAACCGGCTCCAGGGCGAGCGCGGCTTCGACTATGCGAACCTGTTCTGCAACCCGGACATGGACGACCCCGAGCGGCCTGTCGCCGTCGTGCCGGAGCGGTTCCGGCGGCGTCTCGAGATCGTGGCGGAGCGGTCAGGGATCGCGCGGCGGCGGCTCCTCGACTGGATCATCGCCTACACCGGTCTTTCGGCGGCCTGGCTCATCAACGATGGTAAGGCTCCGGAGGTGGATCTCGCCGTCGCCGAGCTCGCGCTTGCAGAGCGGGACCACTGATCCCAAGCGGCTATCCCACTTGAAGATCAACGGCATCGCAGGCGCCATTTTTGTGCCTTTCCGTTTCCTATGCTGATGATGCGACGGGCGATTCTGATCGGTACGGCGTTCGCCATGCCAACGACCGCTCGGTTGTTTGCTTCCGTCGCGGCGTCCTCTTTCGGGGCGCGGCGGCCGGTCACAAGTGTCAGCGTTCGCTTTCATCCTATTGTGGTCTTGAAACCAACGCGCCTTCTGCAGGGTTTATGGCTTGCATCAGCCGCCTGTTCAGGCTGCATTCATGTCAACAACGTGATTGTGACCCTATGAGCATGAGCCCCCGGAAGGAACGTGACCTGCGGATCGATTTCTTCCGTGGTTTGGCGCTCGTCTTCATTTTTATCGATCATGTGCCGGATAACTCCTGGGCAAGCGTGACTCTCCGGAACTTCGGCTTCTCGGATGCGAGCGAGGTCTTCGTCCTTCTCGCCGGGTACTCGGCTGGCCTTGCGTACTGGTCGATGTGCGAACGGGGGGATTTCCAGGGCACTTGGCTGCGTGCGAGCCGGCGCGCCGGGCAGATCTACATCTGGCACATCGGCGTGTTTCTGGCTTCTGCCGTGCTTCTGTATACGGCGGCGCGCCTTTTCCAGAACCCGGACTACGTCAACAACATCGCCATGGCCGAGCTTGCGACCGCTCCCTGGCACACGCTTGCCTCGGCGCTGCTCCTTTTCTACCAGCCCAACCAGATGAACATCCTGCCGATGTACGTCGTCCTGATGTTCTGGCTGCCGGTGGCCCTTTTTCTTCTACGCAAGAGCGTCCTGCTCGCGCTCGCGGTGTCGTTCGGCATCTGGCTGATCGCCAATATCGCCAGCATCAACCTGCCGACCCAGCACCGCGTCGACGGCTGGTTCTTCAATCCGTTCGCGTGGCAGCTGCTGTTCACGACGGGCGCGGCTGCGTCGGTGATGGCGCGGCGCGTCCAGTCCTATCCGCGCAATGCGCTCCTCATTCCGATCGCCGCCTATCTCGCGTTTGCCTTTATTGTGGCGGCGCCCTGGGTTCAGCATTCGTGGTTACCGGACGGGCGGCTCATCTCGCGCGAGATCGTCGAACCCATGAGCAAGCCCGATCTCTCGCCGTGGCGTTTCCTGCATGTGCTTGCGCTCGCCTATTTCGTCGCGGCTGTTGTGCCTAGTAATGCGGCATGGCTCAAGCGGCCGTGGGCCAATGCGGTTTCCACCTGCGGCAAGCATTCACTCGAAATCTTCTCGCTCGGCACACTCCTGTCATTTTTTGGTTGGATAGCGCTCACTGAGTTGGGTTCCAATCACTTGACGGTGCTGGCGGTGAACGTCGTTGGCATCGCGATCATGGGGATGACCGCATGGCAGATGTCGCGCCGCGCACAGGGGTCCAGCGTGCCATTGCGGCCGCGTTCAAGCGTTCAAGCTCTCGCGTCCTGACCATTCTTCTCGCCACTGCGGCGGCGCTCGGCCTCGCTCCCTCGGCCCCGGCCTTCGCCAACGGCTGTAGCGCGCCGCCCGAACTTCTGGCGCTCGGAGCTCCGCTTCCCAAGCTCACATCGGCTGTGCAAGGCAACGTGCCCATCCGCATCGTCGCTCTCGGCTCGTCGAGCACGTGGGGGGCGGGAGCGAGCAGCCGCGCGCATACGTATCCCGCGCGGCTCGAGCTGGAGCTGCGATCGCTTTGGCCAAAGAACGACGTGCGGGTGATCAACGCCGGGGTCGGCGGACAGCTTGCGCGGCAGATGTTGCCCCGTATCGGCAAGGACGTGGCGCCGCGGCAGCCGCAGCTCGTCATCTGGCAAACGGGCGTCAACGACGCCATCCGCGGCGTTCCGATCGCACAGTTCAGGCAGCAGCTCGATCAAGGCATCGCGGCTCTGCGGGCCATCGGAGCGGAC
This sequence comes from uncultured Hyphomicrobium sp., assembly GCF_902826555.1. Lineage (GTDB taxonomy): Bacteria > Pseudomonadota > Alphaproteobacteria > Rhizobiales > Hyphomicrobiaceae > Hyphomicrobium_C. The sequence continues at coordinate 10,842 of NZ_CADEFI010000038.1, forward strand.
GTCATCCTCATCGATCAGCAGTTCTATCCGAGCTTCCAGAAGCTCAAGGACGGTCCACTCTACATGGCGGCCATGCGCGAGGTCGCCATTCAACACAAGGTGCCGGTGATGCAGCGCTTCCGCATCATGCAGCACCTGATCGCCAGCGCGCAGTTCACGGCGGCGACGCTGCTGGCGCCGGATCAATTCCACCTCAACGACCGTTCCTACGACTGCATCGGCCGGCTCCTGGCGCAGTCGTTGCGCTCGGCCGCGGCCGTGTCCGCTGCGCCTCGCGTGCCGGTGGCGGCCGACAAGAGCCAGGCACGGATGTAGTCCGGGCCGCAGGCCGAGGGCGATCATGGTCTTTCTCTAGGGCGGCCGGCGTCTCTCCGGATTCGGGAAATTTCCCGTGCGGCGGCTATTGAATTCGCGGCCGGGCCGACGCATCTCAAATTTTACGGCGCCCCGACACGGCAATTAACCGGCGCCCGGGTCCCTCTTCCGGCGTCGTAAGCGCCCGGCGCTAAGCTCCGGAGATATGGCCATGGTGACACCACAGCAGGTCATCCGCGCGGACTCACGCCATCAGCGGCCCCTCGATCCGCCGGTCGTCAACGAGAGGTGGCCGGCTTCCGCAATCTGGAGATCCGGCGAGCCGCAGGTTCGCAGCATCGGGTTTGCGGATCTGAAAGATGCGCTCGTCAAGGGCATCGACGACTTCAACGCGGCACCGACGCACGCGCTCTTCCTGCTTCTATTTTATCCGGTCGTGGGGCTGATGCTGTTCCGCTTCTATGCGGGCGAGCACCTGTTGCCGCTCGTCTACCCGCTATTGGCGGGGCTGGCGCTGCTCGGACCCGTGGCGGCGGTCGGTTTCTACGAGCTGAGCCGAAGGCGGGAACAGGGGCTCGACGTCTCGATCTGGCATGTGGTTCAGGTCTATAAATCACCGCGCATCGGATCGATCGTGACACTCGGCGTGGTGATGCTCGCCATCTTCGTGGCCTGGATGCTGACCGCTCAGGCGCTTTATACGCAGACCTTCCGCGGGGCAATTCCAGGCTCTTTTGCCGAGTTCATGGCGCAGCTCGATACGCCGGCCGGCTCGCAGCTCATCTTCGCCGGCAATGCGATCGGCTTCGTGTATGCCGTCGTCGCGCTCATGATCAGCGTCTTCTCGTTTCCGATGCTCTTGGATCGTGACGTCGGCGTCGCGACGGCGGTGCGGACGTCGGTGAGGGCGGTGCTGGAGAATCCCGTCACGATGGCGCTATGGGGCCTTCTCGTCGTTGGCCTGCTCATCGCGGGGGCAATCCCGTTCTTCTTCGGTCTCGCGATCGTGTTTCCCGTCCTCGGCCATGCGACGTGGCATCTCTATCGCAAGGCCATCAGCCACGATCTCGTGCGGTGAGGCTCGCGCAGTGTCGTGCCGGCATCCGGCCGGCATCGCGAGACTCGGTTCCTGTTTTCGCGCCTCAGCGCCGGCCCGTTGGTCGTCCGTCGTCTGATATAATACATCGTTTATTAAACGAGAATCAGTGACCCTCTATTTGCTTACTTCCATGGCATTTGAGGTCGCGAAGATGGTTCGAATTATCTCTGCAATTGCAATATTTTGTCTTTTGCCGTCGTCGGCCGCATTGGCAGATGCTTCGGCGTTCGGCACGCCGCTTTGGACCGGGCTTTATATCGGCGCCGGCGGGGGGCTTAAGGCGCTGAACAATACGGTCACGGCCGTGCCGGGCGATGCCGTGAAGGACGATCCGGGCGCCATCGGCGCCCATGTGTCGCTCGATGGGCTCGGCGGGGATGGGGCATTCTTCTCGCTCGGAATCGGCGGCGACTATCAGTTCCACGACCGGTTTCTGGTGGGTGCGTTCTTCGACTATGACTTCGACACCCTTGCCACCAATGTCGATGTGTCAATTCCCGGCATCCCGCTGCAAGCACACGGCAAGGTCGAGATCGACGACAGCTGGTCGGTCGGCGGGCGTCTGGGATTCCTCCCCTCGCCGTCGGCGCTTCTCTTTCTCTCGGCGGGCTACACCCGCCTTGGGTCGACCGACATCAGCGCGAACATTTCCGGTCCGGCGGAAATCTCTGCGAGGGCCAGCGTCTCCAGCATCGCCGGCATCTTCTATGGCGGCGGCTTCGAGACGCTGCTTACCGATCACATCTCGCTCAAGGGTGAGTACCGCTACACGGATTTTGGAAGCGGAGACATCACGCTGCCGACCGTCGAGGGCATCGATCTGAACGGTTTCGTTTCGCCATCGATCGAGCCGACCCTGCATGTCGGCCGGCTCTCCCTCGGCTATCGCTTCTAGTCGCGTCGTTCATTTGCAGGGTCGTCCAGCTCCAGGCGCGGGTTTTGCGTTTGCCTGGAGCTGCTGACGCCCTTTGGCTCCGGTGATAAGCTGGGTTGACCTGAGAGCTTTCCTTTTTTTTAGCATCGAGCAATTTTCGCGTGGCTGCTCATGAAGCAGCGTCTTGTTTTTCAGGACTTTATGTCATGCGTTTTCTCGCCTGCATCGTGATCGTAGCCGTCTCTTTTTCGAGCGCATTCAACGCGTGCGCCGAGGACTGGAGTGCGCAAGCTCCTGATGTCGCGGCGATGCTGCGCGACGCCGAGCAGCTCAAGGCGGCTGGAAGAAATGCGGATGCAGCGCGGCTGATCATGGATGCGGTCGCCAAGCAGAAGGCCATCGACGCGACGCAACCGGAGGTGTTCGCAAAGCCTCTCTGGCATTTCGTTGACTTGCTTATCGACGAAGGGCACTCGGACGCGACGGAAGCGGTGCTTCTCTCGGCCTATGCGAACAACCGGCAATCCTATCCGGGCGGCAACCCGGAGCGACTGGATATGGTCGCGGCGCTCAAGTCCATTTACCGCCGAGCCGGCCGGAAGATCGAGTTCGAGCTGCTTCAGGAGTCGGAGCGGCGCGACAAGTTCAATGGAGAGTATGCAGCCTCGATCATCGCCGGACTGTTCCGCCCGGGGGAGGAGGAGCGCAAATTCGAGATGACGTTCGGCTTCGCGCAGCTGGCGACGTCCGAGGCGTCGTTTGCGCTTGCCCGCATGGCGCTGCGACGGGCGAGCGGATCGCTGGAAGCGGGTGCCCTGCTGCGGCGGCGGCAGGATCTGTTCGAGGCCTGGCGCAAGATGGAAGCTGCCGGCGAGAGCTCGCGCGTGCGCAAGCGCGATATCGCGGCGCAGGTGGCGGACATCGATGCCCAGCTGGCGCTGCTTGTTCCGGAGAAGGCGCGGATCGCGGCTGAAAAAGAAGTCTCGATCGAGGAGGCCCTGGGGGGCGCAGAGGGGGAGCTCGAGACGGCGGACGTGCAGAGTTTTCTCGCCCCGACCGACGCCTTCCTGCTGTTTGCAGCCCCGAAATGGCAAGGCGCGGATAATCTTTTTCTCTGGGTCATTACCAAGACCGAGCGTAAGTGGATTAAGGTCGATCTCGGCACGAAGTCGCTGGAGGACTGGGTTGCAGGGTTGCGGTGCGGTCTCGACCACGGGAGCTGGGTCGGGAAGGGCCGGCAAAAGTGCGCTTCTCTGCTCGGTCTCAATCCGGAAACGCCGCTCGGCACGCAGCCGCCGTTCGATTTCTCGCTTGCGCACGAACTTTACAAGACTCTGTTCGGCCAGGTCGAAGATCTGATCGCCGGCAAGCATCTCTTCGTCGTGCCGGCCGGGGTCATCTCACGCCTGCCGTTTCACGTACTCGTCACCAAACCGCCGCCGGCCACGGGCGGCAAGGAGGTGTCGTGGTTCGTGCGCGATCACGCGGTCACGGTGCTGCCGTCGGTGTTCGCGCTCAAGGCACTTCGCACGACACGCGGACGTGGGCCGGCCCGGCTGCCGATGATCGCCTTCGCCAATCCGGCGATCGACGGCAACGAACAGGGCCTCAGCGCCGGTGCGCTGTCCCGTCTCGACCTTCGCCGCAGGATTTCACGGCATTATCAAACGTGCGACGTGCCGCCGTCGCTCGAAGAACAGACCCTCGCCTTGTTCGGTGAGTTTGGCGAGACGACGTTTCTGGGCGCCGCGGAGACGGTTGCCGCCATTCGCAAGTGGGCGCCCATTCCCGACACCGCGAAGCTCGTCTGTGGCATTGCCGCCGATCCGGCTTTTGCAGAAAGCCGGGTGCTGCTTGCCGACAACGCCACCGAGCGCAAGCTGCGCGAGCTTAACGCGGAGGGCGAGCTTTTCCGGTACCGTATCGTGCATTTCGCGACCCACGGTGCGGTGGTCGGCAATTTTCAGGGTGCGAGCGAGGCGGGGCTCATTCTCACGCCACCCAGCGAAGTCACCGATACCAACGACGACGGCTACCTGGCGGCCTCGGAGATCGCGGAGCTCAATCTCAACGCAGACTGGGCCATCCTGTCGGCCTGCAACACAGCCGCCGGCGGCGAGAAGGGAGCGGATCAGGAAGCGCTGTCCGGGCTCGCGCGCGCGTTTTTTTACGCCGGTGCGCGCGCTGTTCTCGTCTCGCATTGGTCGGTCGCCGAGCGGGCGGCGGTGGATCTGGTGGCCGGCGCCGTCCGCCACCAGAGTGCGGATGGGATCGGGCGATCGGAGGCGCTTCGCCGCGCCATGGTCGACATGCTCGACAAGGGTGACGAGCGCTCGTCGCACCCGGCCTACTGGGCGCCGTTCGTCGTCGTGGGGGAGGGCGCGGCCCCGCTTTCGCGTTGACGGAGTACGGGCGCCGTCCTCGAATATTTCTATGCTGACCGTCGGTAGGCGTTTCCCTCTTCTGGCGGGTGGATCCGGCGCACTGTCTCCAATCTGGCGACGAAGCGGGAAGAAATCCTTTTCTGGCGAGACGAAACGATGATGCTCGTTTGGTACTGCCTTTTCCCGATCCAACGATTGCACAATCGGCGGCCTTGTGCGGGCGCTACGAACCCTTCATGCTCCCTTGTGTTCAGAGAGCATATATGGCCGCAGCCTCATTCAACGTCGAAGCCTACAGCGATGCGCTGGTCGTCCTCGGGACGGCCGGCATCGTGGTTCCGTTGGTGCAGCGCTGGGGGCTCAGCAGTGTCCTCGGCTACCTGATCGCCGGCGCCGTGCTGGGGCCGCTCGGGCTCGGAGCGCTGAAGGGCGAGTTGCCGTTTCTCTACTGGGTCACGGTGGTGGACGCCAAGAACGTCTCGGCTATCGCTGAGCTGGGTGTCGTCTTCCTCCTGTTCGTGATCGGGCTAGAGCTTTCCTACCAGCGCCTGCAAACCATGCGGCGCCTGGTGTTCGGGCTCGGCAGCCTGCAGGTCATTCTCTCGACAGCCGCGATCGCCACCATTGTGGCCTTGAGCGGACAGGGGCCGACGGTGGCGATCGTGCTCGGCGCCTGCCTCGCGCTGTCATCGACGGCGATCGTTATCGAGGTGCTGGCCAACCAGAGGCGGCTTACGACGGCCGCGGGCCGCGCCAGCTTTTCCGTCCTGCTGGCGCAGGATCTTGCCGTCGTACCCATCCTGCTCACCATCTCCATTCTGGGCCGCGGCGAGAGCGGTACCGCGTTCATGGGGGTGGTGCTCGCGGTGGGGACGGCGGTGCTCGCCATCGGACTGATCGTACTGGTCGGGCGCCTGTTCCTGCGTCCGCTGTTCGGATTGGTGGCGTCGTTCGGCATGAACGAGCTGTTCGTGGCGGCGATTCTTTTCGTCGTCGTCGGCACGGCGACTGCGGCCGGCGTTGCCGGCTTGCCGATGTCGCTCGGGGCCTTCGTCGCCGGGCTCCTGCTCGCGGAATCGGAATACCGGAAGGCGATCGAAGCCACCATCGATCCCTTCAAGGGACTTCTGCTCGGCATCTTTTTCTTCACGGTCGGTATGAACATCGACCTGCGCGAGCTCGCGCGCGAGCCGCTGCTGCTGGCGGCGGCGGTCATCGGCGTGATCGCCATCAAGTCGTCGCTGCTCATCGGGCTTGCACGGCTTTTCCATATCCCGTGGCCGGCGGCCATCGAGACGGGATTGCTGCTCGGTCCCGGCGGTGAGTTCGCGTTCGTCGGTATCGGCATGGCATCGGCCATCGGGATCGTCGGCACGGAGACGTCGAGCTTCACGCTGGCGGTGACCTCGATCAGCATGGCGCTCATTCCGCTGTTGTCGCTGATCGACCGGCGGCTGTCGGCGAAACTCGAGCCGCCCAAAGATCGCGATCCGGAGCTCCGCGTAGCGCCCAGGGCCGCCAAGGGCCATGCCATCGTGGTCGGGCATGGGCGCGTCGGGCAGGTGGTTGTGGAGATGCTCGAGGCGCATACGTTTCCGTACATCGCGGTCGACAGCGACACGAAGGCCGTTGCGGAGCAGCGCCGCCGTGGGCGCGAGGTCTACTATGGCGACGCGACGAAGGAAGCATTCCTGCACAGTTGCGGGCTCATGGAAGCGGCTGCCGTGATCGTCACGGTGCGCTCGTCGTCGGCGGCGGACGAGATCGTGCGAACGGTGCGGAAGCTGCGACCGGATATCCTCGTGGTTGCGCGCGCCCGCGATGCCGAGCACGCGCGCCATCTCTACCTCGAAGGCGTGACCGACGCGGTGCCGGAGACGATCGAGGCAAGCCTGCAGCTCTCGGAGGCGACGCTGGTGGGACTCGGGTTGCCGACCGGGCTCGTGATCGCGTCCATTCACGAGAAGCGCGACGAGTTCCGCCACGAGCTGCAGGACGCCGCCAAGCAGGCCGGGCGTCTCACGACGCGCTCCATCCGCGCCAAGGCGCTGCGGCGCTAGACCAAGGCGTTTCCCATTGGACTGGACCGCGCTCCAGGTCCCGCCCGCTATCACGGTGCATTCGCGCCCGGCGCAGAATTGCGTTCCAACGATGTGCGTGAATATCGTCCGTTCGCAAACGATGATAAGCTCGGTTGTTTTACGAGCTGATCAACGTGGAGACGCAAATGTTGCCTGCCTCTTTTTTCAGAGTTTTCCGTCAGTTGACGATCGCCTTTGCTGCTTGCGCTTTGTTTCTCGCCGCCAGCGGGCCTGCGGCGCTCGCCGATGTCTGCAAGCCGTGGCAGTCGCAAACGGACAGCTATTGTGTCGACAAGGATGGATTGCAAACACGCGAGCTCGGGTACGCTCCTCAGGAGGGCGAGCGTTGCTGGGAGCGCTCTCGCACGACCTGCAAATGTGAAAGCGGCCAGTCCGCCGAAGGTGAGACGTGCGGCTCCTGCGAAACCGTGGGGACCGAGAGCGTCGATATCGTCTGCCTTCCCTATTGAAACCAGCGCGCCGGTTGCGCGTGAGGGTCACAAGCGTTCCGCAGGTCCGCTTGTGTCCGTACGCTTTCGAGAATATCGTCAGTGAAGATACTGAGTTGGATTCCCATTTTTTAGCTGTTTTGCCCGGGAGGTGTGCGCATGACCTTTCGTATCGTTTCGCAGAGACAACTCTCTCAAGAAGAAATAGAAATCTGCCGTGAGGCCCGTGCGTTGCTCGGGCGCGGGGTCGACCGGCGCGAGCTCCTCAAGATGATGGGGATTGCGGGCACGGTCGGTGCCGGGTTGATCTCGGGGATGCGGCCGGCGCATGCCTTCCTGCCGGCGCTTGCGGTGTTTGGCCTGTTCACTGCCAGCCAGTTCGTCGTGCAATCGGCCGTGGCGGCCACCTTCTCGCTCAAAAACGATCAGGATCAGCCCGCCAAAGGCGGCGTGCTGCTCCAGCTCAGGGAGCCATCGGGGCGCATCGAGCAGCGGGACAGCACCTATGTAACGGTCGAGCCGTACTCCGAGATTTCGGTCGATCACGCGAACTTCACGGCGCGAACGATCGGGCAGAACGAATACAGCGCCAAGACCTCGGTCAACCAGGAAGACACGCGGTTCGAGGTGATCGATACCTATAACGAGATCCAATAGCTGCGATCAGTTCTGACACTTGTAGTGCACGGCCCGGCATCCCGCGGAGGCGCAGTTCTCCACGGCGGAGCTGGATGAATCGACTTCATAGTCGCCGACGCCCGTGCCGTAGGCGCCGCTCGGCGTGGTTGCGACCGACATGCACGTGGCGTCCGTCGTATCGATGATTGCGCAGCACCCGACGGTTCCAGACGCGATGTTGCAGTCCCTGAGGGCCGCCTCGGCGGCGTAGGCGCCGCTTTCATTGGCTTGGATGCCAACGCTGTCGGTCTCGCTGCAATAGGCGGCGACGATTGTCGCATTCACCGCTTCGCACTGCGCGAACGGCAGTAGGATCGCGGCCAGTGCTGCTAAGCGACGTGTCTTCATTCCCGGCACGATGGTTCCCCCCGTTAAACTTAGATCCCTACTTCATCGCGAAAGCACGCTCGGTGTGCTGCCGTCGATGGACAATTTAATTCCGCTGAGGCGCGCCGTCACCAGCCGCCCGACGACACTGTAGATCGGCTCCAGCTGGCAAATGGCAGTGTGCGGGCCGTCGCTCAAAAAGAACTGAAACAGCGGATGTCGCTTGACGGCGGTCCCGCCGGTGCAGACTTCTATGCCGTCCACGGAGACCGACTCGTTGGCGACGTTGTTGCGGTATTCGATGGTGCGCGTGAACGGGCCACGTTTGACGGTCGCGGTGGCGGAGCCCCAGCCGAATTTCGTCGCAACGACTTGCCATCCGGCCGTGTCGCCACTGCCGTTCGCCGGCCTCGGCGCTTGGCGCCCCTTTGAATCGAGTATGGCGCCCAGCACCTGAACAAAGGACTTGTGCGAGGTGTCGCCCGACCACTGGATCAACGGGGGTGTCTGGACGCGGCGGAACTCCATGGGAAGGCGGCAGTCGTCGATCCGGATGGGGATCAGCTTCTTTTGCTCGAAAGCCTCATCGGCTTCGGCCCTCACCCAGCGGGAAGCCACCGAATTCTTCGACCAAACGACGACAACGCGATGGGCTTCGCCGATCATGCGCTCGATCTCTTGGTCAAACTGGTCACCGGGTATGAGCTTCCTGTCCCACCAAACCTGGAGCCCTTTCTGCTCAAGGCATTCGGCGAACTTCTGCGCGAAGCTCTCGTCGGATCTTGCATAGCTGATGAAGGCGTCCGTCATGGGCCACGAGGAAAATATGGTTGTGAAATCAGAGTTATTCGCGTGCGTAATATTTGGATCGGACGGGTCCTGCGCCTGTCCCAATTCTCAGAAAAATATAACAAGGCGACCACGGACGAGCAACGCTGCACGGCTTCGCCGTTGCCAAATCAACGGTGGCCGGGGCGGCCGGAGCAACAGGCGCAGGCCGACATACCTAAGACTTTTTCGGGCGTTCTAAGGGATCTTTAGATCCTCGGCGCTATTATTTTGCCGTGTTTTGACCGCGGAGATCTTTTCGCAAATGGCGGTGGAACGGCCATGAAACGAAGAGAAGAACCCATTCCCGGGCTGTCGGCCGGCTTGTCATACGTGATGATGACGGGCCTCTTCATGCTTGCCGCGCGCTCGGGGTTGCCGCCGCCACTCGAGGCCAGTGCGGCGGCGATGATGCATCTTCCCGCAGCCTCCGGTGCACCTCCGTCCACGAGCGTCTCCAAGCCACCAGCCACGCCTGCCGCGTCCGGCTCGCCGCCTACCGCTTCTCCTTCGGACGAGGTCGCCGCGCAGCCGGTGAAAGAGGAGTGGCCTGCGGAGGATATTGCGCGCGGGCGCGAGCAGTGCATGCATCTGCTCTCAGGCGTGTCCGCCGAGATCGAATACCTGGAGCCTATCAAGAAAGGTGCGTGCGGGCTTCCGGCGCCGGTGCGTCTCAAGAGCGTCGGCGCGGATTCCAACAAGGTCGTGTTCGACCCGCCGGTGGACGTCAACTGCCGCATGGTGGCGGCGCTCGGCAGCTGGGTGAAGTCCACGCTGCAGCCGGAGGCGCGCGAGCGCTTCCAGTCGGGTGTCGTTCGCATCGTCCGGGCGTCCGGATACTCGTGCCGCAACATCTACAACCTGCCGAACGCCAAGCTCAGCCAGCATGCGCTCGCCAACGCGATCGACATCGGTGGCTTTGCGCTTGCGAACGGTCGCACGGTGGGCGTGCTGAAGGGCTGGGGTCTCACCGCGCGCGACATCAAGGCGCTCAAGGCGAAGGCAGAGGCGGACGCCAAGGCGAAGGCCAAACGGACCAAGGACAACGCGGCGGAGCTGGAGGAAGCAAAAGCGAAAGCTGAAGACGGAGATGCGGCGACTGCAGGCAAAGCGGGCCGTCCCGAGAAAACCGGGGTAGCCGTAACGCAAGCGTCCCTTACTCCGTCAATGCTCAAGCTGCAGAAGAAGCCGGTTGTTGCCGACGCTCCGGAGGCGAAAGCGAGTAAACTCGCCGAGACGGAGAAACCCGTCGTGCCGGCAAAACCGACAAAGGAGGCGCTGTTCCTGCGTGCCATTCATGGCGGCGCGTGCGGTGAGTTCGGCACGGTGCTGGGGCCTGAGGCCAATGATCCGCACCGCAACCACTTCCATCTCGATCTCATCTCGCGCCGCGGCCGCGGCTACTGCGAGTAGCCGCGGTACAGTCGAGGCGCGTCAGAAGCCGATCCTGACGCCGAAGCGCGGCCGATAGAACCCATAGCCGTAATAGCGCGGGCCGTAGTAGTTGCCGTAGTAGGGGTAATAGTACGGGCGATAGTAGTACGGCGCGGCGTAGTAGGGATCGTCGTACGAGTAGTAGTAGGGCCGGGTGCGATACCAGCGGGCCTGCGGGTAATAACCGTGGCGGCGGTAGCGCCTACGATCCCAGCGGCGATGAACTTTTTCGACGATGCCGTTGTCAGCTTTGCTCGCCGCGGACGGGCCGACGGGACCCATGGCGCTGGCCGGAGCCGAGAGCACGGCGATCGTGAACGCCGTGCCGATGCCCGCCAGGGCTGCAAGTGTCGGTCTAAAACGCATGACTACCACCTCACAGGTTGATATCGGACGCTCTATCCCCCGGGCAGTGTGGACGGGACTTTAGCACGGGTCCCGGCCGTTGACAGGTGTGGCGTGGGGCCGAGGCCGGCGCCAGCCGCCGCAGGCATGCAAGCGTGATTAACGGCTATGCTTTCGCCGCAGCTCTCGACGCCATTGCATCCCGCGGGCGGGGCTCCCATCTCCTCCGAAACCGCAACAACCCGATGCCGCCATGCCGGACGCCTCGTCCGGTATGCCGCAGCGTTTCGAAGGGGAACAGCTCATGCGCGGCTTAGCCTTTCTCTCTAACACGAACAGAACCACCAACAGGCCCGAGCCTTCTGGCGCTGCCGATCGCGATCTTCTCGACCACTATTCGGAAGCCGTCGTGGGGGCGGTCGAGGCCGTGTCGCCGGCTGTCGTGCACGTCGGCATCACGGGCCTACGTGGCGGCCAGCCGGCTCAGGGCTCGGGCTCCGGCGTCATCCTGTCGCCGGATGGCATCATTCTGACCAACAACCACGTCGTGGACGGTGCGCGTGAGGTGCGCGTCACGCTTGCGGACGGGCGTAAGTTTGCAGCGCGCATCCTGGGTCGCGATCCCGACACGGACATCGCGGTCTTGCGCGGCGAGACGACGGAACATCTGCCGACGGCGATGCTCTCCGACTCCAAACGCGTCAAGCCGGGGCAGATCGCGATCGCCATCGGCAATCCGCTTGGCTTTCAGTCGTCGGTTTCGGCCGGTATCGTGAGCGCGGTCGGTCGGTCGCTGCGGGCGCAGAACGGCAACCTGATCTCGGACGTCATCCAGACGGATGCGGCCTTGAACCCGGGCAACTCGGGCGGTGCGCTGGTGTCGTCGACGGCAGAGGTCATCGGCATTAACACGGCGATGATCATGGGCGCGCAGGGCATCGCGTTCGCCGTTGCGTCCAGCACCGCACTCAACGTGCTGGTGCAGGTGCTGGCACACGGCCGCGTGCGGCGCGCCCGCTTCGGCATCGTGGGCGAGCAGGTGCCTTTGCGGCGGCGCGCAGCCTATGCGGCCGGTCTCTCGCAGGCGACGGGTGTCGCCATTCGCGATCTCGCGCCGGCGAGCCCGGCCGCGCGCGCGTCCTTGCGTCCGGGCGACGTGATCGTCGGGATCGACGGCAAACCGGTGGAGGGCGTGGACGACATTCTCCGGCTGTTGAACCAAGACGCGATCGGCACCTCGGTCTCGGTCACTTACTTCCGCGGCGAGAGCTATGACGCGGTTGGCGTGTTGCTCGACGAGCGGGATCGGTGAGAAGCGCGGGAAGGAGGTCGTGCCGATACGTCGACACGACCTCATCCGTCACTTGGTCTTGTTGCGTTCGCGCTTGGCGGCCTTGGCGACGCGCTTGTCGGCGTTTCTCGCCTTGCGCTGCTTGGCCTGGATGCGTTTGCGGCGCTGGTCTGACATGGTCGGCATCGGGATCTCCTGGTGTGTTTATCCGCTGCGACTATCAGAACGGCGGCGCTATTTGAAGAGGGAGGTGAGCGAGAAAGAGGAGGCGACAATCACCGGGGGCGCCTCGGCGATCTGCGGGTGCTGCTCGTCGATGTAGACGTCGAGCCCCGTGGCGCGGCCGTCCCTGATGATCTGGGCGACATAGGCCCAGCCCTTCGGCTCCAGTCCAATGCAGGCTTCCGACATCTCCCCCTTCAAGCGCACGTGGATGGCAATATTGCCCCGCTTCATGATGGCCGCGGTGTGCTGCGGGCTGAAGCGCTCCTTGTTCCAGAGCTTCTTGAGGTAAACGGCGGCCACATGCCGCTTGGTGCGTGGACCCCAGTTCACCCGGTGCTGCTTGTCGGCGAACGCGTATTCGCCCGGCGGCAGGGGACCGATGGCGCGTGCGGCGAAACAATCGGGATCCGGATTGTTGCGACAGACGTCACGGCCGGAGAGGCCCCAGGCGATGGTCTGTCCATTGGTCTGCGGATCGTCGGAGATGACGAACAGGCGACCGGTCTTGATGGTGTAGCCGAGGCGGAAGCTGGCAAGCGACGCGGGCACCTCGCGCACGACGTCCTGGAAGGGATTGCAGATCTCACCGCCGGTCAGCTTTCTCTGGTAGCCGTTCAAGGTGATGGTGACGTAGTCGACGCCGTCGGCGCAATCCCACTGCGGCAGACCCTTCTTGCCCGCGAGGGCGATGGCCGGCGGCGGCTGCTCGGGTACGGGCTTCTGCTGCTTGGGTACGGCGGCCACGACAGGCGGCTTCTCGGGAGCAGGCGGCTCGGTGGTGGTCGTGGCCCAGTCCGCAGGCGGCGCGTCCGGCGTGCGCCGGACCTGCTCGCATTTCTGCGACAGCTTGGGCGGCTGGATCTGCGTCGCCGCGAGTTGGCGCGCGACGGCACTCGAGGCGCCCTTCATCACATACGTCTGGATGAGTGCGGCCTGGACCGCGATCTGTTCCTCCGAGAGGTCGAAGATGCACTCCTCGTAGATCTGATCGCCCACCTTGCTGAAGATGTCGGCAATCTCGTTGGCGGCCGCCGCAGCAGCCCCGGGATCGCCTGCAGGTATCGGTGCCTCGGCCGGCTCGGGTGCGGGGACAGCGATCGGGGTCATATCCGCAGGCTCGACGAGCGTCGGCGTCGGAGTCATCAAGGCGGGCAGCTCCGACGGGGCATTGAGCGGCGGTGGCGCCGTCGCGCGCTCGGACTCCGCCGTCGGCTCGCCGGCCTGCTGGGCGAAGCCTGGATGCGCCGGCAGCAGCAACAGGAGGCTCACCGCGGCTACGATCGCCGGTCCTGCGGCTCCATTTATGAGCGTTCTTCGCGACACGCGATACCCTTGCGCCGGTTGCGGGCTGTTCCCCGGGACATTCATACGGCACGAGTCGGGGTGAGAGTAAGGCCTTGCCGGGGCAGATCCTTTCGCCGCACCCAAGGGTTGGGCGGTGCCGTGCTTATCCCGGTTCAGGAGCAAAGACGGGCTCGTCATGCGGGTCAGCGCGCCGCCATATGGGTGAGGAAGGCGATCAGGGCATCGATCTCCGCGTCCGGCAGGCTTTTTTCGTCGAAGCCGGTCATCTGCTGCTGCG
>NZ_CADEFI010000038.1:24853-33124 GCF_902826555.1 uncultured Hyphomicrobium sp.
GCGCTTCACCGTCGGCGACCGGGCGTACGTATTCTTCGTCACGTCGGACTGTCGGAGCGGGCTCGCCTTGCGCCGTGTTACCCACCTCCAGAACCGAACGGCGAACAGGAGCGTGGAGCCAAATCCGATGACGACCAGGAACGGCAGGAACAGGGCCAGCGCGTAGACGTCGGTCCTGAGGTTGTGCTCGGCGACGGAGTTGGCAGGGTTCGTCGCCTCGTAGAATAGGCCGGTCTGGTCGCCGGGTGCGAACTCCGGCGGGGTACGGACGTCGCCGCGCAGAGTGCGTCCGCTGTAGGTGGCGCCGTCGATGACGAAGCTATAGTCGATCGTGAGCTGGTACTTCGGCGCACCGTCCTTGAACGATCCGACGCGTTCGACCGAGCTGCTATCGATGACGCCCGTGGTGTGGGTGCCAAACCAGAGCAAGCTCCCTTCGCGCACGAGGCGCGGACCCATGACGGCTGCGGCGATGGCGCCGGCGGCTCCGAGAAGCAGCACCGCCACGGCGAGCAGAACGAGGTAACGGCGCTTGGTGGCGTTGGCCCAGGCGTCGAAGTTCGATTGCCTCCAGAAAACGTCCCGCGGGACCTCTGCACTCATGGCTTTCATTCCCCTCCCGTCATCGGCCAGCGTTCCAGCGTAGCTTGCCGTCGCGGTGCGCGCTGTGCCCCGGGGTACATTGTGGCGTTGCCGTATGCCCTCGTTGCGCAGGACGCCCGGCTTGAACGCGTGGGTCGGCGGCGCTGCAATGGGCTTTTTTGTCCACGCTCTTTCAACAGGGCATCCCGGCGACTTGGTTTGTCTAGGAGGTCTCTGCTAGACTACCACAGCATAAGTACGGAGGCATAGAATGCCCATCGGGGGCGTGCGCGATTGCATCCATGGCTCCTGGGCCGCGATCCTGTCGGCGGGGGTGACGACGCTGTTCCTCATCTCGTCCGCGCAGGCTGGAAGCGGAGCGAACTTCGTCACTTACAATCATCATATGGCGGACAAAGGCGAGGCGGAGATCAGCGTCTACTCCGACTTCTCCTCCGTGGGTCTCGCCGAAGGCTATGCGGCGCAGCTCGTCGAGCTCGAGTACGGCGTCACCGACCGTTGGACCTCGGCGCTCTATTTCGAGGGTGTTGCGACGGAGGGTGAGTCTTACGCCTTCGGCGGCTGGCGCTTCGAGAACCGCGTGCGCCTCTTCCGTGAGACCGTGCCGTTCAACCCGGTGCTCTACATCGAATACGAGCAGCCCGAGCCAGAGCATCGTTACAAGCACACCGTCACCGGGCGCACCGATGGTGAAGAGGAGGACGAGGAATCGACCGAGCATGAGATCGAAAGCAAGCTCATCCTCGGGCAGGATCTTTCGGAGCGCCTCGACATCGCCTTCAACTGGATCAACGAGGCTAATCTCGATAACGGCGACTGGGAGTTCGGCTACGCCGCCGGCCTCAACTATACGCTCTTCGAGGTCGAGGGCGGACGCGAGTCGTTTTTCGGCGGCTTCGAGGAGGTGAAGCTCGGCGTGGAGCTGTTCGGTGGTCTCGGCGACAGCGTCGAGGGGCTCACGCTCGACGGCGGCAAAACCGAGCAGTATGCGGGGATCAATCTCCTGGGCGAGCTCGAAGGTGGGCTCGAGATTGGCGCCGGTGTCGCATTCGGCCTCACCCGGGACAGCGAGGACGCCATCGTGCGCATGCGGCTCAGCTACGAGTTCAAATAGCCGGGCGAGCCTGCGGTGGCGCGCGGCGTGAAAGTTTGCCTCTCGGAATCTCAGGCAGGATCAAAGAGCGGGACGGACGAGGGTAAGGCCGGCACGTGGCGCCGGGGACAAGATTCTGCGGCGCGGGCCTGGGCGGTGAAACCGCGGCCGCATCTATTGCACCGCGCCGTGCCTGATGGCCTCGTATTGTGCCTTCGCCTTCGCGAACTTCGTCTCGAACAGCCACATGGCATCCAGGATCTCGCGATAGGTCGCCTTGGTCTTGGCGCGGTTGGCCTTGCCGAACGTGAACATGCTGTTGTTGCGCAGGAAGCCCATCACCTGCCGGCTCGTGACCGTGTAGTTTGCGACGTCGCCGGATTTCAGCGCGGCGCGGGTCGGTGTCGGCACGATCTGGATGAGTTGGAACAGCTTCATCTGGTCGATCTCGTCGGGCAGCATGCGCGTGATTTCGGGAATCTCCGCGAACAGGTCGGCGTGCGCGTTCATGAGGCCGTTGCGCACGGCCGTCCAATGATTGAAGCGCTGGTCGATGCCCTTGGCGCGGGCTTCCTCCGCGTCGTCACGGGCGGCGAGCTTCGGATCGAGCTTCGCCACCTTGGCCTTGATGGCGGCCCACTTCCGCTGTCCGCGTTTGTCCTCGGCCGGGCCCGTCTGCAGACTGCCCTTGTAGGTGGTCGAGCGCGCGTTGCCGATGTTCTGGCGCGCGTTGGTCTCGGCGAAGAAGATGCCGAGCGCGATGCGGCCCGCCGCGTCCGCAGTTTCGGGATCGGCTCCCTTGGCGCGGGCGATGACGCGTCCAAGATCGACCACGTCGCGCATCGGCGTGTCGGAGGCCTGCGCGTATGCGGGTGGGGCTTGCAGCACCTTGAAGATCTCGGCGTAGTCCTCGATCAGGGGCTCTATGGCGACGTCGAAGTGGTCCGGCGGCACGCCGTATTTGTTCGGCGGTCCGATGCGCTCCGGCATGAGCTCGGTGAGGTCCTTGTAGGTGCTCATCACCTTCATGCGGGCGAGGTAGATGGCTTGTCCCGGGCGCGGCGGCAGCTTTTTTGCGTGCTTCTTTTTTGCGACGGGTGGCGGTGCCTTCGCTTGTTCCGAGAGGGCGTCGATCTCGGCTTTGCGCTGGGCGAGCACGGTCTTGAACGCGGCGAGGGCCTTGTCGTAGGCGACGACGGCGGCCGCCTGCTGCTTGGTGATTTTCTTGGGAGCGGGCGGGATCGGCTCGGCGTGCGTGGGCGTCGTGAGGCCGGCGGTGAGGAGCCACGGCGCGGCGATGGCGAGCGCCAGCATCGCGTGACGGCGGCGGGACGCTTGGGACGAGTTGAGGCACATCACGCCGTGACGCTAGCACGGACCACGTGGCAAAGATCGGCCGGTGAACAGCGCGAAGCCAGCGTGGGACGCGCCCCGCCGGCTTCACGCCATCGCCTCGCGGCGGCGTCAGAACTGGATCCAGAGGCCCTCGCGCCAGTAGCCGCGGCCGCGGCTCTCGCGCCAGCGGTATTTGTGCTTGTCGTGGTCGCCCCACTTCCAATCGTCCGGGTGAACGTGGAGGCGGAACTCGGGCTTGTACTCGTACCGATGCTTGACGCGCCAGCAGTCGCCTTCGTCGTTGCAAACGATAGCGGCGGAGGCGCTCGTGGCGGTGAGCGCAAGCACGGTGCCGAGGGCGGCGCCCGCGAGCGCGATACGCGTCGCTGTGATGCTCATGAGTGTTCTCCTTAGGTAGTGTTGCGTCGTGGTCTGCAAACGCTCCGCCCGCCCATTGGTTTCGTGCGCAACTTTAGGGATGTGGGTGCGTTGGCGTCACGCGTGCGGGGTGTGGCCGGTGCGTGGGCGCGCTGGGATAGCCGCGGGGACGCATGTCTCGCGGGTGCGGGCCGGTTCGGTTCAAAGAGCGGGTCGCGCCGGAGGCGCAAGTGAAGTTCGATCCCCTTTCGGGGGTGGAGCGGCGGAAGCCGACCACTGGACAGATGCGGCTTTCGCCGCTCCACGCAAACGCCTCCACCGGTAACGCAGCCCCGCCCGCGACCATCCAACCGCCGACGAGTTGGTCTCCTCGATGAGCGAGACCGCTGCGCACACTTCCAGAACTAGCTGATGGAACTAGCAGAGAGGGAAGACGCCGCCCCCGCTCGCCGCGATGTCCAGCTCACACCGGACCCCCGAATGAGCGGGATGAGGCAAGGTTAGATGCGGTGCGAGGCAGTGGGGATAAGATTTGTGATTTGCTGTTTGCGGGCGCGAGCGTTGCGCAGGCGTTTTAAAGCACGCGGCACACTTCGAAACGCGTGTTCACGCGCGTTTCGAAGTGTGCCGCAGAAGTGGGGGAGCCGCGACTACGAAGGGGTGGCTTGTAGCGAGGGTGCCACGCAACATTGTGGATTCGCGCGCCGGTAGGCGCTCGGATGTCTGTACACGTTAATGTGCGAAGCGCATTGTGCTCGTCATTGCCAATTCATTTGTATTGCGGGGTGGGCGATGTCGTGCGGAGAGGAAACACTTTGCCATGTTCTAACTTGGATTACCGAGAACGAACTCGCGGCGCGGAAGATCAATGATGCTCTAGTCAAATTTGGGCAGGACACCACAGGCACGACCGCACTCGTCGTGGCCTTCCTACAAAAATATGGGTCCACGATCATTGGATTATTTGGCGCCGCGTTCGGCGCATGGAAGTGGTGGCTCTATCACGAGCGAGTGCTTCACAAGCGGCTGGACGAGTACATCGGTGCAAGAGATGCGCGCCTGAGGGACGTGCGGGACAAGGCGCTCAATGCCATACAGCGACCGGCTCCAGGCCAGACTCTCGTCGCTCCATCATTCGTCAATTCCGATTTGAAAGCCGTTCTGCGCGAGAACCGGTGGGACAATGGGGCCGTCGCTCCGGCAGTGCTCATGAGTGCCGACTGGCAGTTGGGTAAGGCGATAACGTCAATAACAAACAGGCTTACCATCGCGGAGCGCGAGGCCGTTTCCCTGAGGCAGGAGCTTTGCACGGCGCATAGCCTGCGCGGTGCGGTTGCCGCTGCGCGGTCGGGCGGCGAAGCGCATTTGGACGCGCTCGCTCATTTCCGAAACGCTCTCAGTTTGCCCGGCCATTCGCACGACATCCAGATCAAGGAACTCGAGGCTCATCAGCTTCGGAAGCTCGGACACTTTGATGCCGCCGAGGAAGCGTATGAGTTCGTGATCGAGCTGGCTCGTAACCTGCCGTCCGAGCGCGACCGGGATATCGTTGCTGCAAGGGCAAAGCGGTATCTTGCCGAAATCGAGGCTACCCCCTGGACCGCTTACATGCGCATGCGCGCGGGCCTTGAAGGCAACCAGTACGCGCCGGGTCCCATAGTACTATTGGATCGCTGTCAGCCGCTTTCGTCCTGGGAATGGGTCGAGAAGGGCGACATGCACTATTTCACGGCTCTTCTCGCCGCTGAGCAGGACTTCAATAGGATTGAAGCACAGAATCTCAACGACGCAGACGCGGCCTATGAGGCGGCGCTTCGGGCGATCAGAAAAAAGCGCTGGGAAATCGGGAAGTCGACGTCACGGCTGCGGAAGAGCATTCGATACGGTCGGCAGCGTGTTGCGGACGCGCGTACGCAGAAGCGCTACGACAGGGCATGGTTGCCACGCTGGTCAGATCAGGCGCAGAAACCAGCCGCAGAAGTAGGCGGCGCCGGAAGCGATCAGGCCGTTGCCGAAACTACGTAGGACGGTAGCGCGGAGTGTGTCGGTGAGGCCAAGCTCCTGGCCGCGCCGGTAAAGCGCGTGATGCTCAGCGTATGAGGTGGAGGCGAGCGCGATCGCGCATGCGGCGACGGCCCAGATGCCGATGTCGGCGAAGCCCGCGACGCTGGCCGCGAAGATGGAAATGAATCCGAGCAAATCCGGACTCCCTTGGCCGCGACGCGCACGGGTGGAGCGGCAACTCTCTGTGTGCCGCGATTCGGGCGCGACGGTGAGGAAGGGCTGTGAATTTGCTGTGGGGAGGTTTGTTGCCGAGTGCGGTTTGTTTTGGCTGCTTAAATTTCTAACTTTTCGCGCCGTTCCTGCCACGACAATTCGCGATCTGGCCAACTAGCTGGGCGATTCAGGCTTCCGGTCTTTGTGGTCGTGTCACCATAGGCATTCTCGAGGTTCAACTTATCTTCTATGAAGCGGGTGTCCAGCTTGGTGAAATCTACGTCGTACACGCTGGCGTCTTTCAAGACGTTTCCGAAAAAATGAGTCTGGCTGAGGTCGACGCCAGAAATATCTGCATGCGCGAAGTTGTTTCCTCCAACTCCGCTCTTCGCGAGGTTCGCGTTTCTAAAATTCGAACGAGAAAGATCACAGGAGATTAGGCCGCCGTCACGGAGATTGGCCTCACTCATATCACATCCGCGGCCCTTCGCCTTCTGAATATCGGCTCCTTTTAGGTTTGCGCCGGCAAAATTGGCGCCATCGAGATTAGCTTCGTAAAACGTGGCGTTCTTGAGTATCGCGCTGTAGGCGGTGACCCCAATCAGGCTGGCGTTATTAAAAATGCAATTTGAAAAATTTGCGTCTATAAGTTCGCACTCATCTAGGTGCGCGCAATTGAAGTCGACGTGAGTAAACGTGGCGTTGGTTGCTCCGGTTTCATCGTCATACCACCTTGAAAAACGAATCTTTTGAAGATTCACGCCAGATAGATCAAGTCGGAGTCTGTGTTTTCTCTCGAAAGCTGTGCCGCGAGAGCCTCGGCGCGCTAGTACGTCGATAGCAACCTGAATGTCGGTTGGTGGCGTCGGGATCTGTTCTCTAAATTTTGCGAGCGCGCTTTCAAGGTCTACCGCGTCTGATGTGGGTTCAGTAAATATGGTTGGTGGCTGCGAATTGTTTCGGATGTAGGAAGCTAGTACCTCCATTACTCGCCAGTAATCCTTTGCGGAATCATGGGCTATGCGTTCAAGGGCGAGGATTGCACCTATTCGTTGTTCTGTATTAGGTTTTCTTGTGGGCTGTCCGGATTTGTCAATGCCCTCTTTCTCGGCGCCCAGCTGCTCGACCGCTTTGGTGAATAGATCAGTTAAGTGAGTTTGCTGGACTGTTTCTGCCTGTTTCCAAGCAACCAATGTTCGCCACGCTACAAAAGGGGTGCCCAGCAGCGCTCCAAGACTAAGTAGTATGTCCCTCAATTCTGTGACGTTTGAGGAGGGCGTTGTTTGGGCTCGCCATAAGAGGTCGTAGATCAGAGGAGCGGCGGCGACGCAATACAAAGCGGTTACAAGCGGAACTGTCGCATTTCTTGAGAACGTGATCGCCTTGTTGAAAGCTGTGCTCGCTATTCGCCCAGTCTTTTTTATGACGTGCCGGGTGCGACGGTACCTTGTTTCGATCCACCAGCGAGTTTGCTCCAGAACTTTCGCAATTTTTTTCTCATTGGTCATAAGTTAAATTTAGCACTGGCACGCATCTCTAGTTACTCCTTTGAATAATGAACTTGTGGATAATGGATTTTGCACCGGCCAACCTCCTCGATTGCCGCTCCGACAGATGTTTTTGGAGCGGCGTGCTTCTTGGTGCGCTGAAATGGTGTTCAGAGACCACAAATTGCGAGCACCCCATGAGCAACACCGCATTCTCAATCATCGTTGTTCCGTATGAGCTGGGTCGGCTCCGGCATGGGGTCGGCTGTGGTCCGGAGCACCTGCTTGCGCGTGGAGCTGTGTCGGCGCTGTCATCGAACGGCGCTGCCGTTCGTTGCCACACGATCGAGCTTGATCCGAAATTCACGAGCACCGGGTACGGCGAGGCCGATGCGGCGTTCGAGCTGATACGGCTCGTATCCGAGCAGGTTCGGCGTGCGCGCGAGAGCAACGCGTTTTCGGTCGTTCTTGCGGGAAGCTGCTTCTCGGCGGTGGGTGTCGTCGCGGGCCTTGGAGAAGCCTCGCCCGGAGTCGTGTGGTTCGACGCGCATCCTGACTTCTGCGAGCCCGCGTCGACGATCTCGGGCTACTTCGACAGCATGGGTCTCTCTGTGGTCACGGGAAGCGCCTGGCAGGGACTGCATGCGACGATACCGGGTGCTTGTGCCGTGCCGGAGACGGCGGTCGTGCTGGCGGGGGCGCGTTCGTTCGACGATCCGTCGGAGGTTCGCCGCCTCGAGGCTTCGAATATCCGCCAACTTAGCTGCAAGGAGCTGCGCACGCCGGAGACGCTGGTCGAGCAGATCGGCCGTTTATCGCCCGATGTCACGGGGCTTTATGTGCACATCGACCTGGACGTTCTCGATAGGACGATCGCGCCCGTGAATGTGTTCGGTGCGCCGGATGGTCTCGACGGCGGCGAGCTCGACCGGCTGCTGTCTGCGCTCATGAAGGCAACGCCAGTGCGCGCCGTGACACTCAGCGCCTACGATCCTGCGTTCGACACGGAGGATCGCGTGCCGGGAATCGCGCTCGCTCTGCTGCGTACGATCGCGGAAGGCGTTTGAGCTTCGCGGCCGGTGTGCGCACTCGCTCCTTAGACGAGGCGGCTCTGCTCCATGGCGGCGGTGATGAAGCTTTTGAAGAGCGGGTGGGGCT
>NZ_CADEFI010000039.1:0-15038 GCF_902826555.1 uncultured Hyphomicrobium sp.
ATGGTGCTGCCGGCGAGGATTGAACTTGCGACCTCTCCCTTACCAAGGGAGTGCTCTACCACTGAGCTACGGCAGCGAACCTAAGAATATCGCTTTGATTTCAGCACGATAGGCTGACGAACCCCAGCGCAGGCGAAGCGACCGACCCCCGCGCTGCGTTGATCTACCCGACCCGGACGCCGAGAGCAACCGTTGCTCCCCAAAAATTCGATTTGAAAGCAAGGATCGGAGTGCACACACCGTACACCAACTCTATCTTTCGCCCATGAAAGCCAACCCGACGAGCCCCCGCATCGAGCGCCTTCCGGGCAGCGAAAAGCGCCTTTGGCGGGCGGTTCTCGACCGGGACAAGACCTACGATGGCCGCTTTTACTACTCAGTGGCCACGACCGGCGTCTATTGCCGCCCCTCGTGTGCATCCCGTCCGGCACGGCGAGAAAACGTTCGTTTCCACGCCACCGTTGAAGATGCGGCGACGGCCGGCTTTCGCCCGTGCAAGCGCTGCCGGCCGAACGAAGCGCCGCTCGAGGACGTCTACGCCGCCAAGGTCGCGGCAGCCTGCCGGCTGATCGAGACGGCGGACGAACTCCCCTCCCTCGAGTTCCTCGCCCGGTCGATGAGCCTGAGCCCGTATCACTTCCACCGCATCTTCAAGCGGGTCACGGGCGTCACGCCCAAGGCCTATGCGTCGGCAAACCGCCGCAAGCGCGTCCGCGACACCCTGCAGAGGAGCAGCACCGTGACCGAAGCCATCCACGCCACCGGCTTTAATTCCGCCGGCCGGTTTTACGCGGATCTCGACGACACCCTCGGCATGACACCGTCCGAATACAGGGCCGGCGGCGCCAACGCAGCAATCCGCTTCGCGTTCGCCAAGTGCACGCTCGGCGCCGTCCTCGTCGCAACGACAGAGAGAGGCATCGCCGCCATCACGCTCGGCGAAACTCGCGATGAGCTTCTCGACGATCTCAGGCAGCGGTTCCCCAAAGCGACGCTTTCCGCCGCACAGAAGGATTTCGGCGACATCGTTGCCAAGGTTGTGGCCCTGATCGAGGCCCCGCGCACGGGGTTCAACCTTCCGCTCGACATGCAGGGGACCGCGTTCCAGCATCGCGTCTGGCACGCGTTGCGCCGGATTCCCGCCGGAACGACGATCACCTATGCCGAGCTGGCCGAGCGCATAGGCAGCCCATCCGCAGTGCGCGCCGTCGCATCCGCCTGCGCATCCAATCCCGTTGCCGTCGCCGTCCCCTGTCATCGCGTGGTGAGCAAGAGCGGCGGCCTTTCGGGATATCGCTGGGGCATCGAGCGCAAGCGCCAGCTCATCGAGCGCGAACGCAAATCTTGAACGATCACGGAAACGCCGAGCAATCGCTGGGCGCCGCGGATCCTCGAAAGCGCTCACCCAGCCATTGCACCGCCGCGTCCGCGCTGTCGCGGCCGGCCCACATATGTCCGACGCCCTGCATCATGCGCACCTTCACGCGCGCGCCGCCGCGGCAAAGCATCGAAACATAGGCCTTCGTGATGGCGGGCCGCACGAGATCGTCGGCTGTTCCTTGTGCGATGAAGACCGGCGTTCCCGCTGGCAGCGCCCCCGGCGTGTTCTGCTCCATGATCTTCGTCACCGGCCCGAAAGACACCGGATCGACCTTGAGGAACGAGCGCTCGAGGGCTTTCTCGTCATGGGATTCTTTGCCGAAATCGCGGATTGTCTCGATACAATCGCTGGCCAGCGCTTCGAAATGCCGGATGGAAGGCTCCTTGACGATCTCCTGCATCGGAACACCGAACACGCGCGACCAGGAGAGAACCGTCATCGCCGTCAGCGAACGGCCGCTCGAGGTGTCCCGGTCGGCTTTGAACAACGCGATGAGATTGGTGGCAGGTGCCGCGGCCGCAACCCCGACCAGCTTGAGCTCCGGAGCATAGCGCGCCGCATCGATGCCCGTGAACAAGGCGGCATGCCCGCCTTGCGAATGCCCCCAGACGGCAAAACGGTGCCCCGCACCCACGTCCTTGAGCTGCTGCGCGGCCCGCACGGAATCGAGCACCGAGCGCGCCGCGCTCGCTCCGACCAGATAGGGATGATGATCTTTGGTGCCGAGCCCGACGTAGTCCGTGGCGACCACCACATAGCCCGCGTCCGTCAGCCCATCGATGCCCATGATCGTGCCGGCGAGATCGGGGATCAGCGTCGGCGCGCACCTAGACACCACGCCCGTCGTAGGATGCGCCCAGGCGACGACGTCACGAGGCTTCGTAGCGGGGGTTGCCGGAAAGATGATCGCCCCGGTAACCGCGACCGGCGCGTCGTTGTAATCTGTCGATCGGTAAAGAACGCGATAGCCTTTGTTTCCGTTGAGGGCACCGCCGCCGAGCGGCCACACGCGGAAGATCGTTCCCGGTTTCGCATCGCGCAAAGTGGCCGGCGCGATATCCGTTTCGGCCGCCATCGCAGCCCTACTTGCCCCGGCGAGAGCCGCGCCCATCGCAATGGTCTTGACCAGGATCAACGCCACGCGCAAGCCACCGCGGCAAGAGAACAGCACCACGATCTCTTCCTCCGAGAATGACCCTTTGTCCTCGCTTTGGCCGAACCCGGCAAGGCGAATATCGATTAAGCTGAAACCCAGGGGCCGTTTGGCCCGAACTCAAATCGGCTGCGTGGAACGTAAGGAGGCAGGTGACATGTTCAAGCATATCCTGATCGCCACCGACGGCTCGGAGTTGGCTCGCAAAGCCGTGACTCAGGGCCTCGAGATTGCCAAGGGGCTCGGCGCCAAGGTCACCGTCGTCAACGTGACGGAGCCCTGGGTCGCGGTCGCGCCGGGCGAGGTCGCCATGGCTTTCCCGATAAAGGAGTACGACGAGAGCGTCGCCGCCAACGCCGCACAAATCCTGTCATCCGTCGAAAAGGCATCCAGGGACGCCAGCGTAGAGTGCACAACGCGGCACGTGCGCGATCAGTTTCCCGCCGAAGGCATCATCGACAGCGCCGAGAAGAACGGATGCGATCTCATCGTCATGGCCTCCCACGGACGGCGCGGACTGATGCGCTTCCTGCTCGGGAGCCAAGCTATCAAGGTGCTGACCCACAGCACCATCCCCGTGCTCGTCTGCCGCTAGGCCACGCCCCTCACGCGCCATCGCGGCCAGGTCACGTCGCGGCGACGGGAGCCGCCGCAGCCGGTGGAACGGGCTCCCGAATAGAAGCAGCGGCCGCGTCGGGCGGAGAAATCCGGAACCACGCCACATAGAGCGCCGGCAGAAACACCAGCGTCAGGAGCGTCGCCACCATGAGCCCGCCGATGACCGCGAACGCCATCGGCCCCCAGAAGACCGTCGGAGCGATCGGGATCATGCCCAGGATCGCCGCCGCCGCCGTCAGCAAGATCGGCCGCAGACGGTGCTGCGTCGCGCTGATGACAGCCTCCCATGGCGTCTCTCCCGCGGCGATGTGCTGGTCGATCTGCTCGATCAGGATCACCGAGTTGCGGATCACCATGCCTGCAAGGGAAATGATGCCGAGAATGGCGACGAACCCCATCGGGATGCGGAACAGCA
Organism: uncultured Hyphomicrobium sp.; assembly: GCF_902826555.1. Lineage (GTDB taxonomy): Bacteria > Pseudomonadota > Alphaproteobacteria > Rhizobiales > Hyphomicrobiaceae > Hyphomicrobium_C. Next base: position 3,568 of record NZ_CADEFI010000039.1, read on the forward strand.
GCAGCGCTCCCACGACGCCGATCACCGCGAGCGGCGCCGTCAGCAGAACCATGACGAGCTTCTGGAAGCTCCTGAGCTGGATCATGAGCACCGTGACCATGAGGAACATCATCAGCGGAAAAACCGCGAAGATGCTGGCCTGCGCTTTAGCGCTATCCTCCGTCGTGCCGCCGATCGCCACCGCATAGCCCGGCGGCAGCTTGGCATCGAAATCGGCAATCGTCGTCTTGAGCTGACGCACGACCGTCATCGCCTGGATGCCCGGCGGCACATCCGCCTGCACGGTGACCGTCGGCTGACGCTGGCGGCGCCAGATCAACGGCGGTTCGAGCGCGTAGGAAAGCGAAGCCACCTGAGCCAGCGGCACGCTCGCGCCGGACTGCGTCGCAAGCCTGAGGCTTCTCAAAGTATCGAGGTTCGCCCGCTCGCCCTCCACCGCGCGGGCAACCACATCGACGAGATAGGTCGCATCGCGCACCTGCGTGATGGTCGTGCCGGAAAGCACGGAGTTTATGTTGCTTGCGATCTGCTGAGATGTGAGGCCCACCGTACGAGCCCGATCCTGGTCGATCTCGACCTTGATGGCCTTCGACATCTCGCTCCAGTCGAAGTTGATGTTCTGCACGTTGGGATTGGCACCGATCGCCCCCGCGAACGCCAGCGCCGCGTCCCGCACCTTCGCTGCATCGTCCCCGCTCACCCGGAACTTCAGCGGCCAGCCGACCGGCGGCCCAAGCTCCAGCGGGCTGACACGGATCATCGCGTCTTCGAATCCGCTGGCGAACGCCTTGTCGAGGCGCGCCTGCACGCCGCTCCGTACGTCGAACCCCTTCGTGACGACAACGGCCTGCGCAAAGAATGCGTTCGCGAGCTGCGCATCGAGCGGCAGATAGAAGCGAACAGCGCCTTGTCCCACGTAGAATGACCAGTAGTCGACATCCGGATCGGCCTTGAGCACCGCTTCGATGCGTTTGGCGGTTTCCTCGGTGGCGTGGATCGACGCCGTCTGCGGCAGCGTGACATTGATGAGAAGCTCCGCCCGGTCGGACGCCGGAAAGAACTGCTGTTGAACGAAACGCAGTCCGAACAGCGACAGAACGAAGAGGGCGGCCGTTCCCGCAAGCACCAGATACTTGACCCTGAGCGCCGCATCGAGAATACGCGAGAAGCGCGACGGCCCGCCGTGCCCGTGGTGACCCTCGATCTTGTCCGGCAGAATGAAGACGCCTGTTAGCGGCGTGAACAGCACGGCAACGACCCACGACACGATGAGCGCGATGCCGACCACCGCGAACAGCGTGAAGCAATACTCACCGGCGCCGCTCTGGGCGAAGCCCACCGGCACGAAGCCCGCGATCGTCACCAGCGTCCCGGTCAGCATCGGGAAGGCCGTGGACGTGTAGGCATAGGTGGCGGCCGAGATCTTGTCCGCCCCCTCCTCGAGTTTTGAGATCATCATCTCCACGGCGATCATGGCGTCGTCCACGAGCAGACCGAGCGCGATGATGAGCGCGCCGAGCGAGATCCGCTGCAGCGAGATATCGAAATACATCATGGCGGCGAACGTCACGGCCAGCACCAGCGGAATCGCCACCGCAACCACCACACCCGGCCGCCACCCCAGCGCCAGGAAGCTCACGCCGAGCACGATGGCGATGGCTTCCCACAGCGTCTTCGTGAACTCCCCGACCTGCTCCTCCACCACGTGCGGCTGGTTGGAGACCCGATGCGGATCGATTCCGATCGGGAGATCGCCGGTGACTTCCGCCATCGCATGATCGAGCGCATCGCCGAGCGCCAGCACGTCGCCACCCGCCGTCATGGAGATGGCAAGCCCGATGGCGGGTTCGCCGTTGAAGCGGAACATGGGTTGCGGCGGGTCCGCATAGCCGCGCCTGACCGTGGCGATATCGCTGAGGCGGTAGAACCGGTTGCCGGACTGGAAGTTGATCGACTTCAGGCTCTCCTCGGAATCGAAGCTGCCCGAAACGCGGACCGAGATGCGCTCGTTTCCGGACTCCAAGGTGCCGCTCGGCACGATGGCGTTTTGCGCCTCGAGACTGCTCATCAGCGTCGACGCGTCGATACCGAGGGCGGCCATCTGCTGCGTCGAGAACTCGAGATAGATTTTCTCGTCCTGAGTTCCGATGAAATCCACCTTGGCGACGTCACGAACGCGGAGCAGCTCCGCGCGCACGATCTCGAGCTGATCTCGCATCTCTCGTGGCCCGAAGCCGTCGGACGTGAAGGCGTAGATGACGCTGTAGGTATCGCCGAACTCGTCGTTGAAGAACGGCCCCTGGATACCTTGAGGAAGCTGGGCGCGGATGTCGCTGACCTTCTTGCGGACCTGATACCAGAGATCCGGCACGAGATGTGCCGGCGTGCTGTCCAACAGATTGACGTAGACGAGCGAGTCGCCGGGCTTCGTGTAGCTCCTGACGTAATCGAGGTACGGCAGCTCCTCGAGCTTCTTCTCGACGCGGTCCGTGACCTGCTTCAGCGTTTCGATCGTCGTCGCCCCCGGCCACAATGTCTTCACGACCATCGTCTTGATCGTGAACGGAGGATCCTCCTCGCGGCCGAGTTTCTGATAGGCGTAGATTCCGGCCAGCGCCGAGATCAGCATGAAATACACGACCAAGCTCTTGTGACGGAGCGCCCAGTCGGAAAGATTGAAGCCCTCAGGCGTGGTCGTGCTCATGAGCCGGCGCCCTCCACCAGCCGCACATGCTGACCGTCACGCAGGCGGTTGACCCCTGCCGTGACGACCACATCGCCCTTGGACAACCCCGAGCTGACCACGACCTTGTCGGTTTCGTACCGTGCCACTTCGACGGGTGTGAGTTTCACGGTCGACGAGGCCGCATCGAAGAGCCAGACCGCAGCCTTGCCGCCCTGATCGAAAAGCGCACTGCCCGGGAGCACGATCACCGGCGCCGTCATCGCCTTGAGACGGCCCGCCACGCTCGCCCCGAACCGCATCGCCACCGGCGGCTTCTCGAGGGACACCTTGACCTGATAGGTCCGCGTCGTCGGATCGGCGATGGGCGATACCTCGCGCACGATTCCGTCGGCGACGATGCTGGGGCTGCTGAGAAGGCTGACGATGACCGCCGGCCTTTCTCCCGCCTGACGATCCCGGAACGCCGACTCGGCGATATTGAACACCGCATCCACCTGATCGGGCTTGGCGAGTTTCAACACTGTCTGTCCCGCGCCCACCACCTGCCCCGGCTCTGCCGACACGGCCGTCACGATGCCGTCGAAATCGGCCTTGAGTTGCGTGTAGGCGAGCTGATCCTGAGCAAGATCGAGCGCGGCCTTGCTAGCCTCGAGCTGCGCCTCCGCGGAGCGCCGGTTCTTGACCGCCGCGTCGTAGTTCGCCACCGGCGTCACGCCCTTGGCGAGCAGATCGCTTTGACGCGTCTCGGTAGCTTGCGCTTCAGTCAGAACCGCCTGCGCCGAGACCACGTCGGATTGGGCCGAGCGGAGCTTGTTTTGGAAATCCTGCTCGTCGAGACGCGCCAGGAGATCGCCCGCTTTCACGGAGTTGCCGACATCCACGGCCCGCGAGATGATCTTGCCGCCGACCTGGAACCCGATGTCGCTTTCCTGCCGGGGCCGGATCTCCCCCACGGCCTTGCGGTCGTCTTCGATCGGCCGCGGCTCCACGACGACAGTTCGCACGGGTCGGATTTCGGGGGCAGGGACGACCGCTTCACCGCAACCCGCGAGCATCGAGACAAGCCCGCCCAACACGACGCAAAGCCCAGCCGAAGCAGTTGCCCGGACCGGCGTGCAATCCCCAAGCATGTTGCTGTCCTTCCCTGACCATCGAAGCACAACCCAAAGGTGCCACGCCGACCGGGATCAACACAATGGATCAATCGCAGAAAACACGGTGAAAGGAGCGGGGAGAGGACCGGACGAAACGCCCGGCCTTAGGCGACCCGCGACGCGCCGCCGCGACGCTTCGTTCTCAGGAACCGGCGCACCTCCGCGGCCGGCCGCGGCTTGGAGAGATAGTAACCCTGCAGACTGCCGCAGCCCATGCTCTGCAGCAACGCGAGCTGCGCCTCGCTTTCCACGCCCTCGGCCGTGATGCAGAGCCCGAGGCTGCGGCCAAGCTGCACAATGGCCTGGACGATGGATAGGTTGTCTGTGTTGTCTTGCATGTCCATGACGAACGAGCGGTCGATCTTGAGCCGTCCGATCGGGTACTTTTTGATATGGGAGAGTGAGGCGTAGCCCGTCCCGAAATCGTCGAGGGCAATCTCGACACCCAGCGCGTCGAGCTCGAGCAGCGCGTCACCCACATTCACCGATCCGCTGCCGAGGAACACGCGCTCCGTCACTTCGATGCAGATCTTGCTCGGCACAAGGTTGTACTGATTGAGCTTTGCTTTGAGCCGGTCCGCAAGCGAGCCGACGGCAAAGTCCGCTCCGGTCACGTTGATCGCCACGCGCCCGAATTCCAATCCCTCGGCCTCCCAGGCGGCCGCCTGCGCGATGGCAAGCTCCATCACCCGATCGCCGATGGCCACCGCGACGCTCGATTCCTCGAGGATCTCGTCGAAGCGCCCCGGCGACAGAAGACCGTCAACCGGATGCTGCCAGCGCAGAAGTGCCTCGAACGAGACCGGGGCACCGGAATCCGACGGAACGATGGGCTGGAAATACAGCATGAACTCGTCGCGTCGAAGACCCTCGAGCGCCGCCGCCTGCAATTCGACCCTCCGATCGATCGAAGACCGCAAATCCGGGGAGAAGATGTCCGTGCGCCCGCGGCCGAAACTCTTCGCCCGATAAAGCGCCAGGTCTGCATTCTTGAGCAGATCGCTGGGGTCCGTAGCGTCGCGTGGAAAGATCGTGACCCCGATGCTCGCCGAGCAGGACCGCAGCGTCCCCGCGAGGTTCATCGGCTCCTCGAGCGCTTCTTTGACGGACGCGAGCGCCCCGTAAATGTCCTCATCGCCGCCATGGCCGAGGATCAGAACCGCGAACTCGTCACCGCCGAGGCGCGAGATCGTTCCGGCCCCGCCGAGCGTGTTCTGGATACGCTGCGCGACGATTTTCAGCACTTCGTCGCCCGCATCGTGGCCCAGCGTATCGTTGATCTCCTTGAAGTGATCGAGGTCCATCAACGCGACGCCGAGATTGCTGCCGCTTTCGGAAGCCGCCACGATCGCATCACGCAGCGTCTCGTTGAACAGCAGACGATTGGGCAGCCCGGTAAGGCTATCGAGCTTCGCCAGGCTCCACAGCTGATCCTGCAGCTTCTTCCGCCCGGAGATCTCCTCGGTCAACATGACCATGCCGCCGATGCTCTCGTCCGGCATGTACCAGGGACGCACCTCCCAGCGGATGATGTTTTCCGTGCCGTCTGCCCGCTGGAAACGCTCTTCGTCGCAGCACTCGGTTGCCCCGTTGAGAATGCGGAGATGTTTCTCCCGCCAATGCTGCGGGATTTCCGGGAACACGTCGTAGTGCCCAAGACCCACGAGCGACGTCTGCGTGAGATGGTAGTCTTGCAGCCAGCGATCCGTATGCGCCAGATAGCGCATCTGCGTATCGAACATGGCGACCGCCGCCGGCGCGTGCTTGATGAAGGCCTCGAGCCCGGCGTGCGCCTTCTTCAGCTCGATCTCGGCGCTCCGCTGCTCCGTCACGTCGACACCGATCGTCGTCAGGCTTTCGAGTTCGCCGCGCGCATTCTTCCACGGGATGACGATGGCCTTGACCCAGATGTACGAGCCATCTTTGGCACGGTCGCAGAATTCACCCGACCAGGTTTGACCGGACTGCACCGTTCCCCACATCGTCGCGAGGTATTCGTCGCTGTAAACGCCGGCGCTGAGACCGCCCATCGGTTTTCGGGCCAGCTCCTCGATCGAGTATCCGGTGCGGCGCAGCAAATTCTCATTCGCTTCGCAAAAACGGCCCTGGGTATCCACCTTGGAAACGAGAAAATAATCGTTGAGCATGCGCCGATAGGAATCGGCCTCGCCATGCGACCGCTCACTGACGCGCTTTTGATATCGTGCCGCCGCGAGAGCGCCCTCCGCCACGACGACGGAAAAAAGCGCTGTCAGCGCGGCGAGAACGTCGGTGATCTGGAAGCCGCGCACCGCAAGAAAGGCGAGATGGAGCGCGGCCAAAGCCGCGAGAACGACGACAAGAACGGCGCCGAGGTCGACACCGTTGGCGTCGGCCAATCGCTCAAGCCTTTTCCTATATCGTATGTGGTTGACCACACGCATTGTACTGCCCAAAAGCCATCGCTGTGGAAAAGGATTACCCCCCGAAAAGAGCGATGCTACAGGTCAGTGACTTAAAAAGTGCATAGTACTGAATTTAAACATTGTTCGCTTGCCGCGTTTGCAATCAATGTGCTCAAAATAAATTCGACAAACCAACGCGTAATAATTCTTTCACCCTGTCGAAACAGAAAAAATAAACGTCATCTTCCAACCTGCCGTTTGAGCCGTCTCTCGGCATCTTCGACCATGCGAGCAATCACGTCGCTCGCGAGTGGTATGTCGAAGATCAATCCCGTTGCCTCTCCGACGAAGGTGTTGCTGCCGTCCGGATCCCCATCCGCCCACGCCTTGCGATACTTCGCAGCCTCTTCGTCGGCGACGTTCATGAGCTCCGCCTCACGGCCGTGCCAGCGCGCAATATAGGCGTTTCGCAGCACACGCGCCGTGTAGCGCGTCGGCCAGTCGAGCTTGCGCGCAAGGTCCATGACCTGCGACCGGATTGTATCATCACCCGACGCCTGAATTGCAGCCGCATGCATGCGCGGGCTGACGTTGGCGTCCTGCGTCGCCCAGAGCCGCGAGCCGACCAGAACCCCGTCCGCCCCCAGCATCAGAGCCGCCGCGAGGCCGCGCCCATCCGCGATTCCCCCCGCCGCGCAAAGAAGCGTGTCCGGCGCGCGCTTATCGATCAGATCCGCAACCTCCGGCACCAGCGTAAAGGTTGCACGCGCTTCGCCATGTCCGCCGGCCTCCGCGCCCTGCGCCACGATCACATCCGCCCCGCAGTCGACGGCATGCTCTGCGTCGCGTCGCGTTTGCACCTGACAGATCAGGAACGCGCCCGCGTCCTTGATGGCATCGACGAACGGCGCCGGATTGCCGAAGGAGAGAAGAATGGCTCTCGGCCGATGCGTCAGCACGAGATCCAAAAGCTCCGGACGCTGCGCGAGCGACCACGTGATGAACCCGCACCCGAATGAGGAAGGCTCGACCAGCGCCAGCTGCTGCTCGAGCCACTCCCTGTCGCCGTAGCCGCCCCCAATAAGGCCGAGCCCACCTGCCGCGCTGACGGCAGAAGCCAAGCGCCCTCCCGCTGCAAAGGCCATCGGCGCCGAAATGATCGGGTGCCGGATCCGCAATCGCTCGGTCAAACGCGTCGAAATCGCCATGCCAACATTTCCCGAAAAGTTTGCGTGAACCTCTTCGATCTAGTCGTCCCGTCGGCCGTCGATCGCGAACGCGTCGGCCAGTGCCTTGGGCTTCTGCACGAGATCGGCCAGAGACCACCCATCGAGCGACATCAGAAACGCTCCAAGCGCCTGGTTGAGAATGCGCTTGAGCCGGCAAACCTCCGTGATGCGGCAGGTGTTTCCGTCGTCGAAACACTCGACGATATTGAAATCCTCCTCCACCGCTCGCACGACCGCACCTAGGCGGATCTCGTCTGCCCGCCCCTTGAGGCGCAGCCCGCCGCCGCGACCGCGCACCGTTTCCACGAACCCGTGCTGCGCCAGCCGATGCACCACCTTCATCAGGTGGTTCTCGGAAATCCCATAAGCCGCGGCAATCTCCTGGATCGTGGAGAGGCGATCGGGCTTCGTGCCGAGATACATGAGCACCCGGAGCGAATAGTCGGAAAGCTGCGTCAAGCGCATGAAAATGCCTCCGTCGAAATGCCGCGCGCGTTGCCCATTGACCGCCGCCGCAACATAAGATGTATTATAGATACATCTTATAGCGCAAGCATTAGGTGCTTCATGCAGCACGCGCCACATCCGAAAGCCCCAGGCCTCGTGGCAGGCATCACGGAACCCATGATCCGGGAGCTGGTCCACCGCTTTTATACCGAGGTCCGGCGCGATCCGTTGCTCGGTCCGGTTTTCGAGCCCCGCGTGCACAACTGGCCTGAGCACCTGGACAAGCTGTGCGCGTTCTGGTCATCGGTGGTGCTCATGACCGGCCGCTACAAGGGCCGGCCGATGCCTGCGCACATCGCCATCTCTGAAATCTCGCGCACCCACTTCGAACAGTGGCTCGCGCTGTTCCGTGCCACCGCAAAAGCCGTATGCCCGCCGCAGGCCGCCGAGCTGTTCATCGACCGGGCCGAGCGCATCGCCGAATCCCTGCACCTCGGCGTCAGCATTCATCGCGGCGAGGGACCGTTTGCTGCACCCGTGAAGTTCTCGTCCCAGCCAGCCGGCCCATGAACGAACAAGCGCCAGCCGATTGGAAAGCTTGGCGCCGCGACGAGCGCGCCCGCCTGCTGACTGCGAGAACCGGCCTGCCCTCGTCGGCCCGTCGCGAACTGGCACTTCGCGTGATCGGCAATCTGGATCGGCTGATCGCCCGCCACCCCGTTCGGGTGCTCGGGATCTACTGGCCCATCAAGCGCGAGATCAACCTCCTCGACTGGGCCGCCACCCTCATCGCGCGCCGGAACATCACGCTGGCCATGCCGGTCGTCACGCAGCCCAGATCCCCGTTGGAATACTGGCTTTGGCAGCCGAGCGCGCCCATGACGCGAGGCATCTGGAACATCCCCATCCCTGCCGAACGATCGCTGGCAGCGCCCGACATCGTCATCGCACCTCTCGTCGGCTTCCAGGAGTGCTGGCGGCTCGGCTACGGCGGAGGCTACTTCGACCGCACGCTTGCGGCCGGTAATCCGCCGCCCGCAGCCATCGGCATCGGTTTCGACATCCTGGAAACCAAGCAATTCAGTCCGCGGTCGCACGACATTCCCATGCAGGCCGTCGTCACGGAAAGCCGCGTCATCAAGCGCCGGATTTAGGCAGCCTGGGCTCGTAAACGATCGATTTGATACTAAAATCCACCTTTTCAGACGCCTCGCGCGGGCGTATCTCATCCCCATACTGATCAAAATCGTCGCACGGCCGGGCGCGAAAGTTTCCCAGGGAACAGACGGGCTTGGCGCAAGTTTTATTGTGAGCGACACCCCGTTACCCATTGGTGCGGAAGCAAAATACGACTTGATTAAGGCAAGGCGAAAACCTAAATCAGGCGCAGGTTTTGGAGTAATGCGTTATGGCAATTGTGTGCCAGCCAGAAAATTATGAGCGCCCGAGCCAGGAAGCCGGAAAGTCATTTCCGTCCCTGCGTGAGACCGGCCAGGTGCTCGAGGCCATCGATACCGGCGAGATCCTGTTCCAGGCGGGTGACCGGCGCACCCTCTATCGTGTCGAGCGCGGAGCGATCTGCCACTACATGCTCTGGGCCGACGGCCGCCACGACGTCATCGAGTTCGCGTTCCCCGGCGACATCATCGGCTTGGGCCACCTCGACCACAACGTCAGCACCGCTCAGGCGATGGTGGACACGGTGCTCAGCCTCGTATCCGAGGAGAGCTTTACCGCCGCCCTCGAAAGCGACGATCGCCTGTCCTTTCGCCTCGCGTCAGCCGTGGAGCGGGAGTTCGACTATCTACGCGACAAGGCCCTGGCCATGAACCAGGTGCCGGCCGCCGCGCGCGTCGCCAACTTCCTGCTCGCACTCTCCGGCATGAATAACCCGGAAGGGCGCGATCCCGCCCTCATCTCGGATGACATCACGGCGGGCTTTGTGGCCGAGAAACTGGACATCAGCATCGACAAGCTCGGTGCTGCACTCCTCGAGCTCAAGAAGCAGGGCGCTGTAAAAGAGACCGCGACCGGCCTGCGGATTCTCGATCCGCACACCTTGCAGCGGATGGCCGACGCCGCCTGATCGGCACAGCCAGCACCTCCGGAACAATGGACGGCCGCATTCTCTCGAGTGCGGCCGTTTCTGCGCGGCCCCTCTACCTACGGATTTTCCGTCTGTCTTTGCTGCCCTCACGTCAGCCGGTTGTCAGCATCCCATGGCTATGTCTCGGTCGTCAGAGATCGAGTATTCGCGTAGCCATGATTGAAAACCGGACGACCGCATATCTGTGTTTCGATCCCCGCGATCCTGCACAGAGCCTCACCGATCGCGCGACCTGGAGACCGACCGGCAACGCCATCTTGATCTCCGCCACCATGCTGCACGCCACGTACGGGGAAAACTACCCGATTAGCTGGGATAAAGTGGCAGCCCTCGCCGATCTTTGCACGGACCTCATGAGCGAACCGGACATCGCCGCTGCCACGGACGATGCCGTGCCCGCACTCGCGACCATCGAGGAAACCAACGCCATGCTGCGCATGACGTTTGCGGGCTTGTAGCCGCGCGGGCTTAGACAGCCGCCGCGAGAGCAGGAGGCGGCAGCTCTATGTCGCCGACACTCATCGCAACAAGTGAGCGCGCAGGCTTCCGCTCCGGCCTTCCGAGATAATACCCTTGCGCTTCGTCGCAACCCTCCGTGCGCAAGATGAGCAACTGCTCGCCGGTCTCGACACCCTCGGCCAGGATCCGGATCGCGAGGCTCTTTCCGAGCGCGAGAACGGCACGCATGATCGCCTTGGCCTGGGCGTCGCTTTCGAGCCCCTGCGTGAACGAGCGGTCCAGCTTGATTTTGTCGAAGGGAAAGGAGCGAAGCGTCTCCAGCGACGAGTAGCCGATGCCGAAGTCGTCGATTGCGACCGTGACGCCCAGCGCGCGGATGCGGCGCAGAAGATGCAGCGTCCGCACCTTGTCCTCGATGATCGACGATTCCGTGATTTCGATCTCGAGGCGCGAGGACGAGAAGCCGGTTTCGACCAGGATGTTGTGCACGATCTCGGCCAGGTCGCCATGACGCAGCTGCACGGCAGATACGTTGACCGCGATCTTGTGAGGCTCCGACCAACTCGATGCTTCGCGGCAAGCCGTCCGCAGAACCCACTCGCCGATCTCGACGATGACGCCCGTGTCCTCCGCGATGGGTATGAACTGCATGGGCGAGATCGTCCCGCGCGTGGGATGACGCCAGCGCAGGAGAACCTCGTAGCCCGTGATATCGCCGGTCGGAATGGCGTTCTGGACCTGATAGTGAAGCTCCAACTCGCCGTTCTCGATCGCATGGCGCAGGTCCGCGGCAATTGCACTGCGCTCGCGCGCAGCCTCGTCCATCCGCTGTTCGTAGAAGCACACCGTGCGATTGACGTCTTCCTTGGCGCGGTACATGGCGAGATCGGCATTCGAGACCAGGCGGGCCGCGTCATCCCCGTCGGCGGGGTAAAGAGCGACGCCGATGGATCCGCCGGTCACCGCCTTGAGATCGTTGATGAGAAGAGGCGTTGAAAGGGCGTT
>NZ_CADEFI010000039.1:15138-32311 GCF_902826555.1 uncultured Hyphomicrobium sp.
ACGCCGGCCATTGGGGTGACCTGAATCGCCGCCATACCCGTGAAATGCAATCCGACGATGGCCACCACGAAAAGTGCGGGCGCTATATAGACCGAATGGGGGCGTGGCTTGAGAGCCGCCTCACGCAACGCGACTGCGGTGACCCACGCGGCAATCAGCACCGAGGCGAACAGGTAGCCTCGATCCCATTCGACAAAACCTTCGACATGATAGGCTGCCATGCCCGTGTAGTGCATGAAGGCAACGCTCAGACCGACGATGGCGCCGCAAAGCTCCGGCGGGAACTGCGCATCGTCGAGCGCGCCAAGCCCGAAGCCCAGTCCACATCCAACGATGGCAACGAACAGGGAGACCATGGTCAGGATCGGATCGAACACGACCGGAGCCGCCACCTCGTAGGCCAGCATGGCGATGAAATGCGTGCACCAGATCGACGACCCCGCGGCAACCGCCGTCAGGACGCTCCAACCGTGCATCTGAACACCCGAGCGAACGCGGGCCCGGGCAAAAAGTCCGAATGTAACCCACGCTCCAGCAACACAGACAACGGCCGCAAGAGCCACGAGCCAAAGGTTGTGCTCGGTGAAAAGGCACGAGACGACGCGCATTCCTGAAAAACCCCCAAATGAACCTCTTGGGGCTGCACCGCTCGCAACAGTCCTCACGGCCGATCCAGCAGCGCACGCCGAAAAACTGGATCCTGTCTATCAGCAATGTTAAAATAGACGGTAAATACTATAGATGATGACATCCAATTTTTAGCTTCATTATCCGGGAGGTAGCGCAATTAATCCGTCGTCGAATCTTAGACGCGATTAGACGCGCCGATCGGATGCGTTGCGTGCGCACCCAGACGCCGGACCTACCGCTCGCGGAAGGCGCGGGCAAACTGGTCGGTCAGCGGCTTGGTGAAGTAAGTGAGCGCCGTGCGTTCGCCGGTGGTGATGTGCACCTCGGCGGGCATGCCCGGCATCAGCTTGAGATCGCGAAGCTTCTTGAGCCCATCCTCGGTCAAAGCGAGGCGCACGCTGTAGTAGGGAACGCCGCCGGTCATGCCCGGCTCCGCGCCGTGTGGCTGTTCAAGCATGAGGTCTGCCGAGACGCGCGTCACGGTCGCGGTCACGTCGGGCGTCGTGCGCTGGTTGAAGGCCGAGAAGCGCACGTGCGCAAGCTGTCCGACGCTGATCTGGTCGATATCCTGCGGGGCCACCTTGGCGTCGATGACGAGACGGTCGGCGTTTGGCACGATGAGCATGATCTGCTCACTGGGTGCGATCACGCCGCCGACGGTGTGCACGTTGAGTTGATGCACGGTGCCGCTCTGCGGAGCGCGGATCTCGATGCGCCTCAGCTGATCCTCGGCCGCCACCTGCCGCTCGGTGAGCTCCGCCTCGCGTCCCTGCTGGTCGCGTAGCTCCTTGCCCACCTCGGTCTTGAGGTCCTGGCCGAGTTGCAGCACCTGCAGTTCGATCTCCGAGATCTTGCCCTTCGACTGCGCCTTTTGCGCCATGACCTGGGCGATGTCGCCTTCGAGCTCGGCAACTGTCCGCCGTGCCGCCGTCATGCGCGGCGTGCTGACGAGGCTCTTGCCCTCGAGCGTCTCGAGGCCCCTGAGCTCATCCTTGGCGAATACCAGCTGCTTGCGCCGCGACTCGAGCTGACCGGACAGCCCTTCGATCTCTTCGCGAAGCTGGGCGATGCGCTCGTGAAGCTGCGCCTTGAGGCCCTCACGCGCCGTCCGGCGGCTCTCGAACAGGATCGTCTCGCTCCTCATGATCTCGTCAAGAACCGGATCTTTGCTGCGAGCCAGAATGGCCTCGGGGAATGCGATATGATCCAGATCGCTCTGCTCCGATTTGAGACGCGCCTGGCGTACGGCGATCTCATCGAGCTGCTTCGAAACCATTTGCAGGTTGGCGCGCGTGACTGTCTCGTCGAGACGGATGACGACTTGCCCAGCCTCCACGTGCTGACCTTCGGCGACCGAGATGGCACCGATGACGCCGCCCGTCGGGTGTTGCACCTTCTTGACGCTGCTGTCGACAACCACGCTGCCCGACGCCAGCACCGCGCCGGCGATGTCCACGGATGCCGCCCACACGCCAATTCCGCCGACCAGCGTCGCAACCACGGCAATGCCGAACACGACATAGCCTCGCACTTCGCGGAAAGGCGATGCCGGCTTGGCCGAAGGCAGCATGGGCGCGGGCAGGCTCTTGAACATCGCTTTTCTTCCTTAACCGGTAGCAGAAGCGCCGTCGGCCACGATCTTGAGGCCGGGCGGAAGGGCACGCAGGGGTGACGGAGGCGCCGCAGCCGGCGTCGCGGGAGCGGGAACCTGGACGTTCTGCAGCACCGCCTTCAGAACTTCGTCGCGCGGACCGAAGGCCTGAACCTGTCCTTTGGCGAGCGCCAGCACCTTGTCCAGGCCGGCGAGCGCCGATGGGCGATGCGCGACCACGATGACGATGCCGCCACGCTCGCGAACGGCACGGATGGCGCCGGTCAAGGCCATATCGCCCTGCGTGTCGAGATTGGAGTTGGGTTCGTCGAGCACGACCAGGAACGGATCGCCGTAGAGCGCCCGCGCGAGCGCCACGCGCTGACGCTGTCCGGCCGATAGCTTCGTACCGCCCTCACCGATGCGTGTCTGATAGCCGTCCGCCAGATGCACGATCATGTCGTGGATACCGGCCAGCTTGGCGGCCGCGATCACGGCGTCGCTTGACGCTTGCGGATCGAGGCGCGCGATGTTTTCGGCAACGGTCCCGTCGAACAGCTCGATGTCTTGCGGCAGATAGCCGATGTCCCGGCCGATCGCCTCGGGCGCCCACTGGTCGAGCGTCGCGCCGTCGAGCCTCACGCTGCCTCCGCGCGGCAGCGGCGTCCATGCCGCCACGAGCGCGCGGATCAGCGTCGATTTGCCGGCGGCACTCGGACCGATGACGCCGAGACCGTCACCGGCCTCGAGCCTGAACGAGATGTTGGAGATGGCCGGCAGCGTCTCGCCCGGCGGCGCCACCGAGAGATCCTTCACTTCGAGACTTGCCGACGGGCGCGGCAGCGCGGTCGGAACGCCGCGCGCCGGCAGCGCGGCCAGCAACGCATCGAGACGCGCCATGCTCTGGCGCATGCCGACGAAGCCTTTCCAGTTCGAGATGGCGACCTCGATCGGCGCCAGTGCGCGCGAAAGGATGATCGAGCCGGCGATCAGCGAGCCGGCCGACAGTTCGCCCTTGATGGCGAGATACGCGCCGAGCCCCAGGATTCCCGACTGCAGCAGCAGACGCAGAACCTTGGAGACGCTTCCGATGCCGCCGGCAGCATCCGACATGGCGATCTGATCGGTGAGATAGCGCTCGTTCACTTTCTCCCACGTCGAAACCACACGGTTGCCGAGCCCCATCGCCTGCACGACCTCGGCATTCCGTCTCGCGGCTTCGGTGAACGCGTGACGCTGCGAGCTGCTCTTGATCGCGTCCTTGGACGGCGCCTTGGTCTTCATCTCGGTGAGCAGCGCGAGCGCCACCAGAAGAATAGCGGAAGCAATGGCAAAAAGCCCGAGCACGGGATGCAGAAGATAGATGAGCCCGACATAGACCGGCAGCCACGGCATATCGAAAAGCGCCGTGGGCCCGAGGCCGGAGAGAAACGAGCGAACCTGGTCGAGATCGCGCACGGCCTGCAGCGCGTCGAAACCGGCCTTGGTCCTGAGAGGAGCCACGAGGACGGCGTCCATGACGCGCGCACGCAGCTGGCGATCGATGCCGAGGCCGATGCGCGAAAGAACACGCACACGTGCGAAGTCGAGTGCGCCGTAGGCCGCATAGAGCAGCACCAGCAGCAACGTGATGCCGATCAGCGTTGGCACGCTGCGCGATGGCAGCACGCGATCGTAAACCTGAAGCATGTAGAGCGAGCCGGTCAGCACCAGGATGTTGATGATGCCGGAGAAGAGGCCGACGCCGAGAAACGCTTGCCGCGATTTGCCGATCGCCTCTTTAACGCTGGATTGGGACACGTCCGTTCCTTGGAGACCGCATTTGTCGCATTTGCGGGCACTGTGCTCGCGATAGGGACGCGGTTGCACGTGCCGGGCCACGCGCCGTTAATTTCGGCCACCCTCCGGGCGGAACAAGAACAGCGTTAAGCGGGGGTTAAAAAACGTGGTTGATGGCTGCGGGTCATATGCAGGACACCAAAAAACGAGCCCGCCGGATGGGCGGGCTGCGCTTGAACGTGTGCCTTGGGATCTCTCGGGATCGGCACCCGAGCCGATCAGTTGCCGAGACCGATCGTGAGGCGTCCGCCCGCACGCAGCTCCCAGAGGTCGTCATCGCCAACATGGGACACGAAGCCCCCGTCGATGCTGTTGGTAATCAGCTTGGCCGTGGGAACCTTCGAGAAGTAGTCCGCCTCGGCAAACCCCTCGAGCAGCGCCGTCGGCGCGATCTTGAATTTGAGACCGACGCCCAGCAGGCCGCGGAACCCGGCTCCTGAATCGCCGTCCGAGACCGCGGCATCGAAATCCCCGGTCGTATAGGCATCGCCGTACGAGCGGAAGCTGCCGTCGGCGTCATACCCATAGACACCCACGCCACCACGAGCGACGAGCGCAAAGTTGGGGGTCAGCCACGTCTCCGGCTCTGCCGCGATGTAGATGCCGTAGAGCGTTGCATCGACGCTGCTGGTGCGGCCGAAGTCGCAGCAGGCCGTAACGGAGGTCCGCGAGTCCTCTTCGAAGCCGCGAATGAACGGAGCGATGACATACGTCACGGTCGTCGAGGAATCGACCCTGTCATCCCCCTCGAAGCGCAGCGCGCCTTCCCAGGTGGTGCGCTCGACGGTGGTACGGCCCGTCCTGCCGTTGACGCCCAGCACCGTGCCATCGACGGCCGTCAGCGCGATATCGCCCGTCGGGGGAGACGAGGCGCGCGCACTGTCGTCTGTTTCACCGTAGAGGCCGTAAAGCTCGATGCGGTGGAAGAAGTTGAACAGATAAGGCGCGCCCGTATCGACACCGATCGAGCCGCCGATGAAATAGCCATCCTCTGGCGACAGCGTCTTGTCGGTGATGACTTCATTGCCCGCGAGCGGAAGGGTAATCAGCGAAGGGCTCGTTCCGAAGCCGACGATATCCGGTCCGGACTGATGCAGATAGCCGCCTTCGATCGAAACGATGATACCCTGCGTTGCGGGAGCCTTGCCCATGTCGGCGTTGGCAGCCTGGGGCGCGATCAACACCCCGGCGACCGCGATACACGCCAACGCGCTGCGCTGTCTCGTCATCAAGAATCCCCCGCTGCAGCCTCGGCTGCGCTCCGCTTCGAACCGATCTATAGAGCCATGACGGTCCGGCCCGCATAAATCAGCGGCAAGTATCCCCAAGCAATGAGTGATTCTGGATTGATTCGCGAGCACCCAGCGGCCGATTCGCCACACGCAAGGCTGAAGCATTCCGCGGTGGACTGGCGGACGCAGGACAGTCCGCCAAAGGAGGACGGGCGGGGCTTTTGGCCCCGCCCGTCGCGCTGTCTAGATGACGAAAAAGTCTGATGCGTCAACCGTTCCGGTGATCCCGGTGATGGTCGCGATATGCACGCGGCCGCCGGCGCCGCTGCCGTTCGGATCGTAGTAGAGCGCGCCTGTGTCCGTCTCGAAGATGATGAACTGCGTCGCAGTTGCGGCATTGCCGCTCGTGTTGGCGACGAAGTTCGCAGCCGACAGCGCTCCCGGCGACAGGGCCGAGAAGATCGCGCTGTCGAGCCAGATCATGTCCTGACCGCCCGCCGGATCGGCATCGAACCCGCTGATGTTGTCGATGTTAGTGGTCGGCGGCGTATCGTCGGGCGTCGTGTTGAACAGGAACACGTCGTTGCCGGCTCCGCCGGCGAGCGTATCGTTGCCGAGGCCGCCCGCGAGCAGGTCGTTGCCGGCGCCGCCGTTCAGCACGTCATCACCGCCGTTGCCGATCAGGACGTCGTCACCCTCGTAGCCATTGAGGGTATTCGAGCTGTCGTTGTCGAGCAGGATGTTGTTGAGGCCGTTGCCGTTGAGCGGATCGGTGTTGGACCCGAGACGCGTGATCGTCACCACGCCGGTGTCGGTCAGACCGTTGGCCGTGCCGGTGTAGGTGAACGAGCCGCCGTCGTCGGCGCCGTTGCTTTCCTCGGCGAACGTGACGGTGGTCGTTCCATTCGAGACCGATCCGTCCGATGCACCGCTGACGCCGGTGATACCGATCGAATGGCCGTCCGGATCGGTGTCGTTCCAGAGCAGCGCGTACTTCGGAATGACGATCTGATCCAGACCCGACTGCGTCGGCGTGTTGGTGATGATCGCATCGTCGCGGACAATCGGTGCCCGATCGCCGTTGTCGATGTTCACGGTCAGCGTCGAGCTCGACGTATCGCCGTCGTTGTCGCGCAGAGTGTAGCCGAACGTCTCCGTCTGGTCGGAGGTGATCGACGCCGGGCCGGTATAGGTATAGGCGCCCGTGTCGAGATCGACGATCAGCTTGCCGCCGAGGCCGGTCGTGATCGTGATCACGTTGGTCGGATCGTCGAACGTGTGCGTCGCCGTGCCCGCGCCCGTCACCGTGATCGTGTTCGTGCCATTGAACGTGAACGAGCGCCCGCCGATCGAGATCACCTGCACGTAGCCGCCGTCCGCACCGAAACCGCCGCCGGCGATTTCGGTCGCGAGATTGCCGGTCGCAGTGACTGCGTTCACGGTTCCGACCAGCGTCGCGGTGAGCTGCGACATGTCCGTCACCACCAGCGAGGCGATCTGATCGCCCGTTACGCCGTTGAAGGCCACCGGATCGAGCGCACTCGTCGTGACACCCGTTCCCGCGCCGAGCGCATAGGCCACCACGTCGTTGGTGGTCAGGAAGTTCTCCCAAACCGCCTGTTCGCCCGCATCGATGCCGGCGCTTCCAGATGGCTGGTTGGGCTGGCCGTCGGAAACGAAGTAGGCGACGTTCTGCGCCCCTGCGATGCTGCCCGACGAGCTGAAAGCCGCCACCGCATCCGATAGGGTTTCGTCGTAGTTCGTCAAACCGCCCGCCGTCAGCGCCAGCACCGCGGCCTTTGCCGCAGAAACGCTCATCCAGGAGGCCCCGATCGGCGACGCGTTGGACGAGAAGGTGACGATGCGAACGCTGACATCGCCCATGTTGTCGTACTGCTCGAGCAGTTCGACCACAGACGCCTTGAGCACGTCGAGACGCGTGAGCCCCGTCAGGCCGGACGGATCGTCCATGCTGCCGGACACGTCGAGCAGCAGCATGATGTTGCTGTCGATGGCACCGGCTTCGTCGACGTTCTTCACGATCGCACGCGCCACCGGGCTGTCGTCGTCGATGTTCACCGAGAGCGTGCCCAAAGCGAAATCGCCGTTCGAGTCGTTCACCCGATAGGTGATGTTGAGGACGGTATTGTCCTCCGTGTTCGCCGTCGGATGATCGATCGGTTTCAGCAAGGTGTAGGTGTAGGCACCGTTCGTCGTAGTGAGGGATACCGTGAACACCGCAGTCGCCGCAGCCGTGGCCGCGCTCGTCACATTGGTCGAAGCGTAGAGAACGTTCGCCGCGCCGTCCCAGTAGTACATCACCGCGGCTCCGCCCGAGGTCACGCCGGCGGCGGTATTGTGCACCGGCGAGAAATTGATCGGATCGGAGCTTGCCGGCGTCGAGGGACCGTCGGTGCCGAAGCTGAACGGCAACGTGCCGAGGACCGTGACCACCGCGTCCGCCACATCGTCCGGGCCGCCCGCGAGGCCGCCCGGAAGGCCGTCTTCGTCCACCGCGATCGATGCCGTCCCCGCCGTCGGCAGCGAGTTCGTCTGCACGCTCTGCAGTGTCACCGTGGCCGTCGACGAATCGCCGTCGCGATCGGTGATCGTGTACGTGATGCTGCCGGCGCCGTTGAAGCCGGCCGTCGGCGTGAACGTGAACGTGCCGTTGTTGTTGTAGACCGCCGTGCCGCCGACGACGGCCCCCACGACCACCGAGTTCGGACGCGCGTTGGTGATGTCGACGCCGTCGGCGCCGAACGTGTCGTTGCCGAGCATCCCCGGAATGACCGTGACGCCCGTGATCGTCGGCGCGTAGGTGTCGTTGACGGCAACAGGCGCGTCATCCTTGAACGAGATGGCCAGACCGAGATCGACCGAAGCCGTCTGCCAATCCCAATCCCGATCGACGATCTCCGCCGTGAGCTGCACGAGACCCGCCGGCAGCGAGACCTCCTGATCGGGACCGGTGTTCGGTGTGTGCACGATCGCGCGCTGCTGATCGAGCGTCACCACGCCGGCGGTATTGACACTGATGATGAAGGAGATGGCGCCAGCCGCCCCGCCGACGCGGCCGACAACGTTGCCTGCCTCGATGAACAGGAGAATGTTCTGACCGGTCGCGGTGTCGTCCAATCCGGAATCGGCACCGCTGGTGCTGAGACCGAGCGTATAGTTGAGCTGGTTGGCGCCGTCCGCCCCGTAGTTGCCCGTGAACAACCCCGAGAAGTTCGTCGAAGCATTCGTTGCCAGGTTGGTTTCGTCGACCTGCAGGCTGTCGGCCTGCGCCGGCGTCGCCGTGATCGTCGGGTCGTCATCCTTGAACGAGATGGCGTGGCCCAGATTGACAGTCGCCGACTGCGAATCCCCGTCCTTGTCCGTGATCGTCGCCGTCAGCCGGATGAGATCGGCGGCGGAGAGCGACACGGCCTGGTCCGGCCACAGGTTCGGCAGATGCACCATCGGACGCTGCTGGTCGAGCGTCACCTCACCGGTGGTCGAGTTGACGCTGACCCTGAACGAGATCGGCCCCGCAGGACCGCCGACGCGGCCAACCACGGCGCCCGCTTCCACGTAAAGCAGAATGTTCTGGTCCGTGAACGTATCGACAAGACCGGAGTTGGCACCAGGCGCACTGACGCTAAGCGCATAGGCAAGCGTGCCGGCACCGTCCGCACCGAAGCTGCTCGTGAAAAGGCCGGAGAAATTCGTCGTGGTGTCAACGGCCAGGAACGTCTCGTCGACCTCGAGGCTGGCCGGCGTCGCCGCCGCCGCCGAGATGGTCGGTGCGTCGTCCTTGAAGGAGATCGCATTGCCGAGGTTCACCGTCGCCGAAGCCGTGTCGCCGTCGGCATCGGTGATGGTCGCCGTGAGCTGCACGAGGTTGGCCGCGCCGAGCGAGGTCTCCTGATCGGGACCCGAGTTCGGCGTGTGCATGATGGCGCGCTGCTGGTCGAGTGTCACCACGCCCGTCGCCGCATTCACGCCGACCACGAACGAGACCGCCCCGAGGGAGCTGCCCACGCGGCCGACCACCTGGCCGCCCTCCAGGAACAGGAAGATGCTGGAGCCGGTGGCCGAGTCGTCGAGACCACTGTCCACGCCGGATGCACTGACGTCGAGCGCATAGGCGATGGAGCCGGCGCCATCGGCGCCGAAGATCGGCGTGAACAAGCCCGCGAAATTCGCCGTCGCATCGGTAGCCAGGATCGTCTCATCGACCTGAAGCGTGTCGTTACCGGCGAGTGCAGCCGAGATGGTCGGCACGTCGTCGATCACGCGCACGATGAGCGACGAGGCCGCGCTGCTGCCGTCGACATCGGTCAGGCTGACCGCGACACTGTCGAAGACGTCGTTCTCGCCGTTGTTGCCCGGACCGTGAGCGAGCGTATTGTCGAGCAGCGTATAGCTGTAGCCGACCACGCCGTTCACCAGATCGATCGACGTGATGGTGAGATTACCGTACGTCATCGCTATGACGACCGGCGTAGCAGCCGGAACGCCCGCCGTGACGATGTTGACGGTGCCGATGATGAGGTCGCCGTACCCGTCCGGAGCCGAGATGTTGAAGGTGCCGGTCTGCGTCAGCGCCGCAGCGTTGGGTGCCGTGCCGTCCGCCAGGTTCTCCTCGTTGACCACCTCGTCGCCGCCCGCGGCGCCGATGCCGCGGATCGTGACGCCGTCGTCGGTGCCGAAGATCGTAATGGTGAGGCTGGAGGGCGTGGTCGCCGTGCCGTCGGTAGCACTGTAGCTCACGGTCTCCGTCAGCGTATCGCCGGCAGAAAGACCTTGCACGGCCGCATAGGCCGCCGCGTTCTCAGCCAGGGTGTACAGGGTGTAGGTGTACGTTCCGTTCGAATTGAGCGTGTACTTGCCGTAGGTGCCGTTGATCGACGATCCGACGTTGGCGCCCGATCCATTCACGGCGCTGACCGTCAGCGCATCGCCATCGACGTCGGTGTCGGCGTTATCGCCGAACGTGCCCGACGGCGCGCCGGGGTGAGAGAGCGTCTGCAGCACGTTGCCCGAAGCCGCGAGCGCAGTGTCCTCCTGCACCCAGTTGGTGTCCGCGACCGCCGCCGGAGCATCGTTGGTGCCGAAGATCGTGATGGAGAGCGTCGCCGTGGAGGTGCCGCCGTTGCCGTCGCTCACGGTGTACGAGAAGGTATCGCTCTCCGTATCGCCCACGCCGAGCGCCTGCACGGCAGGGTGCGCATTGTTGAGTGTATAGGTGTAGCTGCCGTCCGCGTTGAGAACGAGCGTACCCAAGCTCAGAATGTACGTGCCGGGGTTCGCGACAGAAAGTGCATCGCCATCGACGTCGGTGTCGGCGCTATCGCCGAACGCGCCCGACGGCGCGCCGGGGTGAGAGAGCGTCTGCAGCACGTTGCCCGAAGCCGCGAGCGCAGTGTCCTCCTGCACCCAGTTGGTGTCCGCGACCGCCGCCGGAGCATCGTTGGTGCCGAAGATCGTGATGGAGAGCGTTGCGGTCGCGGTCGTCGTACCGTCGCTGGCGCCGTATCCGATGCTCTCCGTCAGCGTGTCGCCGTCGCCCAGCGCCTGCACGGCAGCATAGGCGGCCGCATTCTCGGCCTGAGTGTAGAGAGTGTAGGTATAGCTGCCGTCGGTATTCAGCGTGTACTTACCGTAGGTGCCGTTGATCGAAACGCCGACGTTGGCGCTGGATCCGTTCACTTCGCTGACGTCGAGCGTATCGCTCGCGTCCACATCCGTATCGGCCACGTCGCCGAATGCGCCAAACGGCCCCGAGTGATCGAGAGTCAGCAGCACGTTGCCCGACGCGACCGGGTTCGTATCCTCGGCCACCCAGTTCGTATCCGCCACCGCGACTGGAGCATCCTCGGTGCCCCAGATCGTGATCGTGATGACCTCGGTATCGTTGTTGTTGGCGGTGCCGGAGTCATCCGTCACCTTGACAGTGAAGCTCAGCGTGATGCTCTCGCCCGCATCCAGGAACTGCACGAGGCTGTTCGGAATCGAGTAGTCCCACGTGCCGGACTTGGTCACCGTGTTGACGTTGATCGAGAAGCCCGCCTCGAGCGCGGCGGCGATGGCGGAGATGTTGCCACCCGTCGACCAGGTCGCGTCGCCATTGTAGGTGCTCGAAACCGTGTGCGCGTCGAGCGTGTCGACGTCGGAGAAATTCAGAAAACCGCTGTCTGTGAGGTTCGGATTGGTCGCGTCCTCGGTAACGCTGCCGCTCGTGTCGGCGACGATCACCGGCGCATCGTTGGTGCCGACCAGCTTGATGGTGACGACGGACGTCGTCGTGTTGCCGGCAAAATCCTTGAGCTTAATCGTATAGTTCTGGGTGATGACCTGGCCGGCGCGAAGGTGATCGATGGCGCCGTCCTTGATCGTGAAGGTCCAATTGACCGTGTCGGCAACCTGGTTCACGACCGCCGAGAACGAGCCGAGAAAGCCGCCGGAAGCCGGAGTGACCGTCACCGTGTGCGTGTCGCCGGGGCTATCGCTGAATTGCAGCACGCCCGACTTCACGTGATTGTACGTCAGCTCGTTGGGATCCTTGTCAGGAAGCTCCACAACCGAGTCGATTTGATTTTTGAGGAGGAACGAGGGCGCGACTTTCGCGCAAATCTGCGCAAACGAAAGGACTTTCGGCTTGACCTTGACCTTAACTTTTTTCTTCCGTGCCACGATCCACTCCACCGCAGGTGTTGGCAGCCTCGGGTCGAGTACGGTGACGAACGAGACTGCTGGATTGACTGAGCAAAATCTGCTCTGTTGCGGCACAGTTTTTCATCAATGATAAAGCAGGCCAATCTGATTGCTTATTCACCATTAAAGCATGTTTCATTTGAAAACACCGGCCCCGGAAAACATCGCGCCATGCTCTGCTCTGCGGCCTTCGTTCTCTTCGTAATTTTTCGTTGTACAGGTATCCGGGAATTGACCGGGTGCGATGAGAGCGCTCTTGTGCGCGAGCACCGAGATCATTTCCGCGTCACGGTACTTGCGCTCTAATAGCGCTGTCGTGCTCCCGGAATCGCGCTTTGCTCCCTCCGCACGGATCCGCGTGCGAACGATCGCAATGCCGTCCGGATGCGCCGCGAGCCAGCATGCGATGCGATCCTCCGGCACATGTTGGACAGGGCGTTTCAATCGCGCGAGAAAGCCAAACTCGCCGCGTGTTTCCTGCGCCACCGCAATCGGGCGCTTTCCGAATTCCTGCACGATATCCGCCACCGGCTGCAGATCGAAAAGCTGCCCGATGGCCGTCCTTGACTGCAAGGCAAGCCCCGAAAGAAAAATGAGGTTAGCGGCGGCAAGCCCCATGAGCGACGCTTCGAGGGACCGGCCGACCAACGTCAACGCCCCCATCACCAGAGCACCGACGAGCAGCACGAGCGGAAGCTTGAGTTGCGAGATCACGAACACCAGCGAGCTGTTGTTGGGTATGAGCCAGCTTGGCGCCAGGATCACCGCGGCTAACCCGCACGACGCCAGGCCCACGAGGATCAGGAGCGGCAGACGATCCGCGGTCGAAAGGCCGAGCGCCGCTCCTCTCAACCCGAGAGACGCCAGCAGCGCAACGGCCGGCACGAGCGGCAGCAGATAGTGCAGCTGCTTGCCGCTCACGAGGCTCAAGGCGGCAAAGCCGGGAACAATCCAGCACGTGAGGAAAACGAACGCCTCGGAGTTTGCGCCGAACCGCTGGCGTAACCCCGCCCACACGGGCCGCCACAGCAACAAGGGAACGAAATAGAGGACGATGATCGGAACGTAGAACCAGAATGGCCGCGCATGAGCGAAGGACGACGTCACACGCCCGGCGGATTGTTTCCAGAACAGCATCTCCGCGTAGTCGTGGCCACCGAGATACGCTGCGGAAAGCGCCCACGCCAACGCGAGACCGAGACCCAGGCTCAGAGCCAGTGCAATGCGCAGAATCCATCCGCGCCGGACCGCAGGATCGGCCCAATGGCGCGCCAGCAGCGCCGCAGGAAGCGTGAACAGCAGCGCCACCGGCCCTTTGGCCAGCACGCCGAGCCCGATGCAAATCCCATAGAGCACGAATGCGGATCGCGCTCCGCTCCGCCCCGCGATCCAGAGCGCCAGCATGGCCGCCGACACGGTCGCCGTCAGCAGCATGTCGAACATGATCGAAAAGCCGAGCGTGACGAAGAGCGGAAGACTGAGCAGCATCAGAACGCTCGCGGCGGGTTGCCCGGGCTCCGCACCCGGCGCGAGGCGCCTGTCGAGACTATTGACCGACAGCAGGACGCACACCATCGAGAGCGCACCCGCCAGCCGTGCAGGCCAAACCGCAACCCCGAACAGCGACCAGCCCGCGTTGATCAGCCAGAAGAGCAGCGGCGGCTTGTGCGAATAGGGCTCGAAGTTGAGCGTCGGCAGGATCCAGCTGCCCGTGGTCCGCATCTCCCACGCCACGGTGAGATATCGCGTTTCGTCGACGGGAAAAGCAGGGAGCGCCACGACGGCGGCACAGAGCGCGATCAATGCCGCCGCCATCACAGCGACGGGCGCCCACGCGCGCACGGATTGAAGGGCTTTCAAGTGGTCGGACTCGCCGGTGACATCGCCCGCACGCGCCGTCCCGAGACGAAGTAAAGGTTGCGGCAGTAGACGAACAGCCCCGTTGCCTGCCCGATGATGAAGATTGGATCTTCGCGCCAAAGCGCATACGCGAGCAGGACAATCCCCCCCGAGAGGCTGAAATACCAGAACGAGATCGGAATGACGGACTGCCGCTCGCGCTCACTCGCCAGCCACTGCACGAAGAAACGCATGAAGAAAAGCGTCTGCCCCAGAAATCCGATGCAAAGCCAGACCGTCTCGCCCGAGCCTCTCATGGCACGTCCTCCATCTCCACGGGCCCGATCTGCCGCTTGAGCAGCCAGCGAACTCCAATGAGATCGTGAACGCCGACCCACAGCCGATCCCACAAGCCGTACTTCGAACGCCCGGCCTGGCGCGGGCGGTGATGAACGTCCACGAGCGCGACGGCGACGCCGGACGCCTTCATCATCGCCGGGATGAAACGATGGATGTGGTCGAAGAACGGCAGCGCGAGAAAATCTTCGCGGCGGAACAGCTTCAGGCTGCATCCGGTGTCGCGAACGTTGTCGTGCAGCACACCTGCCCGCACGCCGTTTGCAATTCTCGATGAAAGCCGGCGCAGAAGTGTGTCCTCGCGGCGCAGCCGTTGCCCCGCCACGATCAGGCGCGGACCACAAGCTTGCCGCACCGCATAGACATCGAAGAGCTTGCCGAAGTCGGCCGGATCGTTCTGGCCGTCGGCATCGAGCGTGAGGATGAGATCTTGCGAGGCAGCGCGGATGCCGCTGAGAAGGGCTTGGCTTTGACCCTTCCTGCAGCCGTGACGAACGATCCGGAGCGTCGCGTCGTCCGCCCACGCCACCCTTGCGCGCGCGGCGGTATCGTCCGTGCTCCCGTCGTCGACGACGACCACCTCCCGGATGGGCAAATGGCCGAGCTGGCCGCGGATCTCCCGCAGAAGCGGGCCGATGCTTTCCGCCTCGTTATAGGCGGGCAAAACGATGGTCGCGAACATGGCGTGTTCCCTATCGGCCATAGGCCTTCGGAAACCTTCCGCCTCGAACCTGAAAATAACCTGACACCAGGGCGAAACCGCCGTCGCGGCCTCAAGACGGGCGGCTCAGACGGCACCGGGAAAGCTGAGCATAACCTCGAAGCCATCGGCACGGCCCCGGGCCGGTGAATGGAGCATGACCGCCCCGCCAGCCTGCCGCATGATGGTATCGACGATGGCAAGCCCGAGCCCGCTACCCGAGCCGCGCGCCTCGCCCCGGCGGAACCGGTCCTTGAGCGCCCGCAGCATGTCATCCGGCACCACCGAGCACCCGTTGATCACGCTGACAGTGTGGTCGCTCCCGACACGAACATCGATCGGCTCGGCCGGGCTGCCATGGCTGACGGCATTCTCGATGGCGTTGCGGAGGACGATCGCCAGCGCATCCTGATCCATGGCGACCCAGCAGCTCTCCTCGTTCGGCACCTCGAGATTGAGACGCGGTCCCACATCCGGACGCCGGCCGTAGTCGTCCATGACCAGCGTGACGATGCCGACGAGATCGCTACGGTCGCGCGCACGGCCAAGTCCGGCATCCGCGCGCGACATCTGCAGAAGCCTTTCGATGCGCCGCCCGAGTTGGCCAAGTTGTGATGCGATGTTTTCTGTCCGCACCTGCTCCGGCGTGCCCATCAGCTTGCCGGACAGCACCTGAATTTGCGCACGCGCCGAGGCAATGGGGTTACGCAGTTCGTGAGCCGCATTGGCGGCGAACGCCCGCTCGGCTTCAAGCGCCTCTTTGAGCCGCGCCATGAGCGTGTTGATGGACACGATAACCGGCGCGAGCTCGCCGGGAAGCCCCGCCCCGTCGATCGGCTCGAGATGGTCACCGCCGCGCGCCTCGAGCTCCGAGGAGACCGAGAGAATGGGCTCGGTAGCGCGGCCGACGACCTTCCACACCGCCAGCGCCGCGATCGGCAGCAGGGCGAGCAGGGGAGAGGCAAGCGCGAGCCAGATTCCGAACGCGGCCTCCCGGCGCTCGTGCAGTTCCTGCGCGACCTCGATCCACACATTCTCTTTGGTGAGATAGCGAGCGTAGTACCGAAACGCGCCCACGTTGCGAAATCCGTTCGCTTTCGGCTTCGGCAGTTGCTCGCTCGGCGCCCCCTGCGACGCGACGAGAAGCACACCGCCACGATCGCGAAGCAGAAAATGCACATGACCGCGACGCGTGTTCAGCGACGCCAGCTCCTGCTCCGGAGCAAGCGTCGTCTGGGCCGACTTCTTGAGCTGATACTCGTGCAACGCAATGGGGACGATCTGCGCCGTCGTTTCACGCAGCGCACTGTCGAACACCTCGTTCACCTCATGATGGACCACCAGCCCGGCGATCACGACACCGGCGATCCACAGCACGGCGACCTGCCCCAAGAGCGATCCGATCAACCGGCTCCTGATCGTCCACTGCGCCATGTGTCAGCGATCCATGCGGTATCCGAGGCCGCGCAGCGTCCGAATGGCATCGCTGCCGAGCTTCTTGCGCAGGCGGCTGACATAAACCTCGACGGCATTGCTTTCGATCTCGGCGCCGAAAGCGTAGAGCACCTCTTCCAGCCGGCTCTTGGGCACGATGGTGCCCACACGATGCACGAGACACTCGATCAATGCCCACTCGCGGGCGGTCAAAAGGACTTCCTCGTCCCCGCGCCAAACCTTGCGCGTCGTGAGGTCGACCGAAAGGGATCCGATCGTCTGCCGTGGGGCCGGCATCGCGATCGCCCGGCGCTGTACGGCCTGGATCCGCGCCGACAGCTCCTCGAGATCGAACGGCTTCACCACATAGTCATCCGCTCCCGCATTGAGCCCTTCGACACGATGGCGAACCTGGTCGCGCGCCGTGATGACGATTACGGGCAATTGCTGGCTCGATGTCCGCACCTGGCGCACGAGGTCGATGCCGTCTCCGTCGGGAAGATTGAGATCCAGGAGCAGGAGATCGTAGGAGACGGTGCGCATCGCCTCCGCGCCGTCCTCGAAAGACTGCAGCCAGTCGACCGCGTGCGCACGCTTGAGGTGCGTGGCCACGGCCTCTCCGAGCAGCGGCTCATCCTCGATCAGCAGAATTCTCATTTGCATCGCATTGTTTAGCCTCAACCGATCAGGTGAAGCTGACAACAAGCTGAATGCAGCGCACTTTTGTCCAAAAGGCGGCACCCGAAGCCGCGAACTGATTAATGCCGCGCGTGGCGGAGCGGACGGGAGCGCGTTCAAACTTCAGCCCGCGGGGCTCGGGAGCAAGACGACCCGGCGGGTCATGGCGAA
>NZ_CADEFI010000040.1:0-21118 GCF_902826555.1 uncultured Hyphomicrobium sp.
GCCGCAAACAGCGTTATCCAGCAAGATACTGGAAAGCGTGCCGCTTTTGCCACGCACCTTGGGACGTTACCAGCAGGAGCCGGGCGGGGCTGATCCTCTCGTATTCTACCGCCTCCCGGCGTCGAGCGGGGTCGCGGCCTCGATGGGCAAGGATCAACTTAGCTTGCGAGGCACGCGCCGGTCGAGAATCCTTGCGTTTTCAAGAATACGGTGCTGCTGCGTCAATTCATTACCTAGTTGACGAATATGCCCTGGCGCCAAGATACTGTGTCGTTGCCCGCCCGTTTGTATTTCTTTGCGTCGTTGATTTTTGCTTCAGCTTACCGCTGCGTGCCGCCAGGGCACGGCCAGACAAAGCCCCGACCGTTGCTCGTGGCGGTTGGGACTCGCGATCAATTGGGGATCGCCGATGTTGCGAAAAACGTCAGAACTCGTGAAGAGGACGAAGCGACTAGCAAGTCGCGCGGGAGTTCTCGGCGGACTTATCGCGCTTTCGCTGGCTCCGGCGGGGTGCGGCGACGCTTCCAAACCGAGTATCGACGAGTTGCTGCAGGCTAAGGCCGGGCCCGTTTGTACCAATGCCGTCGACGCGTCCGGCAGCCCACCGGCCCCTGGCTCGGTTGCAAAACCAGCGGTGACGATGTTCGCAAATGACACCAGCGGCCTCGATGAGAAGTTTGGCGGCAGGCCTGGGCCAGCAGCGTTCTACGCGTATTACCGCAGTCTCGTTCCAACGCGGGCCGCACCGGACTCGGTCGAAGCCGTCAAGACGGTCGTCTGCGTGCGCGAGGCGCCGGTCGTGGTCGGCATCTACAAAGCACAGGACAGCTCGGTGACGAAGGAAATCGCGGCCGTGCGCCTCGACTGGCACGTGCGCGTGCTGAACTGGCCGAGCGGCGAGACCATCGCCAGCACGATTTTCCAAGGTGGAGAGCCGCCATCTGCAATGTCGCGGACCACGGACCGGATGTATCCAACCGAAGGCGGTTTAGCTCCGTCATCGGAAGCAGAACAGTGGATCGACGGGCTCATTGCGCAGTAGATGGTGTGAGGTGCAAGCGAACCCGCCAAAGCGGCGCGCGTCTCAATGCTTCGCGGTGAGCTTCACCAGCTCCGCGTTCAGCTCATTCAGCACGTCCGTCAGTTCGTGCGTCTGGTGCAGGTAATAGGTGAGCAGGAAGTATTTCGCCGCGACGTGATTTTGAAAGGTGGCGTCGTCGAGCAAGGGGCGGTGGTCCTTGATGGGGGCCAGCGGCACGAGCGGCACGGCCGACGGTCCGGCGTCGTACTCCAAAGCATAGCGGGAGAGCTGCGACATCTGGATATTGCCCAGCACGTAGGGATCGAGCTTCAGGTGCTGGTGCTGGAAGGCATCGTTGTAGGTCAGCGAGGCGAACTCGTACTTCTGCTGGAAATGCGCCAGGAGCCGCCTGACCTTTGGGTCGGCGATCAATCGCAGCCGGCCGGATGTCTGCAGCTCCTTGTGGGTCGAGGTCAGCATGGCGAGCGGCGGGACATCCCACAGACTGTGCAGCGCCTCCGCCATGCGCTCGGCGTCGTAGCGGCCCGCCTCTCCGGCACTTCCGGCCGAGAGGATCGTGAGCTTGCGAAGGTCCGTTTCGACGCGCGACCGCGTGTCCTGGATCAGCTTCAGCGTCGCGTCGACATCGTCGTGGATCGACTCCAGGATGCTTTGCTCTTCCGCGCGGTCGACGCGGTTCGTCCACCAGTCGTTGACGGCCAAAGCGATCAAGATGCCGATAATGATGATCGCGATCTCTTGCAGAGACCGGATTGCGAGCGCCGCAAGCGAACCCTCGTCGTTGTCACTCGCCATCCGACCACCATCCCGTTCGGCGCCCCGCAAATGTTGCCGAAAGTTCGCTTGCTGTCTAACTTACCGAGTTTCACCTACACGCCTAGCGGCCTTCTAGGAACGCGGACGCAATAACGCCCACTTTGGGAGATGCCAAGTGAGCAAAAAGCGAATACTGACCATCGGCCTAGAGTTGGCATCTGACGATGCCGATAACGAGGAATTCGACTCAAAGGTGTCCCTGCTCGATTGGGACATCGTACTTTTCAAGCCGACCATTGGCAGGCTGTTTGCGTACGACGGGAATTTTCAAGGTCGCCCCAGTCTCGGCGATACTGCATCTTTTAAGCTCAAAGCGTGCTGCGAGCACTGGCGGAGGGAAATCAAGCAGGCAGTTGATGCCGGCAAGACTATCATAGTCTACTTGCCAGATCTTGAGGAGGTGTACGTCGATAGCGGCAAGCGCTCTTATTCCGGTTCTGGGCGCAATCAGAAGACCACAGTACATGTGGGAGAGTACAATAACTACCAAGCGATCCCTGCTGACCTAAAACCCGTCGGAGCGACCGGTAAGGCGATGAAACTTGCCGCACGAGGTTCGGAAGCACTTGGCCCGTATTGGTCTGAGTTTGAGGGAGTGTCAGAATATAAGACGCTTCTGACGGCCTCACCGCTATCCGCATGCATCGTAACTCGCACAGGAGACAAGCCGGTAGGCGCTTTCTTTCGCAGCAAGTCTTCCCCGGGCACACTCGTGCTCCTTCCCGACATTAATTTTTATCCAGATCGCTTTCTCAGAAATGACGGGTCGGAATGGAGCGCGGCTGCTCGGAAATTCGCGGCTCAGCTACTGGCGGCGGTTGTCGCGATGGATAAGGCACTGCGGACGTCTGGCGAAATTACGCCAGAACCCGCTTGGGCCGCAGATCACTTATATGCCATTGGTAGCGAGACTAAGCTTCGTGTCCAACTGCTCGCAGCGGAGCGCGATGTCGAGAACGCCCAGAAGCGGAAGGAGAAGTTGGAAGACCAACTTCGATCCGCGGGGGCCCATCGAGCCCTTCTCTACGAGAAGGGCAAACCGCTTGAGGCCGCTATAATAGAGGCATTGCGCGTGCTTGGGTTTACCGCGGCGGCGTTCAAAGATTCGGATTCTGAATTCGATGTTGTCTTTGAATGCGCAGAGGGCCGTTTGATAGGTGAAGCTGAAGGCAAAGACAACAAGAGCGTGAACGTCGATAAGCTCCGTCAGCTCGCAATGAACATCCATGAGGATCTGCTGCTTGAAAGCGTTAGCAGTGCAGCAAAGCCTGTATTGTTCGGCAATGCGTTCCGGCTTCAGCGGCCAAGCGAGCGCCAAGAACCATTCACAACCAAATGCGTTAGCGCCGCCACCACCTCGTCGACGGCGCTTGTGTCAACTCCGGACCTCTTTTCACCGGTGCAGTATCTGTCAGTTACCCCCGACCCTGAGTACGCAAGGAACTGTCGAAACGCGATACTCACGACAACAGGCTTAGTTGAATTTCCTAAGCCTCCCGATGCCGGACAAATTGAACAAGTTCAGGTCAAATTGGCTTAACCTGCCCATCACTAGCGCGTTATTCACCGCAAATCCGGCGCTGTCGCCTCGGCCGAGAGCGCCGCGAGCGCCTCGTCCAGCCCGAGCACCGTCTGGTCCTGCGAGCCGAGGCCGCGGATGGAAACCTTGCGTTCCTCGGCTTCGCGTTTGCCGACGACAATGAGCACGGGGACCTTCGCCAATGAGTGCTCGCGGAGCTTGAGGTTGATTTTCTCGTTCCTCAAGTCGCTCTCGACGCGCAGGCCCGCAACGCGCCGGGATCCGTCAGTCCGAGCCGTAGTCTCCGTCCTTAAAGCCGCTGTCGTTGCGGATCCCGAGGACACCGAAGTCCTTCGAGCGCGAGCCATCCGATGCAACTCCGGTCGCCAGCGCAGCCAATCCCCTCTTCAACAATTCGCGCACTGCCGAGGCCCGGCTCGGCAGCCTGAAAGCGTAGCGAAAATCGTCTATTGCCCGAAGCTCGTCGGGATCGAGCATAATCTGCAGGCGCTGTTCACGATGGGAAGTCACGGCACGACTCTCCTCGAAGCGATCCGCTTTCTTACTCAAATTTAGTCACTTGTGTATTTTATGCAAAATCAGTCTTTTGCTTATATACGTCA
The DNA here is from genome assembly GCF_902826555.1 of uncultured Hyphomicrobium sp. Taxonomy (GTDB): domain Bacteria; phylum Pseudomonadota; class Alphaproteobacteria; order Rhizobiales; family Hyphomicrobiaceae; genus Hyphomicrobium_C. The sequence goes on from NZ_CADEFI010000040.1 coordinate 4,001, forward strand.
ATGGGTGCCGATTGGTTCCTTTCATCAATTAACCCATTGATACTTATCGATTATGAGCGCACGTGTACCGACAGCTAGTGTTTTAGGAGCCTGTCGTGATGCATGGTTTCCACTCGGTCCCTCCCACGCTTAAGCAAGTCCCAAGTAAGCAAGTCCCAAGGCTGTTCATTCTCGGCGGAGCGGCCAAAGCGTCGCTCGTTGCGCGGGAACTCGGCTGTGAGATCGTAGCTTCGGAGATCGCGCTGTCGGTCCACGCAATGGAAGTTGCAGAAGCAGGCTTGGTTGACTGCGCCGTCGTGGAACTGGTTCTGCACAACGGCATCGCCGATACCGTCATACGCGCGTTGCAGAGGCGCGATGTCCCGGTCATTATTTGCTCAAGCATAATGCGCAATGCCGTTGCGGAGCTTTATCCCGGCGCCGCTGTCCTCGCCAATCCGTATTCATTGGAAGAGCTGCGAGATGCGATCGCTTGCGCCTTGAAGCCGGTGACATGCTGACTGTTTCAGCGCGGTGTCAACGCAAACCGCGCGTCGCCTCGGCGGCCAAGGATGCGATGGCTTCGTCCAACGAAAGCACCTACGGCGACCGCAAATCGGGCGGCGTCGCTTCGGCCGCGAGTGACGCGAGCGCTTCGTCGAGCCCAAGCACGCTCTGATCCTGCGAGCCGAGGCGGCGGATGGAGACCTTCTTCTCCTCGGCTTCGCGTTTGCCGACGACGATGAGCACGGGGACCTTGGCCAGCGAGTGCTCGCGGACCTTGAGGTTGATCTTCTCGTTCCTGAGATCGCTCTCGACGCGCAGGCCCGCAACGCGCCGGGATCCGTCAGTCCGAGCCGTAGTCTCCGTCCTTAAAGCCGCTGTCGTTGCGGATCCCGAGGACACCGAAGTCCTTCGAGCGCGAGCCATCCGATGCAACTCCGGTCGCCAGCGCAGCCAATCCCCTCTTCAACAATTCGCGCACTGCCGAGGCCCGGCTCGGCAGCCTGAAAGCGTAGCGAAAATCGTCTATTGCCCGAAGCTCGTCGGGATCGAGCATAATCTGCAGGCGCTGTTCACGATGGGAAGTCACGGCACGACTCTCCTCGAAGCGATCCGCTTTCTTACTCAAATTTAGTCACTTGTGTATTTTATGCAAAATCAGTCTTTTGCTTATATACGTCAATGGGTGCCGATTGGTTCCTTTCATCAATTAACCCATTGATACTTATCGATTATGAGCGCACGTGTACCGACAGCTAGTGTTTTAGGAGCCTGTCGTGATGCATGGTTTCCACTCGGTCCCTCCCACGCTTAAGCAAGTCCCAAGTAAGCAAGTCCCAAGGCTGTTCATTCTCGGCGGAGCGGCCAAAGCGTCGCTCGTTGCGCGGGAACTCGGCTGTGAGATCGTAGCTTCGGAGATCGCGCTGTCGGTCCACGCAATGGAAGTTGCAGAAGCAGGCTTGGTTGACTGCGCCGTCGTGGAACTGGTTCTGCACAACGGCATCGCCGATACCGTCATACGCGCGTTGCAGAGGCGCGATGTCCCGGTCATTATTTGCTCAAGCATAATGCGCAATGCCGTTGCGGAGCTTTATCCCGGCGCCGCTGTCCTCGCCAATCCGTATTCATTGGAAGAGCTGCGAGATGCGATCGCTTGCGCCTTGAAGCCGGTGACATGCTGACTGTTTCAGCGCGGTGTCAACGCAAACCGCGCGTCGCCTCGGCGGCCAAGGATGCGATGGCTTCGTCCAACGAAAGCACCTACGGCGACCGCAAATCGGGCGGCGTCGCTTCGGCCGCGAGTGACGCGAGCGCTTCGTCGAGCCCAAGCACGCTCTGATCCTGCGAGCCGAGGCGGCGGATGGAGACCTTCTTCTCCTCGGCTTCGCGTTTGCCGACGACAAGGATCACCGGAACCTTGGCAAGGCTGTGCTCGCGGACCTTGAGGTTGATCTTCTCGTTCCTCAAGTCGCTCTCGACGCGCAGACCCGCCGCCTTCGCCTTCTCCACCACCTCCAGCGCATAGTCGTTGGCATCCGAGACGATCGGCGCGACGACGATCTGCAGCGGCGCGAGCCACAGCGGGAAGTGTCCGGCGTAGTTCTCGATCAGGATGCCCGTGAAGCGTTCCAATGAGCCGAACATGGCGCGGTGGATCATCACCGGCGTCTTCTTTTGCGAGTGCTCGTCGATGTAGAAGGCGCCCAAGCGGCCCGCCAAATTGAAATCCACCTGCGTCGTGCCGCACTGCCATTCGCGGCCGATGGCGTCCTTCAGAACGTATTCGAGCTTCGGTCCGTAGAACGCGCCCTCGCCTGGCTGCAGCGCCGTCTTCACGCGGCCGTTCGAGCGCTTCGTGACTTCGTTCAGCACGTCGCCCAGCGCTTTTTCGGCTTTGTCCCACAGTTCATCCGCACCGACGCGCTTCTCCGGGCGCGTCGAGAGCTTGATGAAGATGTCCTCGAAGCCGAAGTCCTTGTAGATCGACAGCATCAGATCGTTGATCTTGAGGCATTCCTCCATGATCTGATCTTCGGTGATGAAGATGTGCGCGTCGTCCTGCGTAAAGTGGCGCACGCGCAGCATGCCATGCAAGGCGCCGCTCGGCTCGTAGCGGTGCACCTTGCCGAACTCGGCGATCTTCAACGGCAGGTCACGGTAGCTCTTGAGCCCGTGCTTAAAGATCTGCACATGACCGGGGCAGTTCATGGGCTTGCAGCAGAACACGCGCTCGTCTGGGAGCACAGTCGTGAACATGTTCTCGCCGTAGTTCTCCCAGTGGCCGGAAAGCTCCCAGAAGTGCTTCTCCATCATGTCGGGAGAGTTCACTTCCTGGTAGCCCTCGCGGTCGAGGCGGCGGCGCATGTAGCCGATCAGCGTCTGAAACAGCGTCCAGCCCTTCGGGTGCCAGAAGACGGAGCCCGGCGCCTCTTCCTGAAAATGGAAGAGGTCCATCTCGCGGCCGAGCTTCCGGTGATCGCGCTTCTCGGCTTCCTCGAGGCGATGCAGGTATTCCTTCAGCTCTTCTTCCGTCGCGAAGGCCGTGCCGTAGATGCGCTGAAGCTGCGGGTTATTGCTGTCGCCGCGCCAGTAGGCGCCGGCGAACTTCATCAGCTTGAAGGCCTTGCCGATCTGGCCCGTGGACGTCATGTGCGGGCCGCGGCAGAGATCGAACCAGTCGCCCTGGTGATAGATCTTCAGATCCTCGCCGGCCGGAATGGCGTCGACCAGCTCGATCTTGAACGTCTCGCCCTTGTCGCGAAAGACCTGCCTGGCCTTCTCGCGGCTCCAGAACTCTTTCGTGAAGGGCGCGTTCTTGGCGATGATCTCCGCCATCTTCTTTTCGATCTTCGGAATGTCTTCCGGCTCGAACGGCTGCTGCTTGGCGAAGTCGTAGAAGAATCCGTTCTCGATCACGGGTCCGATCGTGACCTGCGTGCCGGGCCACAGCGACTGCACGGCCTCGGCCATGACGTGCGCGGCGTCGTGGCGGATCAATTCAAGCGCCTCAGGGTCCGTGCGGGACACGAACTTGATCGACGCGTCTTTTTTGATGGGGTCACCGAGGTCGGCCAGCGCGCCGTCGAGGCTCATGGCCACCGTGCGTTTGGCCAAGGACGGGGAGATCGACTTCGCGATCTCGAGACCCGTCGTTCCCGCGGCCACCTTGCGGGCCTTGCCATCCGGGAACGTGATCGTAACTTCGGACTGAGATTCCGACATTTTTCCTGCTCCTCTCAATCGCCGCATACGAGTGCGACGTAAGACCGGGACGAGTAAATCGGGGGAGATCGGCGTAAAGTCAAGCGTCTCCGCCGGTGCTGTGCGGACACGGGGCGTGGGGAAACCCTCGGCGCGACTTGACTCGGCTCCGGACTCAGCAACTTTCTGGGTTCGGAGGATTCATGCCTTACATTCGCAATCCCATTGCCGTGTCTGCAATTTTCGCGATCGCGGGCGTGGCCGTTCTGGCCAGCGCTCCGGCGTCGGCGCAAACCGTCGCGGCGCCTGCCGGTGTCTTCATCGAAGCGGAAGGGCAGCGTGTCTTCGGCGAGTCCAATTTCGTGGCCGGCCTCATCCCGCCGACCGTGTTCGATCTCACGGGACCTGAAGAAAAGCTCGACGAAGGCGAAGGCTGGGGCGGCGCTGCCACGCTGGGCATCGTCTTGAGCAACGGCTGGAGTGGGGCCGTGCGCTTTCGCCGGCTTGCGGCCGACGATAAGGGCGGCCTTATCGAACCCGGCATCGTCGCGTTCGCACCTCAAATTCCCTTCGCCCCTGGTGGTTTTCCATTGGGCGTGCTCGGTGCGCACACAACGGTCGATTCCGAGGCGTCGATGTTCGATCTCGAGATCGGCAAGGAGCTTCAGATCGCGGGCGGGCGTCTTCAGCTCTACGGCGGCATCACGTACGCATCGATCGAACGCGACGTGGCGCTGATCAGCGAGTCGTGCGGGTGCCTGCCGGGGTTCGCGCTCGTCATGTCGCATGATTTTCACGGCATCGGCCCCAAGATCGGATTCCGCGGCGGCGTTCCCCTGATCGACGGCGTGAGCTTCGTGGGCGGCGGATCGGTTGCAGCGCTCATCGGCACGTCGACGTTCAAAAGCCGGCTCGACGATCCGCTCTTTCCTCCGTTCCAGTTCAAGGCCGACGATGATCGCACGGTGGCAGCGCTCGGCGGCGAGGCCGGCCTGTCGTTCGCTATCGGGTTTGGGAACCTCACCATCGGATACCGCATCGACGCCGTGCTCGGCGCACTCGACACGGATCAGCGCGTCTCGCCACTCATCGCGGGCTTTTTCGATTTTCCGCAGATCGGCGACGACCACGACAACTTCGTCGAGCACGGACCGTTCGCGCGTCTGACGCTGCCGCTGACGGCTGCTGCCGGCAACTAGCTTCGCCGGACCGTCAGTCGAAGATCGACGAGAAGAAGTCGGCGATGGCGCCGAAGATGCCGAGGATGAACTCGGCGATGGCCTCGAAGATCGACTGGAAGGTCTCGGAGGCGCTCGAGCCCGCAACCAGCACGACGGCACCACCCGATGCGACGAATGCCGACGTCACGGCGTTGAACACGGTGGCCCAGAGGATGCCGAAGAAGATGATGCCGAGCAGGAGCGCGGCGGCGGTGCGGCGGATGAAGCGCACGACCGGCGAGCGCTCGGCCGCAGCAGGCGTGGTGGCGGGGCCGGTCATGGTGATGCGATCCCTACAGTTGGCGCAAGTCTCTACGCTATCCTAGTTCGCTTCCAGCCGGCTCGGATGTTCCGCCGGGAACACCCGGACTCTCGCTTGGCGCATGGTCAATTGACACCGAGGCTCGTAAGGCCATCCCTGCTCGCGACGTTGGCCGGATCGATGGCAAGGGCGGCGCGGAAGTCACTGATCGCGGCATCGCGGTTGCCGAGCTTGGCGTGGATGTGCCCGCGCGTATCCCAGACGTAGGCCTCCTTGGCGAGCAGGCGCACGGCGGTGTCGGCGTCCGCCAGCGCCTCCTTGTGACGCCCGGCGCGATAGTAGGTCCAGGCGCGGTTGTTGAAGGCCTCGCCGTTCTTGGGATCGAGACGGATGGTCTCCGCGTAATCGGCAATGGCCTTGTCCCAGGTTCCCTTGTCGTAGTGCACATTGCCGCGCAGGCTGTAGGCCTCCGCGGTCGGCTTCGCCGCCAGCGAGGCGTCGAAGGCTTCGAGCGCCTTGTCCAGCTCGTGGCGGTCGCGCAGAGCCTTGCCGTTCCACATCTGGATGTCGGCGAGCTCGTCGCCTTTGGGGATGCCGCTATCGAGCAAGCGCTTGCATGCATCCACCGCCTTGTCGGCGCTCGTGCCGTGGCAATCGCTCCAGGCCTGCGGCAGCATGCGTTGGGCCGTGAGCACGACGGCCGGATCCGGCGCGTAGGCGGGCTTGAATTCCAAGGTCCCGGCCACGGGCTTGGCCTTGACCTCCGCCTGCGAGGCGGGCGCGGGCGTCGCGGCCTGCGGCGCCCCGGCCGAGGGCGGCGGAGCTTCGCTCCGGCGCTCCAACATCCAGAGCGCGATCGCCGCCAGACTGAAGACGAGAGCTGCGACGGCGATGGCGTTGCGCGCGACATCACTCAGCCCGACGGAACGGCCGGCGGATGCCGCCGCTTTTTTCGGCCGCTCGACGAGCGTGTGCTGGGAGGTTGGCTCCGGCCGCTCGCCCTCGATGGTGAGATCGAGCTGGTGAAGCTTGAGCTTGCTCACGACCGCGTCGCGTACGGAGCGGGAGAGGCAGACGCCGCCCGGCGCCGCAAGGCCGATCAGTCGCTGGGTCGTGGAGAGCGTCTCCTCGGGAACATCTCCCGCGCCCTCGATGACCTCGCCGATCGCAATGGCGATGCGGAAGGCGAGTTGGTCGACCGGCGGCAAGCCCTTGTTGCGCGCACGCAGCGTTGCCTGCACATCGACGGCGGCGCGTACGGCCTCGACGGCGCTCTGAAACTCGGCGACCAGCGCCTCGGGCTCGGCGGCCACCGGCAGCATGCGACCGCCATTGCGCTCGGACGCTATGCGGACAGCGGCTCTCGCATCCGTCAGGCGTGCGCCCGCCACCGGCGCGGCCTCTGACCCGGCAATCTCGGCCTTAAGGACGGCTGCAATCTTCCGCTTCAACGCATATTCCCCGACGCGGCTCGTGTCCGGCACAGTGCCGCCTTGCAAACTATCACGCAGACGATCCCCTTGCGGGTGCGGCGTGCATTAGAGCTAAGATTTCGGCGTTAAATTTTGACCGACACGAGGCGCCGGCGCCGCGTGGCGGTCAACGGGGCCCGCGCCACCGTCCGTAAAGCCAGGGGGCCAGGGGGTGGTGCTCATGGGCGATGTCGGGCGCGGGGTCATAGCCCGCACTTCCCCAGGGATGGCAGCGCGAGAGGCGCGCGATGGTCAGCCAAAAGCCACGCCAGGCGCCGTTCCTGTCGATGGCGTCGAGGGCATATTCCGAGCAGGTCGGCAGGTGACGACACTCGAGGCCGATCAGCGGCTTCAAGGTCCAGCGGTAGAGGTGGATCGGCGCCTTGAGCAGTGCCTTGGCCGGATTCATTCGTAGGGCTCGCCGGTCTTGCGGAAGAAGCGAAACCTGCCGGCGCGCTTCTCGGCTCTCAAGTCGATATCGGGGTAGGTGATGTCCTCGTCCTGCGCGCGGGTTCCGATCTCGAGGTAGGTGGCCCGCGCGCTGCTCCTGTTGACGAGCTGATGGCCATTCTTGTCACCGGCCGCAAACGCGACAGCCATGGACGGACGCAGCACCTGCTCGCCATCCTTGGTGACCAGAACCAGCTCGCCTTCGAGCATGTAGATGAACTCGTCCTCGTTCTCGTGCCAATGGCGGTGCGAGGATTTGGCGCCGGGCTGCAGCGTCGTGAGATTGACGCCGAACTGGGTCAGCCCGAGGCGCTCGGTCAGCGCGCGCTTGAGGCGGCCGTCGAAACCTTCGTCGAAGGGCTTCGGATAAATGGTGCCCGTGCGCGGCGGCACGCGCATCGGATCGTGAATCACGGCCATTTCCAGGTCCCCGTATTTTATTGCGCTGCGGATGCCCGCTGCTGACGCGCCTCGATCTCGTCGAGGGCCCGCTCGACGGCCTCGAACACCAGAAGCGTGGAGGCGTGACGATGCGGGTAATCCTTGACCGGCTGCAGCAGACCGAGATCCGTCCAGCGGCCGTCGGGACGCGGGCCGCCTTCCTTCAGCATTCGGCGCATGGCGGCGGCGACGGCTCGGAATTCGCCGGCGGGCGTGCCGACGATCTCGCGACCGACGATGGCGGCCGAAGCCTGGCCCAGGAGGCAGGCTTTTACCGTCTGGCCAAAGTCGGCGATGCGGTCGCCCTCCATCTTGAGCTCGACCTCGACGGTGGAGCCGCAGAGCTTGGAATGAGCGCGGGCCGTGGCCTCGGGGTGGTCGAGATGGGCAGCGTGCGGGATCGCGGCTGCCAGCTCGAAAATCCTCTGGTTGTAGATGTCGTCGAGATCCGCCATGGGTGCCTTTGATCCCCTTGCCTTTCGGCCTTTCGCTTTCGCCTCTATATAGGGCCTCTCGCCCGGCCATTCGAGTTGCATGGCGGCGGTGCCACCGTTGGAGCCTTTATGACCGACAGCCCATCCTCTCCGTTTTCTGCGCGCGGCACCACGGCGGATGTCGAGCAGGGCCTCGCGCTGGCGCCCAAGTTCGACGCCGACGGGCTGATTGCCGCCATCGTAACCGACTACAGCACCGGGGCGGTGCTGATGTTCGCGTGGATGAACGCCGAGGCGCTCAGGCTCTCTCTCGATACGGGGACGGCCCATTTTTGGAGCAGGTCGCGCGGGCGGCTGTGGCAAAAGGGCGAAGAGAGCGGCAATACGCTCGCCATCCGGGAAGCCCGGGTCGACTGCGATCAGGACGCCATCTGGCTCCGGGTCGTGGTGGGGGGAGCGGGCGTCGCCTGCCATACGGGCGCACGGAGCTGCTTCTACCGCTCTATCCCGCTCGGGGGCGGAGCTGACCGGCTCACCCGCTCAGACCCCTAGGCCCGGGCCCGGTCGACCGTGCGCGCTTTCGGCAACTTTTCCCCTCGTGTCGCGTTCCCGTACAAGCTGCAGCGCAGCAACGATTCCTCATTTTGTATCACATCGTTGGTAGGGGGCCTTTAATCGGAATCTGGTAGTGTCCAATTAAGGGTTGAGGGGATCCCGACGCTCGCTAGTGCCTGGGTTCCACAAAGGATTGCATCGGCAAACATCCCAAAGGGAGAGCCGAAGAGTGGAGTCTGCCATGGCCAACGGCAATTCGGGCGCAGGCAAGGTCAAGATCGGACTGGCGCTCGGCGGGGGTGCTGCCCGCGGCTGGGCCCACATCGGTGTACTGCGCGCCCTCCAGAAAGCCGGGATCAAGCCCGACATCATCGCCGGAACGTCTATCGGAGCCGTCGTCGGCTCTTGCGAGATCGCCGGGCAGCTCGACCAGCTCGAGGAATTTGCGCGTGAGCTGACGCGCCGCCGCGTGCTCGGGTATCTCGATTTCAATCTGTCCGGCACGGGACTCATCACCGGGCACCGGCTCGGTGAGCGTCTGCGCAAGCAGCTCGGCGACCTCAGAATCGAGGAGCTGCCGCGCCGCTTCATGGCGGTTGCGACCGAGATCGGAACCGGACACGAAGTGTGGCTGTCGCGCGGAAACCTGGTGGAAGCGGTGCGTGCCTCCTATGCGCTGCCCGGCGTGTTCAGGCCCGTGAAGGTGGAAGGGCGCTGGCTGTTCGACGGTGCGCTCGTCAATCCCATCCCCGTTTCCGTGTGCCGGGCGCTCGGCGCGCGCTATGTGATCGCGGTCAATCTCAATATCGACATCTCGAACCGTGGCACGATCTCGAACATCAACCCCATGCCGGAGTCGGACCAGGAGCTGGAGGCCGCCCCGCCGGTGACCGCCAAGAACGGGGTCGGCGTCCGCCAGCTGCTGCAGAGGCAGATCCTCGGGCGCGGCGAAGACGTGCCCGGCATCTCGACGGTGATGGTGGATGCCTTCAACATCGTCCAAGACCGCATCGCGCGCTCGCGGCTCGCGGGCGATCCCCCCGACTCCATGATCAGTCCCAGGCTGCACGGCATCGGGCTGTTCGACTTCCATCGGGCCGATGAGCTGATCGCGCGCGGTGAAGCCGCGGCCAAGCGGGAGATCGAGGACCTGACGCGCGAACTCGATGTACGCCATCAGGCGCACGACGACACGCAAGTGACCGTCATCTGAAGCCGACACCCGCGCGGAACGAAAAACGGCGCACCCGCCTCGGATGCGCCGTTTCAATTCGTGCGATCGTCTCGCCCGGTCTCAGCCGGTGGCGAGATAATTGCGCATGGCCGAGACTTCCATCTGGACCTCGGCGATGTGGTATTTGACGACATCTCCGATGGAGATGATGCCGACCAGGGCGTCGTCCTCGATCACGGGGAGATGACGGAAGCGTCCCTTCGTCATCATCTCCATGAGCTCGTCGAGCTCGCTGGTCTCCTGGCACGCGACCACGGAGCGGGTCATGACCTCGGACACCATCATGCTGAGTGCGGCTGCGCCATGATCCGAAATCGCGCGTATGACATCGCGCTCGGAAATGATGCCGGTAACGAGACCGTTTTCACCCACGACAATGACTGCGCCGATCTTTTTAGGGCCGAGTTTTTTCGTGACGTCGAGCAAAGTTGCGTTCGGCCTTACGGTCGAGACCGCTCTTCCTTTCGATTTCAATATCGATGCGACGTTCATGAACGTATCCTCCCGCCCGCTTTCGCCAGATCGTATTCAAGCGGAAGTTTTATCCTCCGCCACCTGTCTATTCTTCGCTTCGACGCCGCGGGCGTTGTTAAATTTTGCCTTCTTGGGTCGACTGCCTGCTCTCTCACGCGCAGACAAACTCACCCATTGAGAGTGATGCAAACACGCATCGCGCGCAAGAGTTTCAATCGACATTTGGTTGCGGTTCATCTTGCAAATGCGAGACGTTATCGAAAAGACCATAAGTAAAAAGCCCTAGTACGTAGCCTCCGAGATGGGCTTCCCAAGCAATTCCAGCGCCGTTTTGTGCAGCGCCAAAACCGACAATCGTCAGCACGTTTATAACAACCAGAATTGCACTCGTGGCGAGGATGCGCCGGTCCGTCAATGCTTCGCCGAGCGACATCAGCCGAACCGAGCGCGGGGCCTCTCGCAGACGCCGAAAACCCCCTGAATCCAGAGCGGGAAACAGAAACCTCACAACGCCGCCCATGAGCCCGGAGATGGCTCCCGACGCACCGATCATAGGTTGCATGAGATCGCTGTTGGCGAGGTAGAAGGCGGCTGCGCCACCGAGGCCGCTGACGAGGAAAAAAATGTAGAACCTGAGCGCTCCGGTCCGCTGCGCTATTGCACCGCCGAAGGCGAGCAACCAGGCGGAGTTCAATGCCAGATGAAGCCAGTCGCCATGCACAGCCAAGTGCGTGAAGGGCGACGTGAAGAGCGCAACCTCGCCTCCGGGCAGATCGGCTCCCATCGCACCGTAGCGGGCAGGAATGAATGCCGATGCCAACACCAACCACAGATCGTCGAGCTCCGGCAGCAGCTGGCGCACGAGGTGCACAAGCACCAGCAGGGCCAGAACCAAGAGAACGGGTCTCGGCACGTTGAAGATGGGCTCGTCGGACGGCGCCGTTGGGAACACACGGATCTCCTGGGTTCAAGGGCAGCAGCGGAGCGGCACCTGTTCAGCCGCCGCCTTAACGATACGACGATCGTACCCGGGGTCCTGAGCCGAAGTTCCGCACGTCCACGTGCATATGGCACGGAAGCTGCTCTTGTCGACGGCAAGGCTCGTTCTGACACCCTTTCGAGCCCGAAATCTCGAGAGCGACCGCTCTGGAGCACGGCGCCGCAGGCCTCTGCAGCGCCGCAGGATGGTTGCGTGCCCGTGGCAGAGACCGAAATGAGACACCCGGCGACCCAGGCACTCTATGCCTACTGGAACGAGGTGCGTGGCGACCGCCCCGCGCCGCGCCGGCTCGAGATCCAGCCGGCCCGCATCGCCGATCTCCTGCTCGATACCTTCATTCTCGAACGCGCCGACCGCGGGACTTTCCGTTTCCGTCTTGCAGGCACACGCGTCGCGGCCCGGTTCGGGCTCGACGTCAAAGCGCAAGACTTTCTCTCGTGCTGGGGAGAAGGCGATCGCGGCCTTCTCGAGCACCACATGGCGGCCATTGCCGACCTCGGGCGCGTCGGCCTGTTCACGGGTGACGCGGAAATCATGAGCGATCCTGGTGATTTGCGCTCAACGCCGGCATCTTATCCCTTCGAGTTGCTCATCCTCCCGCTGATGCATACGGGCCAGGCCATCGACCGGCTGCTCTGCCTGCTGGTGCCGCTGGATGAGGCCGACGCCTCGCGTAGCGTCCACATACGGCGGCTCCGGCTCTTGGCGGCCGAGCCGGTCTGGCCGGGCGGGACGCCGCCGGATCTGGCCCCGTTCGCCGAACGGCAGCTTCCACTCCACCCGCATGTGCGCGTGGCACGCATCGTACGTCAGGGTCGGCGCCAATTCCGCGTCTACCAGGGCGGGCTGGAGCGCACCGGAGGTGACGAAGGCAAGGGCCTCTGACGCTTCGGCCAGTTGTCTTTTCATGCGCTTGCGCAATTCTCTTGATGTGACCTGTTATCTACATAGCCCCCGGAAACTCTTGCGCTTCCTCGCGCGTTCTCGTGTGTGCGGCCGGCGCGGCTCAATGCCCTCGTGCAAGTACGGGGCAGCGGTTAGGCGTTCATTAAGTCTGCTGTTCCAATATGGGACTTCAGGGGCCGAAAACGGTTGTTGCGCCGTTCCGAGCTCGTGGAGGTTGTTGCTTCAGTAACGCGCGGATTTCGTCCATGTCGCATAGTTCAGCCAGCACCCTTAAGCCGACGCTTCGGCTCGATGCGCGGATCGTGCCCGACAGGCGGCGCCACAAGCGCTATACGCTCGCCCTCCTGGGCCGCTTCATGCGCGCCAACAAGCAAGAGTTTCCTTGCAGGCTCAACGATATCTCGGTCGGTGGTGCATCCCTGATGTCGCCCGTCGAGGTCGAGATGGGCGAACGCATTGTCGCCTATCTGGATGAAATCGGCGGCGTAGAGGGCCAAGTCGTCCGTATTTTCGACGGCGGATTTTCGATTGCGCTGCGCGCCAGCCAGCACAAGCGCGAAAAACTCGCCGCCCAGATCACTTGGCTGATCAACAAGGACGAGCTGGGGAGCGCCTTCGGACGCCGCCACCAACGCATCGCCGTGGCTAACAAAACGTCAACGCTCATCCTTGCCGACGGCACCCCCGTTGCGTGCAAGGTGCTCGACGTGTCGCTCTCAGGAGCCTCCATCGGCACGGAGGCACGCCCGCCCATCGGCGAGGTGGTGATGTTCGGCAAATTGCGTTGCAAGGTCATGCGATACCACGACCGCGGTATCGGCGTGCAATTCCTCGACATCCCGGATCCCGAAGCATTGCGGCGATATTTCGGCTGATGGGGCACGATGGAGATGTCCCGTGGGGAACACCAATTTAGCTCAAATTTTGCTCGATTTCTGGGGGCGTACTTCAGAGGGCCACGACATTTCTCGCGTATGTTGGTCTGCGTAAGAGGGTTCGTAGGGGTAGTGAGTATGAAGCGTCTCGTAGCGTGCATTGCAGGCACTCTGGCGGTGATCGCAGGACCGTCGGGTGCCATGGCGGATCACTCGGTTTCCCGGGCCGCCCTGTCCACCAATTCCCCTTTCATGCGCGTTTTCGGACCGTCGCAGCCGCCTTATGGTTTCGTGCGCTTCTGCGAAACGCATGCCACCGATTGCGCTCCCCAGCGCATCGAAGACGTACGCTTTCAGCCCACGCCCGAGCGCTTGAGCGAACTCGACGAGGTCAATCGCTGGGCCAACCACGCCATCGCGCCGGCGACGGATCAAGAGATCTACGGCGTCAGCGAGCTGTGGACATACCCGACGGACCGCGGCGACTGCGAAGATTATGCGCTCCTGAAACAGAAGATGCTTCTGTCGCGCGGCTGGCCCAAGAGCTCGCTCCTGCTCACGGTGGTGCGCGACGAGAAGGGCGAAGGACATGCCGTTTTGACCGCGAGAACGGCACAGGGCGACTTCGTGCTCGACAACAAGGTCGACGACGTCCGCCTTTGGAACGCTTCCGGATATTACTTCATTATGCGCCAGTCGTACCTCGACCCGCGCGTGTGGGTTTCACTCGATGCCAACGATCGCTCGGTTCCCGATGCCATCGCCGGTGTGCGTGAAGGCCAATAGGACACTGCACGACACGTTCGTTTGACTCGAGCCCGGGCTCCCCCTGCCCTGCCCCCCAACCGGGCTCAACTAGAGCCGGATGCGACCCCCTCGCATCCGGCTCAAATTTTTTGTGCGGAGCGGGGAGGACGGACTTATGGCTGCGGTTTGAGGCCGGCCTTGAAGCGCTTCCAGTTGGCGACGTAGCGGCCGGCACCTTTGCCGAAACGGGCGACGTCGTCGTCCGTCAACTCGCGAATGATCTTGCCAGGCGAGCCCAGAACCATCGAACGCGGCGGGATCACCTTGCCCTCCGGGATCAGCGTGTTGGCGCCGATAAGGCATTCCTCGCCGATCTTAGCGCCGTTCAAGACGATCGATCCGATGCCGATCAGGCTGCCACGACCGATGCTGCAGCCGTGCAGCATGACCATGTGACCGATCGTGCAGTCCTCACCGATATCCAGAGGGAAACCGGGATCGGTGTGCAGCACGCAGCCATCCTGCACATTGGAGCGGGCGCCGACGCGGATCAGCTCGTTGTCGCCGCGCAGCACGGCGCCGAACCAAACGCTGGCGTCGGTCTCGATGGCGACCTTACCGACCACAACCGCATTCGGCGCAACCCAATAGTTGCCGTCGGCGGGCGTCGCGACGGAAACGCCATCCAATTCGTAGAGGGCCATTACGCTTCCTCGAGATCCATCTCGAGGATTGCCATCTGGAACTGATAGGAAACCTCGCCCTCGTCCAGCTCGCGATAGAGGGTGGCGACGAACTCGCCGCCGATGAAGACCTCGGCCATATCTTCCTTCTTGGGCTGCGGACGCACCTCAAGCTTCGGCGCCCCGAACGTCTTCCTGAGATATGCCTGCAGCTTGGCCAACTCGTCTTTCTTCACCGCGCGTTCCTCTCGTTCTCTTCCTATGTCCGATAGTGACTTACAGCATCGCGTAGTCGTCCGGCCCCAGCGAAGAGTCCACGGCGACGAACGTTTGATCCATGGCACGCGCGGGCTCGGCCGCTCCGGCGGAACCGACGACACGTGCCGGAACACCCGCGACCGTCACATGCGGCGGCACGTCCTGCAGCACGACGCTGCCGGCCGCAATGCGCGAGCAATTGCCGACGTGGATGTTGCCGAGCACCTTGGCACCGGCGCCGATCAGCACACCGGAACCGATTTTCGGATGGCGATCGCCGACGGCCTTACCGCTGCCGCCGAGCGTGACGGCATGCAACAGCGAGCAGTTGTCACCGACTGTCGCCGTCTCGCCGATGACGACGCCTGTGGCGTGATCGAGCATCAAGCCCTTGCCGAGGCGCGCGGCGGGGTGGATATCGACTGCGAACATGCGCGAGGCCTGGCTCTGCAGGTAAAGCGCGAAGTCGTGCCGTCCCTGGCGCCAAAGCTCGTGCGCAAAGCGATAGGTGACGAGGGCGTGGAAGCCCTTGAAGTAGAGGAACGGATCGAGGTAGCGCGTGGTCGCGGGATCGCGATCGAGGACGGCTGCGAGATCGGAGCGGAAGGCGTTGCCGAGGTCAGGCTGCGAAGCCAGGACGTCGGTGAACGTGTGCATGATGAGCCCGGCGTCGACGTCGGCATGACCGAGGCGCTGCGCGATGCGATGGCAGATGGCGGTGTCGAGCTGATCGTGACTGACCACGGTGGCATAGATGAAGCCGGTGAGCGCCGGCTCGGCGGCCATCGCCGCCTCGGCCTCCTTGCGGAGTTGCTGCCAAATGGCATCGTCGCCCGCCCGTTGCGGGCTCGCGCGCCGCTCGGGCTTGCCGGCCAGCGTATGCTTGGCGCTGCTCATGTCCGTTACTCCTTACACCCGTCGGACCAGCACACGCTGTCTGCCGCGGGTGGACCGGGCCGTCCCGTTGTCGGCGAGGGGCCGATCCCCATTATATGTTGGATACGGCTCCGCAGGCAGACGGATCTTGGCCTGATTATGCGACAAGGGGGTACCCATGCCCGCCGGTTCCGTCAATCTTTAATGGCAGCACAGTGGGATAGCTCCAACTCGTCCCCCCGCGGAGCTGCGGCGTCTTTGGTGCAAAAGGCGCCCTTGGGGCGTGTGGCCGCGTTGCGCCGTGGGCGATCGGGCCGCAATGTCGGCTTCCCCAGCCATCGAGAGCCCCATGACCGAACCGCCTGCCGCCGCACCGGACCTCAAGCTCGAGATCGAGGGCGCCATCGCCTGGATCGTGGCCGACAACCCCGAGCGGATGAATGCCTTTACGGCCAGCATGTGGGGCAAGATCCCGGAGCATGTGCGAGCGGCGGAGAGCGCGCCGGGCGTGCGAGTGATCGTGCTACGCGGGGCCGGCTCGCGCGCTTTCTCGGCGGGGGCGGACATCTCGGAGTTCGAGACCGCGCGGGCGGGGGCTGCCGCGGCCGACTACGACCGGCTCAATCACGAGGCCTTCTCGGCCCTGCTGGCGGCCAAGAAGCCCATCGTCGCCATGATCCACGGCTTCTGTCTCGGCGGCGGACTCGCCATTGCCGCCTGTGCGGACCTCCGCCTTGCGGATCCCCGGGCGCAGTTCGCCATTCCGGCCGCCAAGCTCGGGCTTGGCTACAATGCGCGGTGGGTGCCACCGCTGCTTGCACTTGCGCCGCCGGCTTTCGTCAAGGAAATGATCTTTACGGGGCGGCGCTTCTCGGCGGACGAGGCGCTCCGCATCGGTCTCGTCAACCGGCTCGTCGAAACGGGGGAGCTCGAGGCCGCCGTGCGCGCGCTCGCAGACGACATTGCCGGCAACGCGCCGCTGACCGTGCGTGCGGCGAAGCTCACCGTCGACGAGCTCGTGCGGCACCCCGAGCATCCCGACACGGGGGCGCTCGATGCGGCGGTGACAGCGTGCTTCGAGAGCGCCGACTATGCGGAAGGGCGGCGCGCCTTTCTCGAGAAGCGCAAGCCGCAGTTCCTGGGCCGCTGACAGCCGAGGTGCCTATTCCCGGCACTTATCAAAAATAAATCCGAGCGTCGCGGGCCGCGGCGCAGCACGGAGCAAAGTCTCGCGAAACTCAGAGGGAAATTTTTGCGCGCTCACGCAGCAACGCAGGAGTGTTGCGGCGCACGATACTTTTTTGCTTGGGCAGAGGAACTTTTTTGCGCAGTATTCTCTTTCGTCCCGACGGGCTCACTTTGCGCCCGGTGCACCGCATCTCTCAATCCAATGCCCGGCATCGCCGGTGGGAGGCAACGATGGATCTGTCGATGCGACTGAACATTCTGGCGGCGCTGCTGTCGTTCGGCTTCGTGGCGGCCATTGCGGTCGGCGCGTTCTGAGCCGCGACGCCACCTCTCCGATCGCAGGTCTGAAACAAAAAAGG